>NZ_LJHO01000004.1:0-478298 GCF_001295765.1 Novosphingobium sp. AAP1 | reverse complement strand
GGAAGAGGCGAGCTCACGGCCGGTCCTCCCCATAGGCGAGAAGAAAGTCAGCCGCCTTGCTGGCCGCACTGGCCGCGCGGAAGATCGCCTTCTCGTCGGCGCAAAGCACTTCGAGCCAGGCCCCGATGTAATCGGCATGCCGCACCGTCGGGACAATACCCAGCGCCGCACAGGCAAAGGCACTGGCCATTTCCGCGACAAGTTCCTCTTTTGCATAGGAAGCAGAACCGAACTTGCCGGTCTGGTCCCGGTCCAGCCGGCTCTTGTGGCCGGTGGCATGACCCAGTTCGTGAAGTGCTGTCCGGAACCAGTTGATGGGCTCGAGGAAGGCCGCCTGGGGTGGCACCTGCACCACGTCATGAGTGGGCGAATAGAACGCTTCCCCGCCCCCGATGCGGAAGGTCACCCCGCTGTTCTGGATCACGCGATCGGCGCCGGCAATCGCCAGCTCGGGCGCAATCGGCGCCACCGGGGCAATCATGTCCTCGGGCAGGTCCTCGCACTGATCGAGGTTGAACACGGTAAAGCGCTTGAGAAAGGCCACGGTGCGCGCTTCGCGGTCTTCGTCCCTGGCCTTGGCGGCTTCCTCGCGCGGGGTGAAGCGATCGGCATAGCAGACCACCGTACCCTTCTCGCCGCGCCGGACATGACCCCCGGCTGCTTCGGCCTGGCGATAGGTCAGCCAGCGCTGCGAGGAAAAGCCCTGCTCGATGGCAGAGGTCCAAAGCATGAGAATATTGATCCCCGAATAGATCCGGCCCGAACCGGCATTGTGGGGGAGTGTGCAGGGACAGCGGCTGGCGTCCCAAGGCTGCACCCAGGGCAGGCGCCCGGCTTCGAGTTCGGCAATGATGCGGGAGGTCACCTCGGCATAGAGGGACTGGCGTTCGCTCGTGTTCACCGTGCTCATGATCTTCAAGCTCCTTAAACCGCCATGGCCCGGCGCCGGGGTGGCGGGGGGCGGCAGGAGCGGACCAAGAGCCCCGCATCAGGCGGCGGGGTGCATCCTCCGGGGTCCCCGTTGCGCTTGCGCAATGGGGTGGGCCTTAGGAGCGCAACAGCGTGGAGCACCCGGACCCGCGCAGCGGGCCGGGTTGCACACCGTCGCGGCGGGGCTACAGGGCCGTGACGCCCCCCGTCACCTCGAAGCCGAGGCAGACACCGCCGCGCACCCAAAGCGCGGCGACAATCGGAGGGGAGCCAGAGGCGGACCGACAGGACCGGTCAGCAAGGCCGGACCAAGCGTCAGCGCTCGTACCGGCCATGCCGCCGAGACGGCAGCGCCGGCTCGGCTGGAGCGCAGCGGAAGGAGAGCGCGGTCAGGCCGAGACGGCCTGAGACACAATCTGCACGAGCCTCAGAATTTCTTTTCTCACCCTCGAGTACAATCGGCGGTGCTGGCGTGATCAGGCGTAGATTCAGTGCTTTGACACCGTTTTCGGCACTCTTGACGCCGACCGCAGACCAGCAAATCTCACAGCAAAGGAGCAAAAGAACCAATCACAGCACAGGAGAACCAAGCCATGACCGAACAGCCGCCGGACCGCATCCTGCGTCTCAATGCCGTGCTCAACCGCACCGGCCTGACCCGCGCCACTCTCTACCGCAAAATCCAGGCGGGGACGTTTCCCAAGCAGGTGCGCATCGCCACACGCTGCACCGGCTGGCGGGAATCCGCCATCCGTGAATGGATGCGCAATCCCATGTTCTACGAGGCAGGCGACGTTTCCTGACGCCCGCGTTGCAATTGCTGGTAGACGCCAAGCCGGTCGGTGATCTGCCAATGGCCAGTCAGGCGATCGTCCGCGTCAAACATGTAGACCGTCGCACCAGACATGTGGATCGTCTGGCCCGTGGCCGGAAAGCCCGGCAGATCGGCCGCATGCGTGCCGCGCCACAACCAGGTCATCACCACGCTGTCGCCATCGGCAAACAGGCCCTGGGTGGCAAAGCGCTGATGCGGAAACGCCGCGCGCGATTGCCGGACACGGTCCTTGAAACCGGCGCGATCGAGCGTCTGGCCGTGCCACGGATCGCCGGGATCGTGGTGGATGACATAGGCTTCGGCGATGTAGTCATCAGCCGCATCCACCCGCCCTTCGTCCCAGACCGCTTGAATGAACGCCGCGAGGCACTGCTTGCGCAGGTCACTGCGCATCATGCGGCGGCCTCCCCGCTGGCCAGCATCAGCGCGTAGTCGCGAATGTCCTGCGGCCAAGCCGCCATCCTGGCCGCGAACGCGTCGCCATCATCGGCAAACAGCGCGCGGATCGCCTCTTCGTAGCCTGGCAGATCCCCTGCCAGGGCGGACAGGAACGTGTAAGCACGCTGCTGTGCGCCCTTGCGCTCGGTTCGCCCATGATCGGCCCGCCGTGCTTCGTCGACCAGCCGACGCAGCGCGCCCGAGGCACCGCCGGGCTGCTGCGCCAGCCACTCCCAATGACGCGGCAACAGCGTCACCTCGCGCGGCACGACCCCGAGCTTTGGCCGCCCGCGCCCGCGCGCCGGCTCTGCCTCGCCACCGCCCGGCCGAGCCAGCCGCGCAACGATCTCTGCCGTGGTGCCGCGCAAGTCGAGATCGAGCACGCGTCCGGTGGTGTCGTCGAACACGAGGACAGCGCCGGAATCCTGGGTTTCGGCGGCCTTCACCGCCAAGGCCACATCGATCAGCGCGCCTTGGGCCAGTTTGCGCAGGCCGGCAAAGGCGGTGCACTGCAGGGAGAGTTCTTTCGTCATGCGCCTTTTATAGCCGGATAAATTTATTGCACAATATACCCGGATATAATTGCATGCGCGGCCCAGCGGTCGTACAGAACGCGCGCATCACGAAAGGCAGGACATGACAGAGACCACGCGCAAGGCGGCCGTCACGGCCTACAAGGAGCGCAAGATCGCGGCAGGCATCTATGCCATCCGCTGCGTGGCAAGCGATGAAGTGTGGATCGGCAGCGCGCCGGACCTTTCGACCATCGAGAACCGCCTGTGGTTCACACTGCGCCAGGGCGCCAATCCGCACCGCTCGCTGCAGGAAGCCTGGAACGCGCATGGCAGCGCGGCCTTCACCTTCGACGTAATCGCGCACCTGCGCGACGAAGACGATCCTGGCTATCCACGCCGCACCGCGCTCAGGAATCTTCACCTGCGCTGGCTGGAGCAACTCGGCGGCGCGCGGATCTAGCGACGCCAGAGGCTGCCTCGGCTGCAACCGGTCGCGTCAGGTGCTTGTGCCAGGCCTCCAGCAGCTTGCGCCGCTTGGCCAGCCGGTCGCTGCGCTGGTAGGCACCGACAACGCCAACATCGACCGCGTGACCAAGACAGGCTTCCTTGGTCTCGAAATCCGCCTTGGTGCATTCCTCGGCCCAGGTCCGAAATGTGCTGCGAAACCCGTGCGGCCGCGCGCTCAGTCCAGCGCGATCCATCAGGGCGGTCATCGCCATGTCGGACAGTGGCTTGCCGCGATAGGCCGCAAACAGGTGGCCGGATTGACCCGCCACCAGCGCCTGCGCCTCGGCCACTAGGGGAATGCGGCGACTCTCGTTGGTCTTGGTGCGCTTGGCCGAGAGGCTCCAGACCTCACCCTCGATTTCATCGCTGGTGGCGAGCCGCACTTCGCTGGTGCGGGCCAGAGTCAGCATCAGGAAGCGCAACGCCCGTGCGGCCGTCGTGTCGAGCGTGCCCAGCCACTGGTAGAACTTGGGTGCATCGGCATAAGCCAGGGCGGGAATATGCTCGGTCTCGCGGCGCTGCTTGCCCAGCAGCGCGCGTGCCTTGAGACAGGCCTGGAGATCGACGGCGAGCCCGAGCGCGGCCGCGTGGGTAAAGGTGAGGCTGAGACGGTTGAGCGCCTTGGCCGCCGCTTCGGGCTTGGTGTGCCAGATCGGCGCCAGCAGGTCGCGCAGGGCATGCTGGTCGATGTCCTCGATCGCGCGATCCCCGAGCTTGGGGATGACATGGACGTTGAGCGGGGACAGCCAGCGCCCGGCCGCACCATCGCCTTTGAGCTGGGCCTTGCGCGCTTCGAAACAGCTGGCGATTGCCTGGGCGACTGTCAGGCGCGCGATTACCCGGTTCTGCTGGCGGCGGGCTTCGATCGGACACTGCCCGGCGCGCAAGGTGGCGCGGGCCTCGGCAGCGGCGGCTCTGGCATCGGCGATAGAAACATCGGGCCAGGGCCCCAGGCCCATTTCGCGGCGGCGGCCCTTGAGGAAATAGCGCAGCACCCACTTGCCCCGGGCTCGTTCACGCTTGTGCAGCCACAGGCCCGCGCCGTCACCATAGCGGCCGGGTGGCGCATTGCGCGCGGCGATGTGCGAGAGGATGTGCTGCTTCACCGATCCTTTCCTCAGCGGGGAGAAAAGGGGTGGTTTCAGTCCCCCGTCTGGTCCCCCGTTTTGCGTTCGCTGGGAGGATACACGATGGGTTGCGGTGAGGCAAGAAATGGCTGTTTTCAGCCATTTGGCGATTTCCTGAGCAGCCCTGGGAGGGGTGCTGGTGCGGTCGAGAAGACTCGAACTTCCACGGGCTTTCGCCCACAACGACCTCAACGTTGCGCGTCTACCAATTCCGCCACGACCGCATATCGCATACGGGCTGGCCAAAGGCACATCCCGTCGGGGTAGGAGCGCGCCCCTAGCAGGGGTTTGGGGGGGCTGCAACAGGGCGGTTGCACTTTTTTATCCCCAGCCGGTAGTTGCGGCCCCTGCGTGTGGCGGGGGCCTGCATGCCTATTCCGGTTTCCAGCCGATTTCGGCCGAGCGCGCGCTCTTGGGAACGTCGGTTACCGCCTCGTTGATCGTCACGCTTTCGCCCGGGCGCAGCTTGTCCTTGGGCGGGGCGACGTCCCAGGTATAGACGATGCGGTTCTGCGCGTCGCGCAGCACGATCAGGATCGGCGGCACTTCGCGCAGGTCTTTGCCCACGTTGGTGACGGTGCCGCTCGCGCCGAAATAGGCCGTCCCGTTGCTCAAGGTGCGGCGGTCCTGCCGCGCGGGCGGGAACGAAAGCACCAGATCGGGGCGCCCGTTGCCGAAGGTGGGCCGGTTGACCGGCAACCAATCGGGCAGGCCCAGCCACGAGACCAGGCCGATCATCGCCGCCACGGCCAGAGCAAAGGTAATGCCCGCGGCCGTCCACAGCCGCGCCGGGTTGCGGCGCGGGCGGAACGGGGGCTGGTGTTCGAAGCTCGATACCGGCGAGACGTATTCGGCCGTGGGGGCCTGCGCGCGGGGCGGCTCTGGCCGTGGGGCGGGCGCCGGGGGCGCTTGCTCCTCTACCGCGACTGGCGGCGCCGGTTGCACTGGCGCGGCGGGCGGTGGCGCGGGAGCCAGCGGGGGAGTTGGCGCCGGTTCGGAAGCGGCAGTTTCAGGCGGCGTGGCTTGCTCCGACGGGCGCGGCGGGAGTTCGGGGCCGGCCTGGAACCAGCTGTGCCGGCACTTGGCACAGCGCACGGTACGGCCGTCCACGCCGATCGCACTGTCGGGGACGACATAGCGCGTCGCACAGGCGGGACAGGCGATTATCATAAAACGGTCTAAGCATGCCGAGAGGGGCTGAAACAATAGGGTGCAAGGGGGCAAATCGCCCATGCGCCCTTTTTTCCACATGCATTGACGCGTATAGGCGCCCTTGCCATCGCGCGACGCACCAAACCGCCCATGCGGGACATTGCCAAACGGCCCCCGCGCCGACATGGTAGGCGGGCATGGCGCACGACCAAACACGCGAACGGGGCCCGATCTTTCTGCCATGAACCAAGCCGCCGCCGAGATTGTCCAGTTCGACAATGTCGGGCTGCGGTATGGCGCCGGCCGCGAAGTGCTGGCCGATGTCTCGTTCACGCTCTACCCCGGCTGCTTCTACTTTCTCACCGGCGCCAGCGGCGCGGGCAAGACCAGCCTGCTCAAGCTGCTCTATCTGGCGCAGCGCCCCTCGCGCGGGTTGATCCGCATGTTCGGCACCGATGCCATCACCCTGCCGCGCGAACGCCTGCCCGGCTTTCGCCGCCGCATCGGCGTGGTGTTCCAGGATTTCCGCCTGGTCCCGCACCTTTCGGCGTGGGACAACGTGGCCCTGCCGCTGCGCGTGGCCGGGCAAAGCGAGAAGGACATCGCCAAGCCGGTGTCCGACATGCTCGAATGGGTCGGGCTGGGCGACCGCTTCCAGGCCCGCCCCGCCACACTTTCGGGTGGGGAACAGCAGCGCGTGGCGATCGCGCGGGCCGTCATCGCCCGTCCCGATATCCTGGTGGCCGACGAGCCGACCGGCAACGTCGACCCGGAGATGGCGATCAAGCTGCTGCGCCTGTTCGAAAGCCTCAACCGCCTGGGCACTACGGTGGTGGTCGCGACGCACGACCTGCACCTGATCCGCAAGGTGCCCGATTCGCTGATCATGCGGCTGGACAAGGGCAAGCTGGCCGATCCCACCGGCGCGCTGCGCTATCCCCCGCGCCGTCCGGTCGACACAGGCGGCAATGGCGATGGCCCGATGGGCGATGGTGGCCTGCCATGAAACGGCATACCTCATGAAGCGTTTGGCCAGCGCCCTGCCCCGCACGCTGCGCGCCCTGGGTGGCGAAGGCGAATCCCGCCTGCTGCCCGAGGCGCGCCTGTCGGGCCCGATGCCGTGGGTGATCGCGATCATGATCGCGCTGACCGTGGTGGCCGCGGCCAGCGCGCTGGCGCTGCGCCATGCCGCGCAGGCGGCCAGCGCCGATCTGGAAGGCGGGGTGACGGTGCAGATCGTCTCGGCCGCGCCCGCCCAGCGCCAGCGCCAGGCCGATGCGGCGCTGGCGGTGCTGCGCCACGCTCCCGGCGTGATCAGTGCCACGGCCGTGCCGCAGGACCAGCTCGACGCCTTGGTCGAACCCTGGCTGGGCACCCGTGCGGGCGACGATCTGGACGATCTGCCGATCCCGGCACTGATCGACGTGCGCCTGGCCGGCACGGCCACGCCGGCGCGGCTCGATCTGCTGCGCAAGGCCTTGGCCGCCACGGCCCCGGCGGCGCGGATCGATGCGCAGTCAAGCTGGCTGGCACCGGTGTTCCGCGCCATTGGTGCCTTGCAATGGGCGGCCGGCGGCCTGATCGCGCTGTTCGCCTTTGCCACGGTTTCCGCCGTGCTGCTGGCGTCGCGCAATGCGCTGGGCACCCATCGCGAAACGATCGAGATCGTCCATATGCTGGGCGCCACCGACGTGCAGATCGCGCGGGTGTTCCAGCGTTCCATGGCGACGGACGCAGCGATGGGCGGCTTGGTTGGCCTGCTTGCCGGCGTCGTTACCGTGCTGGGCCTGGCGCGCCAGTTTGCCGCGCTGGGTTCGGGCATGGTCGCGCAAGGCTCGCTCGCCTGGACCGACTGGGTCGCCCTTGCCGGTATTCCCATCGCCGGCGTGCTGCTGGTGATGCTGACAGCCCGACTTACCGTTCTTGCCGCCTTGCGGCGCATGGTATGATCGCGTGACCGTCCCCATATTGCCCCCCATAACGCCCAAGCTATGCAGCAGCCCCCACCCATGACCACACCGCACGCCGGCACGCGCCGCACGATCGTGAGAAAGCCCCGGGCATGAGAAAGCCGCCGGGCCTGTTTCGCCGCATCGGTTCGGCGCTGATCCTGCTGTGGATGCTGGGTTTCCTGTGGTTTGCGTGGTTCCTGCCGCAGCCGGCGCCCGATGGCACGCGCACCGATGGCATCGTGGTGCTGACCGGTGGCGGCGGCCGCATTCCTCGTGCCTTGGCCATGCTGCAGGCCGGCAAGGCGCAGACCCTGCTGGTCAGCGGTGTCGATCGCCAGGTCCGGCCGGCCGAATTTGCCGCCGAATACAAGGTCGATCCCGCGCGACTCGATTGCTGCATCACGCTGGGCTTTGATTCGGTCGATACCCGCTCCAACGCGCACGAGGCCGCCGCCTGGATCGCCCGGCACAAGATCCATTCGGTGCGCCTGGTCACCACCGACTGGCACATGCGCCGCGCCACGTTCGATCTGTGGGTCGTGGCGCCCAAGGGCCTGGTGATCGTGCGCGATGCCGTGCCCTCGCGGCCCAGCCTCAAGATCCTGTTCCTGGAATACAACAAGCTGCTGGCCCGCATGGTGGCGTGGCTGGCAGGATGGTGACAAGCGCCGTGGAAGACCGTTCCCCTACACTTGCCGAAATCGTGCGCAGCCTGGTGTTCTATGCCGCGTTCTATGGCTTTACCGTGCTGCTGCTGCTGGTGTTGGCGATCGTGCTGATCGTGGCGCCGCGCGGCGTCTTTGCCATGGTGCAGGCGTGGACCGGCGTGCACCGCGCGCTGGTGCGCCATGTGCTGGGCATCCGCGTGGAAGTGGTGGGCACGCCGCCGCAGGAAGGCGTGTTCTATGCTCTGCGCCATGAAAGCTTTTTCGAGGCGATCGACCTGCCGCAAGTGCTGCACCGCCCCTGCATCTTTGCCAAGATCGAGTTGATGCGCATTCCCGTGTGGGGCCGCGCCGGCTGGGCCTATGGCCTGATCGGGGTGGAGCGCGAGGCCGGCGCCAAGACGCTGCGTGCCATGCTGACCCATGCCCGCGCCCGCCTGGCCGAAGGGCGCCCCCTGGCGATCTTTCCCGAAGGCACGCGCGTGCCAGTGGGGCAGCGCTATCCGCTGCAATCGGGTTTTGCCGGGATATACAAGTTGTTGTCACTACCGGTGGTTCCGGTGGCGGTGCATAGCGGCGCCCTGTATCACCGCGTGTGGAAGCGACGCGGCACCATTCGCTATGTCATTGGCGAAACCATTCCCCCCGGCCTGCCGCGTGAAGAGATCGAGGCCCGTGTGCTTGACGCCATCACCGCCCCCACTGCCTGAGCGCCGCCACGCATGACCGTGCCGCCAGAACCGGATGCCCCGGCCAAGTCGCTGATGGCCTCGTTGGGCCCTGGCCTGATCACCGGCGCGGCCGATGACGATCCCAGCGGCATCGGCACCTATAGCCAGGTGGGCGCGCAGTTTGGCCACACGCTGACCTGGACCATGCTGTTCAGCTATCCGCTGATGGCCGCAATCCAGGAAATCTGCGCGCGGATCGGCGCCACCACCGGGCGCGGCATTGCCGACAACGTGCGGCGCCACTACCCGCGCTGGCTGCTGCCGGGCGTGATCTGCCTGCTGGTAGTGGCCAACGTCATCAACCTGGGGGCAGACCTTGGCGCGATGGCTGCGGCGCTACACCTGCTGCTGCCCGGGCCGCTGCCGCTCTATACCCTCGGCTTTGCCGTGATCAGCGTGCTGGCCGAAGTGTTCGTGCCCTATGCCCGCTATGCCGGCTGGCTCAAATGGACCACGCTGTCGCTGTTTGCCTATATCGCAGTGCTGATCGTCACCCCGATGGACTGGGGTGACGCGCTCTATCACGTGGTCGTGCCAACGGTGCAGCTTGACCATGCGTTCCTGTCGGGCCTGGTGGCGCTGTTGGGCACCACGATCAGCCCCTACCTGTTTTTCTGGCAGGCCGGGCAAGAGGTGGAAGAATTGCGCCGCCGCCAGGCCCGGCCGCTGCACGATGCCCCGCGCCGCGCCAAGCCGGAATTGCGGCGTATTCGCGCCGATACGCTGCTCGGCATGGGCTTTTCCAACGTTACCGCGCTGGCCATCATCGTGGCGACCGCCGCCACGCTCAACGCCCATGGCATTACCGACATTACCTCGGCCGATCAGGCGGCCATGGCGCTTCGGCCGTTTGCCGGCGATCTGGCCTTTGCACTGTTCGCGCTGGGCATCATCGGCACCGGGCTGCTGGCGGTGCCGGTGCTGGCCGGCTCTGCCGCCTATGCGCTGAGCGAGGCCTTGCGCTGGAACGAAGGGCTCGACCGCGCCCCGCGTGAGGCGCGCGCCTTTTACATTGCCATCGCGCTGGCCACGTTCGCGGGCCTGGCCATCAACGTCATCGGCATCAACCCGATGCGGGCGCTCTATTGGACGGCGGTGATCAATGGCTTGCTCGCCCCGCCGCTGATGGTGGTGACGATGCTGATCGCCCGCAATCCGCGCGCCATGGGTCACCTCGTCATCTCACGCCGCCTGGCGGCCGTGGGCTGGCTGGCCACCGTGGCGATGACGGTGGTGGCCGTCCTGTTCCTGTTTGCGTGAAAGACCCGCGATGACCAGCCCGCCCCCGCGCATCCTGTCCATCGCCGGTTCGGATTCCGGCGGCGGCGCCGGCATCCAGGCCGATATCAAGACCATTACCATGCTGGGTGGCTTTGCCATGACGGCGATCTGCGCGCTGACCGCGCAGAACACGCTGGGCGTCACGGCCGTGGCCGCCACCACGCCCGCGATGGTCGCCGCGCAGATCGATGCCTGCGTCAGCGATATCGGCGTGGACGCGGTCAAGATCGGCATGCTCGGATCGCCACAGATCGCAGCGGTGGTGGCCGATCGACTGGAAGGGCTGGGCGTGCCGGTGGTGTTCGATCCGGTGATGATCGCCACCAGCGGCGCGGCACTGGCCGATGCCGCCACGATCGCCGCGTTCGAACGCCTGATGGCGCTCGCCACGCTGACCACTCCCAACGTGCCGGAACTGGCCGCGCTGGGCGGCGATGCCGCCATGGCGGCGCGGGGCATCGCCTATCTCGCCAAGGGCGGCGATGCCGATGGGCCCGTGGTGGAAGACCGCTTGGTCATTCCCGGCCAGCCGCCACGCCTGTGGCAAGCGCCGCGCATTGCCACGCGCCACAGCCACGGCACGGGCTGCACCCTGTCGAGCGCGATCGCCACCGAACTGGGGCGCGGCGCCAGCCTGGAACAGGCGGTGGACCGCGCCCGCGCCTTTGTCCGCGCGGCCCTGCTGGCCGCACCCGGCCTTGGCGCCGGGCACGGCCCGATGGGCCATCACGCGGTGCGGGGTTAGCTTACTCGCAACCGCAGTCGAGGTCGTAGAACTTGACGATCTCGTTCCAAGCTTCCTCGGCGGTTTCCACCGGCTTGAACAGGTCGAGATCCTCGAAGTTGATCACGCCTTCCTCGGCAATGGCGCGGAAGTTGATCACCTTGTTCCAGTAATCCGCCCCGAACAGCAGCACGGGGATCGGCTTCATCTTGCCGGTCTGGATCAGGGTGAGCAGTTCGAAGAATTCGTCGAACGTGCCAAAGCCGCCGGGGAACACCGCCACGGCGCGCGCGCGCATCAGGAAGTGCATCTTGCGCAGCGCGAAATAGTGGAACTGGAACGACAGGTGCGGCGTCACATAGGGGTTGGGCGCCTGTTCGTGCGGCAGCACGATGTTGAGGCCGATCGAATCCGCGCCCACGTCCACCGCGCCGCGGTTGGCCGCTTCCATGATCGACGGCCCCCCGCCCGAGCAGACCACGAACTGGCGCTTGCCTTCTTCCACGACGCCGCAGGTCGAAGCATAGCGCGCCAGCTTGCGCGCCTCTTCATAATACTTGGCCTTGCCCGCCAGCCGCTCGACCACGGCCTTGCGTTCGGGCGTGGTGGCCGTCGCCAGCGCGGCATCGACGGCTTCGGGCGCGGGAATGCGGGCGGAGCCGTAGATCACCAGGGTAGAGCCGATATCGGCCTCTTCCAGCAGCATTTCTGCCTTGAGCAGTTCCAGCTGGAAGCGCACCGGGCGCAGTTCCTCGCGCAACAGGAAGTCGGTATCGCCAAACGCGAGGCGATAGGCCGGGTCCTGCTGCTGGGGGGTGGTCTTGGGGTGGCTTTGCGCGAACCCGGCTTCCTGCTCGGCCTTGTAGAACTTACGATTGACGAGCTGGTTGTTGATTTCTTCTTCGGTCATTTGCCGCAAAGTGGGCGTGCGCGGCGTGGTTGGCAAGCCCATCCGCGTTTGTTTCGGTGGGTTGCTTGGGCCCCTGGAAACCACGTTCGGGCAAACCATGTTCTGGCAAACCAGGGTGGGGGCGGCCAGGCCAGCCCCCCAAGGCCCCCTGGTTCAGGTCAGCGCGCCCACCAGCATCTGCAGCGCCGCGCCAAAGTATTCCGGTGCCAGGCCCAGCGGCGGGCGCGTGCCGATCAGCTTGCTGGCGATTGCCGCGCCGCCGTTCGACACGGCGAACGAGGCGCGTTCCCCGGTATTGAGATCGATCCACGCCGGGATCGGCTGCCCCTGCGCCAGGCACTGCCGCCAGAAATTGGCCACCGGCTGGACCAGGCTGGCGCGATGGCCGGCAAGCGCGAACAGCGGCACGCGGATCGCGTCAAAGCCAAAGCGCGGATCGTGGCCGGGGGCCGGGGCAAAGCGGCCCGGGCCGGCCACCTCTACCCAGTCGGCCGGCAGGCCATATTGGCCAAAGCGCGCCTGTGACACGATCGCGGTGGCATCATCGGCCAGCGCCTGCCACACGCCCGGCCCATCCCATTCGGCAAAGCTCGTGAACGCAGGCCAGATGAAATAGGATGGATTGACGATGACGCGCCCATTGGCCTGGAAGCCTTCCAGCCCGGGCAAGAGCAGCTTCATGCCAAAGCGATCGACGACCAGGCGCTGGCGGATGGCGGCGCGGATCGCGGCAGAGCGCGTGCGCCATTCCCCCACGCCCCAGTGCTGCCCGGCGCGCTGCAACGCCCAGGCGATCATGATATCGCCATCGGCGGCATTGTTGCGATCGGGCACGTGGTCAGGATTTGACGGATCGTACCGCCACGCATGCAGCGCCACGTCGCTGCGCAGCAGGTTGTCGTTGGTCCAGTCCGCGATCAGCTCGAACGTGGCACGGTCGCCCGCCTCCAGGGCCAGGACCAGGCCATAGCTTTGCCCTTCGCTGTGGCTGATCCCGCCGTTCTGCGGATCGACAATCCGGCCCGAGGGATCGAGAAAGCGGGCCTTGAACGTTTCCCAATCGCCGTTGCTGGCCATGGCCTTGCTCTGTCGCCCCGGGGCGCAGGCGGCGGTCAGTGCCACCAGCAACCCGAACCCGAACCCGCGCCGATCAATTCCTTCATTCTGCCCGGCGCCGGCCGGGCGCTTCATCCGATCAGCGGCCATGTCTGATTGCAAGCGTATGTCCCTTCCATTCGGCCGTGGTCGTCAGGGCAATGCTGCTGCCCATCATGCGGAACCAGGTATCATAGGTGCCCTCCATCAAGGGCGGCAGCAGTGCTTTCCACGGCTCGGCGATCTCGGCCTCGGTTTCGGGATAGAGCCCGTCCTGGCGCACCACGATGGCGCTGTCTTCCACCGTCACCACGGCGCTGCCCCAGCCCAGCGTGGCCCACAGCGCATTGATGCGCGTGGTCATCGTGCCCAGGTCTTCCACGTCATCGAGCGGCACCACCGCGGCGATCCGCTTGCCCACCGCGGCATAGAAGCCATGGCTCTGCTCTTCGGTCGCCGCGCTCGACAGCTCGCGCGCGATCATGGCCACCAGAAAGCTGGCACCGGCCGGTGGCGAAGCTCGGAACGCGCTGGACACGCGCGGTGTCTTCGGGTCCTCAAACATTATTTGGTCGCTCCCAAACTCTGGCGGATGCCGATGGTCGAGCGAAGCTCGTCATAGCTGCCAAAGGTATTGTAACTGGCCTCGCCCCCGATGCGGGTCGACGGGCTGATCTGGTAATAGACCGATCCTTCGGCCGAGAGCGCGAAGCCGGTCTTGCTGAGGCTGTCATACCGCGCGCGCACGTCGCTATCCTGGGCCTTGAGCGCGTTGAGCTGGGCCTGCAACGGATCGTTGGTGGGATAGAGCGCAGCGTCTTTCTGGTTATAGCTCTGATAGCCTGGGGTAACCGCCGCGCGCACGGCCAGTTGGTCCTTGTCCAGGGCATAGCGCACCGGAAAGCTGACCGAGAGGAAGCTTTGCGGGCTGAAATAGCCACCGTGGCCATAGGTGAAGTAGTTCTGCGGGTTGTCGTACGACTGGTAGTTGACGTTGATCCCGCTGGTCAGCGACGAATGCTCGGTGCGATAGACCCGCAGGTAGCCGCCGACATTGGCTTCCACACCGTGGTTCTTGCGCACGTTGATGCCGTTGTAGCGGTTGTAGGCAACCGTGCCGTAGGCGCCGCTGCCGTTGCGATCGACCGACAGTCCGGCGCCGCCGCCCAGCCGCATGACATGGCCCCAGGTCTGCCCCGTGACCGGATCGCGCGTGCCGGCATAGGCGATCACGCTGTCGGTTACCGGGCGGCGTTCCACCCAGGCCTGCGCCTGCACGCCATTGCTCAGGCCCGGCGTGACGCCAGCATGGAACGAGACCTGCGTCTTGCCCATGCCCAGCGGCGTCGTGCCGACATCGGCATGAACCACACTGCTGTCATAGCCCACGCTCAGCCCCACGCCCGAACGGTGCTGGGTATCGGCCTGGACCAGGGCAGAGGCTTTCTGCGCCACGATGGCCTGCGCCTCGATCGTGGCATTGGTGCCAAAGCGCGCCAGGCCCGATCCGGTCGGTCGGCCGGAATCGAGCACCACCGCTTCGGCGCGGGCATGCACGCGCCCACCGGCGAGCCCGGTGGAAATCTCGGCAGAGCCGCGCAGGTCGCTCAATTGCGAAAGCCCGGTCTCGCCCTTGCGCTCGCGATACGAGGTAGCCAGATCGACCCGCGGCCCGCTTTCACGCGTGAGCGAGGCGATATCGCCCGAAATCTTGGCCATGACCGGATCGACCGGGCCGCCAGCCGCCAAGGGCGCTGCCGCATCGCCAAACGGCGAGGAACCGACAGGCGCGGGCGCCGTGCCAAAGCCCTGCCCGCCAAAGGCCGGGCTTGGCAGCGCGCCATAAGTGCCCTGCGCCGGATAGGCAGGTTGCGACGGATAGGTGTTCTGGGCCGGGTAGGAATTCTGGGCCTGATAGGAATTCTGGGCGGCCGGCGTGGCATAACCACCACCCGCACCGTCCATGACCGAGCCCCCGGTCTGCGCCACCGGCGTGGCATAGGCGGGCGTGTTGCCATAGGATGGCGCAGCATAGCTGGCGGGTGCGGCATAGGCCGGAGGCGCGCCGAAGCCGTTGTTCATCGGCACCATCTGCGCGCTGGGCAGGCGCGTACCGCTGCCCAGGGCAAAGGGATTGATCTGCGGCTGGGCCTGCATCGCCGGCTGATCGCGGAACGGATTGCCCGTGCCCACGCCCATCGGATCGGCGGCAAAGGGATTGCCACCAAAGGCATCGATGCCATTGCTGCCGCTTTGCCGCGAATAGAGCGCGCGCGCTTCCTTGAGCAGGCGCACCGCCGCGCTGCGATCGCCGCGCGCCTGGGCCACCTGGGCCAGGGTCATGCGCACCTGGTAATCCTGCGGGAAGGCCTGCAGCGCGCGGTTGGCCGCGCTTTGCGACAGTTCCTTGTCGCCGGCGGCCTGGGCGGTCTGCGCCAGGCCGAGCAGGGCATCGCGGTTGCGGCCGTCACGCGTCAGCACGATCTGGAAGGTCTGTGCCGCGCGCGCGGCCATGCCGCCCGATTGATAGAGCCGGGCCAGCGCGGCGATGATTTCCAGGTTGTCGGGCGCCGCGCCCCAGGCGCCGCGCAGCACGTCAAACGCCTGGGCAAACTGGCCGTTGAGGCGCAGGCGATCGGCCTGGCCCACTGCCAACCCGGCCGACATGCGCGCCAGCGTGCGCTGGCCTTCGGGCGAAGTATTGCCCAGCGCCGCCGCCTTTTGCAGGGCCGCACGGGCCAGGTCGTCGCGGCCGGTCTTGGCCAGCACGCGCACCACCGCGTCATAGCCGTCGAGATCGGCGATATCGCCGCTCATCGCCGCCTGGGCATATTGCCCGGCGCCCACGCCATCGCCCAGGTCATACAGCGCGCTGGCAATCGCGGCACGGCGTGCGGCCGGCAGCGTCTTGATCGCGCCCAGCTGGCGCAGCGCCGCCACGGCCTGCTCGCGCTGGCCGCCGGCGGCCATGGCCTTGGCCCGCTCGATCGCGCTGTCGGTCTTCACCCCCAGGGCAAAGTTGCGCATCGCCGGGGTGCGCTGGGTTTCGGGAATGCGATCGATCAGCGATTCGGCGGCAGCATGGCGGCCCAAATCGGAATCGATCAGCGCGGCGGCATAAAGCGCATCGGGATCACCCGACTGGGTCAGCGTATTGATCAGCGATTCGGCTTCGACGCTGCGGCCATGGCGGATCAGGAAGCGGGCAAACTCATAGCGAATCCACGGATCGCTCTGATCGAGCATCAGGCCGCCCTGGAATTCCTGCTCGGCCGTCACGTCGTCGCCACGGGCCACGGCGGCCAGCGCGCGGCCGCGCGCGGCGCGGCTCTGCAGGCGCTGGTCAGTCTGCGTGCCGCTCACCTCGCCGGCCTGGCGATAGAAATCGGCCGCGTCGGCATAGCGGCCCTGGCGTTCATAGATATCGGCGAGCAGTTCGAGCGCCGGCCCCGGCTGGCCAAAGCCTGAGCGCACCAGCGCCTCGGCCGATGCCTGCGCTTGGTCGGTCTGGCCACGCGCGAGAAGATTGCGCGCCTCGTCCATGCCGGCATAAAACCGCGCAGCAGACAGTGCCTCGGCCCAGCGGCCCGGATTGGGCTGGCGCGAAGCCTGCTCGAGCAGGTCGCGCGCTTCGGCAAAGCGGCTTTGGCGCAGGCGCACGATGCCCAGGCCACCCAGCGCATCGCCATCGTTGCGGTTGACGCCCAGCGCCTTCTGGAAACGGCTGGCGGCCGCATCCAGGTTGTTGTCATCCAGCGCATCGAACCCGGCCATGCGCTGCTTGCCGGCATTGTCGGCGGCGCGCTGGCGCGGGTTGGCCGCAGGCGGCGGCGCCTTTTCCGCCACCCGCTCGGCCGGCCGCGGCTGCGGACGCGGCGCAGCCCGCGCCACGGTCGGGCGCGGGGCGGGCTTGGCTGCGGGCTGCTTGGCAGGCTGCGCCTTGGCGGCGGCGGCAGGGGCAGCGCCACCGGCCAGCGCGCGGCGCGCCTCGACATTGCCGGGATCAAGCGCCAGCGCGCGGCGCAGCGCCTGATCCGCCAGATCCTGGCGCCCCTTGCCCTTCCAGTAGAGCCCCTGTGCGATCAGGGCCTTTACCCCGGGCACATCGGCAAATGCCACCTGGGGCAAGGCCAGCGAGGCACCCGAGGCCAGCAGGATGGCAACAGCAGCACGGGAAGAAGGCAGCGGCGCGGACATCTCATTCATCCTTTGCACCCAGACGCAGGCGAGCCTGGCGGCGGAAATAGGCGTAAGCTGGGCCAGTGAGCCCCAATGCCAGAATGAGCGTGCCGAACGCCATGAGCAAGGGGCGTTGGCTGAACCAGAACGCCACCTTCATCCAGATCGGCAGGCTGCCGACCCAATAGGTGGACCCGATGGCAAAGCTGGACATGCCATCGCCCGTGGCGACCGACAGGTCACCCTGGATCTGGGCGTTGATCTTGGAATCAGCCATGCCATCGACCAGCGGGGGCAGATCGGCGGCGTCATCGGCGACCAGCGCCACCACCGTGCGATCCGACGCATAGGGGGACTGGAAGCTGACGATGCCGGCAAACCCGCGCGCGGCGTGGATCATCGGCTCGACATCGGCCTCGTTGGTGAGGCCACGATCGGAAAACAGCGCGGAAACATACTGCAGCGGGCTTTTTTCAGCCACTTTCAGCCCGTGCCCGTCCCAATGCAGCGGCGCATTGGCAAAGACCTGGCCAGCCCCGGCGATCGCCGAGCTGCCGATCACCAGGATATCCTGGCTCGACAGCCGATCGGGATCGACGCCATCGGCCACGGTCACCCCGGTGGGGGCGATCCCGGTGCTGTCGCCAAACCGGCCCATCAGGTTGAGGAACGCCTGGACCGAGGCCGGCGTGGGATTGCGGCTCATCAGCACGGTGGTTTCGCCCAGGTCAGGGCGGATCGTGAAGGGATAGCCCGCGCCCGCAAACGTGGCGAGGTCGGGCATTTCCAGCGCGTGATAGGCGTGGCTGAGATCGATGGTCGAGGCCGGATCGACCGCCACGCGCACGTTGTCGGGCAGCGTGCCGGTGCACTTCTGCTTGTCGGCCAGGATCAGGTTGTAATCGAAAACCAGATCGTTCTGCCCGAACAGGTTGTAGCGCGGCAGGGTGAGGCTGGCCGAACCGTCAAAGCTATTGGCGCCCTTCGATCCGAACCAATCGCTCCACCAGCTGCCAGCCAGCGGCAGGGTCTTGAGGAACTGGCTGTTGATCGAAATATCAAGGCGCGAGGCCTTGCGATCCATCCACTTGGCCAGCGGATAGCGATAGGTGAGGTTGAGCGTGCCGCCTTGGCGCGGCCAGAAGAACAAGTCTGGCGCGACGCGAAAACGCGCCGTCAGCGGGCCCGGTGGCAGGCCCATGCCCTGGAGCGCATAGGGCTCCATGATTTCGCCGAGTTTGACCGCGTGATCGGTGGTGATCCAGCGCGGCGCGCCATAGCGCGGATAGCTGGGCACGCGGGCGCCATCGAAATTCATCCGCGCCCCGCCAAACACGCCCCGGCCCGAAGAGACCGCAGCCGCCGCCAGGCGCAGTTCGCCATCATCGCGGCCCATGATCACCAGCACGGTGCCATAAGGATCGCGCGGATTGCGCACGACGGCGGCCGAAGGGCCGCTGACCGTCATGTTGAGACCGGGCAGGCTCTGCCCCGATTTGAGGAAGGCGATCGCGTTGCCCATGGGCATCTGCCCAAAGAGTGGCTGGAACGAGAATCCGCGATAGCTGGCCATCGAACCGAGCCAGCCGGCCATGGCGGCGGAGGCCTCAAGCTCACCCTTGTGGGGTTGGCCGGCAAACACGAACGGCATCTTGAGCGTGGTGTTGAGCGCACGATCGAAAAACGGCCCAGGCAGGTGCGACAGATCGGGCACGTTGGGCAGGGCCTGGGTGGTCAGGTCCAGCCACGAGCGCGTGTTGCTGACATTGGCCCAGAGCACCGAATTGAACGGGTCTTCGCAATCGCGGGCATAGTGCCCGATCAGGCGCAGGTTCAACTGGTTGTCACCGGGCAGGAACAGCGCCGGGTTGATCGGCAGGGTCAGCACCTGGCCGCCAGAATCCTGCGGGCGCAGCGGCACGGTCTGCACCACTTCGCCGTTCACCAGCACGACCAGCTGCGACAGATCGCCCAGCATCGCCGGCGACCAGGCCAGTTGCAGGGTGATCGACGCATCGGTCACCACCTGGTTCTTGCGCACGCCGAACGGAATGGAGATTTCGCCGCGCGTGCCCTGGAGCCGCACGGCGTTCTTGATGCGCAGGTCCTTGAGCGTCAGCCGTTCACGCGAAACGCCGCCGCCCGAAGTGGCAGCGGCGGGCGCAGCGCCGGCCGGCGCCGGGGCGGCCTGGGCCTGCTGCGGGGCCAGCAGCGTGCCCACCAGCGGCATGGCCAGGAGCATCGCGGCGGCAGCAGCCAGGCTGGCGCGCTTCTTGCGCTTGCCCTGCCCTTCGGCCAGCTTAGCATCGGCCTTGGCCTTTTCCTCGGCCGCGCGCGCCAGCTTGGCCGCTTCGGCAAGACGGCGCTGCTCTTCCTTGGCGGCCTTGCGTTCGGCACGATTGAGCAAGAGCAGGCGCTTGATCGTCAAGCCATCGACCACCAGAATATCCCTCAGCGAACGCAAGCCAGGCACAATCTCTGGCGGCGCGGCGCGCTGCCAGGCGTCCGCCCGTCCCATAACGGCACGAACAAGCCTACGCTGGCCCAGTGTGTCAAGCGGCTGATAGCGGACAAACGCACGGCCACGCGTGCGGCGCACCGTTTCCACCGGCACGGCCAGGCGATCATCGCCCATCGCCAGGACGATATCGGTCACCGTGGCATCGCCCACCGGCAATTCGGGCGGCAGTTCGATCGCGGCCCCGCCCATCGAGATGTCGATCGTGGTGCCATCCACCACATGGCCCGAGGAAAAGTGAACGGCGACAGGCAGTTCGGCAGTCACGCGGATGGTCTGGCGGGCCTGCCGGGTTTCGCGCGCCACCGATACGGCAGCGGTCAGGATGATCAGGCTGAAGGTGGCCCAGGCGACGTTGAGCGCCAGGGTATCGAGCTGCACGTTGAACAGGTGCTGGAAGAAAACGCGCTTGCCGATCGCCAGCAGGATGCCGAACACGATCGTGGCCATGCAGATCATGTGCGGCTTGACGATGGCCCAGTCGAAGAACGTGCGATCGAGCAGGTCGCCCTTGTCGGTCACGTTGAACTTGCCCTTGCGCGGGTTGAACCAGGTCATCACCGTAGGCGCCACCAGGTGGAAGGCCAGGATCGTTTCATAGACCTCGCCCCAGAACGGGCGGCGTTCGCCGGCCTGCGAGCGTTCCGAGGTGACCTGCGAGCAGAACAGGTGCGGCGCGGCATAGGCAAAGATCAGCGAGGCCGAGGCCGCGATGATGTTCTGGCCAAAGATCAGGTAGGCGAGCGGGCTGGTCAGGAAGCAGATGCGCGGCAGCGGAAACTGGAAGTGCAGCATCGCATTGAGATAGCACAGGCGCTGCTGCCACTTGAGGCCGGGGCCAAGCAGCGGGTTCTCGATGCGCAGGATCTGCGTCATCCCGCGCGCCCAGCGGATGCGCTGGCCGATGTGCAGCACCAGGCGCTCGGTGGCCAGGCCCGCCGAAAGGCGCGCGCTGATATAGGCGGTGGACCAGCCGGTGCGCTGCAGCTTCAAGGCGGTGTGCGCGTCTTCGGTCACGGTTTCGCCGGCAAAGCCGTTGGTTTCCATCAGCGCTTCACGGCGGATCACCGCGCAGCTGCCGCAGAAGAACGTGGCGTTCCACAGGTCGTTGCCGCCCTGCACCGGGCCATAGAACAGATCGCCTTCACCCGGCATGTGCTTGGCCGTGGCGAGGTTGCGCTGCACTGGATCGGGCGAATAGAAGAAGTGCGGCGTCTGCATCAGCGCCAGCTTCCGCTCCTTCTGGAAATAGGCCACGGTCAGCTGCAGGAAAGCGCGCGTGGGCACGTGGTCGCAATCGAAGATCGCGATCAGTTCGCCCTCGGTCTTCTTCATCGCCGCGTTGAGATTGCCCGCCTTGGCGTGCAGGTTGTTGTCGCGCGTGATGTAGCCGCAGCCGGCCTCGCGGGCAAAGGCGCGGAATTCCGGGCGGCGGCCGTCGTCCAGGATATAGACGTTGAAGCGGTCGTGCGGGTAATCCATGTCCATCGCGGCGAACACGGTGTTGCGCACGATATCCAGGCTCTCGTTATAGGTGGGGACATAGACGTCCACCGTCGGCCAGGTGTCGGGCTCGCCCTCGATTTCCGCAACCGGGCGCTCCAGCGGCCAGGTGGTCTGCAGGAAACCCAGGATCAGCAGCACCCATGCATAAAGTTCGGCCAGATAAAGTCCGGTGCCGAACAGGAATTCCAGCGGCGTGCCGAACGAGAGCGTCTGCGTGGTGCGCCAAAAGATATAGCGGGTGGACGTGATGATCGCGAGGATGCCGATCGCCAGCGAGCCCTTGCGCGATTTCCAGCGCGACAGCGCCATCATGCCCACGATCGTTCCGCCGGCCAGCATCCACTGCTGCTTGAGATCAAGCGGCACGCCGATCACCACCAGCGCGGTCAGCGCCAGCAGGACGAACGTGCCCAGCCGCAGGAGGTTTGCGGGATTGCGGAACAAGGCGATCATGCGGCGCGGTTCTTTCCGGTCTGGCCAGCGGGTGCGGCGGCATCGTCTTCGGGCAGGTCGGCGCCCTCGTCATCCAGGATTTCGGCAATCAGTTCGGCCACGCATTCGCCCAGCGCGATGGTATCAGCCAGGGCTGCGCTGTGCGGGGCATAGCGGCCAAGCGGCTGAAGCATGGCGCCGGCCTCGATCACGGCCTCGTCGCGGCGCACCTGGCCGAGCAGGCGATCGCCCAGCAGTTCGCGCAGGAAGCCCACCGAATGGCGGGCAAAGCGACGGGTGTCTTCCACCATGCTCATCACGAAGCGGGTCTTGGCCAGACCGGTATCGTTGACCGCCGGCAGCATCATCAGGCATTCGGCGGTCGCCGTCAGCGGGCAGATTTCCAGCACGGCATAGGGCAGCAGCAGATCGCGCAAGTGGCGATCGGCGCTGGAAATGTCGGCCACGAACAGCTGCTCGCCGCCAAAGCCGATCTCGCCCTTGGCGAGCGCTTCGGCAAAATCGGGCTGGCGGGCCAGGGCAGCCGCGCTGCGCAGCGCCACACCCTGAACCGATGCGCTGGCCGTATCCTCGGCCGGGGCATCGAGCGGGGGCAGCGCTTCACCCGGGCCGATCCCGAAGTGCAGCTGCAGCGTGCCGCTCTGCGCCAGATCGAGCGCGGTGACATCGTGGCCGGCGCGCGACAGGGCGATCGCGGTGGTGGCCGCCAGGAACGACGTGCCAGTGCCGCCGCGCGGGCTGTGGAACAGGATCAGGGCCATCAGGCGTCTCCCCCTTCGACCGCATCGGACAGGCGCTGCAGCAGCGAGCGGATGTTCTGGGCGCGATCGGGGCGGCCATAGCGGCCAAACAGGCTGGGCGTGGCGGCAGGCTTGATCGGCAGCGGCACGGGATCGGATGGGGCAACCGCCACCGGGGCGGCCACAGGCTCGTCAACACGCTCAGCTGGCGTCATCGCAGCGGCCACCGGGGCTTGTTCGGGGCGGGCTTCGGCACGAGCTTCAGGGCGGATCTCGGGGCGCGCCTGGGCACGGGGCGCCGGCAGGCGGCCGCTGTCACCGGGCATGGTCGCCGCGATAGCCGAGGCATCGTCCTGCGGCATGATGCGCGGGTCCTTGAGCAGCGCCTCGAAGATCGGCCAGCTTTCCAGATCGGCGAAGCGGTCGACGAATTCGCGATAGCGAAAATCGCTTTTCCCCAACCGATCCAACAAGACCTTTGCATCTGCCCGCATAGCCCAAACCCCTTAGTAATCTCTCTAGAGGTCTTGCAGACAATGGTTAACAAATACCTTCGCATGCCCTGCAGCATGGCAGAAAGCCCCCGGTTTTGCGAGGTTTTGTGACGGTAACGAAAATTAATCGACCCTAATTTGACCAACCGCCGCGCCAGGCATGGCGTCAACCAAAGGCAGCCAAGCGCCGATTCGGCCCTGCCGGACTAGCCCGTCACGATGCGATAGGGCACGCGATCGCGCTGGGCGGGATCGACGGCGATGGCCCGGTCGCTAGGCGGAAAGGCGCGCTGATCGCAGGTATCGCGCGGGCAGGTGCGGCACGATGCGCCGATCCGCGCCACCGCCTCGTCGCTCGCCAGGTTGAGCCCATCGGCATAGACGAACTCGCTGGCCAGCGCCGCTTCGCAGCCCAGCGCCACGGCATAGCGGCGCGACGGGCGGTAATAGGAACCCGATGGCTTCACCAGACCCTTGGCGATCGAGACATAGCGCACGCCATCGGGCATTTCGGCCAGTTGCACATGAATGCGATCGGGAATGGCCACCGCCTCGTGCACGATCCACAAGGGGCAGGCCCCGCCATAGCGGCCGAACTGCAGCCGCGTGGCGGAATGGCGCTTGGTCACGTTGCCGGCCATGTCCACCCGGCAGAAGAACACCGGAATGCCGCGCGCCTGCGGGCGTTGCAGCGTGGACAGGCGGTGGCACACCTGCTCGAAACTGGTGTGGAACGGCTGGCGCAGCCGATCGACATCATGGCGCAGGGCCCGCGCCGCCTGGGCAAAGGCGGTATAGGGCATGGTCAGCGCGCCAGCGGCATAGTTGCCCAGGCCCACCGCCAAAAGGTGCCGCGCCGCTTCGCTGCGCAGGGGCGCATGCGCCACGATCTGCGCGATCGCATCGGCCAGCGCAATGGCGCAGACCTGATAGGCAAGCTGGAACCGGCTGGATTCGAGCGGCTGGGTGGAATCGAGCGTGAGCGTGCGGCGCGGCGCATCATAGCGCCGCACCGGGCCGCCGCCGCGCCACACCACGCTCACCCCTTCGCCCGCCAGCCAGGCCTGCATCTGGGCAATATCGGGCGACGGCTCGCCCTGCCCGATCCGCGCCGCCAGGTCTTCGGCCCCGCGATCGAGCGCATCGACATAGTTGCCGGCATGGTGGAACCAGTCGCGCACTTCCTCCCACGGCAGGCGCCCGCCCGCAGCCAGGCTCGCGCCGATGGTCTCGTCCATCATGTCGAGCCTCTGGCGGGTTTGCGTATAGAGCCCGTGCAACTGCACCACCTGCCGCGCCAGATCGGGAAACTGCCGGGCCAGCCGCTCGATCTGTTCGCCCGGCGGGCTGGCAGAGAGATGCGGATCGGCCAGCGCCCCGCGCAGTGCCTCGGCCAGGTCATCGGCTGCGGGCGGCGCCAGGTCTGCCCAATCGACCGGGAACGTTGCCATCAACGTGTCGGTAAGCGCGGGCGTCAGCGGCCGCTCGTCGTTTTCCAGCTGCGAGAGATAGGACGCGCTGATGCCGAGCATGCCGGCCATATCGGCCTGGCGCAGGGCGCGGCGCTGGCGCAGCGCGCGCAAGGGTTGCCCGGCAAAGAGAGGACGGCGTGCCATGGTGCCATGCGGGCTATCACGCAGCCCGCGCTTTGCAAAGTATCGCTTCGCAACTTTACAGATTAACATTGGACAGCGCCCCCGCCCTGCGGCATCGCGGGGGCAATTCTGCAAACTTGCAAAGCGAGAGATGCCATGTCAGCCAACATTGCCGAGATGGAACGCCGGCGCGCCGCCGCGCGCCTGGGCGGCGGCCAGCGCCGGATCGATGCCCAGCACGCCAAGGGCAAGCTGACCGCGCGCGAGCGGCTCGACATCCTGCTCGACGAAGACAGCTTCGAAGAGATCGACGCCTATGTGGAGCACAACTGCGTCGATTTCGGCATGCCGGAAAACACCATTCCCGGCGATGGCGTGGTGACCGGATCGGGCACCATCAATGGCCGCCTGGTCTTCGTGTTTTCGCAGGACTTTACCGTGTTCGGCGGCGCGGTGTCCGAACGCCACGCGATGAAGATTTGCAAGATCATGGACATGGCGCTGAAAGTCGGCGCGCCGGTGATCGGCATCAACGATTCGGGCGGCGCGCGCATCCAGGAAGGCGTCGCCTCGCTCGGCGGCTATGCCGAGATTTTCCAGCGCAACGTGCTGGCCTCGGGCGTGGTGCCGCAGCTGTCGCTGATCATGGGGCCGTGCGCGGGCGGCGCCGTCTATTCCCCGGCGATGACCGACTTCATCTTCATGGTGAAGGATTCCAGCTACATGTTCGTCACCGGCCCCGACGTGGTCAAGACGGTGACCAACGAGATCGTCACGCAAGAGGAACTGGGCGGCGCGATCACGCATTCGACCAAGACCTCGGTGGCCGACCTGGCGCTGGAAAACGATATCGAGGCGCTGCTGACGGCGCGCGAATTCTTCGATTACCTGCCGCTCACCAACCGCACCGGCGTGCCCGAGCGGCCCACGTCCGACCCGTGGGACCGCCTGGATGAAAGCCTCGACACGCTGATCCCGGCCTCGCCCACCCAGCCTTACGACATGCGCGAGGTGATCACCAAGGTGCTGGACGAGGGCGATTTCTTTGAAATCCAGCCGGGCCACGCGGCCAATATCCTGTGCGGCTTCGGCCGGATCGAAGGGCGCACCGTGGGCGTGGTGGCCAACCAGCCGCTGGTGCTGGCCGGCGTGCTCGATATCAACTCGTCCAAGAAGGCCGCGCGCTTCGTGCGGTTCTGCGATGCGTTCGACATTCCCATCCTGACCTTTGTCGACGTGCCCGGCTTCCTGCCCGGCACCGCGCAGGAATTGGGCGGCATCATCAAGCACGGTGCCAAGCTGCTGTTCGCCTATGGCGAGGCCACCGTGCCCAAGATCACCGTGATCACGCGCAAGGCCTATGGCGGCGCCTACGACGTGATGGCGTCCAAGCACCTGCGTGGCGATTTGAACTATGCCTGGCCCACGGCCGAAATCGCGGTCATGGGCGCCAAGGGCGCAGTGGAAATCATCTTCCGCGGGCTTGGCCCCGAAGAGATCGCGGCCAAGACCAAGGAATACGAAGACCGCTTTGCCAACCCGTTCGTGGCCGCGAGCAAGGGCTTTGTCGACGAGGTGATCCACCCGCATTCCACGCGCCGGCGCATCGCGCTCGCCCTGCGCAAGCTGCGCGGCAAGAGCCTCGAAAACCCGTGGAAGAAGCACGACAACATTCCGCTGTAAGAAGGCGCGCAATCCCATGAAGCTTGGTCGTTTGAACCACGTCGGCGTGGCGGTGCCCTCGATGCACGACGCCATCGCCTATTATCGCGATGTGATGGGCGCGAGCCTGATCACCGCGCCGTTCGACATGCCCGAGCAGGGCGTGAAGGTGGCGTTCGTCAACACGCCGGGTGAAGCGGGCACTGCCGGCACGCAGATCGAACTGATCGAACCGCTGGGTGAAACCAGCCCGATCGCCGGCTTCATTGCCAAGAACCCGGCCGGCGGGCAGCACCACCTGTGCTACGAGGTGGCAGACATCGAGGCCGCGCGCGCGTGGTTCACCGCGCAGGGCAAGCGCATCCTCGGCCCTACGCGGATAGGCGCGCACGGCACCCCGATCTTTTTCCTGCACCCCAAGGACATGCTGGGCCAGCTGACCGAAATCATGGAGACGCCCCGTGGGGACCATTAAAGACTGGGAAGCCCTCGCCGCCAAGGAGGTGAAGGGCAAGGACCTCACCTGGCACACGCCCGAAGGCATCGTGGTCAAGCCGCTCTATACCGCCGATGACGTGGCGACAGACCCCGGCCTGCCCGGCTTTGCCCCGTTCACGCGCGGCGTGCGCGCCAGCATGTATGCCGGCCGCCCCTGGACGATCCGGCAATATGCCGGCTTCTCCACGGCCGAGGAATCCAACGCGTTCTATCGCCGCAACCTGGCCGCCGGGCAAAAGGGCCTGTCGGTGGCGTTCGATCTGGCCACCCATCGCGGCTATGACAGCGACCATCCGCGCGTGGTGGGTGACGTGGGCAAGGCCGGCGTGGCGATCGACAGCGTCGAGGACATGAAGATCCTGTTCGACGGCATCCCGCTCGACCAGATGTCGGTGTCGATGACGATGAACGGCGCGGTGATCCCGATCCTGGCATTCTTCATAGTCGCGGGCGAGGAACAGGGCGTTCCCACCGAAAAGCTGGACGGAACCATTCAGAACGACATTCTGAAGGAGTTCATGGTCCGCAACACCTATATCTATCCGCCCGAACCCTCGATGCGGATCATCTCGGACATCTTTGCCTTCACCTCGGCACGGATGCCCAAGTTCAATTCGATCTCGATTTCCGGCTATCACATGCAGGAAGCCGGCGCCACGCAGGTGCAGGAACTGGCCTTCACCATCGCCGATGGCATGGAATATGTGAAGTACGGCGTCGCCTCGGGTCTCGACATCGACAGGTTCTCCGGGCGGCTGTCGTTCTTCTTTGCCATCGGCATGAACTTCTTCATGGAAGTGGCCAAGCTGCGCGCCGCCCGCGTGCTGTGGCACCGCGCGATGACGCAACTGGGCGCCAAGGACGAGCGCAGCAAGATGCTGCGTACCCACTGCCAGACCTCGGGCGTCAGCCTGCAGGAGCAGGACCCCTACAACAACGTCATCCGCACCACGATCGAGGCGATGGCGGCGATGCTGGGCGGCACGCAGTCGCTGCACACCAATGCGCTCGATGAAGCGATCGCGCTGCCGACCGACTTTTCCGCGCGTATTGCCCGCAACACCCAGATCGTGATCCAGGAAGAAACGGGCATGTGCAACGTGGTCGATCCGCTCGGCGGGTCGTACTACATCGAAGCGCTTACCGCACAGCTGGTCAACCAGGCCTGGGCCATCATCGAGCGCGTCGAGGCCGAAGGTGGCATGGCCAAGGCCGTGGCCGCCGGCTGGCCCAAGGCGATGATCGAGGAAGCTGCCGCCGCCCGCCAGGCCCGCGTCGACAAGGGCGAAGATGTGATCGTCGGCGTCAACAAGTATCGCCTCGCCACCGAAGACCGCATCGAAACGCTCGAAGTGGACAACCACGCCGTGCGCGCCGGCCAGATCGCCCGCATCAACGCGGTGCGCGCCAGCCGCGACGAAGCTGCCGTGCAGGCTGCGCTCAAGGCCATTACAGAGGCGGCGCGCGCGGGGGCTTCGACAAGCTCAGCCCGAACGGATGGGGGGAAACAAGATTTCCCCATCACGGACGGTGCGGAACAGAACACCGTTCGCCCTGAGCCTGTCGAAGGGCCTATCCAAACCACCCCCGATCTCACCCACAACCTCCTCGCCCTGGCCGTCGAAGCCGCGCGCCATCGCGCCACGCTGGGCGAGATTTCCGATGCCATGGAGGCGGTGTTCGGCCGCCACGGCACCACGCCCACCCCGGTCAAGGGTGTCTATGGCGCGGCCTATGCGGCCGACAAGCGCTATGCCCAGGTGATCGAGGGCGTCGAGGCCGTGACCCGGCGCCTGGGCCGCAAGCCCCGGCTGCTGGTGGCCAAGATGGGCCAGGACGGCCACGATCGCGGCGCCAATGTCATTGCCTCGGCATTTGGCGACATGGGCTTTGACGTGACCAGCGGCCCCCTGTTCCAGACGCCGGAAGAAACCTGCGTCCTGGCGCTTGCCACCGACGTGGATGCGATCGGCGCCTCGTCCCTGGCGGCTGGGCACAAGACGCTGATCCCCGAACTCATCGCGCGCCTGCGCGAGGCCGGGCGGGGAGACATCAAGGTGGTGGCGGGCGGCGTGATCCCGCCGCAAGATTATGATTTCCTGCGCGAAGCCGGGGTTCAGGGCATCTATGGCCCGGGATCGAACGTGGTGGAATGCGCTGCCGATATGCTGCGCCTGCTGGGCCACAACATGCCGCCGCTCGACGCGTGACGGGACGGGAGAGGACGATGTTCAAGAAGATCCTTATCGCCAATCGCGGCGAAATCGCCTGCCGCGTGATCAAGACCGCGCGCCGCATGGGCATTGCCACCGTGGCCGTCTATTCCGACGCCGACGCGCGCGCGCCGTTCGTGCAGATGGCCGATGAAGCCGTGCACATCGGCCCGGCCCCGGCCGCGCAATCCTATCTGATTGCCGACAAGATCATTGCCGCATGCAAGGCCACCGGGGCCGACGCGGTGCATCCCGGCTATGGCTTCCTGTCGGAACGCACCAGCTTTGCCGAGGCACTGGCCGCCGAAAACATCGCGTTCATCGGGCCGCCCGTCGGCGCGATCGCCGCGATGGGCGACAAGATCGAATCCAAGAAGCTGGCCAAGGCCGCCGGCGTCAACGTCGTTCCCGGCTATGTCGGCGAGATTGACGATACCGACCATGCCGTGCGCATCGCCAACGACATCGGCTATCCGGTGATGATGAAGGCCTCGGCCGGCGGTGGCGGCAAGGGCATGCGCCTCGCCTTTTCCGAAAAGGACGTGCGCGAGGGCTTTGAAAGCGTGAAGCGCGAAGGGCTCAATTCCTTTGGCGACGATCGCGTGTTCATCGAAAAGTTCATCGAGAACCCGCGCCACATCGAAATCCAGATCCTGGGCGACCAGCACGGCAACATCCTCTACCTGAACGAGCGCGAATGCTCGATCCAGCGCCGCCATCAAAAGGTGGTGGAGGAAGCGCCCTCGCCCTTCGTCAGCCCGGAGATGCGCAAGGCCATGGGCGAACAGTGCGTCGCCCTGTCGCGCGCGGTGGGCTATTATTCGGCCGGCACGGTCGAACTGATCGTTTCGGGCGCGGACAAGACGGGCAAGTCGTTCTACTTCCTGGAAATGAACACGCGCCTTCAGGTGGAGCACCCGGTTACCGAGGCGATCACCGGGATCGATCTGGTCGAACAGATGATCCGCGTGGCCGCCGGGGAAAAGCTGGCCTTCACGCAAGACGATATTGGCATTGATGGCTGGGCGATCGAAAACCGCGTCTATGCCGAAGATCCCTATCGCGGCTTCCTGCCCTCCACCGGGCGCCTGGTGCGCTATCGCCCGCCGCTTGCCGGCTGGACCGACGATGGCCAGGCCAATGGCCGGCGCGGGGTGGACGGCGTGCGCGTGGACGACGGCGTCTATGAAGGCGGCGAAGTCTCGATGTTCTACGATCCGATGATCGCCAAGCTGGTCACCTGGGGCAAGACGCGCGACGAGGCCGCCGATCGCCAGGTTGCCGCGCTCGACGCGTTCGAGATCGAGGGCCTTGGTCACAACATCGATTTCGTCAGCGCGATCATGCAGCATCCGCGCTTCCGTTCGGGCGAACTCACCACTGGCTTCATTGCCGAGGAATATCCCGAAGGGTTCCACGGCGCCCCCGCCGACGAAGCCCTGCAGCGCGCGCTGGCGGGCATTGCCGCGTTCCTGGCGACGGCGCGGGCCGATCGCGCCCGGCGGGTGGATGGCCAGTTGGGCAAGCGGCTGCGGCCGCCATCGGCATGGTCGGTCACCTTGGGTGGCCAGGTTTTCGCCGTGGCGCTGGCAGGTGACGAGGTTACCGTCGATGGCACGCCGCTCGATCTGGCGATGGAATATACCCCCGGCGATACGCTGGTAGAGGCTGAGGTCGACGGCGCGGTGCTGGGCGTGAAGGTCAAGCCGACGCGCAGCGGTTTCCAACTGACCACGCGCGGCGCGATCCACAAGGTGCAGGTCCTGCCCGCCCGCGTGGCGCCCTATGCCACGCACATGATCGAAAAGGTGCCGCCCGATCTCTCGCGCTTCCTGATCTGCCCGATGCCCGGCCTGCTGGTGTCGCTCAACGTGGCCGAAGGCGACAGCGTGGAAGCGGGGCAGCCGCTTGCCGTGGTCGAGGCGATGAAGATGGAAAACATCCTGCGCGCCGAAAAGAGCGGCAAAGTCAAAGCAGTGCGTGCCAAGGCCGGCGAAAGTCTGGCGGTGGACGCGATCATCCTCGAGATGGAATGAACCGCCTGCGAGGAAGGCTAGTTGACGTTTACGTAAGCGTGAATTACAAGACGGCGAAACCGTTGGGAAAGGCGTGAGTGCAATGAAAGCCCTGGTCTGCGTGAAGCGGGTGATCGACTACAACGTGAAGCCGCGGGTGAAGGCGGATGGCACGGGTGTCGAGCTGGCGAACGTGAAGATGAGCATGAACCCGTTCGACGAGATCGCGGTCGAGGAAGCCATTCGCCTGAAGGAAAAGGGCGTGGTGAGCGAGATCGTGGCGGTGTCGGTGGGGCCGGCAAAGGCGAGCGACACGCTGCGTACGGCGCTGGCGATGGGTGCGGACCGCGCGATCCTGGTGCAGTCTGACGACGAGGTTGAGCCGCTGGCGGTGGCCAAGATCGTGACGGCGATTGCCGGCGAGGAACAGCCAGGCCTGATCATCACCGGCAAGCAGGCGATCGACGACGATTCGAACCAGGTGGGCCAGATGGTCGCCGCGCTGCTCGGCCGGCCGCAGGGCACCTTTGCCAATGAAGTCAGCGTCGAAGGCGATCACCTGATCGTCAAGCGCGAGATCGATGGCGGCCTGGAAACGGTCAAGCTGGCGCTGCCGGCAGTGGTGACCACCGACCTGCGCTTGAACGAGCCGCGCTATGCCTCGCTGCCCAATATCATGAAGGCCAAGTCCAAGCCGCTCGCCACCAAGACCCCGGCGGATCTGGGCGTCGATGTGGCACCGCGCCTCAAGACGCTGAAAGTGGCCGAGCCGCCGGTGCGCGCGGCCGGCGTCAAGGTGGCCGATGTCGATGCGCTGGTGGCCAAGCTCAAGGAACTGGGAGTCGCGTGATGGGTAAGGTTCTTCTCTGGGTCGAGCATGACGGCGCGGCCATCAAGGACGCGACGCTGAGCGCGGTAACGGCAGCGGGCCAGCTTGGCGACGTGGTCGCCCTGGTCGCGGGCGAAGGCATCGATGGCGTGGCGCAGGCCGCCGCGCAGATCGCCGGCGTGGCCGCCGTGCTCAAGGCCGATGACGCCGCCTATGCCCATGCGCTGGCCGAAAACGTCGCTCCGCTCGTCGCCGGGCTGATGGCCGACCATGACGCGTTCGTGGCGCCGGCCACGACCACCGGCAAGAACGTCGCGCCGCGCGTCGCCGCGCTGCTCGACGTGGCGCAGGTATCCGACATTCTCTCGGTCGAAGGGCCCAAGACCTTCACCCGGCCGATCTATGCCGGCAATGCCATCGCCACGGTCGAATCGGGCGATGCCAAGCTGGTGGTGACGGTGCGCGCCACCGCCTTTGCCAAGGCCGAGGCGAGCGGCGGCAGCGCCAGCGTGGACGCGGTGAGCGGCGTGGGTGACGCGGGCCTCTCCAGCTTCGTCGGCGCGGAAATCGCCAAGAGCGAGCGTCCCGAACTGACCAGCGCCAAGATCATCGTCTCGGGCGGCCGCGCCTTGAAGGACGCGGAAACCTTTGCCGCGACGATCACCCCGCTGGCCGACAAGCTGGGCGCCGCGATTGGCGCGAGCCGCGCGGCGGTGGACGCCGGCTATGTGCCCAACGATTACCAGGTCGGCCAGACCGGCAAGATCGTGGCGCCGCAGGTCTATGTCGCGGTGGGCATTTCCGGGGCGATCCAGCACCTTGCCGGGATGAAGGACTCAAAGACCATCATCGCCATCAACAAGGATGAAGACGCGCCGATCTTCCAGGTGGCCGACGTGGGCCTGGTGGCTGATCTGTTTACCGCCGTGCCGGAGCTGGTGGGCAAGCTTTGAGCCGATAGATCGCTCAAGGTTTCCACCATCCCCAAACCCCCTCCTCTGAAGAGGAGGGGGCTTTTTTATGCTCCCCTCCCGCGTGCAGGAGGGGTTGAGGGAGGGGATGTTTCAGGCAAGCTCCCTCACAAAGCCAGCGTCAGGCACTGGCTGAAATCATCCACCACATAATCGGCAAACGCCCCGCAAGGCACGAAGCCGTGGGCGCGATAGAGCGCGATGGCCGGTTCGAACGCCGCACCGCGCCCAGTTTCCAGGCTGACCCGCGCCATGCCCATTGCCCGCGCCGTCGCGAGCAGATGGCGCAGCATGGCCTTACCGATACCCTGCCCCAGCCATTGCGGCGCCACGCGCATCGATTTGAGTTCGCCGTGATCGCCTGCCAGCATCTTGAGCGCGCCCATTCCCGCCAGATCATCGCCCACCCAGGCGGAAAAGAACGTGACGCCGGGCGCGCGCAGCGCATCGAGCGGCAGGGCGTGGACCTTGCACGCCGGAGAATGGGCATGCATGCCGCCCAGGTGCAGCGCCACCAGCGCCTGGATCGCCGCACCGGAAAGATCATCCTGGCGTATCGTCACCTCAGGCATTGCGCGCGCTCCATCTGGCCAAACCGGTTGCATCTGCTATCGCCGCCAGCATGACCGAAGCAACGCATTCCTCTTCGCGCTGGAGCCTGGCCATCCATGGCGGCGCTGGCGCCATGTCTCCTGAAATCATGGACGAGGCCATGGCGGCCGACTATCGCGCGGCATTGGCCCAGGCGCTGGAAGCCGGCACGGCCGTGCTGCGCGCCGGCGGCACGGCGATCGACGCGGTCACCGCCGCAGTCTGCGCGCTGGAGGATGACGCGCATTTCAACGCCGGGCGCGGCGCGGTCTTCACCTATCACGAAACCAACGAACTCGACGCCGCGATCATGGACGGGCGCACCCGCGCGGCCGGCTCGGTCTGCGCCGTCACCCGCACGCGCAACCCGGTGCGCCTGGCGCGCACGGTGATGGAACAAGGGCCGCACGTGTTCCTGGCCGGGAGCGGAGCCGAGGAATTTGCCCGTGACCACGGCATGGAAGAGGTGGACCCGGCCTGGTTCGCCACCGACGAGCGCCGCCGCCAGTTGCACGAGTTCAAGGCCCGCAAGGACGGCTGGTTCGATGCCGATCTCAAGTTCGGCACTGTGGGCGCCGTGGCCTGCGACGCGGACGGCAACCTTGCCGCTGCCACGTCCACCGGCGGCCTGACCGGCAAGCGCTGGAACCGCATCGGCGATTCGCCGGTGATCGGCGCGGGCACCTATGCCGACAACCGCGCCTGCGCGGTGTCGTGCACCGGCACGGGTGAGGTATTCATCCGCGTGGGCGTGGGCCACGAAATCGCCGCGCGCGTGCGCCTGGCCGGCGAAAGCCTGGCCCAGGCGACGCAAGCCGTGCTGGGCGAAGTGGGCGAGATGGGCGGCGTGGGCGGCATTATCGCGGTCGACGCGCAGGGCAACCTGACGCATGCGTTCAACACCAAGGGCCTCTATCGCGGCTTTGCCGATCACACCGGCCGGGCCGAAGTGGCGATTTTCACCGGGGAATAACGCTCCTCACGAAAACTTGTCGGCCTTGCGCTGGCCAAAGCGCATGCCGCGTTCCAGGCGGGCGCGCAGCTGGGTGTAATAGGCTTCCAGAAACGCGCGCTCGTCACCCCGGCCACTGTTCCAGCCGATCTTGGCGCAGATCGCCTGCGCCACATCGACCATGGCTTCCTCGCGGTTTTCACGCAGCACGCGTTCGAGCACCTGCAGCTCGTACTCGCCATAGATCGCGAGTTCCGCCTCGCCGAATTCATAGCGGTTTTCGGTCAGCGTGCTGCGCCCCTGCGCGCCTGCCCCGGTGGACAGCGCCGCCTTCAACCGATCGCGCCCGGCTTCCACCACCCAAGTGCCGGCCACCACGTCTCCGGCGCGCAAGGCGTCGCGGTTGAAGAACGGAAAGAACGCGAAGATCAGGAACCACGCCGCCCCGGCCCAGCCGGCAACGGTGGCATCCTCTCCCTGGATCAGCGCGGTCGACACGAAGATCACCGGCAAGGTCAGCTCGATATCGCGCAGGAAATTGCGCGCCACCACCGCCTCTGTCGTCAAGCGGCCGCCATCGCGCGCTGCCACCCGCAGGCCCAGCGCGCGCTTGCCCGGCGTGGCCCCGCGCGGGCCGAGTTCGAAATAGAGAAACCAGATGTGGCGAAACAGGAACATCACCACCACCCACACCACGACCACCGCCTGGCCGACGAAATCGCCGCTGGCATTGGCCTTGAGGTTGATGGCCCGGGCCAGCGAAAACAGCAGGTACGACAGCCCGGCCATGGTCGCCACGATCAGAATCTGATCGAGCAGCAGCGCCAGGGCCCGCGCCCCGCGCGCGCCGATGGTGAAGGGCAGCGGCACGCCTTCGGGCGTCACCACCTGGCGCTGACGGCGATCAGGCGCGGGGCGGCGCTGCACCTGGGCGGACGAGCGTGGGCGCCGCGCCATCAGTTGCTCACCCGCGCCCGCGCCGGGCGATAGGCAAAGAAATAGGCGTTCCACAGCGCCAGCATCGTGCCGCCGATGATCAGCCGGGTCGTGGTCGAATAGATCAGCTGCCGGCCAAAGCCTTCAAGCAGCGCCGCCAGCACCAGCATCAGCACCACCCCCACCATGACCTGTGCGGCGCGGCGCCCCGCCACCGCTGCCGCGGTCAGGACCGGCAGATCGCCGGGAAAGGCCATGGCGCGGCCGATATGGATGCCTGCCGCGCCCGCCAGCAGGATGGCGAACAGTTCGGTCGTTCCGTGGATCGCCAGCCAGCCGATGAGGTCCAGCGTCAGGCCCTGCCCGTGATAGAGCCACAGCAGCGCGCCCAGCCCGGCCGTGTTGTGGATCAGCAGCAGGACCGACGGCACGCCAAAGGCAAAGCCCAGGGCAAAGGCGAACAGCGAAACCTGCGCGTTGTTGCTGAACAGGAACGCGGCAAACATCGACAGGCCGTTCTGGTCCTGCTGGCCGAACAGGGTGTGGCGCAAGGCCTCGCGCGTGGCGCCGGGCACCCGCACATCGTCGCCCATGCCGCCCATCAGGCTGTAGAACCAGTCGGGATTGCTCGACACCAGCAGCCAGCCCACCACCGTGCCCAGCACCATCACCGCCAGCGCGATCAGCAAGTCGCGGCCCAGTTCGCGCACCGCCGCGCTCCACCCGCCCCGGAAAAAGCGCGCGAGCCAAGCTCCCAGCCCTTCGCGCGGGCCATAGACGGCAAACCAGGCGCGCCGCGCCAGCCCTTCCAGATAGCTGATCAGCGCCTGGTCGAGCGAGGTTTCCCGCGCAATCGCCAGGCTGGAGACCACCGTGCGGTAAAGCGCGGGCAAGGCCAGCAGGTCATCGTCCGACAGCTTGCGCAGGCGCCCACCCTCGATCCGCGTGACGATCGCGTCCAGTCGCTGCCAATCGCCCTCGCGCGCCTGGCGAAAGCGATCGGAGCGCAGGGCCGCGGCTTCTACCGCGGCATCCTGCCCGGCGTTCCTGCCAAACCAGCGCGCGATCATCCCAGGCTCCCTTCGCGTTTCACGCCCAGATAGGCATCGATCAACCGCGTGCCGATCTGCTCATACGGGGCCTCGACCACGCGCACGCCCATCTGGCGCAGGCGTTGCAGCACCAGCGCGCGCTGGCGTTGCAAGGCCGTGGCCGTCACCGCGCGGGCCATGGCATCGAGCGTATCGGGGCTGGCCGTGGCCAGGCCGGCCAGTTCGGCATCGGCCATGACCACGAACAGCACGCGGTGCCGCTCCATCAGCCGGCCCAGGCTTTCGATCATCAGTTCGGCGCTGGTCGGATCGGTGAAATCGGAAAACACCACCACCAGCGAGCGGCGCTGCAACCGCGTGGCCAGCGTGGCCATGGCAAAGGTGAAATTCGGCTCTTCGCCATGATAGTCAAACCCGGCAGCGCTGCGTTGCAGGCGGGCGAAATCGCGCGTGGCGGTGACGAACGGCGAGAGCGCCAGAGGCCGCGCGGCAAAGCCATAGACCGCAACGCGATCCTGCGCTTTCAATGCCACCCAGGCCGTGGTCAGCGCAGCGGTGATCGCGCGGTCTAGCCGGGGCAGCCCGCCCAGCGGCTCGATCATCGCCTGCCCGCAATCGAACGCGAACACGATCTGGTTGTTGCGCTCGGTCTCGTATTCCTTGGCAAACAGGCGGCCATGGCGGGCCGAGCTTTTCCAGTCGATACGGCGGCGATCCATGCCCGGCTCGTAATCGGCCAGGGCCTCGAACTCGGTCCCTTCGCCGCGAATGCGCCGCGCCACCAGGCCAAAGGCGGCATCGCGCAGGAATATCTGCAAGGCCGGGCTGCGCACCGGGGCGATATCGGGCCACACCCGCAAGGCCTGATCCAGCACGCGGCGCACCTGGCGGTGGCCCAGCCCGAGTGGCCCACTCCAGCGCAGCCACAGCGTATCGATCCGCGCCGTACCCCGGCGTGACGGAAACAGGCTGCCCTGCGCAGACCAGGCACCCTCGCCGGCAGGATCGCGCACCAGCGGCAGTGCCACGCGCCCGCCGTCGGCCAGGCGCGGATCGCAGGCAATCGCCGCCATCGGCGCGCCGCTAGTGCCGGCAAGCGCGGCATGCAGAGTAAAGCGCACGTCCTGGCCCACCTCCGCATCGGCGGCCATGGCCAGGCGCGCCTCGTGCAGGCGGCCGGCCATCAGCGCATCGAGCAGGACCAGCGCGATCAGCACCGCCCCGACGGCCGGCGCCACAATCCATGCCTCTGGCGCCAGGGTGGCGAGCAGCAGGCCAGCAGGCGCGGTCAGCGCCAGCAGCAGCACCGCCCGCGCTGTGGGATAGACGGCCAGGCTCGGCCAGGCAGCAGGGCCGGAGGGGCGCAGGCGGGGAAAGCGCAGGGTGGGCATGGGGCCGCGTCAGCCGGGCCGGTCAGCGCGGCGCCGGGGTGCGCTGCACCAGATCCGCCACGATCGCTTCGGCCTGGCGCCCCTCGATCTCGGCCGCCGGGCTCAACACCATGCGATGGCGCAGCACGGCCGTGGCCAAGCTCTTGATATCGTCAGGGATGGCATAGTCGCGGCCCGCCAGCGCCGCGCGCGCCCGTGCCGCGCCCGCCAGCAAGACCGCCGCGCGGGGCGATGCCCCGGCCAGCAGATCGCCATTGTCGCGCGTGCCGCGCACCAGCGCGACGATATAATCGACCAGCGGCTCGGCCAGGGTAACGGCCTTGAGCGCGGCCTGCGCGCTCGCCACTCCGCGGGCATCGGCCACAGCCGCAACGCCCATCTGTACCGGATGAAGGCCGGTGCGCCCCTCGCCATAGCGGGTGACGATGCGCGCCTCTTCTTCGGCAGAAGGATAATCGACCAGCAGCTTGAACAGGAAGCGGTCGAGCTGCGCCTCGGGCAAGGGATACACGCCCTGGCTCTCGATCGGGTTCTGCGTGGCCACAACCATGAAGTGCGCCGGCAGCAGATGGGCGGTGCCATCCAGCGTCACGCGGCGTTCCTGCATCGCTTCGAGCAGGGCAGCCTGCGTCTTGGGCGGGGTGCGGTTGATTTCATCGGCCAGCACGATGTCGTGAAAGATCGGCCCGCGCGTGAGCGTGAACTGGCTGGTCTGGAAATTGAACAGGTTCGATCCCAGGATATCGCCCGGCATCAGATCGGGGGTGAACTGGATGCGCCCGAAATCAAGCCCCACTGCGGTGGCAAAGCTTTGCGCCACCAGCGTCTTGGCCGTGCCCGGCGGGCCTTCCAGCAAGACATGGCCGCCCGCCAGCAACGCCACCAGCAAGTGATCGACCACGCTGTCCTGGCCAACCACGGCCTTGGCCACTTGCGCGCGAATCGCATCGGCCAGCGTGCGCACGTCTTCCAGGCTGAACGCGCCGGGTTCCAAAGCTGCCTCGGTCATAGGGTTTCCTTGGTCACGCAAGATCCTTTTCCAGGGTGTGCAGCGCCTGGGCCGCGCGCACGGCATCGGCCGGGCGATGTGCGGCGGCAAGCTGGGCCGCCGCGATCGAGAAGGGCATGCTGTCGGGATGCAGCCGCGCAAGATGGGCATCGATCAGCGGATCGACCTGCTCGGCCGCCGCCCCGCGCCGCAGCCCGAGCCGCGCCACCAGCCGCTCGCGCAGGGCATCCACAAAGGGCACGGTCAACAGGTGCAGGCGCCCGGCGCGGCGAATCAGGGCCGCGCTGTTGGCCACCAGCGTGGTCTTGCCCGGCGGGATCGATGGCGGCGCGGTGCGCGGCGGGCCAAAGCGGCAGAATGCGCGCCACCCCACCGCCAGCAGCGTCAACAACAGGCCAACCGTTGCCGCCAGGAACGGCGGCTCGAACGCCAGGGTCAACAGGTTGGGACGGCCACCCAGCCCAGCGAGGCTCAGGTCGAAGGTGATCGCGCGGCTGCCCGAATCGACCGCGGCGGCATGCAGGATATCCAGCGCCAGCATGGCGGTTGGCCGGTTGGCCAAGCCGTAATTGTCCATCAGGTCAGGCTCGAACACCAGGATCACCGGGTGCAGATCCATGTTGCGTCCGCCATCTTCGCCTTCCGGGCCCGAAGGCTCGACCGTGGGCGGTTCGACATCGGCCAGCCGGTCGAGCGAGGGATAATAGCCGTTGTCATCACGATAGGCGGCCAGCGTGCGCCCGTCGGAGGTGGTGACCAGCGGGACCAGCGCCTGGCCGGTGCCCGAAACCACCAGCTTGTCATTGGGCAAGGGGCCGCTGCGGCCATCGGCGGTGCGCCAGCCGTGCCCTTGGGCACCCTTTTCGCCGTTGAGCGACACTGTCACGTCATCGGCAAAGCCGGGCCATTGCGCCAGGCTCACGCCGTTGATCCGGGTCCAGCCGCGCGGGCGCTTTTCCTTGCGGGGCAAGAGGCTGGCCTGCCACTTGGGCGTGATGATCACGGTGGGGCCGATCGTGCGGCGCTTGTCGACAATGCGGGCGATCGCCTTGCCATCGGCATCGGGCAGCGGGGTCAGCACCAAGACACCCGGCTGCTCCATCCCGCTCTCGCTGCGGGTACGCGCCACGGTGTAGCCATCTTCCTGGGCCAGCGCTGCCAGCGCGGCATAGCCGTTGAGCCCGCGCCCGCTGGCATGGCCGCCGCCATTGTTGGCCGGCGACGCGGAGTGGCCGAGAAACCACAAGAGGCCCACGAACAGCGCTGCGCCGACCAGCAGGAGGGCAAGCACGGTGCCGCGTGCAAAGGGGGCGCTGGCGCCGCCCGCGCTCGATCCGCCGGCGTGCGTGTCCGCCGTGCTCATGCCTGCGCCTCCAGCGATTGCAGGGCAAAGGCGGCATAGGCGCCGCGCGCACGCTGCCATTCACCCAGGCCCGGCGCGCGCAGGGCATAGCGCGCGCGCTCTACTTCGTCGGCCATGGTGGCAAAGGCCTGGCGCGCCTCGACCGGCAGCACGGGCAGCACGGCGATTTCGCGGGCCGTGCTCGACGGGGCCAGCCAATCGGGCCGCGCGGCGCCGATATCGGCCACGCTGCGCTGCAAGAGCAGGTGCACTGCCTCGGCATAGCGGCCCTGCGCGGCCAGGGCATCGGCATCTTCCAGCAGGGCCAGCGCGGCCTGCGGCGTCGGGCTCCATTCCGGCGCGGTCACCCCGGCGCGGGCACGGCGCGCGCGCAGCCAGGGCGCCAGCAACGACCACGCCAACCAGACCAGCGCCGCCAGCCCGACCACGCAGATCATCACCAGCAGCAGCTGTTCAGACCGGGCGAGGGCAAGGCCCAGCGGCAGGAACACATGCAGGTTGATCCATTCCAGCACCTGCGCCAGCGCATTGACCAGCATCTGCAACCAGTGCGGCGGCACATAGGGGGGATCGGCGGGAGGCGGCGGCACAGGCGCAAACTGGATATCGCCCATGCCCCGCACCGTCTGCCAGGCGTGCTCGGCACGGGCAGCATCTGCCTGCGCCGTTGTGGCGGGGCCTTGCGCGGTGGCGGTCACGGCCCTTGCGGCCGCTGCAACGGTGCTCACATCTCCGTTCGTTGCATGCCGCCGCGCGCGCCGCAAGCGCAGATTGGACCGCTTGCCCGAAGGCTGCGCCTAACCCCGGCCGCGCTCCAGCGGATAGGAGCCAAGAATGCGCAAGTCCTTGGCAAAATAGGCCAGTTCCTCAAGCGCGCGATCCACCGCCGGGTCGCCTGGCGCGCCGACGATATCGGCATAGAACATCGTGGCGGCAAAGCTGGCGCCCTTCTGGTAGCTTTCCAGCTTAGTCATGTTGACGCCGTTGGTGGCAAAGCCGCCCAGCGCCTTGTAGAGCGCGGCGGGGATGTTGCGCACCTCGAACACGAACGTCGTCAGCGCCTGGCCGGCGCGCGAATCCCCGTTGAGCGTGGCTGGATCGCGCGGCGTTTTCGACAGCAGCACGAACCGCGTGGTGTTGTCGTGCGCGTCCTCGATGTCTTCGGCCAGCAGGTCCAGCCCATAGAGTTCGGCAGCGATGCGCGGGGCGATGGCGGCAATGCCGGCCTCTGCGCTTTCGGCCACCAGCGCGGCGGCGCCGGCGGTATCGGCATAGGCCATCGGCACGATTCCCCGCTCGCGCAGGTAGAAACGGGACTGGCCCAGCGCCTGGGGATGGCTGTAGGCCGCGCCGATCTGCCCGGCGCCAGGCCGCGCCATCAGGCAGTGGTGAATGTCGAGGAAATGCTCGGCCACGATCGACAGGCCGCTTTCGGGCAGCAGGAAATGGATATCGGCCACGCGGCCATGCTGCGAATTCTCGATCGGGATGATCGCCTGGCCGGCGCGCCCGTCCTTTACCGCATCGAGTGCATCCTCGAACGAAAAGCACGGCAGCGGCAGCCCATCGGGCATCACTTCCATCGCCGCACGATGCGAATTGGCGCCTGGCGCCCCCTGAAACGCCACGGCACGGCCCGGATCGGCCGCAGCAGCGGCACTCATGCGATCGACAAGCAGGCGGGCGGGTTCAGGAAAACTTTGCATGGCTGCTGCCGTTAGGCGCAATTTCGCCCCCGGGGCAAGCGCAATCCCGCGCAAATCCTGGCTGGAATGCGCACCGCAAGGACCGGAAATTTGTTCTGGATCACAGACGCAGTTTCCCTTGCGGCTCTAATCGCACTTGCGCCGGCGCGGGGGGCTGATTATCCCACCCGCAAAAGGTGCGTATCGGCAGCGGGCCGAAAATGCGTGCGATAAATGGGGCTGGGAATGGACGACCGTTTCAATACGATCGCAGGATGGACCTTGTTTGGTGGTATCGTGGCCCTTGGCCTTTCAACGTTGTCCGCCCATTATTTTCTTGCTGACAAGCACGAACGCCCGGAAAAGATGGGCTATGCCATCGCCGGGGTAGAGCCGGAAGGCGGCGCTGCAGCGGCCGCTGTGGTCGAGCCGATCGCCAACCGCCTGGCCAAGGCCGATGCTGCCAAGGGCGAGGCGATCTTTGCCAAGTGCAAGGCCTGCCACACCATCGACCAGGGCGCGGCCAACGGCATCGGTCCCAACCTGTGGGGCGTGGTGGGCGATGCGCGTGCCGAAGGGCGCGGCGGCTATGCTTTTTCCGATTCGCTCAAGTCCAAGACCGGCAAGTGGGATTTCGCCTCGCTCGACGAATGGCTGACCAATCCCAAGAAGTTTGCTGACGGCACCAAGATGTCGTTCGCCGGCCTGTCCGATCCGATGGATCGCGCCAACGTGATTCTCTATCTCAACTCCAAGGGCTCCAACCTGCCCCTGCCCGCGCCCGAAGCGGTGCCGGCAGCTGGCGCGGCCCCGGCGGGCGCAGCCGCCCCGGCGGCGATGGTTGGCGATGCGGCCAAGGGCGAGAAGGTCTTTGCCAAGTGCATGGCCTGCCACACCATCGAGCAGGGTGGCGCCAACGGCATCGGCCCCAACCTCTATGGCGTGGCCGGTGATGCCATTGCCGAAGGCCGCGGCGGCTATGCCTTCTCCGACGCGCTCAAGGCGCACAAGGGCGTGTGGGACCAGGCCACGCTGGACCAGTGGCTGAGCGGCCCGGCCAAGTTCGCGCAGGGCACCAAGATGACCTTCGCCGGCCTCACCAGCGCGCAGGACCGCGCCGACGTGATCGCCTATCTCAACAGCAAGGGTGGCAAACTGACCCTGGGCGCAGCACCGGCGGCCGCGCCCGCCAAGTAATCGCCCTTACGCAAACGCCGACTCGGAAACCCCGCCTGCCCTGTCAGGCGGGGTTTCTTCTTTGGTGCTGATGGCTAAGGCTCGCGCCATGTCTTCGCTTGCGTCTCTGGCCAGCCGCCTTTCGCTGCCCACCACCGCCACGGCCCCGTTCTGCCCATCCGAGGTGCGCGGCACCGTCGCCGTCGCCCCACAAGGCCCGTGGTGGCGCGTGCTGTGGCAGGCGGCGGGGCCCGGCCTGCTGGTGGCCGTGGGCTATATGGACCCGGGCAACTGGGCCACCGATATCGCGGCGGGATCGCAGTTCGGCCATGGCCTGCTGTTCGTCGTCCTGGCCTGCGGGCTGGCGGCAATCGTGCTGCAATCGCTGGCGATGCGGGTGGGCCTGGCGAGCGGCCAGGATCTGGCCCAGCTGGCCCGCCGCCACTATTCCCCCGCCGCCTGCCGCGCGTTGTGGCTGCTGGCCGAACTGGCGATCATTGCCACCGACATTGCCGAAGTGCTGGGCGCGGCGCTGGCGCTGCACCTGCTGTTCCGGGTGCCGCTGTGGGTGGGCGTGCTGCTCACCGGGCTGGATACGCTGATCGTGCTTGGCCTCAAGGGCCATGGCTTTCGCCAGCTTGAGGCGATCGTGCTGGGCCTGATCGCCACGATCACGCTGTGCTTTGGCGTGCAGCTGGCGATCGTAGGGGTGGATGGTGCCGCGCTGGCCGCCGGCGCCGTGCCCGATCTGGCGCGCCTCGCTCAGCCCGGCGCGCTCGTGCTGGCGATCGGCATCCTGGGGGCGACAGTCATGCCCCACAATCTCTACCTGCATTCCAGCGTGGTGCAGACGCGGCTGGGCGATCGGTCAGAGCAGGGCACGCGCCGCGCCCTGCGCCTGGCTGGCGCCGATACAGTGGTCTCGCTGCTGCTGGCAACACTCGTCAACGTGGCGATCCTGGTGCTGGCGGCAGAAGCCTTCCACGGCCATGGCCACCGCGATGTCGGCTCGATTGAGGATGCGTGGCGGCTGCTCGCGCCGATCACCGGGGCGGGCCTGGCGCCGCTGCTGTTCGGCGTGGCGCTGCTCGCCGCCGGGCAAAGCGCCACGTTCACCGGCACGGTGGCCGGTCAGGTCGTGCTGGAGGGTTTCCTCAACCTCAAGATCCCCTGCTGGCAGCGCCGCATCCTTACCCGCGCGCTGGCGATCGTGCCGGCGCTGGCCGGGGTGCTGTGGCTGGGCCAGGGCGCGGTGGGGAAATTGCTGGTGGCCACCCAGGTCGTGCTGTCGCTGCAATTGCCGTTCGCGATCTGGCCGCTGCTGCGCTTTGCCGGCAACCGCCAGGTGATGGGCCGCTTCGCCGCGTCGCGGCTCATGCTCGCGATCGGCTGGCTGCTGTTCGCGCTGATCCTGGCGGCCAATCTCGCGCTTGTTGCCGGGCTGTGAAGGGGGCGCGTTGCCCCCTTCACCCCTGCCTTACGCGGCCGAGGCGTTGACGCCCATGCTGGTGAGGTAGCGCTTGATATTGCGCGCGGCCTGGCGCAGCCGCTGTTCGTTTTCGACCATGGCGATGCGAACAAAGCCCTCGCCGTCCTCGCCATAGCCCACGCCCGGTGCCACGGCGACTTCGGCCTGGGTCAAGAGCTGCTTGGAAAACTCCAGGCTGCCCATGTGCTTCAACGCCGGCGGCAGCGGCGCCCACGCAAACATCGAGGCCTTGGGGCTGGGAATCTCCCACCCGGCGCGGCCGAACGCCTCGACCATCACGTCGCGGCGCTTCTGGTAGAGCTTGCGGTTCTGCTCGACGATATCCTGCGGGCCGTTGAGCGCGGCGCAGGCCGCCGCCTGGATCGGCGTGAACGCGCCGTAATCGAGATAGGATTTCACGCGGGTCAGCGCGGCGATCAGGCGCTTGTTGCCCACGGCAAAACCCACGCGCCAGCCGGCCATGGAAAAGGTCTTGGACATCGAGGTGAATTCCACCGCCACGTCCTTGGCACCCGGCACTTCCAGGATCGAGCGGGTCGGCTGGCCATCGAAATAGAGTTCGGAATAAGCGAGGTCCGACAGAATCCAGACCTTGTTCTCCTTGGCCCAGGCGACCAGGCGTTCGTAGAATGCCAGGTCCACGGTTTCAGCCGTGGGATTGGACGGATAGTTGACGATCAGGATCGACGGGCGCGGCACGGTGAAGGCCATCGCGCGATCGAGCGATTCCCAATAGCGTTCGTCGGGCGTGGTCGGCACCGACCGGATCGTGGCGCCGGCGATGATGAAGCCGAAGGTGTGGATCGGGTAGGATGGATTGGGCGCCAGCACCACGTCACCAGGCGCGGTGATCGCGGTGGCCAGGCTCGCCAGGCCTTCCTTCGATCCCATCGTCATGACGACTTCGGTTTCCGGGTCCAGCTCCACATTGAAGCGGGTGGCGTAATAGTTCGCCTGCGCCTTGCGGATGCCGGGGATGCCCTTGGACGCCGAATAGCCATGGGCCGAAGGCTTTTGCGCCACTTCGCACAGCTTTTCGATCACATGCGCGGGCGGCGGCAGATCGGGGTTGCCCATGCCCAGGTCGATGATGTCCCGTCCGCTGGCGCGGGCTGCGGCCCGCATCGCGTTGACTTCGGCGATGACATAGGGCGGCAGGCGCTTGATGCGGTAGAACTCTTCTTCCACGGGCATGACTCGTAATGCTTGCCGGCAGGATTGCCGGGACCGCCCCCTTACGCCAATCGATCCGCTTCGCCAATCATGGGCTGCACCGCGCGCCTTGTTGCAGCGCCACTCTCGCGCTTTGCGACGCGAAGCGGCTTGCCGCCCGTGCCGCCCGCGCGCAAAAGGGCGAACGTCCATGGTCCGGGTATGCCACGGTGACCAGCGCCAGGTGACAGGGACCGAAAGTCACGAGGGAAAGTTCGTCCATGCGCGAAACGGGTAATGCCAAGACGCCGGTTGCCACCGACAACGCGGTATTCGAAGACCTTTTCCGCCTTCAGGCCGAGGCGATGCAGGCCCTGGCCGCGCCGTTCCTGCCCACTGCCCATGCCAAGGCCCCCGATCCGGGCGATTTCCAGCACTGGGCGATGTCGGGCGCCAAGCTGCAGAAGATGTGGCTGGATTTCATGGCCGAACAGACCGCCGTGGCAGAGCCGGCCTGGCTGCGCATGGTCGATGGCGGCCGCTGGAAGCAGATGTTCGATGAATGGGCAGGGACGATGCCGATCACCCAGGCCGAAACCCAGGCGCGGCTGTGGGACGAAAGCCTGCAATTGTGGAACCGGGTGATCGAACTCTATGCCCCGCAAGGCACCGTGCCGGCCAAGGCTCCGGCCGACGTGGCGCCCGATGCCCTGCCGCGCCGCGATCGCCGCTTTGCCGATCCGCGCTGGCGCGAACAGCCGTGGTTCGCCCTGCTCCACCAGACCTATCTGCTGCTGGCCGAACGGCTGGAAGACATGGCGCAGGAGATTTCCGGCCTGGAGCCCGAGCGCCATGGCCAGGTGCGCTTCATGACGCGGCTGATCACCGAGGCGCTGTCGCCAGCCAATTTCCCGATGACCAACCCGCTGGTGATCGAACGCACCCTGGCCACGCGGGGCGAAAACCTCGTCAAGGGGGTCGAGCATCTGCTGGCCGACCTGCGCCGCGGACAATTGAGCCACACCGATGGGGAGGCGTTCGAGGTGGGCCGCAACATCGCCAACACGGCCGGCAAGGTGGTGCACGAAACGCCGCTGTTCCAGCTTATCCACTACACCCCCACCACCGACCAGGTCGCGGCCGTGCCACTGCTGATCTTTCCGCCGTGGATCAACCGGTTCTACATTCTCGATCTCAACCCCAAGAAAAGCTTCGTGTCGTGGGCGCTGGACCAGGGGCTGAGCGTGTTCATGGTCTCGTGGAAATCGGCTGACGCCAGCATGGCCGATGTGACCATGGACGATTACGTGCGCGCCCAGATCGAAGCGATCGACGTGGTGCGCCAGCGCCTCAACGTGCCCAAGGTCCACACTATCGGCTATTGTGTGGCCGGCACCACGCTTGCTGCCACGCTGGCCGTGCTGGCCCGGCGCGGCGAGGCCGACAAGGTCGCCTCGGCCACGTTCTTTACCGCGCAGGTCGATTTCAGCGAGGCGGGAGAGCTGTGCCACTTCGTTGACGACGCGCAGTTGCGCTGGCTCGAAAGCCTGGAAACCGATGGCTATCTCGACGGGCGCTATCTCGCCGCCACGTTCAACCTGCTGCGCGGGCCAGACCTGATCTGGAACTATGTGATCAACAACTACCTGCTGGGCGAGGATTATCCGGCGTTCGACCTGCTCTACTGGAACGGTGACACCACCAACCTGCCCGCGCGCTGGCACCGCGCCTATCTGAGCGAGCTATATCGCGACAACCAGCTGGTAGTGCCCGACGCGCTGAGCGCCGATGGCACCCCGATCGACCTGCACCGCATCACCACGCCCTGCTATATCCAGGCCGGGCGGGAAGACCACATCGCCCCGGCGAACAGCGTGTGGAAGCTGACCCGGCACCTGGCCGGGCCGTGGAAATTCGTGCTGGCCGGATCGGGGCATATCGCCGGCGTGGTCAACCCGCCGGCCGCTGGCAAGTACCAGTACTGGACCAACCCGGGCGAACCCGCCAGCCTCGAGGCGTTCGTGGCTGGCGCCCAGGAAACCAAGGGCAGCTGGTGGCCGGATTGGCGCGCCTGGCTGGCCGATCTGGACGGTGACACGGTGCCGGCCAAGGGCGCCCGCGTGCCCGGCCGCAACGCAATAGAAGACGCGCCAGGGCGATATGTGCGCATGCGATGACGGCGCCGCAACAAGCCGGGCGACACGTTTAGGCAACGTTGCGCAATTACCTCCAAGATGGATATTGTGCACTGCACAAAAACCTTGACTTCCGCCAGCGCATTCCTATTTTTTGCAATGCAGCAGAGGTAAGGCCGTTCCCGGCTTGAGTCGTCGCCATGGTGCGACCCTCAGGCCAATCCGGTCCCTGCCTCGCCGCATTGCAGGAGCCGTAACGCCATGGCCGATCAAACCAAGGACGAAGGGACGCTTCCCGACGTGACGCCCAGCCCCGCCCCCCAGGCGGATGGCGCAGCGCCCGTCGTGGCTGCCGATCCCGCCCCCGCGGTCGAACCGACCGTCGCAGCGGCACACGCGACGGAGCAGGCAGAACCGACAACCGCCGCCCGTCGTGCACGCAAGCTCGTGACCCCTGCAGTGGCATCGGCAGAGCCGGCGCCCGCCACACCCCCCGCCCCTGCGGCAGAGCCCACCGTGGCTGCGCCAAAGGCCGCGGAAGCAGTGGCAGCGCCGGACGCATCGCCCGTTTCGGAGCCAGTTCCCGCCAAGGCGCGCAAGCCGCTCGCCAGCCGCGTGACCAAGCCCGAACCGGCACCGGCCGCCAAGCCGGTGAAAGCGATCGCGGCCAAGCCGCTGCCGGCCCGGACCGTTGCCGCCAAGGCGGCGCCGGCCCAGCCTGCCGAGGCCAAGCCGGCCAAGCCCGAGCCCGCCCCCGTGGCGGCGCGCGGGCCGGGCAGCGCAAAGCCGCCGGTCACGGCACCCAGACCAGGAACCGGCATCCCCCACGCGATGGTGCCGGCCCCGCTCAAGACCCGCGTGAACCATGCCGCCGCGCCCGCGGCTTCCAGGAAGGAACACCCTATCATGACCACCGCCAACGAATTTTCCGACAAGTTCCAGTCCGCTTTCAAGGACGCTTCTGACAAGGCCAAGGCCGCCTTCGAAAAGAGCCAGGCCGCCTTTGGCGATGCCGGCGAATTCGCCAAGGGCAACGTCGAAGCCGTCGTGGAATCGAGCAAGATCCTTGCTTCGGGCCTGCAGGAACTGACCAAGGGCTATGCCGCCGAAGGCAAGTCCGCGATGGAAACCCTGACCGCCGAAATCAAGGAACTGGCCAGCGCCAAGTCGCCGACCGAATTCTTCGAAAAGCACACCGCCCTGATGCGCAAGCAGTTCGACGCAGCCGTGGCGGCCAGCAGCAAGCACAGCGAAGCCGTGCTCAAGCTCGCCAACGAAGCGTTCCAGCCGATTTCCAACCGCGTCAGCCTCGCGGTCGAAAAGATGAAGGTCGCCGCCTGATCGGCACCTGATTCGCCCGGCCCAGCCTGTCTTGCCCACCAGGGCAAGGCGGCTGGATCGGGCCACTATCCTGGACAAGCACCAGCGGCATCAAGGCAGCCGACGCCCCACCATGGCGGCGTGGCTGCCTTTTTGCTTTGATGCGCGGCGCTTTCCCGGCCCCCACCGGGCCCACTGTGTATCGCAAACAGGGCGCGATTTGCCGTTTCGGTAACGTTTTTCGGGCAGGGCTGCCCGAACGCCCCCTTGTCGCGGGGCGGCTGCGATGCGATATTCAGGGTTCCGATGCACAGATCCGCTTCTCACTCGGCGTCCGCCGCCCCCCTGCCGCGCGCTGCCCGCGCCCCTCTTGGCGCACGCCCTGCGTCCGCAGCACCGCTCATGGCGGGCGACAATCGCGATACCGACGATGGCGACATGATCGGCCTGGCCACGCGCACCCGCGCCCGGCCCAAGAAGCCCAGCATGTTCAAGGTGCTGATGCTCAACGACGACTATACCCCGATGGAATTCGTGGTGATGGTCCTCAAGCGCTTCTTTCACATGGATCTGGAGCAGGCCACCCGCGTCATGCTGCACGTGCACCAACGCGGCGTGGGCGTGTGCGGCATTTTCCCTTATGAAATCGCGGAAACCAAGGTGAACCAGGTGATGGATTTCGCCCGGCAGAACCAGCACCCGCTGCAGTGCACGCTGGAAAAGGCCTGACGCCAAGGAGTCGCTGACGCCGCGTTAGCGTCAATGCAGCCGGCTTTCCTCGATCATCTCGCGCGCCAGGGCGCGCAACAGCGCGGCGAGCCAGGCCATTGCCAGTGACTTTGCCTCGCGCGAATGAGCGCCGGCGCCACTGGGCAGGACGATCTGCGCGGAAAAGCGCCCGTCTTCCAGCCGCCCTCCGCTGAAGGCCGCCGCCGGCGGGATCAGCGCCAGCGCCGCGCTTTCATAGGCACCCGAATCAGCCAGCAGGCTGACCCACAGGCTGTCATTGTCGCCAGCCAGGCCTTCGGGTGCCAGGGCGACATCGCCCAAGGCGCGCAGCGTGCGTTCAAAGCCCAGGCGCTGTTCATCGGGCGCCAGGGTTTCGCAACGATCGGCCAGCGCGGTCAATTCCTCGGGCCGGGCGCTGCACCGCGCCAGCCGCCCTTGCCACCACTGTGATCCAGACGTCACGAAATTCACGGCCTGTTCCCTTGTCCGTGGCGCCAGCCCGGCAGGAATCAACACGGCATGATGGTGCCTTGTCATCACGCCTTCCTGATCGCCCGGTCCAGCGCGGAAGCGTTTTGTCAGTTCTACATCCACAGATGTCCCGCGCCGCAGGCATTTCGGCCTCGGTGCGTTGTATTTTGGCGGAACCCACCGCAGCCATGGGCGTTCCCGATGGCCAGCGGCAACCTTTGCGCCTTGTGCCAAACGCCGCGCCAGGAGGCTCGCGTGGCAGCACTATTATCAATCAAGGGGACAGGCAATAACTTTAGTTATTAAACGTCCCTTTGTCACGGCAGGAGTAGCCAGCCCCGCTGGTGCGGCATTTTCGCCTTTCGCATCGCCGCGAAGCGGGCTAACCGACACGGACACCTGCACGGCGCCCCCGGGCGACGTTGCTTGCCCCTTGACGCCCACACGGTGAAACGCCCGAACGTGAAATTCCTCAGCGCCATCGACAGGTACATCGCCCGCCTGGTGATCGTGCCCATGCTGGCCGTGTTCGTCCTGGCAGCATCGCTGCTGGTGCTGGACAAGATGCTGCGGCTGTTTGACTTCGTCGCCACCGAGGGCGGGCCGGTCACGGTCGTGTTCAAGATGCTGATCAACCTCTTCCCGGAATATGCGAGCCTCGCCATTCCGCTGGGGCTGATGCTCGGCATCCTGTTCGCCTTCCGCAAACTGGCGACCAGTTCGGAACTCGACGTGATGCGCGCGGTGGGCCTGTCCTATACCCGCCTGCTGCGGGTGCCTTATCTCTTCACGCTGGTGCTGGCTGGGGTCAACCTGCTGATCGTGGGCTATATCCAGCCCCTGAGCCGCTACTACTACGAGGAATTGCAGTACGAGCTGGGCTCTGGCGCGCTGGGTGCCTCGATCAAGGTAGGGGAATTCAACGCGTTGCAGGATCGCACCGCACTGCGCGTCGATTCCAGCCGCGACGACGGGCGCGATCTGGAGGGTATCTTTGCCCGCCTGGTCACGCCCAAGGGCCAGACCATGACCATCTCCGCCCGCGAGGGGCAGTTCTTTGCCAACCGCGAGAACCGCGACACGATCATCCTGCGCTTGACCGACGGCCAGATCGTCCAGGATGGGCCCGACCTGGCCTCGCCGCGCGTGCTGACCTTCGCGTCACACGATCTGCCGATCGACCTGCCCAAGATCGCCCAGTTCCGCCAGCGCGGCGACAAGGACCGCGAATACATCCTGCCCGAGCTGCTCAAGATTGGCTGGAACAAGGCCTATTCGCAGGACATGCGCAACAAGAGCAAGGCCAGCCTCAACTACCGCCTGGTGGAAGTGGTGATGATGTTCCTGCTGCCGCTGCTGGCCGTGGCCCTGGCCGTCCCGCCCAAGCGCTCCACGTCGGCGCTGGGGGTGTTCCTGTCCATCGTGATGGTGGTGGCTTATCACAAGGTCAACGAATATGGGCAGGATGTCGCCAGCCTGGGCCGGCTTGATCCTGCCCTGGCGCTATGGGGACCGTTCGCGCTCTTTGCCGCACTGATCATCTGGATGTACTGGCGCCTGGCCTATGTGCCCGGTGGCCAGCCGATCGGCGCGCTCGAAACCGCCTTTGCCAAGGTTGCCAGCCGCGTGCGCAAGCTGTTCGCGCGCCGCCGCCGTGGCGACATGATCGACCCGGCAGCACAGGACGATAGCCTTGCAGCTTGATATCTTTCCATCCGCGACGATGACGCGCTACATCGGCAAGATGTTTGCCGCGCGCGTCGTCGCCGTGCTGCTGATGCTGGTCCTGGTCCTGCAGATGCTCGATCTGCTGGGCGAAAGCGGCGAGATCCTGGCCCATCCTGGCAATGGCCAGGCGCAGCTGCTCACCTATGTGGGCCTGCGCGCGCCGCAGCTGGTGGCCAAGTTCCTGCCCTATTCGGTGCTGCTGGCCACGATCATCACGCTGTTCACGCTCAACCAGAACAGCGAAGTGATTGCGATGAAGGCCTCAGGCCTGTCGGCACACCAGGTGCTGGCGCCGCTGTTCCTGGTGGCCGGCGTGATCGCGATCGGCAATTTCGCGTTCAACGAGCGGATCGTCACGCGCTCCACCGCCACGCTCAAGGCCTGGCAGGCGGCCAATTATGGCCCCCTGCCCACCGATACCCAGGTGCGCAGCAACGTCTGGCTACAGGATGGGCCCAACATTCTCTATGCCCGCACGGTGACTGGCGAGGGCAATGCCATGCGCATGACCGACGTAACCTGGCATCGCCGCGATCCCACCGGCATGGTCACCGAGATCGTCCGCTCGCCGGCCGCCACCTATGCCAATCCCGGCTGGCGCCTGACTCGGCCCACCACGTTTGACGTGCAGAGCGCGCGGCGCACCCAGGATAATGGCGATGCCGTGTTCGCCACCGGGGTTACGCCCACCCAGATCCTGATCCGCAAGGCCGATGCCGATGCCGAATCGTTGTGGCACCTGACCGGCTCGATCCAGGCGATCCGCGCTGCCGGGCACAGCACCAGCGAGCTGGAAAGCCGCTGGTGGCACAAGATTTCCGGCCCGCTGTCGGCCATGCTCATGCCGCTGCTCGGCGCGGTGGCGGGCTTTGGCCTGGCCCGCTCGGGCCAGCTGTTCATGCGCGCGGTGATCGGCATGGCGCTGGGCTTTGCCTATTTCGTGGTCGACAATGCCGCGCTCGCCATGGGCAGCTTTGGCGGATACCCGCCGCTGATCGCGGCCTGGGCGCCCTTCGTGCTCTTTTTCCTGATCGGTGAGGCCGTGCTGATCCGCACCGAGGAATGAAAAAAGCCCCGCGCCGGACAAGACCGGCGCGGGGCTTTTTCAGGGCTCGACTGCTGGTGAAACGTCAGCCCTTGGCGCGCGTGCCCATGGTCGAGCGCACCAGCCGCGCGAGCAGCGGAAACAGCCCGGCATAGTTGGCCCGCTCATAGGTCGATTCCAGCCCAAGATGGCCGCGCAGGCGACGGTGGCATTCGGCTAGCGAGTGATAGGGCATCGACGGCAGCAAGTGGTGCAGCGCGTGATAGCGCAGGCCCACCGGTGCCCACATCGCGCCCCATACGCCCGGCGGCGGCACGTTGACCGAATCGAGGTATTGCCCGGTCACGGTCATCTGCTCGCCTTCGTTCTCCCACAGGTGGGCCACCAGCGTGCGCACCTGGTTGAGCAGCGCGGCCAGCGCGATCACGCCCAGCGCGATCAGCAGCGGCAGCCAGCCATGCGTGGCCGACCAGCCCAGCACGGCCCAGGCCCACAGCGTGGCGCCCAGTTCCTGCCAGAACACCATGCGCGCCATGGCGCCTTCCGGCTTGCGCCGGCGGAAGCCGGGATTGATCGAGAGCGAAGAGGCACGCTCCCACACCAGCGTGCGCAGCGGCGGCACGATCACGCCCAGCGGCACCAGCACAGCCGAACGCAGCAAGAGGCCGACCGGCAGCAGCAGCGCGGTGGCGGTGAACAGCGGCAGCGACCAGGGCTTCATCAGCGCCAGAGGCAGGTATTCCGGGTCTTCGCTGGTGCCATAGCGGATGCGCGAATGGTGCAGCGAATGCACGCCTTCATACATGAACGAGGGCATCAGCACCGGAATGCCAACAACCAGGTTCCAGACGAAGCGGAAACCCGGCAGGGCATCGCGATGCATATGCGTCAGTTCATGGATGAACAGCAGCGCGCGATAGAGCGCCAGGGCCGAGAACACCCCGAGCGCCACGACCACGCCCCAGTTGCCGCCGCGCAGCGCGGTGGCAATCGCCAGGCCCAGCGCGCCATAGCCGAGCAGCGCCGACACCAGCATGTCGGGCCAATAGATTTCCGGCCGGGCGCGGGCGATATCCCGCGTCAATTCGGCCGCAGCGCGCAGCATCTCCTTGTCCTCGGGCGTGCCGGCAAGGCCGGGCGCGCGATGGGCAGGCGTGGACGTCGCAGCAGCGGGCGTGGCAGCTGGCGCAGCGGAGGCCGCAGCAGCAGGTGCGTCGCTCTGTTCAGCAAATTCGGTGACAAGCATGGCAAAAACGGTTCCCAAGAAACCCATGTTACACCAGGCAAAAAACCTGCCTGGCGGGTGATCGCCGGTCCGCCTGGGCTCGTCCGGCTTGACAAGTCACCGGATAGCACCGCAGGCATCCGGGACAGCGCGCGTATAACTCAAAACAAAGGCGATATCGTGGCAGGCGAAGTAGTCATCACCCCCGTTGCAAACAAGGCCGAACGGGCCGCCTTTGTCGATCTGGCCTATCGCATCAACGCATCTGACCCCAACTGGGTGCCGCCGCTGCGCATGGAAGCGATGGAACTGATCACTCCGGGCAAGAACCCGTTCTTCGAACACGCCGATGTGCAGCTGTTCCTGGCGCGGCGCGACGGGCGCATCGTTGGCCGCATTTCCGCCCATATCGATCACCTTGCCGTGGCGATGGACCCGGTACAGGGCATGGGACCGGGCACCGGCAACTGGGGCCTGCTGGAAGCGGAAGACGAAAGCACGGCCCACGCCCTGATCGCGCGGGCCGAAGAATGGCTGCGCGCCAAGGGCATGACCCGCGTGCTCGCGCCGCTGTCGATGTCGGTCTGGGAAGAGCCGGGCCAGTTGACGCTGGGCTTTGACCATCCGCCCACGGTGATGATGGGCCACCAGAGCGAACGCTATCAGCACTATATCGAAGCGCTGCCCTATACCCCGGCCAAGCAGCTGCTGACCTATGAGCTGGACATCACCAAGCAGTTTCCGCCGCTGATCCAGCGCATCGTGCAATCGGGCGAGAAGAACGCCAAGATTCGCATCCGCAATGTCGACAAGAGCAAGTTCGACAGCGAAGCGGCGATCATCCTCGACATCCTCAACGATGCCTGGTCGGACAACTGGGGCTTCGTGCCGTTTACCCAGACCGAGATCGGCTATGCCGGCAAGAAGTTCAAGCCGATCGTGCGAGAAGACCTGATCATGGTGGCCGAGTACGAGGGCGAGCCGGTGGCCTTCATGATGACGCTGCCCGATCTCAACGAAGTGATGAAGCCGATGGGCGGCAAGCTGTTTCCGTTCAACTGGATCAAGCTGCTGCGCTGGCTGAACAAGCCGCGTTGCCGCACCATGCGCGTGCCGCTGATGGGCGTGCGCAAGAAGCTGCAATCCTCGCGCCTCGCGAGCCAGCTGGCCTTCATGATGATCGAATACATCCGGCGCAACTCGGTGCAGCACTATGGTGCCTCACGCGGAGAAATCGGCTGGATCCTGGATGACAACCAGGGGATGATCGCCATTGCCGACGCGATCGATAGCCACGTCAACAAGCGCTATACGATCTACGAACGCGCGCTTTGATCCACCGCCCGCGCCTGCGGAACGCGCGGGCGCAACAGGCGTTGTTCCCGGCGGGTTAGCCTTGCATAGGCCAAGGCAAGCCCCACTTGGGCGCCGGCCCTTGCACCCGCGTGCAAGGCGGCCGGAGAAGGGAAAGCAGGCCATGCAATTGTTCGGTCATCCCGGCGCGCCATCCGGCCCGGCCGGCGGCGGGTTGGGCAATGCCCTGGTGGTCGAGGATGAGGCCATCGTGGCGCTGGCCATGGCCGACAGCCTGGCCCAGGCCGGGGCGGATACCGTGGCCACCTGCCACACCACCGCCCAGGCCCTGATCGAGATGCAGCGCCTGCGTCCCTCCATCCTCGTGCTCGACGTGCACCTGGCCGATCGTGACGACGGCTGGGCCCTGGCGGAACTGGCCATGGCGATCAGCCCGAATCCACCGCTGATCATCTTTTCCACCGGCACGCCGGAAAGCATCCCACCGCACATCGCCGAACTCGGCCACGTGCTGGCCAAGCCCTTTCCACCCGATGCCCTGGCCAGCCTGGTGCAGCGCCATGGCCGTCAGGCCGGCCTGCTCGGCCGCCTGCGCAATGCTTTGACGCGCTGATCACGGTCAGGGGTTACAGCCACCGGGCGCACCGCGTGTGTCGCTGTGCATACACGCCCACGAAAAAGGCCTCCGCCGGGGATTGGCGGAGGCCTTCGGGATCGTATCACCAGCCGCTTGGACGGGAGGGGGGGTCTCGGCGGTGACATGCCTTTAACGGGGCGCCCCGAAATCGGTTCCCACCTCGCCGAAAAAAATCGGCATTATTTTGCAATTTCGCCCCAATCCCCCAAACCCTCCAGCCAAGCACCTTAGATGTAAGGTCTTTTTGGCAAGCCCTGGGGATCGAAACCGACCATCGCCCGCACATTGTCCAGGCGGGGAATGTGGATGCCCGTGCCCATCCAATCCACCTGGCCAGCCTTGCGCAGCGCCTGCAACGTGCGGTTGGTATGCACCAGCGACAGGCCCAGCATATCAGCCACCTGGCCCTGCGTGATCGGCACGCGCAACGTGGCAGACGGGCCGATCTGCGGCGCGATGCCGGTCTGCAAGCCGCGCTCCACCAGCCACAACGCCAGATAGGCCACACGCTCGCGCGCCGGGCGCTGGCCCAGCGCCACCAGGTGCTGCTCCAACGCATCTTCCTCGCGCGCCGAAAGCCAGATCACGTCATAGGCAAAGCGGGGTTGCGCCGTGACCAGTTCCATGAAGCGATCGCGCGGGAACATGCACAGCCGCGTATCGGTGAGCGCGGTGACGCCATGGCTCATCTCGCCATCGAATGCGGCCTGCAGACCGACCAGATCGCCCGGAAACATGATGTTGACCACCTGCCGGCGCCCATCCTCGAGCAGGCGATAGCGCATCAACACGCCTTCCAGCACGGTGAACAGCCGATCGCCCGGCGCACCCTGGCGCAGCACTTCCTCGCCGCGCGCCACGCTGCGTTCGCCACTGCGATGGCGCTCGATCCATTCGCGCTGCGCCGTATCGGGGGCCACCAGCCCGGGCCGATCGCGCAGCGGACAGGTACGGCACGGTTGATTCAATTGCCGGATATCTACGGCACCCTGGCCGCCGCCGGCGCTTCCGCCTCCTCTGTGCACGCTGTCTTACACTCCTGCCTACCCGGCAACGGCCACCCTGTTGGGCGCCATGATCGGGCATGTCCGGCCCCACGGCTATGTCAAATGACATAAACGAGTTCCCGGTTCCCGGATAGAGCGCGCCGCCGCAGGCCAGCCAAGCCCCCCACCCGCTGCCTGCGCGCCGGAGCGCGTTGCAATGATTGCCGATTACATTCTGGTGCTGGAAGACAACGTGCTGGTTGCGATGGAAATCGAGGACGAGCTGACCGAACGCGGATTTCGCGTGGCCGTGGCCGTGGACATTGCCGAAGCCGAAGCCCTGGTCGCGCAAGAGACGCCGCGGGCTGCCCTGCTCGACCTGCGCCTGCCCGATGGCCATTCCACGCCGCTGGCGCTGCACCTCGTCGCACAAGATTGTACCGTGGCGCTGATTTCCGGGGCAGATTCGGGCATGATCCCGGCCTCGCTGGCGGGCGTGCCGCGCTTTCCCAAGCCGGTCGGCGTTTGGGAACTGGCCGATTGGGCCACCGGTGTGTTCGATCCGCAAAAGTGAGCGGCACAGCGGCGTGCCCATCTGCATGCCGCACCCGTCGATGCAAAAACGCATCTTGGTTCGGGAACCGAAACCAGCGTAAGGCATTGAGGGGTGCATTGCGTATCCAGGAAGGGGTTTAAATGTCGCTGGGCGCCAAAGTAGCTACCAATCTTCCCTATCTGCGCCGCTATGCCCGGGCTTTGACCGGAAGCCAGCAGACCGGCGATGCCTTTGTGCGTGCCACGCTGGAAGCGGCTCTTGCCGATGCAGACCTGCGCAGTGCCATCGGCGAAGGCCGCGTGGCGCTCTATCGAGCCTTCAACAAGGTCTGGTCGAGTGCGTTCGTCGATACCCTGGATCATTCCGGTGGTAGCGATCTGGGCCTGCACGAAACCGCCGCGCAGGAACGCCTGGCGCACATCACGCCGGCCAACCGCCAGGCGCTGCTGCTGGTCACGCTCGAAGACTTCTCGGTTGCCGAAGTGGCCGAAATTCTCGACCGCACGCCGGCCGATGTCGAAGCCCTGGTGCAGGAAGCGATCGAGGAAATCGACCGCGAGTCCTCGACCAGCGTGCTGATCATCGAAGACGAGCCGCTGATCTCGATGCAGCTGGAAGACCTCGTCCGCTCGCTGGGCCACGACGTGTGCGGCATGGCCGCCACCCGCACCCAGGCGCGCGACATTGCCAGCCGCGAAACGCCGGGCCTGGTGCTCGCCGATATCCAGCTGGCCGATGGTTCTTCGGGCCTCGACGCGGTGGACGATATCCTCAAGCTGGTCGATGTGCCGGTGATTTTCATCACCGCCTATCCCGAACGCCTGCTGACCGGTGACCGGCCCGAGCCGACCTACCTCATCACCAAGCCGTTCCAGGAAGCGACCGTGCGCGCCGCGATCAGCCAGGCGCTGTTCTTCGGCTCCAGCCGCCCCCTCTCTTGATTTAGCGGCCACCCCGCCAGGGGTGCTCTAACAGTTCCCTCGGGAAAGGCCGGACCCAGTTGGTCCGGCCTTTTTCGCGTGCCGTGTCTGTCCCTGCGCCTGCGGGCGGCGGCGGTAATGGATCAGCTTAAGCCGGCCGGCCCTCGCGGATGGCAAAAGAGCCACGCTCGCGCACGGGAATGATCAGGGTGCAGCGCACACCGTCGGCTTCGAACCGCAGGTCCACCGGATTGCGCAGTTCGTGGGCGACGATCTTTTCGATCAGGTCGGTGCCAAAGCCGCGCTTGCGGCCCGCCTTGGGATCGATCGCCGGTCCGCCATGCTCCCGCCAGGAAATGCGCGCGGTGGTTTCGCCCGCCAGTTCCCAGCGCACCTCGACCCGGCCCCCCGGCACGCTGAGCGCGCCATACTTGGCCGCGTTGGTCGCCAGTTCGTGAATCGCCAGGCCCAAAGACAAAGCATCGTTGGGCGCCAGTTGCACATCGGGCCCGCCCATGTCGACATGGTGGTCGGCGCCCTGCGCATAGGGAGCCAGTTCGGCGCGGATCACCAAGTCTACCGGCGTGGCGCCCCAATCCGACTGGGTCAGCAGATCGTGCGTGGCCGAAAGCGCGCGGATGCGCCCTTCCAGGCTTTCGACAAAGCTGTCGAGATCGCGCGCGCGGCGGCGAGTCAGCGCGATGATCGACAGCACGTTGGCCAGCGTGTTCTTCACGCGGTGGTTCAATTCGCGCGTCAGCGAATCGCGGATAGAGGATTGCTGTTCGAACCAGGCCAGGGCCACACGGTCTTCGGCCACCTGCTGGCTGACCAGCCGCGCAAGGACCAGCAGCAGCGTTGCCACCAGCAGGCCGAACAGCAGGGTCATGACCGACAGCATGCTCAGGACCATGGCCGGCGGCGCTTCCACCACCAGCAGCCAGCGCCGGCCCGCCACATCGACCCAGCGGCGCACCACCCGCCCTGACCGCGCGGCCGGGCTTTCCTGGGCAAGCAGGTCGGCATTGGTTTCGGTGCCATCGTAGAGGCGCACGCCCAGCGGGGTATCAGGATCGGTTGGCAGCGAGGTCCGCAGGAATTCATCGGCGGCAAACGGCGTGAACACGAACCCGCGCAGGGTACGGCTGCCGTCATCGCGGCTGGCGCCGAACACCGGCATGTACATGACAAAGCCAACCTGGTCGCTGACATGGCCGGCGTGAACCAGCTTGAGCTTGCCCGACACGATCGGCCGCTCTTCCAGCTCGGCGCGATCCATGGCGATGCGGCGCACCGGATCGCTGGCCATGTCAAAGCCGATCGACTGGCGGTTGCGCGCGGTTTCGGGCACCAGGTACATGACTGGCACGGCATAGCCACGCTTGGCGAAATCGGCCGGCCGCACCGCAAACGGCGGCGTTGGCAGCATCGGCGCACCGTCTGCATGGCCGCCGCCGCTGCGCATCACGCGCTCGACCATGGGCACGTCTTCGCTCGCCACGCGCATGCCCCAGCCAATGCCGTTGACGCCGCTGGCGCTGCCTTCCATCTGCAACTGGCCGACGAAAGAGCGGAACAGCGAGGCTTCGACCGAGCGGCGCGTGGCAAACAGGGCGGCGGCTGAACGCAGATAGGCGGCGTTGCCGTTGGCACGCCGTTCAAGCCCGGACGAGACCTCCTGGGCCACCTTGTCCAGCTGGGCAATCTCGCGCTGACGGTCCGCGCGCTCGATCGCGAAAACGCTGAGCGCGGTCACGGCCATGGTCAGCGTGAAGATTCCCACCGGCAAGGCCCGCGGAAAGCGCTCGTACCATCTTGGGGCCAGATTTTTCTGGGAGAGCAGTTTCTCCACGTGCCCGTGCGATCCCTTTACCTTGCCATACCCAAAACGTGCGGCGTGCGCCTGCTTAGCCCATGCCGCCTGATCATGCCCGATGCAACGCACGGCGCAAGCACCTGTGCCCGCAACTGGCCGACAATTATGTGGTTTTCACAGCGCAGGACGCCGCGCCGGGCTTCCGGCACGGTCTTGGTGATTTTGGCGGGAACCGATTGCGAGCGGTTTCGTTCCACATGCGCAACAACCCAAGACCGATAACCCAAGACATCGGGCACCTGTGATTCTGGCGGCCCCATGGTCTATGCATGGACAAACGGCCAGCCGCGCCAGGCACATCCGATCCGTTCATCCGCAAGACCCATGGGGGGAGGCGAAGCCGAAAGCGAATGTCGAAAGATAAACCTATGAAAAACCCGGGGACCCGACGTCGCACCAGCGCGCGGGCGAACTCGCCCGAGTGGGCGGACGGTTTGCGCCGACTCTACGATTCCGTCGTAGAAGAACCCTTGCCCGACAGCTTCGCGCAGTTGCTCGACAAGCTGGACGGCGATGCGCATGGCTGATGCCCCACGCCCGTCGGCAGACACCAAGGGCGATACCGCTGCCTCCGCCCGCAACGCCGTTGCTTTCAAACGCGAATTGACCGGTGTCATTCCGCACCTGCGCGCCTTTGCGCGTGGTCTGTGCGGCCGTCCCGACCTGGCCGACGACTTGGTGCAGGAAACCCTGCTCAAGGCCTGGGCCGCGCAGGAAAGGTTCGAGCCGGGCACCTCGATGCGCGCCTGGACCTTCGTGATCCTGCGCAATGCCTATCTCACCGACATGCGCCGCAACCGCTTTCGCGCGGAGTATGACGAGACGGTGGCCGAACGCGTGCTGGTCGCGCCCGCCGGGCAGGAAAGCCCGCTGCACCTGTCGGACATGCACCGCGCACTGCTCACCCTCCCGCCCGAGCGGCGCGAGGCCCTGCTGCTCGTCGGCGCCGGTGGTTTCTCCTACGAAGAAGCCGCGCAGATTTGCCAATGCGCCGTGGGCACGATCAAGAGCCGCGTCGGCCGCGCCCGCGCCGCCCTTGCGCAGATGATCGATACCGGGCAGCTGCCGCGTCGCAGCACGGGTGATGCCGTGGCACACGATGCGATCATGCACGAGCTTGATACCACGGTTCAGTCTGGCCACTGACGGTTACGCTGGCGGTTCTGGCCCCGGCCCGCGATCGGGCTGGGGCCGCCCCTGCCTTGGCTTGGGCAGCACCGCACCAGTCACGCGGCAAAGCGCGGCCGCATTAACGCCAGCCCCTTGATTGCGCCCCGGCGCAAGCCCAAGACGGCAAAAGGCGAATCACCGCCAGATTCAGGCCGTGCCCCCCCTTGTCCAGCAGCGATTCCATCAACGATCCCGATCCCCTCTCCGCCGCGCCGCCTGCCGCGCCGGATGCGCTTCTGCACGCCGAGCCGGGGGTGCAGACGCAGCAAGCCCGCCTGCAATCGGCCATCCTGCTGTTGCTGGGGCTGGGGCTGTTCTTTGGCCTGCCATTCGTGCTGTCGATCGGATCAGTCGTGTTCCTGCCCCCGGTCACCGCGATCGTGCTGACGATCGTGCTGGCCCCGGCGGCGGATCGCCTGGTGCGGCTGGGCCTGCCCAACATGCTTGCTTCGTTTCTGGCCCTGCTGCTGCTGATCGCGGTGGTGGTCGTCGCGCTGTCGCTGATCCTGCAGCCGGCCTACGACATGGTGGACCAGGTGCCGGCCATGGCGCGCCGCGTCTCGCTGCGCTTTGCCGAACTGCGCAGCAACCTGGCGTGGATGAATGACATCAACCGCCAGATCGCGCGCCTCACCGGCTCGACCGCCACGCGCGAAGTGGTGGTGGCAACGCCTTCGGTGATCGAGCAGGTGGCCTTCGCCACGCCCAGCGTGCTGATCGAAGTGCTGCTGACCTTCCTGCTGACCTTTTTCATGATCGAATCGCGCATCCGCACCAAGCGGCGCCTGCTGTTCGATCGCCACAGCTTTGGCGCCTCGGTCCGCATCGCCCGGGTGATCCGCGCGGTGCAGGATCGCGTCGCCTCGTACATTCTCACCGTCGCGCAGATCAACCTGGGCGTGGGCACGATCGTGGCCGCAGGATCGTGGGCATTCGGCTTTTCTGCGCCGATCATGTGGGGCGGGCTCGCCTTCGTGCTCAATTTCCTGCCCTATGTCGGGCCACTGGTCATGGTCGCGCTGCTCACCCTGGTCGGTGTCGGCACGGCCAGCACAGTGGCGCTGGGCCTGCTGCCGGCGCTTGCGTTCCTCGGCCTGCATGCGGTGGAGGCCAACTTCGTCACGCCCTCGATCCTGGGCGCGCGGCTCACGCTCAATCCGGTCTCGATCCTGATCTCGATCAGCTATTTCTCGTGGATCTGGGGCACGCTGGGGGCGCTGCTGTCAGTGCCGATCCTGCTGACGCTGACGGCCTTGGTCGATCACCTGGGCCGGCCGAACCTGGTCGGCTTCCTGTTTGGCGAGCCGCTGTTCCAGCCGGGCCTGATCGCGCAGGATGAATTGCGCCATCCCGAAGACTATGCCGGGCACGAGGGTGATATGGCCAGCGACGAGACCGGCCGCCCGTTGCACCCGCGCACGCCACAAGGCGCCTGACCCAACCGCGCCGCATACAAAAAAGGGCAGGCCGCGCGGCCTGCCCTTTCTCATGTCGTCATCGCGGTGCGATGATCAGGCCGGATAGGCCCAGAGCGAACCGCGGCCGAGGTTTTCGGCGGCAAAGCCCCAGTTCAGGTGCTTTTCGATCACGCCCTTGAGATAGTCGGGACGCAGGTTCTTGTAATCGACGTAATAGGCGTGTTCCCACAGGTCGATCACCAGCAGCGGGTTGCCGCCCAGGTCGGAATAGGTGGCAGCGTCGTGAGTCTGTTCGACCACCAGCTTGCCATCCTTGGCCACCAGCCACACCCAGCCCGAGGCAAAGTGCGCGGCGCCCTGCGCGGCCAGTTCGGCCTTGAGCGCATCGAGCGAGCCGAACGAGGCTTCGATCGCGGCGGCCAGGTCACCGGTGGGTTCGCTGGTTTCGGGGGTCAGGCTGTGCCAGTAGAAACCGTGGTTCCAGGTCTGGGCAGAGTTGTTGAACAGGCCCTTGTCACCCTTGGCTTGCGCGGCAGCGACGATGTCTTCCAGGCTCTTGTCGGCCAGATCGGTGCCGTCGATGGCGGCATTGGTCTTGTCGACATAGGCCTTGTGATGCTTGCCGTGGTGGGTCTGCAGGGTCACTGCCGAGATCGTGGGGTCCAGCGCGCTGTCGGCATAGGGCAGCGGGAGAAGGGAAATCGCCATGGTCGCTCCGTTTCGTCAGGGAAAATCGGCAATGCCAAACCAACGCCTCAGGCGGGCATCGGTTGCCATTGCGGCCTATGGCATTTGGCAGCGATTTCCAGTGAATTTTTCTGATCGTGCTGCAAGCGCAAACTGATCAATCCTCGTGCGCGGCCACGGCGGCCGTCACCGCCACGTCCATCGTCACATTGCCCAGCGTGCGCATCAGATCGGGCAGCATTTCCACCGCCACCAGCAGCGCAAGCGGCTCTACCGGCACGCCCATGGCCAGCGCGATCGGGCCGATCGAGGTGACGAAGCTGATCGTGCCCGGCAGGCTTACCGCGCCAAAGCTCATCACGCTGGCCACGGCAAAGCCGGCCAGCATGTGCCAGCCATCCACCGGCACGCCAAACCAGTGCGCAACATAGATCGCCACGGCAAAGTTCATGGCCGGCCCGGTGCCGCGAAACAGCGCCACGGCCAGCGGCAAGACCAGTTCGCTGGTCGCATCGCGCAGGCCCAGGGTGCGGCAGGCGTTGAGCATGGCCGGCAGCGAGGCGAGCGAGGACTGCGTGGACAGCGCCAGCGCCTGCGCCGGCAGCATCGCGCGGGCAAAGCGGATCAGCGGCAGGCGCCCGCCCAGCACCGCCAGCGGATAGGCCGCGAGGAACACCACCGTGCCGGTCAGCGCCACGATCATCACATAGTGCGCCAGCGCGCCGATCGCGGCAGTGCCGCTCTTGGCCGCCACCACCAGGCTGAGCGCGAAAACGCCCACCGGCCCGCACCACAGCACCCAGCCGATCACCACCAGCATCGCCCCGGCAATGCCTTCGAAAAAGACCGTCAGGATTTGCCGTTGGGCACTGCGCAGCCGCGTCGCGGCCATGGCGAACACCCCGGTGAACAGGATCACCGGCAGGACCGCATCGGCCGCTGCGGACGTGAACACGTTGACCGGCACCATCGAGGTGATGAAATCGCCGAACGCCGGCATGGTCGTGGCCGTGCCCGCGGCCGCCGCGCCGACATTGGCGCGCAGCGCCGCGCCCGCGCCTTGCGGGATCGGCACCAGCGCCAACAGCGTGGGCGTGAACAGCCCGGCCATGGCCGATCCGCCCACCAGCACGACCATGAACCAGGCCAGCGCGCGCCGGGCCATGGCCCCGGCGCGGGCCGCCGCTACGGTCTGCACCACGCCGGTGAACAGCAGCGCGACCACCAGCGGCATGATCGTGGCCCGCAGCGCGCGCAGCCACAGATCGCCGACCGGCCCGGCCACGGCCAGGATCGGCGGCAGCGCGGCCGGCGCGGCAAAGGCGAGCGCCAGGCCCAGCGCCAGCCCGCCGACCAGCCCCAGGAAGATCCACAGCGCCGGAACATGGGCCATGGGCGGAAGCCCCCCTTCGGGAGCGGATGACGGATCGGTAATCGCTTGGTTCATGCCATGGTGAGAATAATGGTGTAGGAGGCACATGCAATGGCGCCTTGGTGGCGCCAGGCAAAGGGACAAGATCTTCGCGATGGGACGAAAATTCTTCGGCACCGATGGCATCCGGGGCCGGACCAATGCCGGGGTGATGACCGCGGCAACCGCCATGAAAGTGGGCCAGGCCGCCGGCACCTATTTCCAGCGGGGCGATCATCGCCATCGCGTGGTGATCGGCAAGGACACCCGCCTGTCGGGCTATATGCTGGAAAACGCGATGACCGCCGGGTTCACCAGCGTGGGCATGGACGTGGTCCTGCTTGGCCCGATGCCGACGCCCGCTGTCGCCATGCTCACGCGCGAAATGCGCGCCGATGTCGGCGTGATGATCTCGGCCAGCCACAACCCGTTCGAAGACAACGGCATCAAGCTGTTCGGCCCGGATGGCTTCAAGCTTTCCGATGAAGACGAACTGGCGATCGAGGCCATGCTGGAGGATGAGCTAGACCTGGCGCCGGCCAGCGAAGTGGGCCGTGCCCGCCGCATCGAGGATGCGCGTGGCCGCTATATCCACGCGGTCAAGGCCTCGCTGCCGCATAACCTGCGCCTCGACGGGCTGCGCATCGTGGTCGATTGCGCCAATGGCGCGGCCTATACCGTGGCGCCCTCGGCGCTGTGGGAACTCGGCGCCGAAGTGATCGCCATCGGGGTGGAGCCCAATGGCAAGAACATCAACCTCAATGTCGGGTCCACCCATCTCGACGCGATAAAGGCCAAGGTGCGCGAAGTGCGGGCCGATATCGGCATCGCGCTCGATGGCGATGCCGACCGCCTGATCGTGGTCGATGAAAAGGGCCAGACGGTCGATGGTGACCAGATCATGGCGCTGATCGGTAGCCAACTCGCCGCACGCGGCGCGCTGACCGGCGGCGGCGTGGTTGCCACCGTGATGTCGAACCTGGGCCTCGAACGCTTCCTGCGCAGCAAGGGCCTGGACCTGGTGCGCACCGCCGTGGGCGATCGCCACGTGCTGGAAAAGATGCGCGAGGGCGGGTTCAACGTGGGTGGCGAACAGTCCGGCCACATGATCCTGACCGACCATGCCACCACCGGCGATGGCACGATCGCGGCGTTGCAGGTCTTGGCCGCGCTGGTTTCCAGCGGCAAGCCGGCCAGCCAGACGCTGCACCTGTTCGATCCCGTGCCGCAACTGCTCAAGAACGTGCGCTTTGCCGGCGGCAAGCCGCTCGAGGCCGAAAGTGTGCAGGAAGCCATCGCCCAGGCCGAGGCGCGGCTCGCTGGCCGCGGCCGCCTGGTGATCCGCCCATCAGGCACGGAGCCGGTGATCCGCGTCATGGCCGAGGCCGACGATGCCGAGGAAGTAGCAGAAGTGGTCGACGCCATCTGCAACGCCGTGCGCAAGGCTGCGGCCTGAGCGGAGAACCAGACATGCTTGCCATGCACCCCGATTGCCAGAACTGCGGCACCGAGCTTCCCGCCGAAGCGCCCGGCGCTTTCATCTGCTCGATGGAATGCACGTTCTGCGCCGAATGCGCCGAAGACCTCGATGACCGCTGCCCCAATTGCCAGGGCGAACTGATGGACCGCCCGACGCGGGCCAAGGCGCTCCACGCCAAGTACCCGCCCGCGCGCGAGCGGCGCTATAAGCCTTAGACCCTAGGCCGTAAACTCATAAATGGCACCCCCGAGGCGCCAAAATGGCGAACATATCGGGCCAAAGTGACCGCCGCGAAGGCTGGTAGCCTTTGCAAGGGCACTTTGGGCTGAGATGGAAGCCATTTTGGCGCCGCTCCGCGGTTTGACCCAAAGGCCCCCTCGCAGCGTCGAAAGCACTTGAAATATTGCCGATATTCCTGCGCGCTCTCTCCTCGCGACGGGGCCTTTGGCCTCAAACCTCGGGGGCGCCATTTATGAGTTTACGGCCTAGCATACTTGCACGCCCCCTCCCCTGCGCGCATGATCGCGCCAGGGAAGAGGGCAACAGCCATGCACGAACACGAATGGCGTCGGCAGATCGTGAACGAGATGCATCTGCGTCGCTGGCCCGTGCTGCGCGCGCCGATGCAGGTGGTGCAGCAGGTGCGGCTGGTGGACGATGCCGCCCGCGATGCCGAATGGGCAGCCTGGGCAGCCATGCCCGAAGGTGGCGAGGTGCGCCGCGCCGATCGTCGCCACGTTTCGGGCACCCTGGCCGGTGGCGTGTCGTTCACCTGGGAACGGCATAGCGAGGCCAGCACCCAGACGCTGTTTGCCCCATGCGACGTCGATCTTGCCGATGCGACTGCCTGGATGGAAAGCCTGCCCGGCGCGACGGTGCGCGCCACGCGGCTGGTGATCGTGGCAGACGAAGCCGATGCCGCCCAGGTGATGCCGGCCATGGGCCTGGTGCACGATGACCTGGTCTCGTGCCACGTGGCCGGCCCGATGCGCATCTGGTCAGACTTTCACATCGGCGAGGATGGCTATGGCCGCATGCTGGTGGCCGCATGCGGGTTGGAAGGGGGCGACCTGACCCGCGCGGTGCAGCGGTTGCAGGAATTGAGCAGCTATCGCAACCTGGCGCTGCTCGGCCTGCCGGTGGCGCGCGCGGCCTGGCCCCGGCTGGACCAGGCCGAAGCAGACCTGCGCCGCCTGGGCGAGGCGCTGACCCGCGACGATGTGCGCGACGATGACCTGATGGACCAGCTTTCCGGCCTGTCGCTGGCGATCGCCGCTGTGGCCAGTGCCACCGACTACCGCATGAGCGCCACTGCCGCCTATGCCCTGCTGGTGGAAGAACGGCTGGCCGATCTAGCGCCGCGGCCGATTCCCGGCTTTCTCTCGCTGGGCGAATTTACCCAGCGCCGCTTCCTGCCGGCGGTGCGCACTTGCGCCGCGTTTTCCCGTCGCGAACGCCAGGTGGCGGCGCGCGCCGGGCAGTTTACCGCCCTGCTGCGCGCCCGGATCGAAACCCGCATCGAAAACCAGAACGGCGCGCTGCTCGCCTCGCTCGAACGCAGTGCGGTCCGCCAGTTGCGCCTGCAACACCTCGTCGAAGGGCTGTCGGTGGTGGGGATCAGTTATTATGCCACGGCGCTGATCGGCCATGTGTTGGAAGGCGGGGAAAGCCTGGTACACTTCGATGCGCGCCTGGCGGTGGGGGTAATCACCCCGCTGGTGATGCTGGCGACCTGGCTGGCACTGCGCCATGCCCGCCGCCAGGTACTCGATCACCCCTCACCGTGATATTTTCACTACCCGTGATATTATCGATATTACGGGTCAGACCGCTGCTTCGGCCATCCGCGCGGCAAACCACGGCTTCATCCGCGCCAGCGCGTCTTCCACCTCGGCGGTGGAAACGGCGAAGCTGATGCGGAAGAAGCGGCGCCCTTCGACCGGATCGAAATCGATGCCCGGTGCCGTGGCCACGCCGGTATCTTCCAGCAGCTTGAGACAGAACGCCATCGAATCGTCGGTCAGGTGGCCGATATCGGCCCAGACATAGAATGCGCCATCGGGCGGCGCGATGCGGGCCAGGCCCAGCGCCGGCAGGGCATCGAGCACGAGTTGGCGGTTGCGCGCATAGGCCGCGACATGGCCCTGTAACTCGTCCTGGCATTCGAACGCCACCAGGCCGGCATTCTGGCTGAGCACCGGCGGGGTAAGGAACAGGTTGCCCATCCGCGCACGGGCCTGGTCGACCAGCGCGGGCGGCACCACCAGCCAGCCAAGGCGCCAGCCTGGCATCGAGAAGTACTTGGAAAAGCTGTTGATGATCACCGCCTCGGGATCGACGGCAAGCAGGGTCTGCGCCTGCGCACCGTCATAGGTGAGGCCGTGATAGATCTCGTCGCTGATCACCGCGATGCCGCGTGTCTGGCAGACCTTGATGATGGCCGCCAGTTCATCGGGTGCGATCACCGTGCCAGTGGGATTGGCCGGGCTGGCCAGGATCAACCCGTCGGGGGCCGGCTCCATGGCCGCCAGGGCAGCGGCGGTGACGTTGAAGCGTTCCTGCGGGCCACAGACCAGTTCGACCGGCTCCATGTGCAGCGCACGCAAGGTATTGCGATAGGCGACATAGCCGGGCCGGGCGATCGCCACCCGCGCGCCGGGGGCAAAGCGCAGGGTCAGCGCCATGACCAGTGCCGGCGAGGCACCACAGGTCAGCACCACCTGCGACGGATCGACCGTGACGCCGGCGGTGTCGTGGTAATGCCGGGCAATGCGCTCTTTCAGCGCCTGGCTTTCCCAATAGCCCTGCGCCTGCGTGTCGAGCACGTGATGGGCACGGGCAATCGCGGCGGCGGGCGCGCTGGTGGAGGGCTGGCCGAATTCCATGTGGATCACCGGCCGGCCGGCCGCAGCCGCGTCGGCGGCGATACGGTGCGCCAGGGTGGAAACGGCAATGGCGTGAAAGGGTTCGATCTGTGCAGTCATGGGGGCCGTGCGGGTAACACGATTCAGGCGGCGGGTATATCCACCCATGGTGATGGCTGCGCCTACGGGACTGACAGGCGGATGAACCAGCCGTAATCTGCCCGCCATCGGCGGTTTGGCGGGCATCAGGCACCTGCCTTGCCGGTAACACCACGCAACAGGCGATGATCGATGGCACACTCTGGGCAACACCGAGACGCCGCCACGGCGGGGCAGAGCCAGGACAACGGCATGCCCGCCGGGCCGGCCACGCCGGTCAACGCCGCGCAGACCACCGACCTTGCCGGAAACCCGCTGGACACGGCCAATGCCAGCGGCCCTTGCACCACGGCCCAGGCACGCGCCAGCCTGGCACAATGCCGAACCGCCACCGGCAGCGGCATTCCTGCCGCGCCGCTGGCGCTGGTCGCGCTGGCCTGCGCCCTGCTGGCGGCCGGCGTGTGGACCTTGACCGGGCAGGAAATCCGCAAATGGATCGATGGCCAGGGATGGGATTGGCAGGCCGCCTCGCAGCGCACGGGCAGCCATGGCCGCGCCGCCCGTGCGCTGCGACGGCGGCGGCGCCTGGCGCTTGCCATGATCGTCGTTGCGCTGGCGCTTGGCATCGTCGGCCTGGTCGCCGCGCCGCAGGGCTGAACGCCCCGCCGCCACGGGCCTGGTAGGCAACAGCGACCCTTTGCCTTGGCAGCGGGCATGGGGTACAGCAACATCCTGACATAGCCCGGACCAGGCTGCCCATGACGCATTCGGACTCTTCGCTGCTGCTCGACCTCTACGGCTCGGTAGAGCATGAGGCGCGCTGGCAGGTCGTGCTCGATACGTTGCGCGATCGCATGGGCCTGGAAAGCGTGGTGGCGCAGGTGCTGTCTTCGGCCCGCTCCTGCCTGCAACAGGTCTGGACGGCGCGGGATTCGGTATCGTTGCGCCATGCGGCCATTCACGATTCCTGGGCCAATTCCGGCGCCAATCCCCGCTTTCATCGCCAACGCGCGCTGCGCCATCCCGATACCGGGATCGGCAGTGATTTCCAAAGCCTGGATCATTCCGAAAACGAACATCGCGCCATGCGCGAAGGGTTGGCGCGCTGCGGATTGGGGCCGGCATTCTGGGTCGATTTCGGCCTCAGCCCGAACAGCCATTTCTCGCTGGTGTTCCATCGCAAGCCCGGTGATGACCGCGACGTCAACGCCGGCGAGGTGGAATTCCTGCAGCAGTTGCAGCCCCACCTCAGCCAGGCGGTCAGCCTGTGGCTCAAAACCTCGGAAAACGCGGCGCGGGTGCGCACGCTGGAACAGGCGATCAGCGCCACCGACCTGGCCATGACCAGCTGCGATCGCACGCTGCGCATGGCATGGAGCAATCCGGTGGCCGAGACGCTCCTCGCCTATAACCGGCACCTGGGCGTGCGCAACGGCATGCTGACCGCGCACAACGCGCAAGCCAATGCCGCGCTCAAGGCGCTGGTTGCCGATGCCGCCACCGGCCATGCCGATGTGCTGGCATTGGGCAGCCCGGGAGACGATCCGCTGCATGTGCGGGCCGTGTCTGGTGCCAACCAGGCCGGCATCGGTGCGGCCGCGCGCGATGAAGTGCTGCTGCTGATCGCGGCGCCGGAACGCCGCGTCCAGATCGTGCCATCAGCCCTGGCGCGCCTGTTCCGCCTGACGGGAGCAGAAGCGCAACTGGCCGCGGCCCTGGCCGCGGGCGACACGGTCAGCGAATATGCCGCCCGCCGCGGTATTACCACCGGCACTGCGCGCATCCAGCTCAAGCAGCTGTTCGGCAAGACCGGCACCGGGCGCCAGGCCGATCTCGTTCGCCTGATCCTGCATTCGCTCTCGGCCCAGGGCAACGGCACCCTGCCCCCGGCACCCGTTCCGCCACGTCCAAACTGAGATCGCAGACTATATCCCATATGGGAGGTGCAGGGCCGCAACCTCTGGCCCCATCATCCCCCGCGACAAGGCGGAACGGACGCGTTCCAAACCGCCGCAGCATGAGGGATAGAAGATGCAGCCCAGACATTTCCATTCGTTCGCAGGCGCTCCCGTGGCCCTGGCCATGGCCCTGGCCTGGAGCAGCGGGCCGGCACTGGCGCAGGATGGCAGCGGCACGCCGGCAACTGCAACAAGCGCCGATGCCGCCCCCGGCGAAATCGTGGTCACGGCCACCCGCCGCGCCGAATCGCTGAGCAAAGTGCCGCAATCGGTCACCGCGCTCAGCCAGGCCTCGCTCGATGCGCGCGGCATCAAGGACATTTCGGGCGTCGTGCGGCAGACGCCGGGCATCCAGTTCGATCCCAACGGTTTCGGCAACCAGACCAACATCGCCATTCGCGGCATCAGTTCCACCGTGGGGGCGGCCACCACCGGCGTCTATATCGACGATACCCCTATCCAGAGCCGCGTCGTGGGCTATTCAACCACCAACGCCTTTCCCGCGGTGTTCGATCTGGCGCGCGTGGAAGTGCTGCGCGGGCCGCAGGGCACGCTGTTCGGCGCCGGTTCGGAAGGCGGCACGGTCCGCTTCATCACCACCCAGCCCAGCCTTACCGACACGCATATCTATGGTCGCGCCGAAGCCTCGGCCACGCAGGGCGGCGCCGCCTCGGGCGAGCTCGGCGTGTCGATTTCAGCGCCGCTGGTGCGCGACAAGCTCGGTCTGGCAGCCAGCGTGTGGTATCGCCACGATGGCGGGTGGATCGATCGGCAGGATGCCAATCCCATCCTGACCAACGCGCCCTATCTCAAGAACGTCAATTCCAGCTGGACCCAGGTGGCGCGCTTTGCGCTGAAGTGGGCGCCGGTCGATGGCGTGGAAATCACGCCCTCGCTCTATTATCAAAAGCGCGTCAACAACGACACCAGCCCATGGTGGGAAAACAACGGCCTCGCTCCCAGCGATCCGGGCTACAAGGCGCTGTCCAACCCCAGCAAGGGCCAGTACGTCAGCGGGGCGCCCAATGGCTCGCCCGATCGCGATCGCTTCTATCTGCCCGCGCTCAACATCAGCGCCGATCTCGGCGGCGCGCAGCTGATCAGCAACACCTCTTACTATGTGCGCGATCAAAGTGGCGAGATCGACTATTCCACGATCTGGCCGGCGGTCTTTGCCGGCACGCCCTGGGTCGGCACCGATCACAAGGCGCTGGCCTATATGCGCAACGACCAGCGCACGTTCACCCAGGAAGTGCGCCTGCAATCCACCAACGCCAACGCGCGCTTCACCTGGGTGATCGGCGGCTTTTATGCCAAGTCGGTCCAGCATTTCGCCGAACAGGTCTATGACCCCAACTTTGCCGACATTTTTGGCGGCGTGCCGCCCGAAGTGGTGCTTGGCGTGCCGCTGGTCGATGGGCTCTATTCGCTGGCGGGGAGCGGACGCGGCGCCGACGAACAGCTGGCCGGTTTTGCCGAAGGGTCGCTCAAGCTGACCGACACTCTCAAGGTAACCGCCGGGGTGCGCGTGGCGCACACCAAGTTCGAAGGCAATTCGCTGTTCCAGGGTCCGGTCTCGGGCTATCAGTTGCAGGACCAGCAGTCGGTCAGCGAAAACCCGGTCACGCCCAAGTTCGCGCTCAACTGGCAGGCCACGCCAACCACGCTGATTTATGCCACGGCGGCCAAGGGCTATCGCATCGGCGGCACCAATGCGCCGGTGCCGCTCAGCCAGTGCGGGACGGACCTTGCCAACTATGGCTTTGCCAATGTGCCCAGCACCTACAAGTCCGACAGCCTGTGGAGTTATGAAGCCGGCGCCAAGACGCGCGTGGGCGGCGTGAGCCTGGCAGCCAGCGCCTACCACGTGGATTGGAGCAACATTCAGCAGAACGTCTATCTCCAGCATTGCGGCGCGCAGTTCACTGCCAACCTGGGCAAGGCGCGCAGCCAGGGCTTCGACATCCAGGCGACGGCCCGGATCAGCCCCGCGTTCACCCTGGATGGAACGCTGGCCTATACCGACGCGCACCTGACCCAGAATGTCAGCGGCCAGCCCAATCCCCAGGCCGGCCAGCTGATCGCCGCAGTGGGTGATCACCTGGAAACCCATCCGTGGACGGCCACGATCGGCGCCAATTATGAAGCGCCGGTCGGCAGCGCCACGGCCTATCTGCGCGCCGACTATTCGTACAAGAGCAAGGCCAGGATGTCGGCCGTCACCGACAGCAGCACCAGCAGCTATGATCCCGGCGCCTATGCCCTGCCCCAGGTGCACTATGCCAGCCTGCGCGCCGGGCTGCGCAAGGGCGCCTATGATCTCTCGCTGTTTGTCGACAACCTGACCAACGAAACCACGATCCTGTCACGCTCGATCGAGGTGAGCGGCGTTGGCACCTATCGCAACCTGTCACAGCGCCCGCGCACGTTCGGCCTCACCCTGCTGATGCGCCAGTAATGCCGGGTGCCCCGCCATGGGGCACCCCCTGCACTGGGCCGGAAGCACCCTGATGCTTCCGGCCACTTTTCCCCTTGTTCCTTCCCTGCTGCAAAGGCTGCTTCCCCATGGTTTTCCCCCGCAAGAAGGCCGCGCTCGCGCTGGCCAGCGCCACCCTCGCCCTGGCCCAGGCATTCGCCACGCCCGCCCTGGCGCAAACCGCGCCGCCCCATGTCCTGCCCAATGGCCAGGTACCGCCCAACCTGGCCGCCGCGCGCACCCACATGCTCGAAGCGCCGGAAAACATGCTGACCTTCCACACCATGGATCAGCTGTTCCAGACCCGCCCGGTGCCGCGTTCCGGCCCGATCGCCGCGCTGCCCCGCGTGGACCAGGCCCTGCCCGATGCCGTGCTCGGCACCACGAAAATGACCGAGGACCAGTGGGAAGACCGCACTTTCACCAATGCCCTGCTGGTGATGCGCGACGGCAAGATCGTGCACGAAAGCTATCGCAACAACACCGATGCCAGCACGCACTACATCTCGTTCTCGATGGCCAAGTCGATCACCTCGATCATGGTCGGCATCGCGGTCAACCAGGGCTTCATCAAGTCGATCGACCAGCCCGCCACCGACTATGTCCCCGAACTCAAGGGGTCGGGCTATGACGGGGTAACGATCCGCCAGTTGCTCCAGATGCGCTCGGGCGTGGATTACGAGGAACGCTATGACTTTGGCGCAACGCCCAGCGTGGCCGCCAAGATCTTCCTCAACGCCATCGTCGCCAACACCGAACGCTTTGCCGACACCGCGCCGCGCTTGGGCCGCAAATGGAAGCCGGGCAGCCACTTCAACTATTCCACGCTCGATACCAGCGTGCTGGGCTGGATTCTCGAACGCGCGACCAAGCAGCCGCTGGCCACCTACATGACCAACAACCTGTGGCAGCCGATGGGCATGGAATCCTATGGCTTCTGGCTGGCCGATGGCGCGCCGGGCGTGGGGCGCGAGTTGAACGGCATGGGCTATAACGCCACGCTGCGCGATTTTGCCCGCCTGGGGCAGATGATGCTGGACGAGGGCAAGTTCAACGGCCGCCAAATCCTGCCGGCGGACTGGGTCCACCAGGCAACCGCGATGGTGCCCAATGCCGATCCCGGCACGCCGCCCCCACCGGCCAGCGTGACCGATCCCTTCGCCCGCTCCGGCTATGGCTTCCAGTGGTGGAAGATCGACGATACCGGCGCCTATACCGCGCTCGGCCTCCAGGGGCAGTTCATCTACGTCCACCCCGCCACGCGCACGGTGATCGTCAAGCTCAGCTTCTTTCCGCCCGAGGGATCGGACCTGGGCAATCGCGCGCTGGAAGAGACGCTGGCCTATTTCAAGACGCTGGTGAACTGGTCCGCCAGCGCGCCCAAGCCGTAAGGCCAGGCGCCCAAGGGATGATCCGGCGGGATCATGCGTGGGGGAACGTAATCTCCACCATGATCCCCTCGGGCGAAAAGCGCCGCACGATGCGCCCGTCAAGCTGGCGTTCGGAACTGCGGATCAGCGCCGAGCCAAAGCCTTCGCGCGCCGGCACGCCGTCTTCGGGCAGCACCAGCGGCGCGGCGGCGCGTTCCTGCCACACCAGGCGCACGGTCTTGTCTGCCGCATGGTGTTCCCAGCGCACCTCGAGCAGACCGCCCGGGGCCGACCACGCGCCATACTTGACGGCATTGGTCACCAACTCGTGCAGCACCAGGCCCAGCGGCACGGCGTGGCGGCCCGACACAACCAGTGTCCCGCCCGAAAGGTTGCAGCGTTCGCTGTCAGAGCGGTAGGGCGCGATCGCCTTGGTCACCAGATCGGCCAGGTCCACCTCGCCATCGCCATCGTGGCGCCCCTGCGTCACATCGTGCGCGGTGACCAGGGCGTGGATGCGCTTGGCAATGCGGTCCACCGCCGGGGCCGCGGCGGTATCGCCCCGGGCCGACATCTTCACGATCGCCAGGATCACCGCGAACAGGTTCTTGACGCGGTGATTGAGTTCGCGCGCCAGCAGATCGGCGCGGTCGCGCGCCTCGGCAATGAGTGCGGCATTGGCAGCGGCTGCCTGCGCCTGGGCAGTGCGGATCACCTGCCACAGCCCCAGGATCAGCGCGATGGTGATGATCACCGCCAGCACGCCCAGCGAGGGTATGACGCGCGCCTCGGCCATGGCGGCACTGTCGGTCGCGGCATCCAGCCGCGCGCGCTCGGTGCGTTCCAGCCGGCCCACGGCCTGGCGCAGGGCCTCCATCGCCAGTTGCCCCTCGTCCGACAGGGTGCGCACGCGCGCTTCGACCAGTTCGCCGCGCCGCACCAGCTCCACCGTGCCCGCCATTTCGGCCCACTTGGCATCGCCCAGGCGCTCGATCTCATCCACCAGGGCGGCCTGCTGCGGATCGATGCCCTGGCCCAGGCGGCGGCGCAGCGCGCGGATTTCCGCCTCATAGGCGGCATGGCCCTGCGTATAAGGCACCAGATAGCGGCGGTCATAGGTGATGTAATAGCCGCGCTGCCCGGTTTCGCCGTTGAGCGTGGCCGCCACGATGCCATCGAGCGCGGCCAGCACCGCGCTGGTGCGCGCCGCCTGCTCGCGCTGCACGCGCTCGGCATCGACCGTGGTAAAGATCAGGGCAAAGGTACCCAGCAGCGCCAGGGCCAGCACGGCAAACAGCGCCAGTGTCAGCCAGGCCGGCTTGCGGCGCCATATGCGGCCCCAGCTTTGGGCCTGCCCGGTTTCGTCGGCAACCATGCCTTTGCCCTAGAACCTTGTGGGAATTTCGCCAATGGCATTTTCATTGCGGGTTTGCGCCCGCGTGGCACAATCGCGCCTCGGCAAATGCTTGACGGATGGCGCGCCCTCGCTTATCGGCGCACCCCTGATTTCGGCTCGGCGTCGGTTGCGGCGGCGTGCCTGTTATACCGATTCGCCAGACAAGAAGAAGAGCTGAACCATGAAGCGCACTTTCCAGCCCAGCAACCTCGTGCGTGCCCGCCGCCACGGCTTCCGCGCCCGCATGGCCACCGTCGGTGGTCGCAAGGTGCTGCGCGCTCGTCGCGCCCGCGGCCGCAAGAACCTCTCGGCCTGATCGCGCGCCCTTCGGGCACCATGTCGGTTGAGACCGGGGCCGATCCGGCCCGCTCTCCTCGGCGCAGTGCCCGCTTGGCGACGATGGCCCGGCGTGCGGATTTTCTCGCCGCCAATCGCGGAATCCGGGTCGCAAGGCCCGGATTCGTGCTTTTGGTGAACCCCTTGTCGCGCGCCGATGGCTCGCTGCGATTCGGGGTGACCGTCACCAAGAAGATCGGCAACGCCGTGGCGCGCAACCGCATGAAGCGGCGCTTTCGCGCGCTGCTCCGCGAACTGCTGCCCGCCCACGGCATTGCCGGCGCCGATCATGTGCTGATCGGCCGCGAAAACGGGGTGGAGCGCGATTTCGCCCTGCTGCGCAGCGAACTGGGCCAGGCCCTGTCGCGCGCTGCTGCCGGCAAGGGCGATCCGCCCCGCAAGCCTGGCGGCAAATCGGGCGGAAAGCCCGGCACCAGGCGCGGCCCACCGCGCGAACCCAAGCCCGCCTACGGCCGCTGAGCCCATGAAGCGCCTGCTCATCCTCATCGCCCGGGGCTGGCAGCTTGGCCCATCCCGCGTCTTGCCACCTTCGTGCCGCTTTGCCCCCTCGTGCTCGCAATATGCGATCGAGGCGTGGACCAAGCATGGTGCGATTAAGGGTAGCTGGCTTGCCGCCTTGCGGCTATTGCGCTGCCATCCCTGGGGTGGCTGCGGGTACGATCCCGTCCCCTGAACACCCCTTCCCAAACAGCTTGATTCAACGAACGCGAGGCACAGTGGAGAAACAGCGCAACCTGATCCTGGCGGTGGTCCTGATGGGCCTGCTGCTGATCGGCTGGGATTATGGCATCGCCTATTTCTATCCGCAGCCCAAGGGCAAGCCGGCCGCCATGGCGAGCCAGGCGCCCGTGGCCGCGCCCGCCAGCAGCGGCCCGCCGGCCAAGCCCACCCGCGAAGGCGGGCTGCAGGCCCCGGCCGATGTGGCGCTGGAGCAAAAGGATCTGGCCCAGGAACTGGCCGCCGGCAACCGCGTGCCGATCGATGCGCCGGGCCTCAAGGGCTCGATCAACCTGGTCGGCGGCGTGGTCGATGACCTGACGCTGGTGCGCCATCGCGAAACGATCGACAAGAACAGCCCGCCGGTGCGCCTGTTCTCGCCCGCCGGCACCCCGGCGCAGCATTTTGCCCAGGTCGGCTGGCTGGGGCAGAACGGCGTGGCCGCGCCCAACGGGCAGACCGTGTTCACCGCGCAAGGTACCAAGCTGACGCCGGCCACCCCGGTCACGCTGACCTGGCGCAACCCCACCGGGCAAACCTTCAGCCTGCGCTACGCGATCGACCAGAATTACATGCTGACCGTGACGCAGAGCGTGACCAACGCCGCGCCCACGGCTGCCTCGGTCGCGCCGTTTGCCCGCATCAACCGCACCGACAAGACGATGAGCCAGGATACCTGGCAGGTCCATTCCGGCCCGATCGGCGCGTTCGATGGCTCGGTCAATTTCTCCAACAACTACACCGATGTCGCCAAGGTCGGTTCGATCACGCCGGCAGGCGCTGCCAACTGGATCGGCTTTACCGATATCTACTGGCTTTCGGCGCTGATCCCGGCCGATGGCGCGGCCAAGCCCGCCGCCGATTTCCGCGCACTGGGCAACAACCTGTTTGCCGCTGACCTGATCTGGCCGGCCGCCAGCGTGGCTCCTGGCCAGACGCAGAGCCAGACCCTGCGCCTGTTTGCCGGCGCCAAGGAAAACAACGTCCTGGAAGCTTATGAAAACCAGGGCGTGACGCATCTGTCGCTGTCGATCGACTGGGGCTGGTTCCGCTGGTTCGAAAAGCCGATCTTCTGGCTGCTCGATTCGCTGTTCCATGGCGTCAAGAACTTCGGCCTGGCCATCATCCTGCTCACCCTGCTGGTGCGCGGCATGATGTTCCCGGTGGCGCAGCGCCAGTTCGCCTCGATGGCGGCGATGCGCGCGCTCCAGCCCAAGATGAAGGCGATCCAGGAACGCTACAAGGACGACAAGGCCCAGGCCCAGCAGGAAATCATGAAGCTCTACAAGGAAGAGCGCGTGAACCCGCTGGCCGGCTGCCTGCCGATCTTCCTGCAGATCCCGGTGTTCTTCGCCCTGTACAAGGTGCTGGTGCTGACCATCGAAATGCGCCACCAGCCCTTCGTGCTGTGGATCAAGGACTTGTCCGCGCCCGATCCGCTCCACGTGCTCAACCTGTTCGGCCTCTTGCCGTTCACCCCGCCCGCCTATCTCGGCATCGGCGTGCTGGCGATCATCCTGGGCGTGACGATGTGGGCGCAGTTCAAGCTGCAACCGGCCGCGATGGACCCGGCACAGCAGCAGATCATGGGCCTGATGCCGTGGATGATGATGTTCGTCATGGCGCCGTTTGCCTCGGGCCTGCTGCTCTACTGGATCACCTCGAACCTGCTCACCATCGGCCAGCAGCGCTATCTCTATAGCCGCCATCCGCAGCTCAAGGCGCAGGCGACCAAGGATCAGCAGAACCTCGATCGCGCCGCCGCGCGCGATGCCACCATTACAGCAAAGCCGAAAAAGAAGTGAGCGTCACCGGTCCCGACGAGGAAGGCCTGCGCCTGATGGCCCTGGAAGAGCGCGCCCGCGCGCTCTTTTCCGGCCGCGTGGAATTCCTCAAATCCGCCCCTGAACTGAAATTCCTGCCTGAGCCGGACTTTCCCGAGATCGCCTTTTGCGGCCGCTCCAACGTCGGCAAGTCCTCGCTGCTCAATGCCCTCACCGGGCGCAAGTCGCTGGCGCGCACCTCGGTCACGCCAGGCCGCACGCAGGAGTTGAACTATTTCGAGGTGGGCACCCCCACCCTGTTCCGCCTGGTCGACATGCCCGGCTATGGCTTTGCCAAGGCGCCGCCCAAGGTGGTGGAACAGTGGCGCCGCCTAGTGCGCGACTATCTGCGCGGGCGCGTGGTGCTCAAGCGCACGCTGCTGCTGGTCGACAGCCGCCACGGCATCAAGACCGTCGATACCGAAATGATGCAGATGCTCGACGAAGCCGCCGTCGGCTATCGCGTGGTCCTGACCAAGGCCGACAAGATCAAGGCCAGCGAACTGGCCGACGTGGTCGCCCAGACCCAGACTATCGCGCGCAAGCACATCGCCGCCCACCCCGAGGTCAGCGTGACCTCGTCGGAAAAGGGCCTGGGCATCGCCGCCCTGCGCGGCGCCGTGCTGGACGACGCGGCGGTCTAAGCCCCTCCACCACCGCTTCGCGGCGGTCCCCCTCCCCGCCGGCGGCAGGGAGGATCACGATCCTCCCCATCCCTGATGGGGAGGTGGCAGCCCGCAGGGCTGACGGAGGGGCCACTCGACAGCCCGCCCCCCAGGCTTTAGGCGGAAAGGCCACGCCCCACGCGAAAGGCCCCGCATGAAGCTGGTCATCGGCAACAAGAATTATTCCAGCTGGTCGCTGCGCGGCTGGCTGGCCGCCAAGCAATCGGGCCTGGCTTTCGAGGAAATTACCGTTCCGCTCTATGGCGACGATTGGGACGAGGCCAAGCGCCGCGATGCCAACCTGGCGCCGTCATCGGGCAAAGTGCCGATCCTGTGGGATGGCGACGCCGTGGTGTGGGACAGTTTGGCGATCATCGATTATCTGGCCGACAAGGTCGGCCGCGATCGCTTCTGGCCCAAGGACGATGCCGCCCGCGCCATGGCGCGATCGATGGTGGCGGAAATGCATTCGGGCTATTTCGCGCTGCGCGGCCACATGCCGATGAACATTCGCCGCAGGCAGGCCCAGCCCGAGGTGCGCGACGATGTGCGCGCCGATATCGTGCGCATCCTGCAACTCTGGGCTGAAGCCCGCGCTCGCTTTGGCCAGGGTGGTCCGTTCCTGTTCGGCACGTTCAGCGCGGCCGACATCATCTATGCCCCGGTGGTCTCGCGCTTCGTCACCTATGGCGTGGGCGTGCCCGGCTTTGCCGTCGCCTATATGCAGGCGCTGTGGGAGCATCCGTGGATGCAGGCCTGGATCGAGGCAGCGGAAGACGAAGAATGGACCATCGAACAGTTCGAGGAAGCCAGCCACACATGAGCGCCGATCCCGTTGCCCTGACTGAACGCCTGATCGACTGCCCCAGCGTGACGCCGGCCACCGGCAGCGTGTTCGACGTGCTGCAAGCCATGGTCGTGCCCATGGGCTTTGCCGTGCACCGCTATATTGAGGGCGAAGCGCCCGATGGGCCGGTGGAGAACCTGTTCGCCATTCGCAAGGGCCCGGCCGGCAGCCGCCACTTCGCCTTTGCCGGGCACCTTGACGTGGTGCCGCCGGGCCAGGGCTGGAGCAGCGCGCCGTTCACCGCCGAGCGGCGCGGCGAACTGCTCTATGGCCGTGGCGCGGTGGACATGAAGGGCGCGATCGCCGCGTTCGTGGCCGCCTTGGCCGATATTCCGCAAGATGCCGGCACGATCAGCCTGATCATCACCGGCGACGAGGAAGGCCCGGCACGCTATGGCACCGCGGCCCTGATCGAGCGCATGCGCGCGCTGGCTGATGCCGGAGAGGGTAGCCTGCCCGACCTTTGCCTCGTCGGAGAGCCCACCTCGGTCAACCGGCTGGGTGACATGATGAAGATCGGCCGGCGCGGCTCGGTCAATATCTGGCTCACCGTCGATGGCGCGCAGGGCCATGTCGCCTATCCGCACCTCGCGGACAATCCCATTCCCCGGCTGATTGCCATGCTTGGCGAACTCGATGGCCTGGTGCTGGACGAAGGCAGCGACTGGTTTCAGCCGTCCAACCTGGAAATCACCGATATCGAGGTGGGCAACCCCGCCACCAACGTGATCCCGGCCCAGGCCCGCGCCCGGCTGTCGATCCGTTTCAACGATCTGCACACCGGCCAGGGGCTGGTCGATCGCGTCAGCGCCATTGCCAACCGCCATGGCGGCACGGCCCGAGCGGTTATTTCGGGCGAAAGCTTCATCACGCTGCCCGGCGATTTTTCCACGCTGATCGCGCAGGCAGTGCAGACAGAAACCGGCGTCACGCCGGAACTGTCGACCACCGGCGGTACATCGGATGCGCGCTTCCTGCGCGCACTGTGCCCAGTGGTGGAATTCGGCCTGTGCAATGCGACCATGCACAAGAAGGACGAGGCCGTGGCGATGGAAGACCTGCGCGTGCTGGCGCGCATCTATCGCCGCATTGCCCTGGCGGCGCTCCAACAACCATCGGCCTGAATTGTAAGCCTCAAGGCTTCGACAAGCTCAGCCCGAACGAAACCAGGATTGTCGTTATGGTTCCGTTCGCCCTGAGCTTGTCGAAGGGCGCTATCACAGCGCCCGGCAAGCCTTATTCCGCGCCGCGCGGGGTGTCGTCGTCGATGCCCGCTTCGCCCAGGCCGCCTTCCTCGTCGTCGTCGTTGCGCTCGCCGCGATAGGCGCCCATGTCGATCCGGCCCGAAGAGACCATCTGCTTCATGTGATCGACCAGATCGGGGGTTGAGCCAGGCTCGTCGCCATCGCCAGACACGCGTTCGCTGTCTTCGGCGGCGCCCAGCACGGCGGTGGCACGGCCCAGCGCTTCATCGGCCAGAGTCTGGGCCTGGGACGACGAATCGTCCTGTTCCTGGTTGTGCGCCTCGGGGGCGAGATCGGGGATTGCCTTGCTCATGCGCGTCACTCCTTTGCCGGAACTACGCGCCGCGCGGCGCCCCGTTCCCCCGCACTCACCGCGTGGGGACAGGCACCTCGCCGCTATAGTCATAGAACCCGCGCCCGGTCTTGCGGCCGTGCCAGCCAGCCTCGACATATTTCACCAGGAGCGGCGCGGGGCGATACTTGCTGTCGCCGGTGCTGGAATGCAGCACGCGGATAATTTCCACGCAGGTATCCAGCCCGATGAAATCGGCCAGTTCCAGCGGCCCCATCGGATGGTTGAGGCCGAGGCGACAGGCCTTGTCGATATCGACGATGCTGGCCGTGCCGCTGCCCAGCACGAAGGCCGCTTCGTTGAGCATCGGCATCAGCACGCGGTTGACGATGAAGCCAGCCTCATCCTGCGAGAGCACCAGTTCCTTGTTGAGCCGCCCGACCAGCGCGCGCATCGCATCGAGCGTGGCGGCCGAGGTGGCGAGGCCCGGGATCACCTCCACCAGGTTCATCACCGGCACGGGGTTGAAGAAATGCAGCCCGATGAAGCGCGCCGGATCGGGCGAGGCCGCCGCCATGCGGGTGATCGGGATCGAGCTGGTATTGCTCGCCAGGATCGCGTGCGGCGCCAGGACCGCGCCAGCGGCGGCAAAGATCTTCTGCTTGATGTCTTCCCGCTCGGTCGCGGCTTCCACGATCAGGTCCGCCGCGGCCATCGGCGCATAGTCACCCACCGGGGTGATGCGCGCCAAGATCGCATCGGCATCAGCGGCGGCGATCTTGTCCTTGGCGACCAGGCGCGCGAGCGCCTTGGCGATCTTGTCACGCCCCTTTTCGGCGGCGGGCAGGTTCACGTCGGCCAGCAGCACGGCCAGCCCGGCCTGGGCCATGACCTGCGCGATGCCTGCGCCCATCTGCCCGGCCCCGATCACGGCAACGGTCTGCATGCCCACTATCCTTCCACACGGTTGATCAGCGGCTGGCCCCCGGCACCCACAACGGATCGCGCCCGGCATTGAGCGCGCGGGCCAGCACGAACAGATAATCCGACAGCCGGTTGAGATAGGCAAGCGCCGCCGGATTGACCGGCTCTTGCGCGGCCAGCGCCACGGCGGCGCGTTCGGCGCGGCGGGTGATGGCGCGGGCCAGGTGCACGCGCGCGGCGGCCTCGCTGCCGCCCGGCAGGATGAAGCTGGTAAGTGGCGGCAGCGCGGCATTGCGCGCGTCGATCATCGCCTCGAGCCAGGCAACCTGCCCCGGCACCACGCGCAGCGTCATCTCGCCAGGAGCGAAATCGCTGCCGGGTGTGGCCAGATCGGCGCCGAGGTCGAACAGGTCGTTCTGGATGCGCGTCAATTCCGCGCCGGCATCGGGCGGCACGACCAGTGCGGCCAGGCCGAGCGCGCTGTTGGCCTCGTCCACCTCGCCGATCGCGGCCATGCGCGGCTCGTGCTTGCCGCGGCGCGAGCCATCGACCAGCCCGGTCGTGCCATCGTCACCCGTACGGGTGTAGATCTTGTTCAGCTTTACCATGAAATGGAACGAACCCGTTCAGTTCTTGCCGCCGACCATCAGCAGCACGATGACCACGACGATGGCCAGCCCCTGGAACTTGATGCGGTTGAACATCATGCGGTTCTGCAGCAGCTGCATCTCGCGCACGCCTTCCTCGCCCCGCTCCAGGCCTTCGCGCGTGGTGCGCAGAAACGCGACCACGCCGCGCAGCAGCGACCAGACGGTCAGCGCCATGAGCACGATCAACAGGGGCACGAGCACATAGGTCATGGCAGCAGGTCTATGGTGTCTGCCAGGCAAATGCCAGTGTCAAAAAGGCCAGCGCGCAATGCAGCGGCCAGCGCCACGCCATCCTCTCCGGCCAGGCGCCGCTCGGCCAGGCCCGGTGCATCGCGACGCTTGGCCAGCTTGCGGCCATCGGGGCCGATCAGTACGGCATGGTGGTGCCAGCGCGGCACCGGCAGGCCCAGCAGTGCCTGCAGCAGGCGGTGCACGTGGCTGGCGCGGAACAGGTCTATCCCGCGCGTGACCACGCTCACCCCATCGGCGGCATCATCCACCGTTGCGGCGAGGTGGTATGACGCCGGCGCATCCTTGCGCCATAGCACGACATCGCCAAACATCTCTGGCGTGGCGCGCTGCTCTCCGCGCCGCTCGTCCACCCAGCAAAGCGGCCCGGCTAGCGCGGTGGCCTTGGCCATGTCCAGCCGCCAGGCCACATCCGGGCCGGGCGCCACCGGGTGCTGGCGGCAGGTGCCGGGATAGATCGGCCCGTCCGGCCCCTGCGTGGTGGCGGCAGCGGCAATCTCTGCCCGGGTGCAGCGACAGGGATAGAGCAGCCCCGCTGCGCGCAGGGCATCGGCGGCTTGGCGGTAATGCGCCACGCGCTGCGACTGCGGCAAGACTTCGTGCCACGACAGGCCGAGCCAGGCGAGGTCAGCGCGGAACGCCGCGGCCAGTTCGGGCCGGCTGCGCGCGCCGTCGATATCCTCGATCCGCAGCAGGAACGTGCCGCCATCGGCCTGCGCGCGATCGTGCGCCACGATCACGGCCCAGGCATGACCAAGATGCAGCGGGCCATTGGGGCTGGGCGCGAAACGCGTGACGGCAGAAGGCATGGCGAGAGCGGCGGACATGGCCGGATGGGTAGAAGGTTTCCCCAGAGGAACAAGTGTATCCCATAAGACACAATTGTCCGAAACGCAAAACGGCGGCCCCACCGGACCGCCGCTTTAAGACCCGCCGCGATGCGGTGACATCGCGCTGCGGGGCTTTACTTACTATCTTATAGATATGCCATGGTCGCTTGAGAGGACCGACCAGACATATATCAGTGCTGCCGCCAGCGCTTAGACAAGCGTGGCAGTGAACATCGCGCCGCTGAGACCAGCGGCGAGGATGAGCGGCAGCACAACGGTTGCGATCTTGCGCATGGTGTGCTCCTGATTTCCTGCGAATTGCAAAGTTTATTGTTGAACCTTGCAGGATCCTCTCAGTCCGTCGCGCCGGCAGGGTAAGGCTCGGAGCCGCGAACTGACGCCCACATAAGACGAGGCGGTTTTGTTACAAGTGCGATCCTGGCGCCAGCACTTGCGCAAAACGCAATCCACATCGCGCAACCGCAGTTATCGTGACATATCCGCAACAGTTTTACCGCATTGCGCGGCCATGACGCCACACTGCAGGCTGTGGCGCAGAATTTGCGCCGACAGCTGGCCAAGTGCTGGACAGTCTGGCCCGCCTTCCTTATCGGCCAGCCATGACTATCCAGCCCGAAGAATCGGCCCCCGAATCGATCCTCATCGTCGATTTTGGCAGCCAGGTGACGCAGCTGATCGCACGCCGCGTGCGCGAGGCCGGCGTCTATTCCGAAATCGCCCCGTTCACCCAGGCCGAGGCGGCATTCCACCGCATGAAGCCCAAGGGCATCATCCTGTCGGGCTCGCCCGCCAGCGTGCCCGCCGATGGCAGCCCGCGCGCGCCGCAGGTGCTGTTCGACAGCGGCTTGCCGATCCTGGGCATCTGCTATGGCCAGCAGGTGATGAGCCATCAGTTGGGCGGCGAAGTGCAGCCCGGCGATTCGGGCGAATTCGGCCGCGCGTTCCTGACTGTGACCGAGCCTTGCGTGCTGTTCGATGGGCTGTGGACCGTGGGCGAACGCCATCAGGTGTGGATGAGCCACGGCGACAAGGTGACGCAGTTTGCACCGGGCTTCCGCATCGTCGCGGTGTCCGATGGCGCGCCCTTTGCCGTCATCGCCAACGACGAAAAGAAGTATTACGGCACGCAGTTCCACCCCGAGGTGGTCCACACCCCCGATGGCGGCAAGCTGATCGCCAATTTCGTGCGCCACGTCTGCGGCTGCACCGGCGATTGGACCATGGCCGAATTCCGCAAGACCAAGATCGCGGAAATCCGCGCTCAGGTGGGTGATGCCCGCGTGATCTGCGGCCTTTCGGGCGGGGTCGATTCGGCCGTTGCCGCCGTTCTGATCCACGAGGCGATCGGTGACCAGCTGACCTGCGTGTTCGTCGACCATGGCCTGATGCGCCTGGGCGAGGCGGAACAGGTGGTCTCGCTGTTCCGCAACCACTATCACATCCCGCTGGTCCACGTGGATGTGTCGACGCTGTTCCTGAAAGGTCTGGAAGGGGTGACCGACCCCGAGGCCAAGCGCAAGTTCATCGGCAAGACCTTCATCGACGTGTTCGAGGCCGAGGCGCGCAAGGTGGGTGGCGCCGATTTCCTCGCGCAGGGCACGCTCTATCCCGACGTGATCGAAAGCGTGTCGTTCACCGGCGGGCCGTCGGTGACAATCAAGAGCCATCACAACGTGGGCGGCCTGCCCGAGCGCATGAACATGAAGCTGGTCGAACCCTTGCGCGAACTGTTCAAGGACGAAGTGCGCGCACTGGGCCGCGAACTGGGCCTGCCCGATATCTTCGTGGGCCGCCACCCGTTCCCCGGGCCGGGCCTGGCCATCCGCATCCCCGGCGAAGTGACGCGCGAGCGCTGCGACATCCTGCGCAAGGCCGACGCGATCTACCTCGAGGAAATCCGCAACGCCGGGCTCTACGACGCGATCTGGCAGGCCTTTGCCGTACTGCTGCCGGTGCGCACCGTGGGCGTGATGGGCGACCATCGCACTTATGATTCGGTCTGCGCACTGCGCGCGGTTACCTCTACCGATGGCATGACCGCCGATATCTATCCCTTCGACGCCGGCTTCCTCAGCCGCGTGGCGACGCGCATCGTCAACGAGGTCAAGGGCATCAACCGCGTGGTCTATGACTATACGTCAAAGCCGCCCGGCACGATCGAGTGGGAATGATCTGATCGATCCCAAGGGGTGCCGCGAACCATAGGTTCCGGCACCCTTTTTCGTGGCGTCAGTGCAGCAACATCCACAGCGCCATGGCCACCATGGCGAGGTTTTCGGTCAGCGAGACGAAGCCGAGCGGCACGTTGCTCGATCCGCCGACGCAGGCGCATTTCAGCTCGCGGCGGTCGACATAGACGGCCTTGAAGACCGAGACCGCGCCGATCGTGCCGATGAACAGCGCCACTGGCACCGACAGCCAGGTCCACACCCCGGCGATCATCAGCACGCCGGCCAGCGCCTCGGCAAAGGGATAGATGCTGGCATAGGGCACCCAGCGCTGGGCGAGCAGGTCATAGCCCAGGAACATCGTGGCGAAGCGATCGAGATCCTGCAGCTTTAGCAGGGCCAGCACGGCCATGCTCATGCCGACGAACCATTCCCCCGCGCGCAGGGTGAACGGCGTGCCGAACGCGGCCTGGCTGGCGGCCAGCGCCATCAGCGCGGTAATGGCAAAGAGCACCGCGACGGGCGTATAGCTGGTGGCCTTGGGATCGGGCACCGAAAGGCCGAAATGCCGGCGCAGATCATCATAGCCGCCGATCCGCTCGCCATCGATAAAGACCTGCGGCGTGGTGCGCACATCGTGCGCCGCCTTGAACGCGTCGGTTTCCGCGCGCGTGCGCAGCCAGTGGTCTTCCACCGCAAAGCCGCGCTGGCGCAGCAAGTGCCTAGCCTTGAGGCCGAATGGGCAAATATGCTTGTCCATCACCATGCGATAGAGAACGGCGCGGGGCGCGGAAGTGGTCATGGCAGCGGCCTTTTTTACAACGGACACCGGCTGGAAACAGCGCAGCTGCGCCCCATATAGGGTCCGTACCATGGTACGGAGTCAAGGGATGCTTGCGCAAAATGCTGCTTCTTCACTGCCCGGCCGCCTGACGATCGCCAGCCTGGCCAGCGCGGCAGAAGTGGGCGTGGAAACCGTGCGCTATTACCAGCGGCGCGGGATACTCGAAACGCCCGAGCGCGAGGATGGTGCCGGCGGCGCTATCCGCCGTTATGACGAAAGCCACGTGCGCCGCTTGCGCTTCATCCGCGCTGCCCAGGCCGCCGGGTTTACGCTGGAGCAGATCAGCGAATTGCTCGCCCTCGATGCCACGAGCGATCGCGCCCGCGTGCGTGCATTGGCGGCGCAGCAGATCGCCACGCTCGACGCCAGGATCGCCGCGCTGGAAGAAGCACGCGCAGCGCTGCAACAGCTGGCGCTGGCATGCCATGCTGGCGAAGCTGGACCCTGCCCGATCCTGACGGCATTCGATCGTTAAAAAACAATTACTTGCCGATCGCGTCAGGCGACAAACGGGAACCAAAGGGGGTTTTGGCGATTGATAAGGCGCGTCAGCCGACAGCCACAGCCAAGGAGCGCCCCCATTCCTTTTACCGCCACCATGCCCGCCACACTGCCTGCGCCGCGCCCCGGCTTGCTGGACGGCGCGACCGTGTTTCTCGATATCGACGGCACCCTGCTGGAGCTGGCCGACGATCCCGAAGCCGTGCGCGCCGATGGCCCGACGCGGGCGCTGCTGCGCGATCTGGCCGAGCGCCTGGATGGACGGTTGGCCATGGTCAGCGGGCGTTCGCTCGAACAGATCGACCGCATTCTCGGCCCGATTGCCCAGGCCCTGCCCGTCACCGGCAGCCATGGGCTGGAATACCGCTGGAACGAAGTATGGGCGCGGCCCGAACGCCTGGCCGTGTTGAATGACGTGGCCAGCGCGTTTCATGGCCTGGCGCAAACCTGGCCGGGCTGCCTGGTCGAGGAAAAGTCATACGGCGTGGCGTTTCACTGGCGCCTGGCACCACAAGCGCGCCAACAGGCCGAAACCATGGCTGTGCAACTGGCCGATAGCCACGCTCTCAAGATCCAGCACGGCAAGGACCTGGTGGAACTGCGCATGCCCGGCGGCGACAAGGGGCAGGCCGTACGCCGCCTGATGGCGCGCAAGGGCATGATCGGCACGCGGCCAGTATTTTTTGGTGATGATCTGACCGACGAGGCCGGGTTTGCCGCTGCCCGCGCGCTGGGCGGCCATGGCGTGCTGGTGGGCGAACGGGCGCTTAACGGCAGCAGCACGGCCGCAACCTTGGCATTGCCTTCGCCGCATGCGGTGCGCGCGTTCCTGCGCGCCTTTGCCGATGGCACGGCACAGGTGCCGGAATGACCCAGGCACGCATGCAAGAGACGGGAATGCCCGAAGACAACACCCCCGTCGCCAGCGTCGATCTCTGGCCGATCGGCAATTGCCAGGTGGCCGGCATGATCGATCGCAGCGGCAGCCTGGTCTGGGGCTGCGTGCCGCGGCTCGACGGCGACCCGACGTTTTGCGCGCTGCTCGACGACAAGGCGCCGGGTGATCCGGCGGCCAAGGGCTTCTGGTCGATCACCCTGGACGATGTGGTGGCCACGCGGCAGCATTATATCCGCAATACTCCGGTGCTGATTACCACCCACACCGATGCCCAAGGCGGCGCGATCGAAGTGGTCGATTTCTGCCCGCGCTACAAGAACCACGGGCGCATGTACCGGCCGGTGGCGTTCGCCCGCATCGTGCGGCGCCTGGCCGGCAGCCCGCGCATCCGCGTAGCGCTGCGGCCGGCCAGCGAATGGGGCGCCACCGTCCCAGCGCGCACCAGCGGTTCGCACCATATCCGCTATCTTTTGCAAGACCTGACCCTGCGCCTGTCCACCGATGCGCCGATCGGCTGGGTGAATGACGAGCGATCGTTCCGGGTGGAGCGCACGCTGCATTTCTTCCTGGGGCCGGACGAAAGCTTTGCCAACGATCTGGGCCACGGCCTGGAAGAAATGCTGGCGCGCACGATTGCCGAATGGCGGCACTGGACCCGGGGCCTGGCCACCCCGCTGGAATGGCAGGACGCGGTGATCCGCAGCGCGATCACGCTCAAGCTTTGCCAGTTCGAGGAAACCGGCGCGATCGTGGCGGCGCTGACCACCTCGATTCCCGAACACGCCGATTCCGGGCGCAACTGGGACTATCGCTTCTGCTGGATTCGCGATGCCTATTACACCATCCAGGCCTTGAACCGTCTGGGCGCACTCGATGTGCTGGAAGGCTATCTGGAATACTTACGCAACGTGGTGGAAGGCGCGCGCGGCGGCCATATCCAGCCGCTCTATGGCCTGGGCGGCGAAGACAAGCTGACCGAGTGGGAGGCGCAAGGGCTGCCCGGCTATCGCGGCATGGGGCCGGTGCGCGTGGGCAACCAGGCCTATGAACAGATCCAGCACGATGCCTATGGCCAGATCGTGCTGTGCAACACCCAGGCGTTCATCGACCGCCGGCTCTATCGCATGGCCGGCATGGCCGATTTCGAAGCGCTGGAAGCGGTAGGCGAGCGCGCCTTCCAGGTGCATGACCAGCCCGACGCGGGCCTGTGGGAGTTCCGCACCCGCGCCGATGTACACACCTATTCGGCGGCGATGTGCTGGGCCGCCTGCGACCGGCTGGCCAACATCGCCGCCGAACTGGGCCTGCCCGAACGCGCCGATTTCTGGCAGAACCGCGCCGATGCCATCCGCGCCACGATCGAGGCGCGCGCCTGGCGCCCGGAAACGCAGCGCTTTTCCGCCACGTTTGGTGGCGATGACCTCGACGCCAGCCTGATCCAGTTGCTCGACATGCGCTTTCTACCGCCCGATGATCCGCGTTTTCAGGGCACGTTGCGCGCGGTGGAAGAAGGCCTGCGCCGCGGCAGCCACATGCTGCGCTATGCCAGCGAGGATGATTTCGGCTTGCCGACGACCGCCTTCAACGTCTGCACGTTCTGGCTGATCGAAGCGCTTCATGCCACCGGGCGGGCGCCGGAAGGGCGCGAACTGTTCGAAGAAATGCTCGCCCGCCGCACCGCGGCCGGGCTGCTGTCAGAAGATATCGACCCCGTTTCCGGGGAGCTGTGGGGCAATTACCCGCAGACCTACTCGCTTGTTGGCATGATCAACTGTGCCGGCCTGCTGAGCAAGCCATGGAGTGCCATAAGGTGAAGCGCCTGATCGTCGTCTCGAACCGTGTCCAGCCGCCCAGCGAGGATGAGCCGGGCAACCAGGGCGGACTGACCGTCGCATTGTCCACCGTGCTGCGCGAAAGCGACGGCATCTGGTTCGGCTGGTCGGGCGGGGAAACCGAAAGCTTTACCGGCCATATCAATTTCCAGAAATCGGCCGGCGTCACCACCGCCACGGTCGACCTGGAGCCGCAGGACATCCATGAATACTACGATGGCTTTGCCAACCGCACGCTGTGGCCGCTGTTCCACTATCGCGTGAGCCTGGCCGAGTTCGAGCGCGGGTTCGTCGATGGCTATGAACGCGTCAACACCCGCTTTGCCGATACGCTGCTGCCGCTGATCGCCAAGGACGATCTGGTGTGGGTGCACGATTACCACCTGATCCCACTGGGCCAGCGCCTGCGCGAACGGGGCGTGGCCAACCGCATCGGCTTTTTCCTGCACATCCCCTGGCCGCCGATGCGGCTGATGGTGTCGCTGCCCAATCACCAGGAACTGGTCGAATCGCTGTTCGCCTATGATGTGGTGGGCTTTCACACCCAGGATTGGCTGGAAAGCTTCATCGATTATGTCCGCGCGCAGATGGACGCTACCATCGGCGAGGACAACACCGTCACCTGGAATGGTCGCACCCTGCGCGCAGTGGTCTGCCCGATCGGCATCGACGCCCAGGAATTTGCCGACACCGCCAATGGCCCGGTGGCCGAGGCGATGCGCCAGCGCATGGAAGAAAGCGCCGGCGGCCGCGCGATGATCGTGGGCGTGGACCGGCTCGACTATTCCAAGGGCCTGCAGGAACGCTTCATCGGCTATGAACGCCTGCTCTCGCAACGCGAAGACCTGCACGAAAAGGTCTTCCTGCTGCAGATCGCGCCGCCCAGCCGCGAAAGCGTGCAGACCTACCAGGAAATCCGCGCCAGCCTGGATTCGCTTTCGGGGCGGATCAACGGTGAGTTTTCCAGCGTGGAATGGGTGCCGCTGCGCTATGTCAACAAGGGCTATCCGCGCGACGTGCTCGCCGGGGTCTATCGCGCGGCCAAGGTGGGCCTGGTTACGCCCCTGCGCGACGGGATGAACCTGGTGGCCAAGGAATTCGTCGCGGCGCAAGACCCGGCCGATCCGGGCGTGCTGGTGCTGTCGAACTTTGCCGGAGCGGCCGCGCAGATGAGCCAGGCGGTGCTGGTCAATCCCTATAGCCCCGAAGAGATTGCCGATGCCCTGGGCCAGGCGCTGACCATGCCGCTGGCCGAACGCCAGGAACGCTGGCGCGCGCTGATGGATACCGTGCTTGAGCAGGACGTGATGTGGTGGCTGGGCCAGTTCATGGCCGCGCTCGATCCCGGCGAGGCGCAGGAACCAGCGTTGAGCGCAGCGTGATGGTGACCGTCGCGGCCTGACATGGGGGTAGGGCTTGCCAAAGAGCGATCAAAGATATATCTTATAACTCGTTCACAGCAATTCCCTGCCCCACTCCGCACAGACAGGCCCCCGATGACCAGCCAAGCCAGCCAGACCTCCACCCCCCACTCCGATCCTGCCGACGCGCCGGTGCTGCGCCGCATGCGCCACGAAACCACGCTGCGCACCCTGCGTATCGCGCGGCACGAGCGGCTGACCCCCAACATGATCCGCATCGTGGCCGAAGGGCCCGAACTGGCCGGCTTTGTCAGCGGCGCACCCGATGATCACATCAAGGTTTTCGTCGAAGGCGGGCCGGATGAACGTATCATGCGCGATTATACGCCGCGCCACCACGATGCCGCCGCCGGCACCCTGACCATCGATTTCTTCGACCATGAAGGCGGCCCGGTGTCTGACTGGGCGCGCGCGGCCCAGGTGGGCGATCCCATACGCATTGGCGGCCCGCGCGGTTCGCAGGTGATCGAGGGGCCGATTGCCCATTGGCTGCTGGTGGGCGATGAAACCGCGCTGCCGGCGATCGGCCGCCGCGTGGAGGAACTGCCCGCCGGGGTGCGTGCCACGGTGATCGGCGCCGTGCCCGGCGCGGCCGACGAGCAGACTTTTGCCACCGCCACCACGCTGGAAACGCACTGGCTGCATCGCGACGCTGCGGCCGCTACCGATCCTGCGCCGATCATCGCGGCGCTGGCGCAAATCGACCTGCCGCCCGCCACATTCGTGTGGATCGCGGCCGAAGCCGGCGTGGCGCGCGCCGCCCGCGAATACCTGGTGGAAACGCGCGGCCTCGACAAGCGGTGGATCAAGGCGGCCGGCTATTGGGTGGCGGGCCAAGCGGATTCCTCGGCCAAGAACCTGGGCGAAGCCGACGCGGCCGGTGGGCACTGACCGCGCATGGCCCAGCCTGTCTTGCGCGAAGCCGGCCCTGCCGACGCCCACGCCGTGATCGCCTTGTGGCAGGCGGCGGGGCTGACCCGGCCGTGGAACGATCCGGCCACCGACTATCACCTGGCGATGGCAAACCCGGCCTGCACCGTGATCCTGGCCGAGCAGGAGGGGACGCCTGCGGCCACGATCATGGTCGGCTATGACGGCCATCGCGGCTGGGTCTATTACCTGGGCGTGGTCCCGGCGTTTCAGCGCCAGGGGCTAGGCCGCGCGCTGATGCAGGCGGCCGAACAGTGGCTTGCCGCGCGCGATTGCCCCAAGGTGATGCTGATGGTCCGTGCCGACAACCTGGCGACCAAGGCCTTCTATGCCGCGCTGGGATACGAACCGCAGGCGGTGGAAACCTTGGGCCGCCGCCTCGACGGGCGATAGGTTGCCCTACTTCAGCCCGATCAGCGAAATCTCGCGGCCATAGCCCGGCTCCCCGGCGTGGGTGGCGCGGCGGAACGAGAAGAAGCGGTCGGGCTGGGCATAGGTATCTTCGTCCAGCATGCCGATCACGCCCACGCCAAAGGCGTGGAGCCGATGCGCGACATAGCCGGGCAGATCGAACCAGGCGTGACCCGCCTTGCCCGCGCGGAAAAAGCGTTCGTTTTCGGCTGACTGGGCCAGGAAGCGGTCTTCGAACCCGGCATCCACCTCATAGCTTTTCTGGCCGATACAGGGCCCGACCACCGCCACGATCGCCGCGCGATCGGCGCCCAGAGCCTCCATCGCCGCCACCGTGCGATCGGTGACACCATCGAACGCGCCGCGCCAGCCGGCATGGGCCGCGCCGATCACCCCGGCATGGGGATCGTGAAACAGCACCGGCGCGCAATCGGCGGTCAAAATGCCCAGCAGCACGCCGCGCTGGCGGGTAACCAGCGCATCGCCACGCGGGCGGTCCGCTTCGTCCCACGGCTGGTCCACGGTGATGACATCGGCCGAATGCACCTGATAGGCGCAGACCAGCGTGGCCCCCGGCAGCACCGCAGCAGTCGCGCGGCGGCGGTTTTCGGCCGTGGCGGCCGGGTCATCCTCGCTGCCCCAGCCCACGTTGAGCCCGGCATGAATGCCAGCAGAAACCCCGCCCCGCCGCCCGAGGAAACCATGGGCGGCGCCGTCCAGCGCGGGGTGGGTGAGAACCTCGACGCTCATCCGTCCAGGCTCTTGCTCACCTGTTCGCGCACATCGCGCGACAGGCGCGGCGCGGCGGCGATCCGCTCCAACTGGGCACGCATCAGCGCGGCGCGCACCGGCTCGATCCGCCGCCAGCGGCCCAGCGGCGCCACGAACCGTGCCGCCACGTTGCCGTTGATCGGATCGAGTGCCAGGATCAGATCGGCAATCAGCGCATAGCCGGCGCCATCGGCCGCATGGAACGCCTGGGCATTGGCGGCAAAGGCCATGTAGAGCGCCCGCACGCGGTTGGGGTTGGTCAGGGTGAAATCGGCATGCTGCGCCAGGGCGCGGACATGATCGAGCGCGCGCGGGTGCAGCGAGCCGGCCTGGAGCGAGAACCACTTGTCGATCACCAGCCGGTTCTCGGCAAAGCGAGCGTGGAAATGCGCCAGCGCTTCATCGCGCGCGGGCACGTCCAGCCCGCACAGCACCATCAGCGCGCCCTGGCGATCGGTCATGTTGTCGGCCGCGTCATACTGCGTCTTGGCGCGCTGCGCCGCCTCGACCGGATCGGCAGCAGCGAGATAGACCAGCGCCTGGGTCTTGAGCTTGCGCGCGCCGCGTGCGGCAGCGTCGAGGCCATAGGGCACCGCCGTGCAGCGATCGTGCAGGCCGCGCCACGCGTCGCCCAGTTCACGGCCCAGCCAGGCCTTGAGTGCTTCGCGTTCGGCATGGACGCGCGCCGGATCGACCGGATTGATCTGCTCGGCCAGATAGGCCTCGCCCGGCAGCATGACCAGTTCGCCGCGCATCAGGTCATCGAGCGCGGTATCGGCCAGGATCGCGCCCAGCGCCCCGCCGATCGCGGCGCGGCCAGCCTCGCGCGATGCATCATCGAGCCGCCCTTCGACCGCTGCCACCAGATGCTGCACCACCAGTTGCTGCATCGCTTCATAGCGGGCAAAGGCATCGTCATCGTGGCCGGCGAGGAACACCAGGTCTTCCACGCTTTGCGGCGCATTGATCGCCACCGGCGCCGAAAACCCACGGTTGATCGACAGCACCGGCGCCTGGGCAAAGCCGTCAAAGGTAAAGGTCTGCGCCGCATCAGCCAGCACGATGAGGTGTTCGCCGCCATGGCGGCCGGTGGCGCGATCGAACAGCGCCGTGCGCAGCGGGATGACCATCGGCTGCTTGACCGGCTGGCCCGGCGTGGGCGGCACGGTCTGCTTGAACGCCAGGGTCACCGTGCCGCTGGCGGCATCGTGGGTCATGCCCACGTCCACCTGCGGCGTGCCGGCCTGCTCGTACCAGCGGCGAAACTGCTTAAGGTCGAGCCCGGCGCCATCCTCGATCGCGGTGACGAAATCCTCGCACGTCGCCGCCTCGCCATCATGGCGCTCGAAATAAAGGTCCGTCCCCGCGCGGAACCGCTCCGGCCCGGCCAGCACGGTCATCATGCGGATCACCTCGGCGCCCTTGTTATAGACGGTTGCCGTGTAGAAATTGCTGATTTCCTGATAGGAATCGGGCCGGATCGGATGCGCCAGCGGCCCCGAATCCTCAGGGAACTGGGCGCTGCGCAACACGCGCACATCCTCGATCCGCTTGACCGGGGCAGAGCCCTGATCAGCCGAGAACTGCTGGTCGCGCAGCACGGTGAAGCCTTCTTTCAGGGACAGCTGGAACCAGTCGCGGCAGGTCACGCGGTTGCCCGACCAGTTGTGGAAATACTCGTGCGCCACCACGCCTTCGACGCCGTCGTAGTCCGCGTCGGTCGCGGTTTCCGGGTCGGCCAGGATATAGCGGGTATTGAAGATGTTGAGGCCCTTGTTCTCCATCGCCCCGGCGTTGAAATCGGAAACCGCCACGATGTTGAACAGGTCGAGATCGTATTCCCGGCCATAGACCTTTTCATCCCAGTCCATCGAGGCGATCAGCGCGCGCATCGCATGGGCAGTGCGCGTTTCATCGCCCGCGCGCACCCAGATCGCCAGGTCAACCTCGCGCCCCGACATGGTGGTGAAGCGATCACGCGTGGCAATCAGATCACCGGCCACCAGGGCAAAGAGGTACGACGGCTTGGGCCAGGGATCGTGCCAGATCGCCCAGTGCGTGCCATCGTCTTCCTCGCCGCTGTCCATCGGGTTGCCGTTCGACAGCAGCACCGGGAACGCCGCCTTGTCCGCCGTGAGCGTGACGGTGTAGCGGCTGAGCACGTCGGGCCGATCGGGGAAGAAGGTGATGCGGCGAAAGCCCTCGGCCTCGCACTGCGTGCACAGCAGCCCGCCCGAGGCATAGAGGCCGGACAGCTGGGTATTGGCGGTGGGATCGATCGTGGTTTCGATCGTCACCTGGTGCGCATCGCCCGGCAGTTCCACCACCAGATCGTCGCCGTCCATGGTCCAGGCACTGTGCGGTTCGCCATCCACGGAGACGCTCTGCGCCACCAGGCCATCACCATTGAGGCGCAGCGGCCCGCCATCGCCAGCCGCGTTGCGCTCCACATCGAGCGTCGCCGTCACCTGCGTGGCGGCAAGATCGAGCAGGAAATCGAGCGCGATATCGGGCACCAGCCAGGCGGGCGGGCGATAATCGGCGCGCTGGATCACGACGGGCGGCTGGCTGGCTGAATCCTTCATGGCCCTGACTTAGGAAGCCGCAGGCCTTGGGGCAATTGAGCAAATCGGAAACAGGGGATAATTGCCGGGTTTAAGCCCTCTCTGCTTCGCAAGAAGGGGCTGGGGTGGTGGAGGCCTCGCGCAACCGATGACCGATAGCAAACACAGCGGAACCCCGGATCAAGTCCGGGGTGACGAGGAACAAGCAGATACAGCGCAAGAAGGCCACCTGTTCATCTTCGGCATGGGCTATGCCGCGCAAGTCCTGGCCAAGGCCCTGCGCGCGCAAGGCTGGCAGGTCAGCGGCACCGGCCGCGCCGGCACGATCGACTTTGCCGATAGCGCCGCCGTCCACGCCGCCCTGGCGCAGGCCAGCCATGTGTTGTCTTCGGTCCCGCCTGCGCGCGAAGGCGGCGATACGGTGCTGGGAACCTATGGCGCGGCACTAGCCAACTGGCCGGGCGCGTGGATCGGCTATTGGTCGTCCACCGGGGTCTATGGCGATGCGCGCGGCGCCTGGGTGGATGAAACCGCACCGATCGGCGGCGGGCGGCGTTCCGCGCGCGTGGCGGCAGACCTGGCGTGGCAGGCGCTTGACCCTCGCGTGCGCGTGCTGCGCCTGCCCGGCATCTATGGCCCGGGGCGCAGCGTGATCGACAAGCTGCGCGAGGGCACGGCGCATCGCATCATCGCCCGCGACCAGGTGTTCAGCCGCATCCATGTGGACGACATTGCCGGCGCCACGATCGCCGCCTTTGCCGGGCCGCCCGGCGTCTATAACCTGGCGGACGACGAACTGGCCAGCCAGAACACCGTGGTGGAAGAGGCCGCGCGGCTCACCGGCCTGCCCCTGCCGCCGCTGCGCACTGCCGATGAAGCGCAGCTTTCGCCCATGGCGCGCGGGTTTTATGCCGAAAGCCGCCGCGTTGCCGCCGGCAAGGCGCGCCGCGTGCTGGGCTGGCGCCCGGTCTATCCCACCTATCGCGAAGGATTGCGCGCCTTGAGCGCCATGACCAGCCCGACCATCGCCAGGGCAGAGCCACCCGCCGCCAGCAGCGACCAGCGGTAATCCTCGAACACGGTCGACAGCGCCATGGCCACCACCGGCACCAGCACCCCGTTATAGGCCGCGCGGCCCGCGCCCATGTCTTTGAGCAGCTGGAAATAGAGCGGGAACGTGATCACCGACCCCACGATCGCCAGATAAAGCACGCCCGAGACATAGGACCAGTGCCAGTCGATCACCGGCGGCCCGGCCAGCACCAGCGCCACCACCCCATCGACCAGCGCGCCGATAGTCATGGCCCAGGCCAGGATCGGCAGCACCGGCCGCGCCCGCGCCGCGCCCGAGGCCTGGATCACGTTGGCTACCGATGCCGCCAGGATCGAGACCGTGACCATGGCGATGCCCAGCCACGGCGTGGTGGTGGCCGGCGCCACGCGCACTTCGTGCAGGACCAGCAGGGCAATCCCCGCCAGCGCCACGGCCGAACCGGCCCAGAACCCGCGCGGCACCCTTTGCCCCAGAAACAGGTGGGCCAGCACGGCATTGGGCACCATCAGCAGGGCATAGAGCACGGCCACCAGGCCCGATGTCAGGTGCTGTTCGGCCGGATAGAGGAACTGGTAGTTGACCGTGAAATGAAAGAAGCCGATGCCCAGCGCCAGGGTCCAGCCCTGGCGATCGAGCGCCAGGCGATCCTTGCGCAGCACGGCCAGCACGAACGTGCCCAGCGCCGCGACGATAAAGCGATAGCACACCGACCAGCTGGGCGGCACGGTGCCGGCCTGGCCCTTGATCACCAGCCAGGTGGAACCCCAGATCAGCGCCACGGCCAGGAACGGGATCACCACGCGCGGCCGCCACAGGCTGTCGGGCGCGGCGGGCACGGCCCTGCTCACAGCGCGCGAATCGCGCGGGCCAGCGCGGCAACATGGCCCGGATCGCTGTTCCACGCCGTCACCAGCCGGGCCGCACCCGGCGTGCCGGCCGGCGCGGGCCAATCATAGAAATCAAACCCCATGCCGCGCAGCGTGGTCTTTTCCACATCGCTCAGCGTCACGAACAGCTCGTTAGCCTCCACCGCGTGCAGCAGGCGCCCGGTGCAGGCCGTGGCCAGTTCCTGCGCGGCGGCATTGGCGGCACGGGCATTGGCCAGCCACAGGTCATGCTCCAGCATGGCCAGGATCTGCGCCGCCAGATAGCGGCCCTTGGATTGCAGATGCCCGGCGCGCTTGCGGCGGAAGCGGATCACATCGGCCAGATCCTCGTCGAACAGCACGATCGCCTCTGCCCCCAGGCCGCCGTTCTTGACGAAGCCAAAACTCAAGGCATCGACCCCGGCCTGCGCGGTGAGCGCGGCGGGATCGCAATCGAGGAACGCCACGGCATTGGCAAAGCGCGCGCCATCCATGTGCAGCATCAGGCCGCGCGTGCGCGCCAGCGAGCCGATCGCGGCCACCTCGTGCGGACGATAGGCGCGGCCATATTCGCTGGCCTGGGTGATCGATATGGCATGGGGCTGCACCTGGTGCACGCCGGGGCGAATCGGATCGATCGCGGCGGCAATGCTTTCGGGCGTCAACAGCGCGCCATCGCCCTGGGCCAGGATCAGCTTGGCGCCATGGGTGAAAAAGCCCGGCGCGCCGCCCTCGTCCATCTCGATATGCGCCTCGCGGTGGCAGACCACGGCGCCGTGCGGCGGCACCATCGCGCTCAACGCCAGGCAATTGGCCGCCGTGCCGGTGGCCACCCACAGCGCGGCGCAGGGCGTGCCGAACAGCGCGGAAAACGCCTCGTCCAGCGCGCGGCTCTGCGCATCGGCATCATAGGGAAAGTCGGGCGCGTCGGCGGCCTGCATCGCGGCCCAGACGCGGGGGTGGACGGACGCGGCGTTGTCAGAGAAGAAATGCATGGAAACCGCACTGCCTGCGAAGGCGTTGTGCGGTCAAGCCACCCGTTGTTGCAGGGTGCAGGGAGAACTGCCGTGGACCAGACCGTTTCCATCACCCACGACAACCAGGGCAGCCACGGCGCCTATCATGCCAGCGTGGCCAATGAATCCGCCCAAGGCGTGCTGACCTGGCGCGAGGCGGCGCCCGGCGTGGTCGTGGCCGATCACACCCTGGTGCCCAGCGCGATCGGTGGGCGCGGCGTGGCCGCACGGCTGGTGGACGCGCTCATTGCCGATGCGCGCGAGCAGGGCTGGAAAGTGGTGCCGGCGTGCAGCTATGTTGCCGCGCAATTCCGCCGCCATCCCGAATGGGCCGACCTGCAGGCCTGAGCGCGAATGTTTTGATCTGGCTGGGTTTGCCGGGAAATGGTGCTGCTGGGGAGGATTGAACTCCCGACCTCAGCCTTACCAAGGATGCGCTCTACCACTGAGCTACAGCAGCACACCATTTCCGCGAAAGCCGGGGCGCCGGGCGCCTGGGCTTCGTGCCATCGGGGCCTTGCCGCCGGTGGAGGCGCGCTATTGGCCGCACGGGTTGGCAAAGTCAAGCGGGGTTGCCGGCAAAAAATTCGCGCGGCAAAGAACCATGGCCATGAACCTGTCGAAAACCCCATCGCCTGCCGCCCGCCGCGAAGAGCGCCTTGCCCAGCGCCTGCGCGAGAACCTGCGCCGCCGCAAAGCACAGGCGCGCGCGCTTTCAGAGACCCAAGAAGAAATGGCGCCGCAGCGCGGGGAGAATGGCGGCGAATCGGCGTGACTCGCCTTTCCAAATCGCCCCCGGCCCGCTAGGGGCCGCGTTCTCTTGTCTCCTTTCTTGCAGCAGGAAGCCTCGATGCCCCGTTTGATCCTGATTCGTCACGGCCAGTCGCAATGGAACCTGGAAAACCGCTTCACCGGCTGGTGGGACGTTGATGTGACCGAAAAGGGCGCGGCCGAGGCCTTTGCCGCCGGCCAGCTGCTGAAAGACAAGGGCGTGCTGCCCACTGTCGCGTTCACCTCGCTCCAGACCCGCGCGATCAAGACGCTGCACCTGGCGCTGGAAGCCGCCGGCCGCCTGTGGGTGCCCGAAACCAAGGACTGGCGCCTCAACGAGCGGCACTATGGCGGGCTGACTGGCCTCGACAAGGCGGAAACCGCCGCCAAGCATGGTGACGAGCAGGTCAAGGTGTGGCGCCGCAGCTTCGACATTCCGCCGCCGGTGCTCGAAGCGGGCAGCGCGTTCGATCTGGCCAGCGATCCGCGCTATGCCGGCATTCCTGTGCCCGCCACCGAAAGCCTCAAGGACACCATCGCCCGCGTACTGCCGGCCTATGAAGAGCTGATCGTGCCCGCCCTCAAGGCCGGGGAAACCGTGATCGTTTCGGCCCATGGCAATTCGCTGCGCGCGCTGGTCAAGCACCTGTCGGGCATTTCCGATGCCGATATCACCGGCCTGGAAATCCCCACCGGCCAGCCGATCGTCTATGAACTGGACGACAACCTGGCCGAAGTGGAACGCTATTACCTGTCGGAGCGCTGAGGAGCGCACCGACGCCCGATGGGGGATTTGGGATGAGTGAAAGTGCGCAAGTCGGCGCGCAGGTTGCCATCATCATGGGCAGCCAGTCCGACTGGGAAACGATGAAGAACGCCGCCGCCGTGCTGGAAAAGCTGGGGGTGGCCCACGAATGCCGCATCGTTTCGGCCCATCGCACGCCTGATCGGCTGGTGGACTTTGCCAAGACCGCGCATACCGCCGGCTTCAAGGTGGTGATCGCCGGGGCCGGCGGCGCGGCGCACCTGCCGGGCATGGTCGCGTCGATGACGCACCTGCCCGTGCTGGGCGTGCCGGTGGAATCCAAGGCTCTGAAGGGCATGGATAGCCTGCTCTCGATCGTGCAGATGCCTGGCGGCATTCCCGTGGGCACGCTGGCGATCGGCGCGCCGGGCGCCACCAACGCCGGCATTCTGGCGGCATCGATCCTGGCCACCACCGACGCGGCACTGGCGCAGCGCCTGATCGCGTTCCGCCAGGCGCAGACGGATGCCGTAGCCGAGCGTCCGCAATGAAGACCTTTGGCCCTGGCGCGACGATCGGCATCCTGGGCGGCGGGCAACTGGGCCGGATGATGGCCCTGGCCGCCGCGCAGCTGGGCTATTGCGCGCATGTCTATGCCCCCGAACCGCGCGCGGAATCCGTCGCGGCGCAGGTGAGCGCGGCCTATACCCAGGGCACGTATGACGACGAAGCCGCGCTGGCTGCCTTTGCCGCGCAAGTGGCCGTCGTCACTTATGAATTCGAGAACGTGGCAGCCGCGCCGCTGGCAGCGATCCTGCCCCATGCCGCGCTCTTTCCGCCCGCGCGCGCGCTGGAAGTGGCGCAAGACCGGGTGAACGAGAAATCGTTCGTGGAAACGCTCGGCGGCCGCCCGGCGCCGTGGATGCAGGTGGACGGGCCGGAGGATCTTGCCCGCGCCGTGGCAACGATCGGTGCTCCCGGCATTCTCAAGACCCGGCGCGATGGCTATGACGGCAAGGGCCAGTGGCGCATCATGACGCCGGCCGACGCCGCCGGACTGGACTTGCCCGCCGTGCCGCTGATCTACGAAGGCTTTGTCGAGTTCTTCGGCGAATTTTCGGTGATCCTGGTGCGCGCCCAGGATGGCAGCGTGCAGTTCTGGGACAGCGCCTGCAACGAGCACGAAGACGGCATCTTGGCGCGCTCCACCGTGCCCGCCCCAGCCGAGATCGCCGCGCAAGTGCCCGCCGCGCGCGCGCTGGCCAAGCAAGTGGCCGCCGCGCTGGACTATGTCGGCGTGCTAACGCTGGAATTCTTTGCCACCCGCGATGGCCCAGTGTTCAACGAAATGGCGCCGCGCGTGCACAATTCCGGGCACTGGAGCATCGAAGGGGCCATCGCCAGCCAGTTCGAGAATCACGTGCGCGCGATCCTCGGCCTGCCGCTGGGCAGCACCGAACTCGTCACCCAGGGCGCGGTGATGGACAACCTGATCGGCGAAGCGGCCGATGCCTGGCCGCAACTGCTGGCCGATCCGGCCAACCACCTGCACCTCTATGGCAAGGCGGAAACGCGCCCGGGCCGCAAGATGGGCCATGTTACCCGGCTGGTGAAGTAAGCCATGGGCGCGGCGTTGTTCCTGATCGTGGCGCGGGCCCAGGACGGCACGATCGGCGACAAGGGCACGCTTGCCTGGCACATTCCCGCCGATCTCAAGCGGTTCAAGGCCCTGACCATGGGCAAGCCGATGATCATGGGCCGCAAGACCTTCGAATCGCTGCCCGGCCTGCTGCCCGGCCGCCGCCATGTGGTGCTGACCCGCGATGCAGCCTGGTCGGCGCCGGGCGCGCAGGTGGTACACAGCCTGGCCGAAGCGCTGGCGAGCGTGGCCGATGAGGCGGAAGCCGCGGTGATCGGCGGGGCGGAAATGCTCGCCCTGTTTGCGCCGCTGGCCCGCCGCTTTGAACTGACCGAAGTGCATGGCGCGTTTGGCGGCGATACAACGATGCCCTATCCCGATGCCGCCTGGCACGAGATTGCCCGCAGCGAACATGACGCCGGCCCCGGCCATCCGGCCTTTGCCTTTGTCACGCTGGAACGGGCCGATGCACAACAAGAAGGCAGCACGCCATGATCCGGCTCTATGCACGCGAGCGCGTGCCTGAAAACTGGCGCGGCGCCATCGTGGCGCTGGGCAATTTCGACGGGTTCCACCTGGGCCACCAGGCCGTGGTGGCCGAAGCGGTGCGCTGGGCGCGGGCCGAAGGCCGCCTGGTGATGATCGCCACGTTCGATCCCCATCCGGTCTGCCATTTCGATCCCAAGGCGCCGCCGTTCCGCCTCACCTCGCTCGACCAGCGGCAGGAACTGTTCGCCGCCGCTGGCGCCGATGCCATGCTGGTGTTCGAATTCGACGCCACCCTGGCACAGACCAGCGCGCAGGATTTCGTGGGCCAGTTGCTGGCCGATCGCATCGGCGCCGCCGGCGTGGTGACCGGCGAGGATTTCACCTTTGGCAAGCAGCGCGGCGGCAACATCTCCGTGCTGCGCGAACTGGGCGCGCAATACGGGCTTGCCGCCCGCGCGGTTGGCCCGGTGCAGCGCGACGGCGTGGTGGTGTCATCCAGCCGCGTGCGTGAAGCGCTCAAGGCCGGCGATTGCGCCACGGCGGCGGCGCTGCTGACGCGGCCCTTTGCCATTCGCGGCATTGTCCAGCATGGCGACAAGGTGGGCCGAACGATCAATTTCCCTACCGCCAACCTGGCCATGGGCAAGTATCTGCGCCCGGCCTATGGCATCTATGCCGTCAAGGGCCGCCTGTGCGACGGGCGCGAACTGCTGGGTGCGGCCAACGTGGGCATCCGCCCCACGTTCGATCCGCCCAAGGAACTGCTGGAGCCGCACTTCTTCGATTTCACCGGCGATCTCTATGGCCAGGAAATCGAAGTCAGCTTCCACCATTTCCTGCGCCCCGAGGCCAAGTTCGACAGCCTGGATGCGCTGGTGGCGCAAATGGCGCGCGATTGCCTGGAAGCGCGCCGGCTGCTGGAAAACGCCTGATTTTTCCTCCGTTTCGACGCGATTGGCGGCTGCCTGGTTGACAGGCCAGCCCGCCACGGCTTGATCGCGCGGGGCCCGATCTTATCGGGCTGGGTGGAAAGGACATGGCATGGTGTGGTTGCGGGGCGCTCTGTTTACCGGGGCGCTGGCCTTTCTGGTGCTCACCTTCGTCAATGCCAGCTGGATCGTCACCGCCGCGCCCGGACGGCCGCGGCTGATCGCCAACGGCGGCATCACCCAGGATTACAAGCCGGGCGGGCGCAATGCCCCCTGCCCGGCGCGGGAAATCCTGCCCCCGCTCCATGCCATTCTGGAAGATACCGCCCGCTCGGTGTTTACCGCACGGCGCATGGGCGCCGATTACGTGGCGATCGACGTGGTGCGCACCGCCGACAACCATCTCGCGCTCTATCCCGATGCCGATCTGGGTTGCCGCACCGAGGCGACCGGCCCGGTCACGCAGATGACCATGGCGCAGCTGGCCCGGCTCGACGCCGGCTATGGCTATAGCGCCGATGGCGGCAAGACCTTTCCCCTACGCGGCAAGGGGCGCGGGCTGATCCCCTCGCTCGACGAGATCCTGGCCGCAAGCGCGAGCGGCCGCTTTATCTATCGCTTTCCCGGCAATGACGTGGCCGCCGTGCCGCTGCTGGTCGACGCGCTCAAGCGCAATGGCCACGATGCGCGGGCGCTAGGCGAGGGCTTTGTCGGCAATGCCGCGCTGGTGGCAGCGGTGAACCAGGCGCTGCCCGGCGCCTGGACGATCGATCCTGTCCAAAGCCGCACCTGCACCAACGACTATCGCTGGAAGGGCTGGACCTCGCTGGTGCCAGCCAGCTGCCAGGGCGCCACGATGATCGCCGCGCTCGAAGACAGCTTTCCCAAGGGGGCGATGACGCTGTGGGGCTGGCCCAACCGCGTGCAGCAGCGGATCGAGGGCGTGGGCGGCCATGTCATGGCGGTGGCCAGCGAAGGCAGCGGCGATGCCCTGGGCACCGGCCTGCGCCACGCGCGCGAACTGCCGCAAGTGCCCGCATCGTTCCACGGCACCGTGCTGATCGACAATTTCTGGACCGTCGGCCCCGCCCTGCGCCCCGACATGGACGCGCGCACCAATGCCGAAGCCGTGGCCGCGCAGGACCGCGACGAGAATACGCCGTGATGGGGGCGGTGTCGCCCCCACTCCCAACCCCAACCTGTTCGTCACCCCGGACTTGATCCGGGGTCCAGCTTCTTTTGGCTACCTTGCGCTGTTCGTCGAAGAATAGCGGGACCCCGGGTCAAGCCCGGGGTGACGTGGAATGCTGACGGCGGGACACCTCTTGTACCTCTCACTGCATCCGGCATTTGCAGGAATCCGCACAGATCGCTAAGGCCCGCCGATCATGACCGAAACGCGCGACTATCGATCGACCGTCTTCCTGCCGAAGACCGATTTTCCCATGAAGGCCGGGCTCCCGCAAAAGGAGCCGGGGATTCTCGCGCGGTGGCAGGATGAAGACATTTATGGCCAGCTGCGCGCCGCGCGCGAAGGCCGGGAAAAGTTCATCCTTCACGATGGCCCGCCCTATGCCAATGGCGACATGCACATCGGCCATGCGCTGAACCATATCCTGAAAGACATGGTGGTGCGCACCCAGACCCTGCTGGGCAAGGACGCGCCCTATGTGCCCGGCTGGGACTGCCACGGCCTGCCGATCGAGTGGAAGGTCGAGGAAGAGTACCGCAAGAAGAAGAAGAACAAGGACGAGGTTCCGCCCAAGGAATTCCGCGCCGAATGCCGCGCCTATGCCCAGAAGTGGGTGGACGTGCAGCGCGAGCAGTTGAAGCGCCTGGGCATCAACGCCGCCTGGGACCGGCCCTACCTGACCATGGATTTCCAGGCCGAAGCGACGATCGTGGGCGAACTTTTGAAGTTCGCCGAATCCGGCCAGCTCTATCGCGGCGCCAAGCCGGTGATGTGGAGCCCGGTGGAAAAGACCGCGCTGGCCGAAGCCGAAGTGGAATACGAGGACATCGTTTCCACCCAGATCGACGTGGCGTTTGAAATCACGGATTCGCCGATCGAAGCGCTCAAGGGTGCCTATGCGGTGATCTGGACGACCACTCCGTGGACGATCCCGGTCAACCAGGCGCTCGCCTATGGGCCCGAGGTGGAATACGTGTTGGTGCAGGCAGGCGACAAGCGCGTGCTGCTGGCCGCGCTGCTCGCCGAGGCGGCAGCCACGCGCTTTGGCTTGACACTCGAAGCCCCGCTGTGGACCGGCAAAGGCGCTGACCTTGCCGGCACCGTCGCCCGCCACCCGATGCACGCGCTGGGCGGCTTCTTTGCCGAGCCGCGCCCGCTGCTCGCCGGCGATTTCGTCACCACCGAATCGGGTACCGGCCTGGTGCACATGGCGCCCGACCATGGCGAGGACGACTTTGAGCTGTGCAAGGCGCACGGGATCGAGCCCAAGTTTGCCGTCACGGCCGATGGCAAGTATCGCGAAGACTGGGGCTGGCTGGCCGGCCAGGGCAGCGTGATCAACCCCAAGTTCAACGCGCCCGATGGCCCGATCTGCGCGGCCCTGGCCGAAGTGGGCGCGCTGATGGCCGCGAGCGCGGACTACAAGCATTCCTACCCGCACTCGTGGCGCTCCAAGGCCAAGGTGATCTTCCGCTGCACGCCGCAGTGGTTCGTGCCGATGGACCAGGCCCGCGAGGGCGGCAGCTTGCGCGAAAAGGCCGTGGCGGCGATCGCGGCCACCCGCTTCGTGCCGGAAAAGGGCCGCAACCGTATCGGCGCCATGGTCGAAGGGCGGCCTGACTGGGTGCTGTCGCGCCAGCGCGCCTGGGGCGTGCCGATCACGCTGTTCGTCAACCGCCAGACCGGCCAGTACCTGGCTGATCCAGCGGTCAACGCCCGGATCATCGCCGGGATCATGGCCGAGGGCGTCGACGCCTGGGACGACGAGCGCGCGCAGGAATACCTCGGCGCCGATTACAGTGCCGACGATTACGAGCGCATCACCGACATTCTCGACGTGTGGTTCGATTCGGGTTCCACCCACGCCTTCGTGCTGGAATCCGGGCGCTGGCCCGAACTGCGCTGGCCGGCCGATCTCTACCTGGAAGGCAGCGACCAGCATCGCGGCTGGTTCCAGTCCTCGCTGCTCGAAAGCTGCGCCACGCGTGGCCGCGCGCCCTATGATGCCGTGCTCACCCACGGCTTCACCATGGACGCCAAGGGCCTCAAGATGTCCAAGTCGCTGGGCAACACGATCAGCCCGCTGGACCTGATGCGCGATTACGGCGCCGATATCCTGCGGCTGTGGGCGCTGTCGGTAGATTTCACCGAGGATCACCGCATCGGCAAGGAAATCCTCGCCGGGGTGGCCGACCAGTATCGCAAGCTGCGCAACACCTATCGCTATCTCTTGGGCGCGCTCGACGGGTTCAGCGAAGACGAGCGCGTGGCCCCGCAGGACATGCCCGAACTGGAGCGCTACATGCTGGCCCGCCTCGCTGGGCTCGACGCCACCCTGCGCCAGGCCGTGGCGGACTATGACTTCAACACGTATGTCCGCAGCCTGACCGAGTTCTGCAACGAAGACCTGTCGGCGTTCTTCTTCGATATCCGCAAGGACAGCCTCTATTGCGATGCGCCGGCCGATGCCAAGCGCCGCGCCTATCGCACCGTGCTCGACGTGCTTTTCCACGCGCTGGTGCGCTATGGCGCGCCGGTCATGGTCTTCACGGCCGAGGAAGTGTGGCAGAGCCGCTATCCCGGCACCTCGGTCCACCTGCTGGAATGGCCCGAACTGCCGGCGGCAGAGGCCGACATGGCGCAGTGGGAACGCTTGCGCGCGCTGCGCACCAGCGTGAACGAGGCGATCGAGCCGCTGCGCCGCGAAAAGGTGCTGGGTTCGGGCCTGGAAGCCAAGGTCACCGTGCCGGCCGACGCCCCCGAAGCCGAAGGCGGCCTGGCGGAACTGTTCATCAGCGCGACAGTTGCGCGTGGGCAGGAGCTTTCCGTGACCCGAACCGATGACCACAAGTGCGGCCGTTGCTGGCGCCACCTTCCCGAAGTGACCGAAGACGGCGCGCTGTGCGGCCGCTGCGAAAGCGTGGTTGCCGCCATCGACGAGCCCGCCGCGTGAGCCTGCTGACGCGCAACCGCCTGGCCGGGTTCGCCCTGGCCCTGGCCACCTTTGCGGTGGACCGGGGGGTGAAAGCGTGGATCGCCGGGCCGCTGGCCCTGCCCGAACAGGGCGCGATCTACATCACCAGCTTTTTCAGCCTGCGCTGGACGCAGAACCTGGGCGTTTCGCTGGGCCTGCTCAGCGCCAGTTCCAGCGAGGGCCGGCTCGCGCTGCTGGCGATGACCGGGCTGATCGCGCTGGGCGTGGCGATCTGGATGCTGCGCGAAAAGGCCATGGGCGAGCTGGCTGGCCTCGCCGTGATCCTGGGCGGGGCGATGGGCAACATCTATGACCGCTTCACCCGTGGCTATGTGATCGACTATGCCGATCTGCATTTCGGTGAGGTTCGGCCCTTCCAGATTTTCAACCTGGCGGACGCGGCAATCACGCTGGGCGTGCTGATCCTGCTTGCCCGTTCGCTGTTTTCGCGCGAAAAGCGCGAGCCGGGCAGCCCCAGCCCAACGGAGATTTAAGTAATGCGCAAAGCCGTCGCCCTTGCCTTTCTCGTTTCGGCCGGGAGCTTTTTGGCTGCGTGCAGCTCCAACAGCTCGCTGTTCAACCGCGTGCGCCCTGACGAATTCGCCGTCAGCCGCCAGGCGCCGCTGGTCGTTCCGCCCGATTTCGCGCTGACCCCGCCCAACCCCGGCGCGCCGCGTCCGCAGGATGTCGATTCGTCGAAGCAGGCGCTCGATGCCCTGTTCGGCGGCCCCGCACCGCGCAGCGCGGTGGAGACCGACACCCTGGGCAAGGCTGGCGCTTCGGCCGTCGGCATCCGCAGCACGGTGGGCGATCCGCAGACCAAGACCGTCGCCAAGGGCGCCCAGGTCAAGGATATCCTCGCCGCGCCGCAGGGCGATGGCGCCGCTGCCCGCGCGTCCATCCCGGGCTGATCGCGCCGCGCCAGGACATGTTTTGCAAAAGGCCCGCCGGCATTCCCGGCGGGCTTTTTCATGCCCCGCCGCGCCGCCGCCCTTGCGGTAAGTGACGCCGGTAGCAGCATTTCCTGACATTGCTTCATGTTACGTTCAGGTAAAATAGGGCCAGAAAGCGCCGCAAGCGGCCCTTGCTGGCTGCAATGATGAAATGTTATATCGTTCCCGAACAAGGGAAACGAACCCGGCGGAGAGGCCGACGAACACCACGCCTGCGCCAGGCGGCGCTGCCAACAGCGCGCCAGCGTGGGTGCATGCAAGGTTTATGGAGGAGATTTCGATGCGTTCCATCCTGATGCTGGGATCAGCGGTCCTGGCTCTGGCCCCTGCTGTGGCCTGGGCCGATGCCCCGTCCCCGGCGGCTGATGCCCCAGCGGCCGACGCGCCTGCCAGCGACGGCGCGGCCGATGGCGGCACGGCGGGCGGCGGCAGCAGCAATGCCATGCCGATCGTGGTCACCGCCACGCCGTTTGGCCACACCATCGATGATACGCCCACGGTTTCTGCGCGCGTCGATGCCGATGCGATCTCGCGCGCCGGCGGTGCCAGCATTGCCGATGCCCTGCGCGATGTGCCCGGCGTATCGTCCACCGGCTTTGCCTCTGGCGCCAGCCGCCCGATCATTCGCGGCATGGACAGCAACCGCGTGCGCCTGCTCGAAGACGGCACATCCAGCTCCGACGTGTCGGACATCGGCCCCGACCACGGCATTCCCATCGATCCGCTCTCGGCCCGCTCGATCGAAGTGGTGCGCGGCGCGGCCACGCTGCGCTATGGCAGCCAGGCAATCGGCGGCGTGGTCAACACGATCAACAACCGCGTGCCCACCACCCTGCCGACCGAGGCGATGTCGGCCGAAGCCAGCACCAGCTACACCACGGTGAACAAGGGCGTCGAAACCGCAGCGCTGGTCGATGGCAAGGCCGGCCAGCTGGCCCTGCATGCCGACGGGTTCTGGCGCACCACCGACAACTATGACACGCCGCTCGGCACCCAGCAGAACTCCTGGTTCAACGGCTGGGGCGGCTCTGTTGGTGGCTCGTATTTCCTGCCTGGCGACAAGAGCCACGTGGGCCTGGCCGTCACGCACTATGACGCGCGCTACGGCATTCCCAGCGACACCACCTATATCGACATGCGCCAGACCAAGGTGATGACGCGCAACAGCTTTGCGCTGGATTCGGGCCTGCTCAAGACGTTTACGCTCGACGGCAGCTATGGCGATTACCAGCATTCGGAAAAGAACCCGGATGGCTCGATCAACACCACCTTCAAGAACAAGGAATGGAACGGCCGCGGCGAACTGCTGCTCAATGCCATGGGCCCGGTGCGCAACACGGCGCTGGGCGTGGAATACCAGCACCGCGATTTCTCGGCCGTGGGCGAAGACAGCAGCTACCTGAACCCGGCCACCAGCCAGAACATCGCCGGCTACCTGTTCACCGAAATCCAGCTCGCCGATCCGCTCCACGTGGAAGCCAGCGGCCGCGTGGAACACGTGCGCATCACCGGCACCCCGGCCGATGATGCCTTCACCGTGCGCAAGTACACGCCGGTAAGCGGCGCGATCGGCGTGCTCTATACGCCGATCAAGGCAGTCAAGTTCGGCCTCAACTTCTCCAGCACCGGGCGCGCCCCGGCGCTGACCGAACTGTTCGCACGCGGCGCCCACGATGGCCCGCAGACCTATGAAACCGGCGACCCCAACCTCAAGATCGAGCGCGCCAATTCGCTCGAAGGCAGCCTGCGCGTGCGCCAGGGCGGCTTTGCCTTCACCGGTTCGATCTATTACACCTGGTACAAGAACTATATCTATGGCGAGCTGACCGGCCGCACCTGCGATGATGATGGCGTGTGCACCGCCAGCCCCGACGGCGAACTGCGCGAGCTGTTCTATCGCCAGCAGGGCGCCAAGTTCCGCGGGCTTGAAGCGGAAATGAGCCAGGAACTGGTCAAGACCGACGAAGGCACGTTCACCGCCAAGGTGCTGGGCGATTACACCCGCGCCACGCTCGACAACGGCTCCAACGTGCCGCGCATCCCGCCCTATCGCATCGGTGGCGGCCTGGCCTGGGCGGGCAAGACGCTCGATGCCGGGATCATGTTCAGCCATTATGGCCGGCAGGACAAGGCGGGCGATTTCGACACGCCCACCGCTGGCTACAACAACCTCAACATGAATGTCGCGTGGCGCCCGTTCAAGAGCCACCCCGGCATCGAGCTGGCGATCGTGGGCCAGAACCTGACCGACGATACCCAGCGCCTGGCCACCGCGCTCAACAAGGATCTGGTGGTCATGCCGGGCCGCTCGGTCCGCTTCGTGATCAAGGCCGCCACGTTCTGATGGCCATGGCGTGCGGTTCCCCATGACAGGAACCGCACGCCATCCTTCATCCCGGCTTCAGCGGCCACTGCCGCCGATGCGATCGAAACCGCTGGGCGTGGCATCGCTGCCAAAGCGATAGCTGGACGCGGTAATCGCGCCGCGCAGGTCGTTTTCCGAATAGACGCAGATGCCCGGATCATTTCCGGCCGCACCCACCGCAACCATCAGCGGGATGAGGTGATCGGCCTGCGGATGGCAGATGCGCGCGGCCGGCGCCTTTTCCCATTCCAGCAGCGCCGCCGCGCGTTCGGTCGGCGCCAGATCGATCAGGGCATGGCGCAGCCAGGCATCGAAGGCTGCCGATGGCGCCGCCGCCGCGGCGTTGAACTGGCGCAGGTTGTGATAGCTGAACCCCGACCCGATGATCAGCACGCCTTCGTCGCGCAAGGGCGCCAGGGCGCGGCCCAGCGCCAGGTGCGCCGCGACATCATAGTCGGCGCGCAGCGACAGGCTGAGCACGGGAATATCCGCCTCGGGCCAGATCGGCTGCAGCATCGAGAACGTGCCGTGGTCGAAACCGCGCGTCGGATCGGTGCCCATCGCGATGCCGGCTGCCTTGCCCAGTTCCACCACGCGCCGCGCCAGATCGGGCGCACCGGGCGCGGGATAGCGGATGTGATAGGTGTGTTCGGGAAAGCCGTAATAGTCATAGACCATGCCCGGCTGCGCGGCGGTCGACACGGTGAACTGCGGCTCTTCCCAATGGCCTGAAACCACCAGCACCGCGCGCGGACGGGCAGGCAATTGCGCGGGCAAAGCCTTGAGCGAGGCTTCCAGCCAGGCAAAGCCTTCGCGGAACGGGCCATCGAGCCAGGGCCAGGGGCCGCCGCCGTGCGAGAGAAAGAACACCGGCTGTTGCTGCATGCGAAATCCATCCTTTCCCGTCCTATCTATGGATTGTTGTGGCCAATGACAGCGGCCAAAACCCTGCGCATCTTGTTGGCCCAAGTTGAACGCGCCGCTCCCTTGCGGCAGATGGCCGGATGCAGGGCGCAAAACCGCAGCAAAGGGTGGCACCATGGCCAAACCGTAATGTTTTGATCACGCCCCCGGCAGGGCACACGGGCTAGACCGCTTTTCGACGGTGAGCAGCTTGGACCCGCGACGTGACGGTCCCCTGTTCCGGTTCCGCTTGGGCTGCTCGCCGTCACCCTGCCGCATGGCGCAGACCCCGCTTTCCCGATCCCCGGTTTTCCGGTAGCCGTCGATGCGCACAGGGCCCTTGCCCTTTCCGCGGCATACCATCCAGTACGTCGGAAAACCTCTCGTTTCGGAACATCCCAGGCCGTGTCACGCCCCATCTTCTTCGATCCCACCGGCCAGCGCCGTCGCTGGACCCGCCGCCTGGCCTTTGCCGTATTGGCCATTCTGGTTGGCATGTGCGTGGTCTTTGCCACCACCGTGGCCACGGTTACGCCGCGCGAACCGCTGAACTTTGCCCAGGAACACATGGCGCCGCTGCGGCTCAAGGGCCAGGTCAGCCGCCTGTCGCACCGCCTGGCCGCGCTGCTGGGCCGGCCCGCGACCGTGGTGCCCGCGCGCCAGCAGACCGCGCCGATCACCATCGGGTTCTACCAGGCAGAAAGCGATGAAAGCGCTGGCGCGCTGCAACACCACGTCGGCCAGCTCGATTGGGTTGCGCCCACGCTGATGTCGATCGATCACGCCGGCAACCTGACGGTGACCGACGATGCGCCGATGCGCCGGATCATTACCGGGTCGCTGCACCGCCCGCTGGTGGTGCCGGTCTTGCAGAACGTGCGCGAGAACACCGGCTGGGATGGCGCCGGCACTGCCGCCGTGCTGGCCAACCCGGCGCGCCGCCTGGCCCTGGCCACCGCGATCGATGCCGCGCTCGACAAGTCGGGCGATGCGGGCGTGATGATCGACTTCGAAAATCTGCCGCAGACCGCGCTGGCCGGGCTGCACAAGTTCACCGCCGATCTGCATGCCCGCCTCGCCCCCAAGCACCGCGTGGTGGCGATCACCATGCCGGTGGATGACGAGAACTGGCACCCGCGCGCCTTTGCCGATGTCGCCGACAAGATCGTGCTGATGGCCTACGACGAGCACTGGCAGGGCGGCCAGCCTGGGCCGATCGCCTCGAACGGCTGGTTCCTGGGCCACGTGGCTGACATGATCAAGGGCACCGCGCCGGGCAAGGTCGTCGTCGCGCTGGGCAGCTATGGCTATGACTGGCACGAAGGCCATGCCGATGCGCTGACCATCGAAGAAGCCTGGCTGGCCGCGCACGACAGCGGCACCATGCCGGCGTGGGACAAGGCCAGCGGCAACGTCGGCTTTGCCTATACCGACGATGCCGATACGCAAGATGGCACGCCGGCGGTGCGCCACGATGTGTGGATGCTCGATGCCGCCACCAGCTGGAACCAGATGCTGATGCTGCGCCAGTTGGGCGTCGGCTCGGTGGCGTTGTGGCGGCTGGGTTCGGAAGATCCCGGCTTCTGGGACGTGCTCAAGACCTGGCGCAGTGGCAGCAAGACGCTGCCCGATCTTTCGCGCATCACGCAAAGCAGCAATGTGGACGTGGAAGGCAATGGCGAAATCCTGCGCATCGATGCCACGCCCACGCCCGGCACGCGCACCCTCGCCACCGATCACCGCCTCGGCCTGGTCACCGGCGAACGCTATGATTCGCTGCCCACCCCCTATGTCGTGCGCCGCACCGGCGACCGGCCCAAGCTGGTATCGCTGACGTTCGACGATGGCCCCGATCCGACCTGGACGCCGCAGATCCTGGCGATCCTGGAAAAGTATCACGTGCCCGGCACGTTCTTCGTCATCGGCGAAAACGGCGTGGCCAATCGCGGCCTGCTGCAACGCATGGTGGCCGACGGCGATGAGATCGGCAACCACAGCTATACCCATCCCAACATGGCCAACAGCACGCCGACCGGGATCAAGCTGGAACTCAATGCCACGCAGCGCCTGATCGAGGCCTATACCGGCCGATCCACCCGCCTGTTCCGCGCGCCCTACTTCGGGGACGCCGAACCGACCACGGCCGACGAACTCGATCCCGCGCTGGTCGCGCAGAACCAGGGCTATACCATTGTCGGCCTGCACGCCGATCCGGGCGACTGGATGCGCCGCCCGGCCGACGAGGTGGTGAAGCTGACGGTCGATGCGGTCAACGCGGGCAATGCCGATCGCTCTGCCAACGTGATCCTGCTGCATGATGGCGGTGGCGATCGTTCGCAGACCGTGGCCGCCCTGCCGCGGATCATCCAGCAGCTGCAGGCCCAGGGCTATCGCTTCGTGCCGGTGTCCACGCTGGCCGGGCTCAAGCGTGATGACGTGATGCCGGCCGTCAAGGGCTGGGATCTCATGGCAGTGCGGCTCGACATCGGCATCTTTGCCGTGCTGGCTGCAGCGCTTGCCACGCTCAACTGGACGTTCTTCTTTGCCATTGCGCTGGGCACGCTGCGCGCTGTCGGGCTGACCGGCCTGGCGCTGTTCCCGCAGCGCAAGCTGGACCTGCCCTGGCTCGATCGCACCAAGGACGGCGGAGAAGATCCCACGCCCTACCAGCCGCGCGTGACCGTGATCATCCCGGCCTATAACGAAGAGCGCGTGATCGAGGCCTCGGTGCACCGCATCCTGGCGAGCACTTATCCCGCGATCAACGTGATCGTGGCCGATGACGGATCCAAGGACGCGACCAGCGCGATCGTGGCCAAGGCATTCGGCGACGATCCGCGCGTGCAGCTGATGACGCTGGTCAATGGTGGCAAGGCCAGCGCGCTCAACCGCGCGCTCGCCGCCGCCGATGGCGAAATCATCGTCGCGCTCGATGCCGATACCCAGTTCGAACCTGCCACCATCGGCAAGCTGGTGCGCTGGTTCGAAAAGCCGGAAATCGGCGCGGTGGCCGGCAATGCCAAGGTCGGCAACCGGGTGAACCTCGTCACCCGCTGGCAGGCGGTGGAATATGTCACCGCGCAGAACATCGAACGCCGCGCGCTGACCCGGTTCGATGCGATCATGGTCGTGCCCGGTGCCGTCGGCGCCTGGCGCCGCGAAGCGCTCAACGATGTAGGCGGCTATCCCGAAGATACCCTGGCTGAAGACCAGGATCTGACCATCGCCATCCAGCGCCACGGCTGGAAGGTGGCCTATGACGAAGACGCCGTGGCCTGGACCGAAGCGCCCGAAACCCTGCGCGCCTTGGGCAAGCAGCGCTTCCGCTGGGCGTTCGGCACGCTGCAATGCCTGTGGAAGCACCGCGCCGTGGTGGCGCAGCAGCGCCCCTCGGGCCTGGCCTTCGTGGGGATTCCGCAGGCCTGGCTGTTCCAGATCGCCTTTGCCATCGCCTCTCCGCTGATCGACCTGGCGCTCGGCATCTCGATCGTCGGCACGATCGTGCGGGTGATCCAGCACGGCTGGGCCCAGACGCAGACCGACGTGCTCCGCATGGGCGCCTATTGGCTGGGCTTCACCATGATCGACCTCGCCTGCGGCCTGGTGGCGTTCCGGCTCGACGTGCGGGAAAAGCGCCTGCCGCCGTTCCTGCTGCTCAGCCAGCGCTTCGTCTATCGCCAGCTGATGTACGGCGTGGTGATCCGCGCGGTCAGCGCCGCCCTGGCGGGCCTGGGCATCGGCTGGGGCAAGCTGGAGCGTACCGGCCGGGTAAGCGCGCCGGAAGGCAAGAAGACCTCCTGACCCGGCAACCGGCCTCCCGCCCTTCTCGTCGCGGCGCGACGAACGGAAGGGCGGGACGACTGCGGGCAGGGCCAACTGCCCCGTTTGGCTCGCTGCTGGCGCGCGGCTTTATCGCGGCAGATGCAGCGTCAGCGACAGGCCCCCGCCGGCCGCCTCGCCCAGTTCCAGCCGCCCGCGATGCAGCCGCGCCACGGCATTGACCATCGACAGGCCCAGACCGCCGCCGGGCAGAGTGCGGGCATTGTCGAGCCGCACGAACCGCTCGATCACGCGGGGGCGATCCTCCGGGGCAATGCCCGGCCCATTGTCGGCCACTTCCAGCACGGCCTCCCCCTCTGCCACGCAGGTGCGCAGGGTGATGGCCGTGCCACCATATTTCAGGGCATTGTCGATCGCATTGGCCAGCGCGCGCGAAATCAGCTCGCGGTCGGCCATGATCCAGGCCGGCGCCAGGTCCAGCGTCATGGTCACGCCCGATTGCTCGGCCAGCGGCTCGTAAAGCTCGGCCATGTCGGCCACCACTGCCGCCAGGTCGAGCGAGACGCGCCGATCCTGCGCCGTGCCGCCTTCCAGACGGCTGATTTCCAGCGCGGTTTCCAGCATTGCGCGCAGCCCATCGGCATCGGCGCGCGCCGCCTGCAACGCCTCGATCGCGCCGGGTTCATCGACGCGGGCCAGCGCCGTGTCGATCGCGGCCGAAAGCCGCGTGACCGGAGAGCGCAGATCGTGCGCTAGCGCGCCCGACACCGCACCCAGTTCCGCCACCAGGCTGGCGATCCGTTCGGCCATCTGGTTCATCTGCAGGCGCAGGTGGTCAAAGCCATCGCCGCTTTGTCCCTCGGCCAGGCGCATGCCGAAATTGCCGGCGGCCAGTTCCTCGGCCGCCTGGGCGATTTCATGCGTCCGGCTGCTGATCGCCACGCCCAGCACCACCGCGCTCAACAGCGCCAGCGCCACGGCCACGGCAATGGTCAGCCCGATCGCGGCAGCAAAGGCCAGGTTGAAGCGCCGCTCGCTGGCGCCCATCAATCCCACGGTCAGCTTGGCCCCATCGGGCAGGGTCGTGGCCAGAACCAGCGCTTCCTGATCCGTGGCGCTATCGCCGCGCCGCACCAGCACCGATTGCGGGCGTGGGCCCGGCGCAATAGCCGGGACGAAATCGATATTGCTGGTCAACGCCGGCGCGCTGCCGCCGGCCAGCGCCACGAAAACACCGGGATCGGCCACGCTGCCGCGTTGATCGCGGATGAAATCATCCAGCGATTCCCGGCCGCCGCTGTAGAACGCAGCGAGCAGATCGTCGCGCACGTCGATCACCTGGTCTTCGCGATCGGCGCGTACGACGTCGAGCATCTGGGTGCGCAGGAAGAAGATCGCCGCCGCGCTCGACAGCAGCTGCAACACGAAGACCGCCGCCACCAGCCGCAGCATGGTGGGCGACAGGCGCCGCTGGTGCATGGCCCGGCCGAACATCGTCACAGCCCGCCTATGTTCGATCTGGGCATCATCGGCCCGGCCACGCTCAGTCGGCCGCCATGCGATAGCCCGCGCCGCGCACGGTGTGGAACAGCGCCTGTTCCTCGCCATCGTCGATCTTGCGACGCAGGCGGCTGATGTGCACGTCGATCACGTTGGTGCCGGGATCGAAATGATAGTCCCACACCGCTTCCAGCAGCATGGTGCGGGTAACCACCTCGCCCTGGTGCAGCAGCATGTATTCGAGCAGGCGGAACTCGCGCGGTTGCAGCGTGATCTTGCGCGTGCCGCGCTTTACCTGGCGGGTCAGCCGGTCGAGTTCCAGATCGGCGCAGCGCAGCACGGTGTCCTGCGCCTTTTGCCGGCCTGTGCCGCGCCGGGTCAGCGCCTGGACCCGCGCCAGCAGTTCGGCAAACGAGAACGGCTTGCCCAGGTAATCGTCTGCCCCGGCGGTCAGGCCCGCCACGCGATCATCGGTGCTGCCCAGCGCCGACAGCACGATCACCGGTGTTTCCACCTCGGCCGCGCGCAGGGCCTTGAGCACGGCGAGGCCATCCATGCCCGGCAGCATGCGATCGAGCACGACCACGTCGAACTGGCTGTCGGTGGCCAGGAACAGCCCGTCCCGGCCGTTTTCAGCGCGGTCCACGGTATAGCCTTCTTCGGCAAAACCGCGCGCGATATAGTCCCCGATCTGGGGATCGTCTTCAACCAGGAGGATGCGTCCGGCCACAAGCCACTTCCATGACAACGAGTTAATCTTGCCCCCACTGCCCGGACAGGGCGTGGGGGCCATGCCATGACCATCATGGCTATTGGCTTTCCCGGTCGCAAGCTGTTTGCCCTTGCCGCCGCCCTGCCCTTGCTGGGAGGCGCGACCATGGCCGCGACCGGGTATTTCGCCGGCTATTTCGATCGCCAGGCCATGGACTACCGCCCCGCGCTTGGCCAGCCACGCCAGGATCTGGTGGCGATCTACTTTTCCGGAGACATGGGCCTGCGGCTTGGCCCAGGCTGCCGCACCGTGGCGGCGCTGCGCCGCCAGGGCCTGGCGGTGATGGCAGTGGATTCGCCGGCGCTGTTCCGCCTGACGCGCGATCGCGCCTTTGTCGATGCCCTGGTGGCCGATACCATCCGCGCCGCGCTGGCCCGCAGCCATGCCGCCAAGGTCGCGCTGATCGGCGCGGCGTTTGGCGCGGGCATTCTCGATACCGGGCTGGGCGCCGTGCCGGCCGATCTGCGCAGCCGCATCGCCTCGGTCGTGCTGGTGCAGCCAGGAACGGCGGTCTATTTCCAGGCCAATCCAGGCGGCCTGATCCACCCCGGCGCGCCTGACAGCGACCCGTACCGCACCGTGCGCCTGCTCAACGGGTTGCCGGTGACCTGCATTGCCAAAAGCAGCCAGGACCAGGGCCTGTGCGCGGCCGGCCAGCTTGCCGGGGCCAGCCATGTCCAGCTTGATGCGCTGCGCCCACGCGGCCCGGCGTACAAGGTCGATATCGCCAGTATCGCCGCCAATGCCGCGCTGTTTCCGCCCGAGCCGATGCACTAAATCAGATCAGGTCCTCAATGAGATCAGGGCAGGGAAGGGCCGACCGGAAGATGGCCCGGCATGGGCTGCATCGTGCCGGGCATCGCGCTGCCCGGGCCCATCGTTGCCGGCGCGCCGCCAATGGCGCCGCTATAGCCATAGCCCTGCTGCATGAACGGCCCCATCGCACCGCGGGTGGCACCCAGCGTCGGCCCGACCTGGCCGGGTTGGTCTGGGCCGGGATCGGGCGATTGCGCAGCCAGCCGCTCGCGATCGGTGGTTGCGGCCGGCGGCAGCACCGGATCGGGATCGCTGGTATCGTGGCCTGGAGCGCCGGCGGCCGGCGGCACGATGATCACCGGCGGCGTGGCCGCGGCCAGCGCATCGGCCTGGCCCTGCCCCGGCACTGCCGTGGCGCTGGCCTTGTTCGCCGATCCGGCTGACGCGGGGCTGGCAGATCCTGCCGCGGTCGCTGGCGCCGACGATGCCGCTGCCACCAGGGCGGGCGCACCCGCCGCCTGGCCGGCAACGGCGGCCTGGTCTGAGGCCTGATTCTGAAACGGAGAGCCGAAGATCGCCATCGCGGCAACGCTCGCTGCTACGGCACCGATGCCGGTGCCGCCCAGCATCAACAGCGCGCCGCGCCAGGCCGTGAGACGCGCTGCGATCGGGCGCTTTCCGCCCTGGTCGGTGCCGCCAACCACGCGCAGCGGAACCACCTGCGCGCCGGCGCGCATGGGGGCAATCGCCACGCTGGCTGCGCTGTCATACCCCGGCATCGCCAGTTGCGGGCGCAAGGGCACGTCGCGCAGGATGCGCGCGGTCAGCCCAGGGGGCAGCGCCGGCGCTTCATGCAGGCCAAGAATTTGGTCGAGCGCCGCGTCGGCAGGCGACGCATCGGCATGGCGCAAGGGGGCCGCTGACAAGCCTGCCGCCTGATCCCGGCCCGGATCGGCGATGCGAGGCTGCTGGTCGGTCACGCGCGGGGGCCTGCGCCCGTAGCAAAAGCGTGAGCGGCCGGTGAATTGGCAAAGTCGGCCGCGCCGGCAAAGGCCACATCGCGGCAGGTAATGTCACGCGCTTCAAGCAGTTCACGCATCTGCCGCCTCGCCCTGAACAACAGCGACTCCATCGCCTTGATATTAAGATCAAGCACCTGTGCCGCAAGTGCATTGGAGAAGTTCTCGTAATAGCACAAGACCAAGGCAGCCCGATAGCGTTCAGGCAGATCGGCAAGCGCCGCCGCCACCTGGGCACAGGCCTGGCGCTGTTCGATCAGGCGATCGGCCAGCGGCGCCTGGTCGGCGCAATCGGGCACCTCGTCGGTCACCACCACGCGAAAGCGCCGCTTGCGATCGAAACACAGGTTCATCGCCACGCGATGCAGCCATCCGACCAGGCCAGCGCCGGTCGGCTGCCAGCGCGGCGCGTTCTGCCACATGCGGGCAAAGCAGTCCTGCACCACGTCCTCGGCATCGTGGCCATCGCCCAGCATGCGGGCGGCCACGCGATAGAGCGCGGCGGCATGGCGTTCGACCAACACGGCAAAGGATGCCTGGCAACCCTCGCCCACGCGTCGCATCAGCGCCACGTCGTCGCGCAGGGCCAGGCCCCGCCCATCGCGGGGCGGCTCCGGCTCGGCAACAGGCAGCGCTCGGGGCGAAAGCGCCCCGGCAGTGCCATGTCGATGATCGATGACTGGTCCAGCCGGATGAAGACCGCCAGGATCTTCGACCGGGGAAAGGGGCTCGCCCTGCAAGTCACCGCAAAAGGTCATGCGGTCCACCCGTCGCGCACGATGGTTGCTCCGTCCATTCCCTTGTCCCACAGCCCTGCTGGCGGGTTTTGTCTGAACGGCAAATTTACAGTCACGGAAATTGTCTGAACATTTCTTCATCTTCGCTTGCGACGGATAGTGGTTACGGCGCATTTCAGGCACTGGTAAAGCCGGCCTGCCCCGGATATGAAGCCCGCCATGTTGCCACCGGCCCGCCCCTGCTGGCCCTTTTGCCCAACGAGACGAGAGCCCATGCAGCGCCTCCCCAAGATTCGTTTTCTTTCGACCGTCGCCACCATGGCGATTCCGGCCGCCCTGGTGGCCGTTGCCACCCCGGCGCTTGCCGATACCACGGTGGGCACCAGCACGCTGACTGCCCTCAACACCTCGTCGGCCGGCAATATCACCGTCAACGGCAGCGGCGCGATCAAGCTGCCCAGCGGCGTTCCGATCACGATCGATTCGTCGAACACGGTCAATGTCAATTCCGGTGGCTCGCTGACCGTCGCCGGGGTCAGCAACAGCGCCGGCATCGTCGCCAACGCCGGGGTGACCACCACGATCACCAACGATGGCACGATCACCGTCAGCGAAGACTATACGCCGCCGGTCCTGGGCAACAGCTCGGTCGTCAATGGCTCGGTCTCGCAGCTGACCAACCGCTATGGCATCCACATCCTGTCGGGCAACGCCACCACGGCGACGATCTCGAACACCGGCACGATCGGCGTGGAAGGCAACAATTCGGGCGGCATCGTCGTCAGCTCCCCGCTCACCGGCTCGATCACCAACACCGGCACGATCTCGGTCAAGGGTGACAACTCGGTTGGCGTGAGCACCGGCACCGTTACCGGCAACCTCGCCATCGGCGGCACCGTGGCGGTGATCGGCACGGGCGCGCAGGCGGTTGTCGTCAATGGCGACATCAACGGCGCGTTCAAGATCGACGGCGCCATGACCCAAGCGGTCAGCTACACCGCCGACGATGGCACCACGCAGACGCTGTCGCCCACCGCGCTGAGCAGCGGCAAGGCCGCCGTGCAGGTTTCGGGCAACGTCACCGGCGGCGTGATCGTCACTGTGGCGTCGAGCACCAACAACGTCACCGAAACCACCGGTTCGATCCAGTCCTACGGCACCAGCCCCGCGCTGCTGATCGGTGGCGCCGGCAACACCACGATCGGCTCGGTCGTGGCGACTTCGGGCACCTATTCGGTTGCGGTTGACGGCAGCGTCAGCGCCACCGCCTATTACAGCGGCCTCAACGCCTATGGCGTCGTCGTTGGCGGCCAAGGCGGCACCGTCAGCCTGCCCAACGGCATCGGCGTGCACGGCACCGTCACGGCCACCACGGTCAACGGTGATGCCACCGCGATCCTGCTCAACCAGGGTGTTACGGCCACGTCGCTGTACAACGAAGGCACGATCAAGGCGACGGCGAGCGGGGTTGCCTCGGGCAATCTCTATGGCATCCGCGATCTGTCGGGCACGCTCAACACCGTCAACAACACCGGCTTCATCACCATCAGCGGTGCATCGACCGGCAAGACCGCGGCGATCGATCTGTCGGCCAACACCAGCGGCGTGACGATCAAGCAGTACCTCAATGCCACCGGCGTCACCAGCCAGGCATCGGACAAGGCCGCGTCGGGCTACAACGTGGCGACCGCGCCGGTCTACACCGCGATCACCGGTGACATCTACACCGGCAGCGGCAACGACACGGTGGACATCGAATCCGGCAAGGTGACCGGCAACGCCTATCTCGGCACCGGCAACAACACCGTGATCATGGCTGACGATTCCAAGTGGATCGGCAACATCGATTTCGGTACCTCGGGCACCGCCTCGATGACGATGAGCGCCAATGCGCGCTTCACCGGGCAGATGGCGCTCAACGACCAGGTCGGCACGCTGACCATCGGCGGTTCGGCCATCTGGGCCGGCACCATCACCGGCGGTTCGCAGCTCAACGTGACGGTCAATGGCGGCTCGTTCGGCGCCAACGCCGTCGGCACCACCACGATCAACAACCTGACGGTCGGTTCGGGCGGTGCGCTCGGCGTCTATGTGGACTCCACCGGCACGGCTTCCAAGCTGGTGGCCAACACCGCAACCTTCGCCTCGGGTGCCAAGATCAACGTCTCGGTGTCCTCGTTCCTGAGCGCGACCACGCCGCAGACCATCGTCTCGGCCGGCACGCTGACCGGCGGCAGCAATGTCACCACCAGCTCGCTGTCGCTGCCCGTGCTCTATACCGGTTCGATCTCGCAGAACGGCAACGACCTCATCCTGTCGCTGTCGCGCAAGACCGCCGCGCAGCTTGGCCTGACCACGCCCCAGGCAGCCGCCTATGATGCGATCATCGGCAATGCTGCCAACTACACCAACCTGCAGTCCAGCCTGCTCCAGGTCACCGATACGCCGACGCTGCAGAGCCAATTCAACCAGCTGCTGCCCGATTATGCCGGCGGGGCGTTCGATTTCGTCACGCGTGGCTCGCGCCAGGCAGCGCTGCACGTGGCCGACGATTCGTCGCTGTTCACGATCAGCAACACCGGCATGTGGCTCGAGCCGCTCTATTTCCGCGCCAGCAAGCACGACGATGATTCGGTCGGCTACAGCCTGAGCGGCGGCGGCGTGTCCTTCGGGCTCGAACGCGCCACCGCGCTGGGCAACATCGGTGCCTACTTCGACTGGACCAGCGGCACGGTGAACAACCACAACCAGCAGTCGCTGGGCGTGAACAACATCGAAATCAACGCGTTCTGGCGCAAGGCGTTCGGCAAGCTCTACACCTTTGCCCGTGTCGGCTACGGCCGCTCGTCGTTCAAGCTTGACCGCACCTTCACCGGCGCGGTCGACTCTGCAACGATCACCTATGCGGCGCACGGCGGCTGGAAGGGCCACTCGCTGTCGGCCACGGGCGGGTTCAGCTATGACATCGATCTGAGCGACACGTTCAAGATCAAGCCCAAGGCGAACATCGAATACTTCCGCCTCAAGGAAAACGGCTACCAGGAAACTGGCACCGACGCGATGATCCTGCTGGTGCGTGACCGCAGCAGCACGGCCGTCAACGCCACCACCACGCTGGGCTTTGCGTGGAGCAGCGGCCCGAGCAGCTACGAAGGCCGCCCGTTCACCGTGGAAGCCGACGTGGGCCGCCGCAGCCACCTGTCGGGCGACCTGGGCGCCACCACCGCGATCTTCGGTTCGGGCCAGCAGTTCACGCTCACCCCGGAAAACGTGCAGTCGGCCTGGATCGGCTCGATCGGCATTCTCCAGGGCGGTCTCGACTATACCTGGAAGATTTCGGCCGGCGCGGAAAAGCCGCAGAACGGCGGCATCGCCGCCAACGTGCGCGCTTCGCTCAGCATCGCGCTCTGATCGCGGCGCCTGGCGCAAAAAAGGGGGCGGCAACCACGCGGTTGCCGCCCCTTTCTTGTTTGCACAGGTTGGCCCCGCCATCGCGCGCGCGCCGCGGCGCGTTGGCCAGGGGTCACCTACCCGCAAAAGGAAACATCATGGAAGATCCCCGCAACCTGCCGCCTGAGCAGCGCGCACGCCGCTTTGGCCGCGCCGGCCTGACCGTTGCGATCATCATCGCGGCCATCATTCTGGTGATCTTCGTGGGCCGCAACCTGTGGCACGCCCGCGTGCTGCACCAGGAAGAGCGCACCGGCGTCGCCAACGACGCCTGATGGCGCGCTGGCTCAGTCTGGCGTTGAAGGTGTCGCCACGGCGCCGTGATCGCGGCCGAAATCGGGGCGGGCATCGTCCTGGCCCATCGCGATGATCGAGCGGCGGATCGCCCGGGTGCGGGTGAAATGGTCGAACAGCGCGGCGCCATCGCCCTTGCGGATCGCCTTCTGCAACTCGGTCAGGTCTTCGGTAAAGACCTGCAGCATGGTCAGCACGGCATCGCGGTTGTGCAGGAACACGTCGCGCCACATCGTCGGGTCAGAGGCGGCGATGCGGGTGAAATCGCGAAAGCCGCCGGCCGAATACTTGATCACCTCGCTCTGCGTCACCTCTTCCAGGTCAGACGCGGTGCCCACGATCGTGTAGGCGATCAGGTGGGGCAGGTGGCTGGTCACCGCCAGCACCAGATCGTGGTGGGCCGCGTCCATCATTTCGACGCGCGCGCCCAGGCCTTCCCAGAACGCGGCGACGCGCGCCACGGCCGTGGCATCGGCGCCATCGGGCGGGGTGAGGATGCACCAGCGCCCAGCGAACAGCGTGGCAAAGCCGGCGTCGGGCCCGCTCTGCTCGGTGCCGGCAACGGGGTGGGCGGGCACGATCGTGGCATGGGGCAGCGCATCGCCCAGGGCCTTGAGCACGCTGGCCTTGCTGGACCCCACATCGCTGACCACGCAGCCGGCGGGCAGATACGGCGCCACGGCGGCAGCAGCAGCGGCCATGGCACCCACCGGCACGCAGAAGACCACGAGGTCTGCATCGGCCACCGCCTGCGCTTGCGTGGCGGCGATGGTGTCGGCCAGGCCGATCTGCGCCGCGCGCGCCCGCACCGCCGCATCGGCGTCATAGCCGGTGACGATCACCCCGGCCATGCGCGCGCGTGCAGCCAGCGCCACCGATCCGCCCAGCAGGCCCAGACCGATGACCGTGATGCGCGTGAAGGGGGCAGCGCTCACCGGGCCGTGCCTGGCGCAGCGTCTGCCATGGTGCGCAGCGCGCCGGCGATGGCATCCATCTGCGCGGGCGTGCCGATGGTGATGCGCAGGCACTGCGGCAGCCCCTGCCCGGGCAGCCAGCGGGTGATATACCCAGCATCCATCAGGCCCAGATACGCCGCCTCTGCCGTGAGCGCGCCGGTAAACTCGATCAGCACGAAGTTGGCCTGGCTCGGCAGCGCGCGTAGCCCGTGGTTGCCCAGCGCCTCCAACGCGGCGACGAACCGCGCGCGCTCGGCCCGGTTGTGCGCGGCCGATGCCTGGACGAACGCCTGGTCGTGCACCGCCGCCAGCCCCATCGCCTGCCCGGTGAGCGAGACATTGAACGGCCCGCGAATGCGGTTGAGCATGTCGATCACGTCGGCCGGCCCGGTGGCCCAGCCGATCCGCTCTCCGGCCAGGCCATAGATCTTGGAGAACGTGCGCGTGACCAGCACATTGGCGGCCGTGCGCGCCAGATCGAGCGCGCCATCGTCATCGTCTGCCGCGACATATTCGGCATAGGCCTGGTCCACCACCAGCAAGACATCGGGGCGCAGGCCGGCATGCAGCCGCGCCAGTTCGGCACGGCCGATATAGCTGCCGGTGGGATTGTTGGGATTGGCCAGGAACACCACACGGGTCCGCTCGGTCACCGCCGCGAGCAGCGCATCGACATCGGTGCCGAAATCGGTGTCGGGCGCTTCCACGGGCGTTGCGCCACAACGCCGTGCCGCGATCGGATAGACCGAAAAGCCATAGCGCACGAACAGCACTTCATCGCCCACCCCGGCATAGGCCTGGGCCGCGATATGCAGCAGTTCATCCGAACCCGTGCCCATCACGATGCGCGCGGGATCGAGCCCGTGCAGCGCGGCCAGCGCGCCGCGCAGATCCTTGCTGTCAGGATCGGGATAGAGCGCGGCATTGGCCACCTGCGCACGCGCCGCCATGGCCGCCGCGCTGGTGCCCAGCGGGTTTTCGTTGGCCGACAGCTTGATCAACGGCTGCCCATCCAGCCCGGCCGATTTGCCCGGCACATAGGCATGGATCGCCTTGATCCAGTCCTTGGGCTGCGGCCGCGAACGGTCGAGGCTGGCGGTCTGGGCGGATGCGGGCGCGGTCTGGTCGGTCATGATGGCATGGGCTTTACGCCATGAACCGCGCAATTCAAGCGTTACGCAGCATCCGTCCAAGCGAGCCCGGCGCCGTTCCAGTCGGTCGCCATGGCAAAGGCGGGCATAGTCACCTTGGCATTGGGGCCACGGTTGATCTGCAACGGCCCGTTGGGGCCGGCGCCCAGGGTCAGCCCGGCAGCGGAAAGCTGATAGGGCGAGACGCGATAGCGCGTGCACAGGCCGCCGTTGCCATCGCTGACCAGTTCCTGTTCGAACTCCAGCCCCTGCTGATGGCCCTGGCTGCGCCGCACGCGCGACACCACCAGTTGCCCATCGCCCAGGTCGAGCACGAAGGGCGTGTCGAGCGGCACTTCGAGCAGCCCCTCGATCAGCGCGCCCGATTTCGAGAGGTTGCGCAGCACCACGGGGTAATAGTGATCCTCGTGCACCACGCCCACGCGGCGGAACATCGCCTGCCGCTGATGCCGCTGGCGCGCCGGGCCGGATGGCTCGATGGTCCAATCGCCACCGGAAAGGCCGGCAACGAACGTGTCGTTGTCGAGCGGCTGGCTATAGATGAAGCCCTGGACATGGCTGACGCACAGCGCTTTCATCAGGTCGAACTGGTCAAAGCTTTCCACGCCTTCAGCCGTGGTTTCCATATCCAGCGCCTGGGCCAGCGCGACGATGGCGGTGATGATCGCGCGGTTGCGGTTGCCCGGCTGGGTCGCGCCGCGCACGAACGACTGGTCGATCTTGATCTTGTCGAACGGCGCGCTTTTGAGATAGCCGAGACTGGAATAGCCGGTACCGAAATCATCGAGCGCCAGGCGCACGCCCAGGCCCTTGAGCGCGTTGAACCGCGCATCGGTCTGGCCGCCTTCTTCCAGAAACACGCCTTCGGTGATTTCCAGTTCCAGCCGCGCGGGATCGAGCCCGGATTGCGCAAGGGCCGAGGTGACCAGCGCAGGAAATGCCTCGTCGGCAAACTGCACGGGCGAGACATTGACCGCCACGCGCAGTGGGACTTCCCAGCCAGCTGCATCGGCGCAGGCCTTGCGCAACACCCATTCGCCGATCGTGCGGATGAGATTGGATTCCTCGGCAATGGGGATGAACCGCGCCGGCGATACCTGGCCATGTTCGGGATGGTTCCAGCGCAGCAGCGCCTCCACCCCGATCACCTGGTTGCTCTGCGCCTTGACGATGGGTTGGTAGTGCAGGGCAAACTGGCCCTGCGCCAGGGCATCGTGCAGGTCCTCCTCCAAGGCCTTGCGATCCTCCGCCGCCTTGAGCAGGTCGCTGGAAAAGAAGCGGAAGCGCCCGCGCCCGCTGCCCTTGGCGGCATAGAGCGCAAGATCGGCGCTGCGCACCAGGTCGTCGGCCGCCGCGCCATCGAACGGGGCAATCGCCACGCCGATCGACGCGCCGATCAGGCAGCGGCTGCCATCGATCAGATAGGGCTGGGAAATATCCTCGATCAGGGCTTCGGCCAATTCGCCCAGATGGCCGCGATCCTCCACCTCGGGCAGGATGATCTGGAATTCATCGCCGCCCAGCCGGCACACGCGGCTGGCATCGCCCACCAGGCGCACCAGGCGATCGGCCACCTGCTTGAGCAGGGCATCACCGGCAGCGTGGCCCAGCGTGTCGTTGACCTGCTTGAAGCGATCGAGATCGATCAGCATCGTGGTGCAACCACGCCGGGTGGAGGCCAGCGCGGCAAGCTTGCGCGCCAGCGTCTGGTTCATGTGGCGGCGATTGGCGAGGCCGGTCAGCGGATCGTGCAGCGCCATGTGCGAGCTTTCCTCGGCATGGCGGCGCTGGTCGCTGATATCGGCGCAATGGCCGTGGAAGCCGGCAAACTGACCGCGATGGTGCACGGCTTCGCCCGACAACGACCACCAGCGCGGCTGGCTGGCCGGCCCGGTGCGCACGGTCAGCCGTTCAAAGCGGGTGCGCCGCGCCAGCACGAAGCGCAGCGAGCGCTCGCTGCCATTGTCGCCCTGGGTTTCATCGTGGTGGAACAGATCGAGCAGGGTGCGGCCCAGCGGATCACCATCGCCCGCAAGCAGCGCGCGCGCGGCAGGGGATAGATAGGTCAGCCGGCCATCGGCATCGCTCGACCAGAATGCCCCCAGCCCAAGCGCTTCATAGGCGCGGCACAGCGCGGTGGCATGATCGGGCGCGAGGCCAGTGGCCTTGGCCGCATCCCTGGCCGTGGGCGCAGCGGCAGGCGCACCCGCAACACCATCGGACCGTTCATTGCCACTGTTGCCTGGCCTGCCCCAGGCCATGCGCCGGATCACCATCAGAATCTCCGCCCAAGGGACGCTTTCGCTCAGGTGTTCTACGATGGGACGATTGCGTGATCGTTAACTTTGCAAAGCCGCCCGGGGGCTGCCGAGCGAACAAAAAAGAAGGCCGGAAGCGCGTGCGCTTCCGGCCCAGGTCGTTCGCAGGAGGAACATGGTTTGGCGGAGGAGGGGGAGAGAGGGAGAGGATCAGGCCCCCCACCCCGCCAAGCTGGTGAAAACTTACATGTTGTAGGCGCGTTCGCCGTGTTCGGAGATGTCGAGGCCTTCGCGCTCGGCTTCTTCGGTCGGACGCAGGCCGATCGTCTTGTCGAGAGCGATGAACAGGACCGCCGAGACGCCGCCCGAGAGCACCAGGGTGACGCACACGGCCTTCACCTGGGTGATGATCTGGGCAACCATGTCATAGGTGCCGGCCTTGGCGGGGAACACGGTGTAGTCGATCCAGCCCTGGCCACCCAGCGAAGGGTCAGCCACGATGGCGGTGCCGATGGCGCCGACGATCCCGCCAACACAGTGCACGCCGAACACGTCGAGCGTGTCGTCATACTTGAGGGCGTTCTTGACGGTGGTGACGAAGAAGAAGCAGATCGGCGAGACGACGAGGCCGAGGACGATGGCGCCCATCGGCGCGGCATAGCCGGCCGCCGGGGTGATCGCGACGAGGCCAGCGACGGCACCCGAGGCAGCGCCCAGCATCGAGGGCTTGCCATGCTTGATCTGTTCGACAACCGACCAGGAGACGGCGGCGGCGGCAGTGGCGACGAAGGTGTTGATGAAGGCGAGCGCGGTGGCCGCGTTCGATTCCAGGCCCGAACCGGCGTTGAAGCCGAACCAGCCCACCCACAGCAGCGAGGCACCGATCATGGTCATGGTCAGCGAGTGCGGCGGGGTGGCTTCCTTGCCAAAGCCCAGGCGCTTGCCGATCACGAGGCAGCCGACGAGGCCAGCGATACCGGCGTTGATGTGCACCACGGTGCCGCCGGCAAAGTCCAGGCCGCCCCAGCCATAGATCAGGCCGGCGTCGGAGGTGTTGGACGACAGGAAGTCAGGACCGGCGAAGTACCACACCATGTGGGCCATCGGGAAATAGACCAGGGTGAGCCACAGCACGGTGAAGATCATCAGCGGCGTGAACTTCACGCGCTCGGCAAAGGCGCCCACGATCAGCGCCGGCGTGATGCAGGCGAAGGTCATCTGGAAGATGACATAGACATATTCGGGCAGGTAGACGTTGTTGGAGAACGTCGCTGCATAAGTCGAGGTGGAAACCCCCGCCAGGAACATCTTGGAGAAGCCGCCGACATAGGGCGAGCCGCCGGTGAAGGCCATCGAATAGCCCCAGCAGACCCAGCACAGCGCCGCGACCGACACGATCATCAGCACCTGCATCAGCACCGAAAGCATGTTCTTGGTGCGCACCAGGCCGCCGTAGAACAGCGCCAGGGCGGGGATGCTCATCATCAGCACCAGAGCGGCCGAGACCAGCATCCAGGCGACGTCACCCTTGTTGACCATGGTGGCCATCTGGTCGGCCGTGGGGGCCTTGATCGGCCCGGTTTGCGCAAAGGCGGCAGAGGCCATGCCGAGGCTGAGCCCGGCTGCCGTCATGCCACTGATCATCTTGCGGATCATATGGTTTCCCCTCTGTTCGGAAGTCACAGCGCCATATCGCCGCTTTCGCCGGTGCGAATGCGCACCGCCGAAGCGAGATCGAGCACGAAGATCTTGCCGTCGCCGATCGCCTCGGTGCTGGCGGTTTGCTGGATGGTCTCGACAATCTGCGCCGCGAGGTCGTCGCTGGCAGCGATTTCGAGCTTCACCTTGGGCAGCATGTTCGTGGAGTATTCGGCGCCGCGGTAGATCTCGGTCTGGCCCTTCTGTCGGCCAAAACCCTTCACTTCCGACACCGTCATCCCAGCAACGCCCAGACCCGACAGCGCTTCACGCACTTCGTCGAGCTTGAACGGCTTGATGATGGCGATGATGAATTTCATTCATGCCCCCTTTCACGGCCTCAACCAGCCGGTGCGGAACCGGCATGAATTGTTAAAGCAAAGGGCGTGCCAAATCCGTTTTCTTACGAAATCAGCGATTCACGGAAACCATATCCATTGTCGAGCGTTTCGCCGCCGCTCGATTCTTGTGCAGTGCACAGAATCTGCCTAAATTTTAGGCAGGAGCTTTCCCACTCAGCCGCAGCCGTGCCCACACCGGCAGGTGATCTGACGCCTGCTGCGCCAGGGGGCTATGGTGCACGCCCATGCCTTCAACCACCCAGTCGTGACTGGCGACGATACGGTCGAGCTGGCCCAGCGGGCGCCGCGCGGGAAAGCTGCGGCCGGGCGCGAGAACTGAAAGATCGCCGGGAAAGGCCTGGAGCGCGCCGCCGCGCGGCGCCCATTCGTTGAAATCGCCCATCAGCACGCGCGGTCCGCGCCCGGCCGCCGCGCAGGCCACGCGCACCTGCTGGCGGCGGCGCAGGCCCGACAGGTCAAGATGCATGCCGATTACGCGCACGCCCTGCCCGGCCCATTCGAGATCCACCGCCACCGCCCCGCGCGGCTCCAGCGTGGGCAGGGGCACGGCATGGCACCCGGTCACCACCAGGTCACGCCGCACCAGGATGACATTGCCGTGCCAGCCCAGGCTGCCCGCCCGGCGCGCGCGATCGATCACGCCCGGTGCTACCGCGCGCCACGGGCTGCCGTGCGCGAGCAGTGTGGGCGGGATCACCGCCTCGCGCGTGCCAAAGCGATTGTCCGCTTCCTGCAGCGCGATCACGTCGGCGCCCACCTCGTGCAGCACCATCAGGATGCGCTCGGGATCGCAGCGCCGATCGGCGCCCACGCCCTTGTGGATATTGTAGCTGGCAAAGACCAGCGAATCGGCCGCCTGCATGGCCGGCACCCGCGCGGTCAGAGGAAATCGCGCAGGGTGGCGACGAAGCGATCGAACTGGTCGTGGTGCAACCAGTGCCCGGCGTTCTCGAATTCGACCACCTCGGCCGAGCGGAAGTGCTCGATCCGCCCGTCACGAATCGGATTGCCCGCCCACGAATCCGCCCCGTTGAGCAGCAGGGTGGGGCTGGTAATCGCCTCCCACAGCTCGTGCTTGCGGTTCTGGGAAATGTCGTAGGGGTGTTCGATGTGCACGTAGGGATCGAACTTCCAGGTAAACGTGCCGTCTTCGTTGCGGTTGATGCCGTGGATCGTCAGGTGGCGGGCCTGGGCATCATTGATGTAGGGGTTCTGCGCCTTCATACGGGCGATCGCCGCCTCGATCGTGGGATAGCGGCGCGGCAGGCGCCCGGCGGCCTTGCGCTTTTCGGCGATATAATCGCGGATGCGGCGGGCAAAGGGCACGGCGCGCATGCGCGCTTCCCAATCGGGGGTAGGGAAAATGCCCTCGATCGCCACCAGCTTGGCCACGTCTTCGGGAAACAGCCCGGCATAGCGCAGCGCCACGGCCGCGCCCATCGAATGGGCCACGATGGTCACCGGCGCCAGGCCCAGTTGGTGGATCAGCTGCGCCACGTCATAGACCATGTCCATCACGCGATAGTTGCCGTCAGAGGCCCATTCGCTGTCGCCATGGCCGCGATGATCGAGCGCGATGACATGCCAATCCTCGCGCAGCGCCTCGGCCGTCCAGTCCCAGCTGCGACAATGGTCGCGCCCGCCATGGATCAGCAGCAGCGGTGGCTTCTCGGCATTGCCCCAATCCACATAGTGGAGGCGCAGGCGTTGCGAGATGAAGGTGTTCGAAGTGGGACCGAGCAGATTCATGGCCCCACCCTGCCCATGCTGCACTGCGCTGGCAAGAGCGGGAACCATGCTGTCACCGACTTGGGGGAAATACCCCAAGGGCATTTGCGCGGACGGCACCCGAGAGATGATGCCGCCCAATCCGCGTACCCGATCACAAACAGCGCTTTAACGTTCCTTGGTGGCGCTGAACGCCAGGTCGGGGTTGCGTTCCTGCTGATAGCTCACGTCCCAGGCCGAGCGCGCCATGAAGACGGGATCGCCATCGCGGTCCTTGGCCAGGTTCGACAGGTTGAAATCGGCAAAGGCCCGCAAGGCCTCGGGCGTGCCCTTGAGCCAGCGCGCGGTATCGAATGGCGAGGGTTCGAGCACGGCCTCGACCTTGTATTCCGCTTCCAGCCGGCTGATCAGCACGTCGAGCTGCAGCTGCCCGACCACGCCCACGATCCACTGTGAGCCGATTTCCGGGTAGAACACCTGGATCACGCCCTCTTCGGAAAGATCGTCGAGCGCCTTGCGCAGCTGCTTGGTCTTGGTCGGGTCTTTCAGCACCACGCGGCGCAGGATTTCGGGCGCGAAGTTGGGCAGCCCGGTAAAGCGCACGTCGTTCTTTTCCGACAGCGTATCGCCCACGCGCAGCGTGCCGTGGTTGGGAATGCCGATGATATCGCCCGCTTCGGCACTATCGGCAATCTCGCGGTCCTGGGCAAAGAACAGGATCGGCGAATGCACCGCGATCGGCTTGCCCAGGCCTGAGGGGGTCAGCTTCATGCCGCGCTTGAACGTGCCCGATACCATGCGCATGAACGCGATGCGGTCACGGTGCTGCGGGTCCATGTTGGCCTGCACCTTGAAGATGAAGCCGGTCACGTCCTCGCGCGTCGGGTCGATCGTGCCCTGGTCGCTGGCCTGCGGGCGCGGCGGCGGGGCAAAGCGGTCGATCGCGGCGATCAGTTCGGCCACGCCAAAGTTCTTGAGCGCCGATCCGAAATAGACCGGGGTCAAGTCACCATGGCGATAGGCGGCCAGATCAAACTGCGGATAGCCTTCGCGGCCCAGCTCGATCTCTTCGGCAAATTCATCGGGAATGGCCCCAGCGGCCGGATCGCGCTTGCCCAGGAACTCGCGGCTGTCACCTTCGGGACGGGCGATGGTTTCGCTGGCAAAGTCATAGACGCCTTCGAAGATGCCGCCCATGCCCACCGGCCAGCTCATCGGCGCAACGTCGAGCGCCAGGGCATCGGCCACCTCGTCGAGCGTTTCGAACACCGGGCGGCCTTCGCGGTCCACCTTGTTGACGAAGGTGATGATCGGCACTGAGCGCATGCGGCACACTTCGAACAGCTTGCGCGTCTGCGGCTCGATCCCCTTGGCCGCGTCGATCACCATGATCGCCGAATCGACCGCGGTGAGCGTGCGATAGGTATCTTCGGAAAAGTCTTCGTGGCCCGGGGTATCGAGCAGGTTGAAGACGGTGCCGTCCTTCTGGAACGTCATGACCGACGAGGTCACCGAAATGCCGCGCTGCTGCTCGATCTTCATCCAGTCAGACCGGGCACGCCGCGCCTGGCCGCGCGCCTTCACTTCGCCAGCCAGGTGGATGGCGCCGCCTTGCAGCAGCAGCTTTTCCGTCAGCGTGGTCTTGCCCGCGTCGGGGTGGGAAATGATGGCAAAGGTGCGGCGATTGGACATAGTCCGCGCCGCTTAGCCGCCCCTGACGGTCACGTCCATGCGGAAGCTGCGGCTCTCGCCCGGGGCAAGCAGGACGATGCCCGGCTTTTGCGTGATATCGCCGGTAAAGCCTTCGGGATCGGCATGGCCCGCCCAGGGCTCGATGCAGATATAGTGCGCGCCGGGCACCTGCCACAGGCCCAGCATCGCCATGTCGGGGAACGCCACGTCGAGTGCCGGGCCGCCTTCCACGCCATAGGTCAGCGCGCGGCTGGCGAGGTCGGTCCAGATCACCGCGTCGTTGGTGAACAGTTGCTCGCGCAGCGGCAGCATGCGGCCGCGCACCGGGGTGGCATAACGGCGTTCGAGCACCAGCCCGGTCTGCTTGTTGACCCGCGCGATCGGCTCAGGCTCGTCCTTGGTGAAGACCAGGCGGTGGGCATGCTTGTCGGTGCTGCCCGGCAAAGGCCAGGCAAAGGCTGGGTGATAGCCAAAACTGAACGGCAGCGTTTCATTACCCGGATTGCTGACGGTCGCGGTCACCGCCAGGGTCGCCCCTTCCACGGCAAAGGCCATGTCGAGCACGAAGGCAAAGGGATAGACCGCCCGCGTCTCGGCCGAATCGCGCAGGCGGAAATGCGCCGTGGCGCCATCATGGGCGACGAGCGCAAAATCAGACCGGCGGGCAAAGCCATGGCGCGGCAGCGTATAGGCCTTGCCAGCGTGATGCAGCGTATCGCCGGCCAGCGAGCCGACGATCGGGAACAGCACCGGGGCATGGCCCGTCCAGAACGCCGGATCGGCATCGGTCATCCACTGTTGCCCGGCGCGGTCGGTGATCGACCACAGCTCTGCCCCCAGCGGATTGATCGCGGCGGTCAGCGTCTCGGACGCGATCGTGACAAGAGCAGGCTGGGTCATGGCCACAGGGTATGGCCAGAGCACGCGCTCTTCGCAAGTGCGGTATGATCAGGCGTTGCGCGAGTGCCCTTCGACAAGCTCAGGGCGAACGGGCACAGACAAAACCTGAAATCCCGTTCGGGCTGAGCCTGTCGAAGCCCAAAGGCTGCTCTAGCCGCGCAGAACGCCGCCCTGCTTGGCCGCAGCGGCGACGATCTTGTCGGAAATCGCCTTGAGAGCGGCTTCGTCAAAGCTCTTGTCGCCTGGCTGCAGCGTCACCTCGATGGCCAGGCTGCGCTGTCCTTCGGGAACGCCCTGGCCGCGGAAATCGTCGAACACGCGGGCAGCGACAATGCTGGCCTTGTCCGCGCCCTTGACCGCACGCAGCACGTCGCCCGCCGGCACCTTGGCATCTACCAGGAACGCAAAGTCGCGCGTCACGGCCTGGAGCGCAGGCGGAGCAAAGTGCGGGCGGGCAAAGCCCGGCGCAGCCTTCTTGGCCGGCACGCGATCGAGGAACAGTTCGACCACCGCAACCGGCACATCCAGGCCAAAGGCCTTGGCCGTGGCGGGATGGATCATGCCAAAGCGCGCCAGAACCTGCTTGGGGCCAAGGCGCAGCGTGGCCGACTGGCCGGGATGGAACTGGCTGCCCGCCTCGCCCATCACCTGCAGGTTCTCCACCGGAGCGCCGGCCTGGGCCAGCAGGGCCATGGCTTCGGCCTTGGCATCGAACGCGTCGAACGGCTGCGCCTTGCCGCTGGCCCAGCCGCGCGCGGTGCGCTCACCGGCCAGGACCACGGCCAGGCTGAGGCGTTCATCGCTGCTACCATCGTCGGCGCGCAGATAGCGGCGGCCGATCTCGAACAGGCGCACGCTGGACGCGCCGCGATCGCAATTGCGCCGTGCCGCCGCCAGCAAGCCGGGCAGCAGCGAGGGGCGCATCGCCTTCAAGTCTTCCGAGATCGGATTGGCCAGCGTCCACACGAATTGCCCATCGGCAAAGTGTTCGGCCTGGGCCGGGGGCAGGAACGACCAGGTCACCGCCTCATGCAGCCCACGCGCGGCCGCCGCGCGGCGCAGGCGGCGTTCGAGCATCTGCACTGGCGTGGCCGTGGGCCGCGCCACGCCATCGGTGCGCGGCAGCGGGGTGGACGGCACGGCATCGAGGCCGTGCACGCGGATCACTTCCTCTACCAGATCGGGCGCGCCGGCGATGTCAGGGCGCCAGGTCGGCACGGTGACTGTCCAGTCCGCGTCCACGCCAAAGCCCAGGGCAGCGAGGATACGCTTCTGTTCGCCCTGGGCCACGGCAACGCCGCCAAGCTGCCCGGCCAGCGCCGGGTCATAGGCCAGGCTGCGCTGTGCCACCGGGGCCACGCCCACGCGCACCACTTCACTGGCCTGGCCGCCGCAGATCTCGAGGATCAGCGCGGTCAAAAGGTCCATGCCGGTATCGAGGAACGCAGGATCGACCCCGCGCTCGAACCGGCCGCGTGCGTCGCTGGCCAGCGCCAGCGCCTGCCCGGTGCGGGCGATATGCGCCGGGTCGAAATAGGCCACTTCGAGCAGCACATCGGTGGTCGCTTCCGAACAGCCGGAATGCTCGCCGCCCATGATGCCGCCGATATCGTGCACGCCAGCGTCGTCGGCAATCACGGTCATGAACGGCTGGAGCACATATTCCTTGCCGTTGAGCGCGACGACGGTTTCGCCTTCGCGCGCCAGCCGGGCGGTGACGGCGCCGGTCAGCTTGGCCAGGTCATAGGCATGGGCCGGGCGGCCATAGCCGAGCATGACGTAATTTGTGATGTCCACCAGTGCCGAGATCGGGCGCTGGCCGGCAGCCTTGAGCCGGTCCTGCAGCCACTGCGGCGAGGCGCCGTTGGTCACACCCTTGATCACGCGGCCATAGAATGCCGGGCAGCCGGCCGCATCCTCGATGCGGATGTCGATCGGGCACGGTCCGGTGCCGGCCACCGGGGCCACGTCGATGGCGCGGAGCGTGCCGATGCCGGCCGCCGCCAGATCGCGGGCAATGCCATAGACGCCCATGCAATCGGGGCGGTTGGGCGTGATCGCCACGTCGAACACCGGGTCAGACCCGATATAGTCGGCAAACGATTGCCCCAGCGCGGTGTCTTCGGGCAGTTCGATGATGCCGTCGTGTTCCTCGCCCAGGCCCAGTTCGCGGGTGGAGCACATCATGCCGTTGGATTCGACACCGCGAATCGCGCTCTTGCGCAGTTCCATGCCATTGGCCGGAACGACTGCGCCTGGCAGGCCGAGCACGCCAACCAGGCCCGCGCGCGCATTGGGTGCGCCGCAAACCACCTGGAGCGGCGAGCCGTCACCCAGATCGACGCTGAGCACCTGGAGCTTGTCGGCCTGCGGATGCTTTTCCGCCGTCAGCACGCGGGCGACGCGGAACTGCTTGAGCGCGGCCGACGCGTCGGTCACGCTTTCGATTTCCAGGCCCAGGCTGGTGAGCTTTTCGGCAATCTCGGTGGCGCTCGCCTGGGTGTCGAGCAGGGCCTTGAGCCATGACAGGGAAAACTTCACGGCTTCACTCCCACGCCGCCCGAAAGGGTGGGCACGTCGAGCGCCCCGAATCCATAGTGGCCAAGCCAGCGGGCATCGCCATCGAAGAAGGCGCGCAGGTCATCCAGGCCGTACTTGAGCATGGCCAGGCGATCGACGCCGGTGCCAAAGGCAAAGCCCTGCCATTCATCTGGATCGAGCCCGCCAAATTCGATCACCTTGCGGTTGACCATGCCCGAGCCGAGCACTTCCATCCAGCCGCCGCCCGGCGCATCGCCGCTGCCGCCAACAACGCGCTTGCCACCCACCAGGGTATAGCCCACGTCCACTTCCACCGAGGGTTCGGTGAACGGAAAATAGCTGGGGCGCAGGCGCAGGACGATGTCGTCGCGCTCGAAGAAGGCCTTGAGGAAGGTTTCCAGCGTCCACTTGAGGTGGCCCAGGTGAATGCCCTTGTCGATCACCAGGCCTTCGATCTGGTGGAACATCGGCGTGTGCGTGGCGTCGCTGTCAGAGCGATAGACGCGGCCTGGCGCGATGATGCGCAAGGGCGCACCGTCTTTCAGCATGGCACGGATCTGCACCGGCGAGGTGTGCGTGCGCAGCAGCATGTCGCGCCCTTCCCCGTCCTTGTCCGGGAAATAGAACGTATCGTGCATCGCGCGCGCCGGATGCGTTTCGGGCATGTTGAGCGCGGTGAAGTTGTGCCAATCGTCTTCGATTTCCGGGCCGCTGGCCACGGCAAAGCCCATGTCGGCAAAGATTTCGGCCAGTTCGTCCATCACCTGACTGACCGGGTGGACGCTGCCGCGCGGGCTTTCCGGCGCGGGCAGCGACAGGTCCACCGCCTCGGCCGCCAGGCGCGCATCGAGCGCGGCGCTTTCCAGCGCAGCCTTGCGGGCAGCAAGCGCAGTGGTCACCGCCTCGCGCGCGCCGTGGATCTGCGGGCCCTTGGCCTGGCGCTCTTCCGGGCTCAACTGGCCCATGGTCTTGAGCAGGGCGGAAACCCAGCCCTGCTTGCCGAGCGCTGACACGCGGATCGCCTCCAGCGCATCGAGCGTGGTGGCATCGGCAATGGCGCCGAGCGTTTCGGCCTGCTGTTGGTCTAGCTGTTCCATCGCGCCTGCCGCTAGCGCTTTGCGGGGCAGAAGGGAAGATGGGTTGCGTGTGTTGGGGAGTGGCAACATGCCCTCCCCCAACCCCTCCCGCAAGCGGGAGGGGAGCCTGGTTGCTCTCCCCCTCCCGCCTGCGGGAGGGGGGCGGGGGGAGGGCATGTTCGCGGAAACCCCCAAAAGCAAAAGGCGCCCGCTCCTTTCGGAACGAGCGCCTTTAAAAGCTGTCTCGCGATCAGGCGATCAGGCGTCCGGAAGGGCAGCCTTGGCCTGGGCGATCACGGCCGCGAACACGCCGCCTTCGTTCATGGCGAGATCCGCCATGGCCTTGCGATCGAGTTCGATGCCGGCAAGCTTGGTGCCGTGGATGAACTGCGAATAGGTCAGGCCTTCAGCGCGGACGGCCGCGTTGATGCGCTGGATCCACAGAGCACGGAACGTGCGCTTCTTGACCTTGCGGTCGCGGTATGCGTACTGGCCAGCCTTTTCAACGGCTTGGCGGGCAACGCGGATCGTGTTCTTGCGACGGCCGCGGTAACCCTTGGCCTGGTCGAGAATACGCTTATGCTTGGCACGCGTGGTGGTGCCGCGCTTGATACGGGACATGGATCAGCCTCCTCAGTTCAGCCCGTAGGGCGCCCACTTCTTGATCACCCGCGCGTCAGCGTCGGAGATCACGTCGGTGCCGCGGTTCTGGCGGATGTACTTGGCGTTGTGGCTGATCAGGCGGTGGCGCTTGCCGGCCACGCCGTGCTTCACCTTGCCCGTAGCGGTAAGCTTGAAGCGCTTCTTCACACCGCTCTTGGTCTTGAGCTTGGGCATTTTCGTCTCCTTGTTCGACGCGGTGTACCTGCCGTGGCAGCCCTATGTGGCCAGGCAGGAACGCAGATCCGCGTGGATTGAAGGGGCGGCCCTTAACGAGGGTGGGCCGGTTTGGCAACTTGATTCGGGCGGGTGGGGAACTGCCCCCCCACCACCCGCTGCGCGGGCGGTCCCCCTCCCCACGGCGTGGGGAGGATCGAGGAGGTCCTCCCCGCTTGGCGGGGAGGTGGCAGGCCGCAGGCCTGACGGAGGGGCAACAGGTCAGCCGATATCGTCCAGATTGAACGGCGTGGTCTGATAGACCTCGTTGATCCAGTTGCCGAACAGCTGGTGCCCATGCGTGCGCCAGGTGTTGCGCGGCAGCTGGGCCGGGTCGTTGTGCGGATAATAGTGGCGCGGCACGATCCGTTCGCCATCGCGGCGATATTCGGTATCGAGCGTGAGCGTATCGTATTCCAGGTGGTTGAACATGTGGATGGCGCGATGGGCCGGATCATCGACCAGGCACGGCCCGACCTCTTCACTGTCGAGCAGCACGGCAAGGCCGGCGGGCAGATCTGCGGCGCGAATCTCGCTCCAGCGCGAGACGGGCACGGGCACCACATCAGACATCCCGCGCAGCCAGGGGCTGGCCGGGGCGCGGTTGACGTGATCGAACACGCCATGCGCCTTGGCGCCCAGGGCATGCTTGGGCACGCCGTGGAAATGCGCCAGCGCCGCCATTGCGCCCCAGCAGATCGTCAGCAGGCGGTGGCAGTGGGTCTGGCTCCAGTCAAAAATCTGGCGCAACTCGTCCCAATAGGTCACCTCGCCATAGTCCATGGTTTCGACCGGCGCGCCGGTAACGATCAGGCCATCGAAGCGCTCTTCGCGCACGGCGGAAAACGGCGAATAGAACTCGGCAAGGTGCCCGGCCGAGGTGGTCTTGCTGACATGGCCCGACAGGCGCACCAGCTTCAGCTCGATCTGCAGCGGCGTGGCGCCAAGCAGGCGCGCCACCTGGGTTTCGGTGGTGATCTTGTCGGGCATCAAGTTAAGCAGGGCGATGCGCAAGGGGCGGATATCCTGCCGCGCGGCCTCGGTTTCGCCCATCACGATCACGCCTTCGGCTTCCAGCGTGCGGCGGGCGGGGAGGTTATCGGCGATCCTGATCGGCACGGGCGTAGCTTTCCTTCAAATCCTGCACAGCCAAATCCTGTACAGCGCGAGAGGAGGGAAAGACGCCTGGGGCTTGCTCCGCTTGGTTGCCGGATCGGCCACATCCTCCCGTCAGGGAGCGCCACCTTGCCCGGAAACCGGCAGGTTGGCGTTGGGGCGTCGCCCCCAACTCTCGATGCTGGCCGCCCATGTAGCGGGCGCCCATGCGCATTGCAAGGCGTGCCCGGAACGCTACGCAACCGGCGGCAAGGATCGCTTTACCCCTTGCTCATGAGAATGAATCGCATTACCTTGCGAATCGTTCTCATGAGCGAAAGCACTCAGCGCCATGTACATCTGCATCTGCAATGCCATCCGCGAGAAAGATCTGCGCCAGGCCGCCCGTTGCCACGCCCGCGGCGATGCCGAAGCGCTCTATGGAACGCTGGGCTGCCAGGCACAGTGCCGACAGTGCCTGGACGATGCCGACGACGTGGTGGCCGACGAGCGCGCCTGCGCGATGGCGTGATAAGGCGGACCGTGGTGCGCGGCGCAACTGCGCATTGCCCCGGCTCCCTCGCTCGCTTACCCTGCCTTCCAGTTCAACGGCATAGGAAGGTTCGGCCATGAAGGGCGATGCCAAGGTCATCGAGTTTCTGAACAAGGCCCTGTTCAACGAACTGACCGCGATCAACCAATACTGGCTGCACTATCGCCTGCTCTCGCACTGGGGCGTGAAGAAGCTCGCTGATTTCGAACGGCACGAATCGATTGACGAGATGAAGCACGCCGATCTCCTGGCCGATCGCATCCTGTTCCTGGATGGGTTGCCCAATTTCCAGGCGCTGGGCCGTCTGAAAGTGGGCGAGTCGGTGGAGGAAGTGCTCAAGGCCGACCTAGCCCTGGAATACGAGGCGGTGCCCCTGCTGAAAGACGGCATCGCCCATTGCGAGACGGTGCGCGACTATGTCAGCCGCGATCTGCTGCAAAAGATCCTCGAAAGCGAGGAAGAGCATATCGACACGCTCGAAACCCAGCTCGACCTGATCAAGCAGATGGGCATCCACAACTATATCCAGTTGAACAGCCAGGCGGCGGAGGAGTGAGCGCGGCTTGGGGCGGGTGGGAACATGCCCTCCCCCAGCCCCTCCCGCACGCGGGAGGGGAGTAGAGGTGCCCCCTTCAAGTCCCCCTCCCGCGTGCGGGAGGGGTTAGGGGAGGGCTTGTTGCTTACTGCGCGGCCTTCACCACCTCGCCACCCTTCATCACGAAAGCGACGTGTTCCAGCGTGCGCACGTCAGCCAGCGGATCGCCGTCGACGGCGATGAGATCGCCATAACGGCCCGTGGCAATGGCGCCCACGTCAGCCGTGCGATCGAGCGCTTCGGCGGCGCTCTTGGTGGCGGCCTGGATCGCCTCGATCGGGGTCATGCCCCATTCCACCATCTTCGCGAACTGGCGCGCGTTGTAGCCGTTGGGATAGACGCCGCCATCGGTGCCGAACAGCAGCTTGACCCCGGCAGCATGCGCGGCGCGGAAGGTTTCGCGCTGCTTGCGGCCGATCATCTTTTCCTTGGCCAGGCTTTCCGGGAAGACGCCGTTCTTCTCGCCTTCGGCCAGGATATAGTCGTCGTTGTAGATATCCATGTCGAGCCAGGCGCCCTTGGCCTTGGCCAGCTTGAAGCTTTCCTCGTCGGCCAGGCTGGCGTGCTCGATCGTGTCGATCCCGGCGCGCAGCGCGTCGTTGATGCCGGCGGTGCCATGGGCATGGGCCGCGACGCGCATGCCGAGCATGTGGGCCTCGTCGGCCACGGCCTTGAGTTCGTCAAAGCTCATCTGCTGGGCGCCGACCGAATCGGTCTTGGAAAAGACGCCGCCGGTGGCGCAGATCTTGATCACTTCCGCGCCATACTTGCGCACCTTGCGCACCAGCGCGCGGAACTCTTCGGGCGTGTTGGCGATCTGCGGCGAAGGCACAGTGATCGAGGGCGGAAATTCGGTAGAATCGCAATGGCCGCCGGTGGCACCCAGGGCATAGGTCGCTGGCACGATGCGCGGCCCGGGCACATAGCCCAATTCGATCCCCTGCTTGAGCGCGACGTCGTCATAGTTGGCCGAGCCGACGTTGCGCACCGTGGTAAAGCCGGCTTCCACCGTCTTGCGGGCATTGGCGACACCGATCACGGTCGACAGGTTGTCGGTAAACTCCAGCCCGCGATAGCCGCTGAGCGTGGGATCGCCGGTCAGGTGCACGTGCATGTCGATGAGGCCGGGCAGCAGCGTGCGCTGTCCCAGATCGACCACTTCGGCCCCGGCGGGCACCGCATCGCCACTCTTGCCAACGGCCGTGATACGGCCATCGGTGATCACCACTTGCGCGCCATCGACCCGCTTGCCGGCCAGCACGTCGATCATGTGCGCGGCGCGCACCACCACGGTCTTGGCCTGCGCGCTGCCGGTTGCCAGCGCCACCAGCGCGGCCGCTCCCAGCGCCACGCTCTTTATCGTTGTCATGCACCATCCTCTTGTTGGGGGATGGCAGGCAAGGTTGCATGAGCAACGATATTGAACAAGTGTCTAATCGGCCGCCATCATTCGGCGTAGATCATCTTGCGGGTCATGCCGCCGTCCACCACGATCTGCTGCCCGGTGACGAAGCCGGCATCCGGGCTGGCGAGCCAGGCAATGGTGGTGGCAATGTCCTGCACCGTGCCAACGCGCCCGGCAGGATGCTGCGCTTCATCGATGGGGCGGTGGTCCGCCGCGCGAGCGAGGTCGGTACGCTGCCACGGTCCGGTCTCGATCCAGCCGGGCAGCACGGCGTTGACCCGCACCTTCGGCCCCAGCCCCACCGCCATGGCATGGGTGAGCGCGCAGAGGCCGCCCTTGGCCGCAGCATAGGCGTATGTATCGGGTTCGGACTGCAAGGCCCGCGTTGACGCGATGTTGACCACGCTGGCGCCGCTGCGCCGTTGCAGCAATGGCAGGGCGGCACGGCTGCACAGGAACGCGGCGGTGAGCGAAGCATCGATCCAGCGCTGCCAGTCGGCCAGGGCCAGGTCTTCCAGCGGGCCGCAATAGGGATCGGCGATGCCGGCGTTGTTGACCAGGCAATCGATACCATCGCCTGCCCAGGCGGCAATGCGGGCAAAGGCGCGGGCCACGGGCTTTTCCCGGCCCACGTCGCAAGCGATCGTCAAGCCCTGCCCGCGCGGCAGCATGGCCCCCAGTTCCTTGAGCGCCTTGGCATCGCGATCAAGCGCGACCACGCGCCAGCCGAGTGCGGCAAAGTGCAAGGCGGTGCCCCGGCCGATACCGGCGCCCGCGCCCGTGATCACGATGGTGGATGCAGCAGCCGTCATGCCAGGCACAACGCGGCCGAAGCCGTTCAGTGCCGGTGGCTGTGCCCTGCGGCCAGCGCTTCGATCACGTCGTCCAGGCGCGCCGGATCGCCCAAGGCAAGGACGTGGCCTTCCGAACCGATATGCAGCGGATCGCCATTCCAATCGGACATCGTGCCGCCCGCCCCTTCGACCACTGGCACCAGCGCGGCCCAATCGTGCAGCTTGAGGCCCGCCTCGCACACGATGTCGAGCTGGCCAGTGGCGAGCATGGCATAGTTGTAGCAATCGCCACCCATCACCATGCGGCGGTAATCGGTCTGGCCGGCCAGCGCCATGAAGTGATCGCCTTCATGCTGGCTGAAATAGTGCGGCCCGGTGGTGGCGATCGTCGCCTCGGCCAGTTCGCGGCAGGGGCGGGTCTTTACCGGCTGGCCGTTGAGCGTAGTTTCGCGGCCCGAGGCGCCCAGCCAGCGTTCGTTGGCAATCGGCTGGTCGATCACGCCCATCACCGGAAAGCCATCGACCAAGAGCGCGATCAGCGTGCCGAACAGCGCGCGCCCGGCGAGGAAGCCGGCCGTGCCATCGATCGGATCGAGCACCCAGCTGCGGCCCGAAGTGCCCTCGCGCGTGCCGAATTCCTCGCCGATGACGGTGTCATCGGGGCGCTCAGCGGCCAGAATGGTACGCATCGCCTCTTCTGCCGCGCGGTCTGCCAGGGTCACCGGCGTGGCATCCCCCTTGCGTTCAGCGGTCACACTGCGAAAATAGGGGCGGATCGCGGCGCCAGCAGCGTCGGCCAGGCGGTGGGCCAGGGCAATGTCGTCATCGAGCTTCATGGCCCAGTGCTTTGCCGATCGGGCCGAAGCGGTCAAGAACGTTGCTCCGGCCCGGTGCGGCACGGCGGCAGTACAGGGGCAGGATGCAACATTTGAGGTTTGCGGAAGGCGGATAAGAGCGCAAGCAGGGCATTCAGGGGGCAAAGCAAGCATGAGTCGCCAGATCAGGCCGGCTGTGGACCGGGCGATTGCGCCGGCCGCGGGATTCACCCGCCAGGGGCAGCCACTGTCTTACAACCGCGCGCCAGCGCCCGACCTGGCGCCGTGGATCGGCCGTTTCTATGTCACCGTGGTCGATGCCCCGGCGGGCCATGCCCTGCAATGCGGGCTACTGGCCGATACCGCCTGCATCCGCGTGCAACTGCGCGGGGAATGGACAGCGCAGACCCGCGATGGCTTGCGCGCGCTGGGCCGGGCGGCGCTGGTGTTTGGCCCCAATACCAAGCGCATGGCCGTGGGCGTGACCGGCAGCTTTACCAGCGTGGGCGCCGTGTTGCGTCCGGGCGCGGCCCACGTTCTGGCCCGCCTGCCCGAGGCCGAACTGACCGACCGCTTTGCCACGATCGACCAGTTGGGCCTGAACCCCGATCATTGGCTGGAGATGTTCGATCCGGCCGCCTCGCCCGAAGACTGGTGCCAGGCGATGGAAGAGGCCCTGCGCGCCGTGATCGCCTGGCGCGGCACGGCAGAACCCGATGCGGTTTCCGCCCGGTTCGAGGCGGCGGCGCTGGCCAACCCCGCCATCGGCGTGGGCGAATTTGCCCAGCAATGCGGGATCGAGCAGCGCCGGCTGGAGCGGATCGTACGGCGCGATTTCGGCATGACGCCCAAGCAGGTGCTGCGCCGGGCCCGCGCGCTCGACATGGCGAGCCACCTGCGCGGCGTGGCCGACGATGCCGAAGGGGAAACCCTGGCGCTGCGCTATTACGACCAGAGCCACCTGATCCGCGAATTTACCGCGATGTTCGGCATGTCGCCACGCCAGTTCGTCGATCTGGCGCAGCCGCTGATGACGCTGTCGCTGGAAACCCGCCAGGCACGCCGCCTGGAAATGACCGAGCGGATTGCACCGGGCGGCATCCGGCCCTGGCAGTAATACCCAGGACCGGATCGCGCGGGATCAGTCGAACAGGCTGGAGACCGAGCTTTCGTCGGCAATGCGGCGGATCGCCTCGCCGATCAGCGGAGCGATGGTCAGGATGCGGATGCTGTCGCAGTCCTTGGTCGCTTCGGTCGGCAGGATGGTGTCGGTGATCACCAGTTCCTTGAGCGCCGAATTGCCGACGCGGGCCACAGCCGCGCCCGACAGCACGCCGTGGGTGATATAGGCCGCGACCCCGGCCGCACCGGCATCCATGAGGGCCTGCGCCGCGTTGCACAGCGTGCCGCCCGAATCGATGATATCGTCGATCAGGATGCACATGCGGCCCTTCACGTCGCCGATGATGTTCATCACTTCGGACTGGCCGGGACGATCGCGGCGCTTGTCGACGATGGCCAGCGGCGCATTGTCGAGCCGCTTGGCCAGGGCGCGGGCGCGCACCACGCCGCCCACGTCGGGCGAGACAACCATCAGTTCCTGCCCGCCGTAACGGGTCTGGATATCGGCGGCCATGACCGGCGCGGCAAACAGGTTGTCCGTCGGGATATCGAAGAAGCCCTGGATCTGCCCGGCGTGAAGATCGACCGCGAGCACGCGATCGGCCCCGGCCGTGGTAATCAGGTTGGCCACCAGCTTGGCCGAGATCGGCGTGCGCGGACCCGGCTTGCGGTCCTGGCGGGCATAGCCGAAGTACGGCACCACGGCGGTGATCCGCTTGGCCGAGGCGCGGCGCAGCGCGTCGATGCAGATCAGCAGCTCGAGCAGGTTGTCGTTGGCGGGATAGCTGGTGGACTGCACTAGGAAGACATCTTCGCCGCGCACGTTCTCGTGGATTTCCACGAAGACTTCCTCGTCGGCAAAGCGGCGCACCGAGGCGTCGGTCAGCGGCAGTTCCAGATAGGCCGCAATGGCGCGGGCCAGCGGCAGGTTGCCGTTGCCGGACATGATCTTCATGGCGTTTCCCTCGAGTCCTTTGGTGATCCTGATCCTCGCGCCGCCCTTAGCCCAAGATGACAGTTTTGCAACGCCCCAGCGTCCCGAACGGGCCGCAAACAGGCCGTTTTGCGCCCCACCACGGTACAGCCCCCTTGCCCGCCATGGCTGATGCCGCCTAGGGTCTGGCCATGGCCGACACACTGATCATCACGCTTGCACAACTCAACCAAAGGGTTGGCGACCTTGCCGCCAACGCCGCCGCGATGCTGGAGGTGCGGGCAAAGGCCCCGCGCAGCGACCTGATCGTCTTTCCGGAAATGCAGCTGATCGGCTATCCGCCCGAAGACCTGATCCTGAAACCCGCGCTGATCGAACGTGCGGCGGTGGAACTGGAACAGCTGGCGCGCGCCACCGCCGATGGCGGCCCGGCGATGCTGGTGGGATCGGTGTTCGTGCGCGACGGCGCGCTGCACAACGGCGTGGCGCTGCTCGATGGCGGCAAGATCGTGGCCACGCGCTTCAAGTACGAGCTGCCCAACTATGGCACGTTCGACGAAAAGCGCCTGTTCCTGCCCGGCCCGCTGCCCGAACCGGTGCCGTTTCGCGGCGCCGTTCTGGGCCTGCCGATCTGCGAGGATATCTGGCATCCCGACGTGTGCCGCCACCTGGCGCAGCTGGGCGCGGAAATCTTCCTCTGCGTCAACGGCAGCCCTTACGAGATCGACAAGGACGTGCTGCGCATCGATGGCGTGGCGAAGCGCCGCGCGATCGATACCGGCATTCCGCTCGCCTATGTCAACCGCGTCGGCGGGCAGGACGAGGTGGTATTCGATGGCGCCAGCTTCGTCGTCGGCCCGGAAGGCGCGCTGTGGGCGCAGCTTCCCGAATGGGAAGAGGCCGTGGTCGAAACGGTGTGGAACAAGGTGCCGTCCGGCAACAGCCACCGCTGGCGCTGCCAGGCAGCCGAGGTGGCCGAGCCGACCGAGCATCCCGAAGACATCTATTGCGCCATGGTCATGGCGCTGCGCGACTATGTGAACAAGAACCGCTTTCCCGGCGTGCTGCTCGGGCTTTCCGGCGGGATCGATTCGGCGCTCTGCGCCGCGATCGCGGTCGATGCATTGGGTGCCGACCGGGTGTGGTGCGTGATGCTGCCCAGCCGCTATACCAGCCAGGAAAGCCTGGACGATGCCGCAGGCTGTGCCCAGATGCTGGGCGTGCGGCTCGATACCGTGCCGATCGCGCCGGCGGTGGACGGCTTTACCGATATGCTCAGCCCCCTGTTTGCCGGGCGTGAGCCCGACCTGACCGAAGAGAACCTGCAATCGCGCATCCGCGGCACCACGCTGATGGCCCTGTCCAACAAGTTCGGGCCGATGCTGGTCACCACCGGCAACAAGAGCGAGATGAGCGTGGGCTATGCCACCATCTATGGTGACATGAACGGCGGCTACAATCCGCTCAAGGACGCCTACAAGACCACCGTCTTTGCCCTCTCGCGCTGGCGCAACGAACACCGCCCGCGCATCGGCATGGGACCGGACGGGCCGGTGATGCCCGAGCGGATCATCACCAAGCCACCCAGCGCAGAACTGCGCCCCGACCAGAAGGACGAGGATTCGCTGCCGCCCTATGACGTGCTCGATGCCATCCTGCTGGGCCTGGTCGAGCACGAAAAGAGCGTATCGCAGATCACCGCCGAAGGGTTCGAGCGCGCCACGGTGGAGCGCATCGAGCGGCTGCTGCACCTGGCCGAGTACAAGCGGCGCCAGGCCCCGCCGGGGGTGAAGCTGGGCATGCGCAATTTCGGGCGCGATCGGCGCTATCCGATCACGCAGGGCTTCCGTACGGCCTGACATCTTTTCGCGCGATGTTTGCAAACGCCGGCTGCCCCTGGGGTGGCCGGCGTTTGTTGTTGCGCTCAAGCGTGCCATTTTTGCGAATGATTCGCATTGACGACGCGGAGCCACCGCCGTACGCTGCGAATCGTTCTCAAAAAGGAGTGCCGCTCTTGTCCACTTCGACCACTGCATCGGCCGCGGCCACGATTGCCGCGTTGGCCCGCCCCCAGGATGTGCGGGCATTGTCCCTGACAGCCCTGCACGTGGTCATGGCCATGCGCCTGTCGGCCATGTTCGAGCGCGCGGGGCGCGACCCTATCCCCGACCTGGCGCAACGCTATCGCAGCATCGAGACCGCCGCCGCGGTCCATGCGCTGGTGCGCCGGGTGATCCGCACCTGGCCCGAACGCTTCCTCGTCAACCGTCCGTGCCAGCTTACCATGACGCCCGACGAGGCAACTCTGGCGGCCATGGTGCGCCATGCCCTGCTGGCCGATAACGAGGGTTTTGCCGGCATGCTGCAGGGGTTCGTTCGGGCCGACCGGCAGGACGGCCTCTACCACGCCACCCAACACGCGGCCGCGTTGCTGTCAGGACGCAGCGCGTAACCGCGTGCCCGTTCCGGGCCGGCACTCCCCCGGCGCTGCAGTGCCCCGCTCCTGCCCTGGCAGCGCCGGAAGCCGGCCCGGAACGGGCCTTTCTTTTGTGAACATGGAACGCGATGCGGCCATGGTTCTCGTCCGCACTTCTGCTTCTCGGCCAGCTTTCCCTGTCTTGAGCATCGAATGTGGCGACGTAACCTTTTTCACACGAAGACACGAAGACACGAAGGAAGAAGGGTGACGTTCTGGCTGCGCCAGTCTTTCCTTTCTTCGTGTCTTCGTGGCTTCGTGTGAAAAAATCCAAGCAGCTTCGCTGCACACACACACACTCACACACCAGGGCCAAACAAAAACCCCGCCGGTTGCCCGACGGGGTTTCTGCTGTTTGCGTTGACCGCAGCGCGGCGAGGATCAGTCCTCGTCGCCCTTGATCAGGTAATCGGCCGCATCGGCGTCGGTGCCGTGGGTTTCCCCTTCGACCGAAGCGAGCGGATCGTCACCAATCGCGGCTTCGGGGCCCTGGGCCAGTTCGGCGGCATGCTCTTCAGCGGCGGTGCGCGGCGCGATCAGGGCTTCCTGAAGGCGACGGTTGGCGGCGCGAAGGGCGGCGTCGCGGCTGTTGGCCGCCACGCGCATGCGGTTCATGCCCGCGCCGGTGCCGGCGGGGATGAGACGGCCGACGATGACGTTTTCCTTGAGGCCGATCAGGCTGTCGCGCTTTCCTTCGACCGCCGCCTGCGTGAGCACGCGGGTGGTTTCCTGGAACGACGCGGCAGAGATGAACGAACGCGTCTGCAGCGAAGCCTTGGTGATGCCGAGCAGCACCGGCTTGCCTTCCGCGAGGCGCGAGCCCCCCGGCATCTTGGCGTTGGTTTCGTTCATTTCCTCAAGGTCAACCTGCTCGCCCGGCAGCAGGGTGGTGTCACCGCCATCGGTGATTTCCACCTTCTGCAGCATCTGGCGAACGATCACCTCGATGTGCTTGTCGTTGATCTTCACGCCCTGCAAGCGATAGACTTCCTGGATTTCCGCGACGAGGTATTCCGCCAGGGCCTCAACACCGAGAACCTCGAGAATGTCGTGCGGATCGGGCGAGCCCGAGATCAGGTTGTCGCCCTTCTTGACGTAGTCGCCTTCCTGGACGTCGATCACCTTGGACTTGGGGATCAGGTACTCGACCGGTTCGCCTTCTTCCGGGATGATCGCGATCTTCCGCTTCGCCTTATAGTCGCGGATGAACTCGATGCGGCCCGAGATCTTGGCGATGATCGCGTTGTCCTTGGGCTTGCGCGCTTCGAACAGCTCGGCCACGCGCGGCAGACCGCCCGTGATGTCGCGGGTCTTGGCGGCTTCGCGGCTGGCGCGGGCCAGCACGTCACCGGCCTGGACTTCCTGGCCGTCTTCCACCGACAGGGTGGTGCCCGGCGCCATCATGTAGCGCGCGGTTTCACCCGAGGCGTCGTCGAGCAGGGTCAGGCGCGGACGCAGGTCTTCCTTCTTGGCGCGGCCACCGGCACGGTTTTCGGTGACGACGCGCTGGGCGATACCCGTCGCTTCGTCGACCTGTTCCGTCAGGGTGCGGCCGTCGATCAGGTCCTGATAGCGCACGATACCGGGCTTTTCCGTGATCACCGGCAGGGTGAACGGGTCCCACTCGGCCAGGCGCTGGCCCTGGGCCACCGTCGCACCGTTTTCGTGCAGCAGGTGGGTACCATAGGGCACGCGGTGCATGGCGCGTTCGCGACCATCGGTGTCCATGATCACGATTTCGCCGTTGCGGGCGAGCGACAGGCGGCGGTTGCGGCTGTCGGTGATCGTCGGGATGTCGCGATAGTGCACGGTACCGTCGCAGATCGATTCGAGGTGCGACTGTTCGTTGACCTGCGCAGCGCCACCGATGTGGAACGTACGCATGGTCAGCTGCGTGCCGGGCTCACCGATCGACTGGGCGGCGATGACGCCAACCGCTTCACCGATGTTCACCGGCGTACCGCGGGCAAGGTCACGGCCATAGCAGGTGCCGCACACGCCCTGGGGCGCTTCGCAGATCAGCGGCGAGCGGATGCGCGCCGACTGGACACCAGCCGCTTCGATCCGGGCGATCGCGGCTTCGTCAAGCAGCGTGCCCTTTTCGCAGATCACGTTGCCGGTCTTCGCCTCGATCATGTCTTCGGCCAGGGTACGGCCGAGGATGCGTTCGCCCAGCGAGGCGATGGTGGCGCCGCCCTGAACGATCGCGCGCATTTCCAGCGCCCGCTCGGTCCCGCAGTCGTTCACCGTCACCACGCAGTCCTGCGACACGTCGACCAGACGGCGGGTCAGGTAACCCGAGTTCGCCGTCTTGAGCGCGGTATCGGCCAGGCCCTTACGAGCGCCGTGGGTCGAGTTGAAGTATTCAAGGACGGTCAGGCCTTCCTTGAAGTTCGAGATGATCGGCGTTTCGATGATTTCGCCCGAAGGCTTGGCCATCAGACCGCGCATCCCGGCCAGCTGCTTCATCTGGGTTGGCGAACCACGCGCGCCCGAGTGGCTCATCATGTAGATCGAGTTGATCGGCTTTTCACGGCCGTGCTCGTCGCTCGGCGTGGCGCGGATCTCGTCCATCATGGCGTTGGCCACCTGGTCGCCGCAACGGCTCCAGGCGTCGATCACCTTGTTGTACTTTTCCTGCTGGGTGATCAGGCCGTCCTGGTACTGCTGTTCGTAGTCAGCGACGAGTTCCTTCGTCTCGGCCACGAAGGCGTCCTTGGTCGCCGGGATGATCATGTCGTCCTTGCCGAACGAGATGCCCGCCTTGAACGCGTTGCGGAAGCCCAGGCTCATGATCGCGTCGGCGAAAAGGACAGTCTCCTTCTGGCCGGTGTGGCGATAGACCTGGTCGATGACGTCGGCGATTTCCTTCTTCGTCAGCAGGCGGTTGACCAGCTCGAAGGGCACCGTGTGGCTCTTGGGCAGGCACTCGCCGATCAGCATGCGACCGGGCGTGGTTTCATACCGCTTGAGATAGGACTTCCCGTTCTCGTCGGTCTGCGGCACGCGCGCCACGATCTTGGTGTGCATGGTGACCGCGCCGGCAAACAGCGCCTGGTGCACTTCGGCCATGTCGGCCAGCAGCATGCCTTCGCCCGGCTCGCCCTTGCGGTCCATCGACAGGTAATAGAGGCCCAGCACCATGTCCTGCGAAGGCACGATGATCGGCTTGCCGTTGGCGGGCGAGAGGATGTTGTTGGTCGACATCATCAGCACGCGCGCTTCGAGCTGGGCTTCCAGCGAAAGCGGCACGTGGACGGCCATCTGGTCACCGTCGAAGTCGGCGTTGAAGGCCGAGCAGACGAGCGGGTGCAGCTGGATCGCCTTGCCTTCGATCAGCACGGGTTCGAACGCCTGGATGCCCAGACGGTGCAGCGTAGGCGCACGGTTGAGCATGACCGGGTGTTCGCGGATCACTTCGTCCAGGATGTCCCAGACTTCCTTGCGTTCCTTTTCCACCCACTTCTTGGCCTGCTTCAGGGTCATCGACAGACCCTTGGCGTCAAGCCGCGCATAGATGAACGGCTTGAACAGCTCGAGCGCCATCTTCTTGGGCAGGCCGCACTGGTGCAGCTTGAGTTCCGGGCCGGTCACGATGACCGAACGGCCCGAATAGTCGACGCGCTTGCCGAGCAGGTTCTGACGGAAGCGGCCCTGCTTGCCCTTGAGCATGTCGGACAGCGACTTGAGCGGACGCTTGTTGGCGCCGGTGATCACGCGGCCACGGCGGCCGTTGTCGAACAGCGCGTCGACCGCTTCCTGCAGCATGCGCTTTTCGTTGCGCACAATGATGTCGGGCGCGCGCAGCTCGATCAGACGCTTCAGGCGGTTGTTGCGGTTGATGACGCGACGATAGAGGTCGTTCAAGTCCGAGGTGGCGAAGCGGCCGCCGTCGAGCGGCACCAGCGGGCGCAGTTCGGGCGGAATGACCGGCACCACGTCGAGGATCATCCATTCCGGGCGGTTGCCGGAATCGATGAACGATTCCACCACCTTGAGGCGCTTGATGATCTTCTTGGGCTTGAGTTCCGACTTGGTCTCGGACAGCTCCTTGAGCAGGTCTTCGCGCTCCTGGACCATGTCGAGGTCCATGAGCATGTGCTTGACCGCCTCGGCGCCGATGCCGGCCGAAAAGGCGTCTTCGCCATATTCGTCCTGCGCGTCGAGCAGTTCGTCTTCGGTCAGCAGCTGGTAGCGTTCAAGCGGGGTGATGCCCGGCTCGATGACCACGTAGCTTTCGAAGTAGAGGATGCGTTCGAGCTGCTTGAGCTGCATGTCGAGCAGCAGGCCGATGCGCGAGGGCAGCGACTTCAAGAACCAGATGTGCGCAACCGGCGCGGCCAGTTCGATGTGGCCCATGCGCTCGCGGCGCACCTTGGTCACGGTCACTTCGACGCCGCACTTTTCGCAGACGACGCCCTTGTACTTCATGCGCTTGTACTTGCCGCACAGGCACTCGTAGTCCTTCACGGGACCGAAGATGCGGGCGCAGAACAGGCCGTCACGTTCGGGCTTGAACGTGCGGTAGTTGATGGTTTCCGGCTTCTTGATTTCGCCGAAGGACCAGCTGCGGATGCGCTCGGGCGACGCCAGACCGATCTGGATCTGGTCGAAGGTTTCGGGCTTGGGCAGCTGGTTGGTGAATTTCGTCAGATCGTTCATTGCGTGATCCTCACTGGGAGGGAAACTCTGTGCATGCGGCAGGCCAGGGCGGCGGCGGAGCATGTCCGCCGCCGCACCACGACCGGCTTATTCGGCTGCCTCGGCCAGGCCATCGTCGTCTTCGGTCTCGTCGATCGACGAGAGTTCGACGTTGAGACCCAGGCTGCGCATTTCCTTGACCAGCACGTTGAAGCTTTCGGGAATGCCGGCCTCGAAGGTGTCGTCACCCTTGACGATCGCTTCATAGACCTTGGTACGGCCGACAACGTCGTCGGACTTGACCGTGAGCATTTCCTGCAGCGTGTAGGCCGCGCCATAGGCCTGGAGCGCCCAGACCTCCATTTCCCCGAAGCGCTGACCACCGAACTGGGCCTTACCGCCCAGCGGCTGCTGGGTGACGAGGCTGTAGGGGCCGATCGAACGGGCGTGGATCTTGTCGTCCACCAGGTGGTGCAGCTTGAGCACGTACTTGCAGCCAACGGTGACCTTGCGGTCGAACGCCTCGCCGGTGCGACCGTCGAACAGCGTGACCTGGCCCGATTCATCGAGCCCGGCCTTGCGCAGCATGGCGGTCACATCGGCTTCCACCGCGCCGTCGAACACCGGCGAACCCATCGGCACGCCTTGGCGCACGTTCTGGGCCAGCTCGACGATTTCGGCATCGCTGCGGGCCTTGATCTCTTCGGCGTAGTTGTCGCCATAGATATCGACCAGCAGTTCGCGCACCGCTTCGGGCGGCTCGCCCGCCTGCGGATCGGGATTGGCTTCGCGCCAGGCGTCGAGCGCCGCCCCGATCTTGTGGCCCAGGCCGCGTGCGGCCCAGCCCAGGTGGGTTTCGAAGATCTGCCCGACGTTCATGCGCGAGGGCACGCCCAGCGGGTTGAGCACGAAATCGACCGGGGTGCCGTCTTCCAGGAAGGGCATGTCTTCCTGCGGCAGGATGCGGCTGATGATGCCCTTGTTGCCGTGACGGCCGGCCATCTTGTCGCCCGGCTGCAGCTTGCGCTTCACCGCGACGAAGACCTTGACCATCTTGAGCACGCCCGGCGCCAGTTCGTCACCGCGCTCCAGCTTTTCCTTGCGGTCCTCGAACTTCTCCTGGATCGCCTTGATCGCCGTGTCGTACTGGCCCTTGGTCGCTTCCAGCTGCTGCTGGCGCGCATCGTCGGCCACGGCGAACTTCCACCATTCGTGACGTTCCACATCGGCCAGCAGCTGCTCGTCGATGTCGACACCCTTCTTGATGCCCTTGGGCGCGGCCGTGGCCACCTGGCCCAGCAGCATGTCCTTCAGGCGGTTGAAGGTGGCACGGTTGAGAATGGCGCGTTCGTCTTCGCGGTCCTTGGCGAGGCGTTCGATTTCCTCGTTCTGGATGGCGCGGGTACGGTCGTCGATCTCGATGCCGTGGCGGTTGAACGTGCGCACGTCCACGATCGTGCCCGAAACGCCCGGCGGCAGGCGCAGCGAGGTATCGCGCACGTCCGACGCCTTTTCACCGAAGATCGCGCGCAGCAGCTTTTCTTCCGGCGTCATCGGGGATTCGCCCTTGGGCGTGATCTTGCCGACGAGGATGTCACCGGGGTGCACTTCGGCGCCCACATAGACGATGCCCGCTTCGTCGAGGTTGCGCAGCGCTTCCTCGCCCACGTTGGGGATGTCGCGGGTGATGTCTTCGGGCCCGAGCTTGGTGTCGCGGGCCATGACTTCGAATTCCTCGATGTGGATCGAGGTGAAGACGTCTTCCTTGACGATGCGCTCGCTGATCAGGATCGAGTCTTCGTAGTTGTAGCCGTTCCAGGGCATGAACGCGACGAGCACGTTACGGCCCAGCGCCAGCTCGCCGAACTCGGTCGAAGGACCGTCAGCCAGGATATCGCCCTTTTCGACGATATCGCCCACGCTCACCAGCGGGCGCTGGTTGATGCAGGTGGACTGGTTGGAGCGTTCGAACTTCTGCAGGGTGTAGATGTCCACGCCCGACTTGCCCGGTTCAACGTCGCCGGTCACGCGGATCACGATACGGGTCGCGTCCACCTGGTCGACAATGCCGCCGCGCAGCGCGGCAATCGCGGCGCCCGAATCGCGCGCCACGGTGCCTTCCATGCCGGTGCCCACGAACGGCGCATCGGCCTTGACCAGCGGCACCGCCTGGCGCTGCATGTTCGAGCCCATCAGCGCGCGGTTGGCGTCGTCGTTTTCCAGGAACGGAATGAGCGAGGCGGCCACCGAGACGAGCTGCTTGGGGCTGACGTCCATCAGCGTCACGGTTTCGCGCGGCGCCATGACGAATTCGCCGTTCTGCCGGGCCGAGACCAGTTCTTCCACGAACGAGCCATCGGCCGTGGTTTCGGCCGAAGCCTGCGCCACCGTGTGCTTCTGCTCTTCCATGGCCGAGAGATAGACCACTTCGGACGAGACCTTGCCGTCGAGCACCTTGCGGTACGGCGTTTCGATGAAGCCGTACTTGTTGACGCGGGCGAAGGTCGAGAGCGAGTTGATCAGACCGATGTTGGGCCCTTCGGGCGTTTCAATCGGGCAGATACGACCATAGTGCGTGGGGTGAACGTCGCGCACTTCGAAGCCGGCGCGCTCACGCGTCAAGCCGCCCGGCCCGAGGGCCGAGACGCGACGCTTGTGCGTCACTTCCGACAGCGGGTTGGTCTGGTCCATGAACTGCGACAGCTGCGAGGAGCCGAAGAATTCACGCACCGCAGCCACCGCCGGCTTGGCGTTGATCAGGTCGTTGGGCATCACGGTCGACACGTCGACCGAGCTCATGCGTTCCTTGACCGCACGTTCCATGCGCAGCAGGCCGACGCGGTACTGGTTTTCCAGCAGCTCGCCCACCGAACGCACGCGACGGTTGCCAAGGTTGTCGATGTCGTCGACTTCGCCCTTGCCGTCCTTGAGGTTCACCAGTTCCTTGACCACGGCGAGGATATCGTCGGTGCGCAGGGTGGTGATGGTGTCCGGGCAATCCAGGCCCAGGCGCATGTTGAGCTTCACGCGGCCCACGGCCGAGAGGTCGTAGCGGTCAGCATCGAAGAACAGGCCGTCGAACAGCGCTTCGGCGGTTTCGCGCGTCGGCGGTTCGCCGGGGCGCATGACGCGATAGATATCGGCCAGCGCGTGGTCGCGATCTTCGGCCTTGTCGGCCTTCATCGTGTTGCGGATCCACGGGCCGGTGCTGACGTGGTCGATGTCGAGCAGGTCGAGCTGGTCCACCCCGGCGCGGTCGAGCACGTCGAGGTTTTCGGGGCCGACTTCATCGCCCGCTTCGATCCAGATGCGGCCGGTCGATTCGTCGATCAGGTCCTTGGCGGCATAGCGGCCAAAGATTTCCTCGGTCGGAATCAGCAGCGACTGCAGGCCGTCCTTGGCCGCCTTGTTGGCAGCGCGCGGGCTGATCTTCTGGCCAGCGGCAAACACCACTTCGCCCGAAGCGGCATCGACGATGTCGAACGTCGGCTTCGCGCCACGCCACTGGTCGAGCACGAAGGGCACCTTCCAGCCGCCCTCGGCGCGCACCCAGGTAACCTTGTTGTAGAAGTGGTCGAGGATCTGCTCGCCATTGAGGCCCAGGGCATAGAGCAGCGCGGTGACCGGCAGCTTGCGCTTGCGGTCGATACGCACGTTGACGATGTCCTTGGCGTCGAATTCGAAATCGAGCCACGAGCCGCGATAGGGGATGACGCGCGCGGCAAACAGGTACTTGCCCGAAGAGTGCGTCTTGCCACGGTCATGGTCGAACAGCACGCCCGGCGAACGGTGCATCTGCGACACGATCACGCGCTCGGTGCCGTTGATGATGAAGGTGCCGTTGTCGGTCATGAGCGGGATATCGCCCATGTAGACGTCCTGCTCCTTGATATCGATGAGGCTCTTGGTCTCGGTCTCGGCGTCCACTTCAAACGTGGCGAGCTTGAGCGTGACCTTCATCGGCGCGGCGTAAGTGATGCCGCGCTGGCGGCATTCGTTCACGTCGTACTTGGGCGCTTCGAGCACATAGCCGTCACGCTCCTTGATATCGAGCGAGGCGGTGCCGGCAAAGTCCTGGATCGGGAACACCGAGCGCAGGGTCTTTTCCAGGCCCGAGACATAGCCGGTCGACGGATCGGAGCGGAGGAACTGCTCGTACGATTCGCGCTGAACCTCGATCAGGTTCGGCATCTGCACGACTTCGTGAATGTCACCGAAGATCTTGCGGATGCGCTTCTTCAGACCGGCGCGGACTGGAGCCTTGGTTGCCATAGGAGGTGAATGCCTCTTTGCTTGTCACGAGCCGGCCAAAACCGGCGGAAATCTGCCATGCGCGGCGGGTGGCACGGCACAAACGCAAACAAGGCCACGGGGCACCGCACACCCTTCCCGGATGCCCGTGGCCCGCAGCCTTCGCGTTGTACCGATGCCCGCTGCTTCCTTCCTTGAGCCTTCCCCCGCGCATGGGAAAGCCTTGCTCGAAACAGCAGGTGTTGGATCGCCATATAGGAGCACCGCCCTGCAAAGTCAAAGGCCGGCCGGGCAAGAGCAGCCCGATGCGGCGACGCGATGCCCCTCCCGGCCGGCAGCGCCCGACGACACGGCGCGGGAAATTGTAATTAATTCTAAAATGCGCCTGTTTCTCCGCACAAACCACTACCAGGATGGAGCAAAAGTTTGCGTTCTGTTTACCGTGACCGCATAGGCATGGCGCACCGCAGGACGCACATCGCGCTGGTTTGCGCGCTGTTGCCTCGTGCCTATTGCCCTAGCCGCGAGTTTCATGGACGATCGATTCGCCTTTATCTTGCCGGTCATGCAGGTTGCCTTCGGCATTGCCGCCGTCCTGGCGGGGCGCTGGCGAGTCTCCAGCGCGGGCTGGTGGGCGGGCGGATTCCTCGCCAGCGCTGCCGGCTTTGCCATGCCGGCGCTCACCTTCCTGATGCCCGAAGGCGGCCGGGCCGTGCTGGCCTCGGGATTGTTTGCAGCAGCGTTTCTCTGTTTCGGCCAGGCGATGGGCGAACACTTCGGCCTGCGCCGCAGCCATGTCTCGCTCCGCCTGGGAATCGCAGCCCTGTCGGTAATGGCAAGCGCCTGGGGCGTGATGAGCGACAGCTTGCGCCTGCACCTGGCCGCATCGGACGCGGGCTGCGCGCTGCTCATGGCAGTGCCGCTGCTGGCGGCGCGCGGGCGCACGCGGCGCAGCGGGGATCGCGCGCTGATCGTGGTCAGCTGGGTGGTGGTGGCCGATGCCGGCCTGCGCGCCGCTGCCATTCGCTGGCTGGCGAGTGGCGGCCTTGGCGAGTTTGCCACCAGCCCTTACGCCTTTGTCTATCAGATCACCGGATCGCTGATCGGCGTGGCCTTTGCCATGGCGGCGCTCGCCTCGGTGATGATCGGCGTGCTGATGCGCTATCGCGACTGGGCGATCTGCGATCCCCTCACCGGCCTGCTCAACCGCCGCGGGTTTGACGAGGCGCTGGCCGGGCGCAGCGCGCATGAAAAGAGCCATGCCGCCGTGATCGCCTGCGACATCGATCACTTCAAGGCCGTGAACGACCAATTCGGCCATCATCGCGGCGATGAAGTGATCGCTCTCCTGGCCAACGCGATCGACGCGCATCTGCCGGCACGGGCCTTTGCCGCGCGCTTTGGCGGCGAGGAATTCGTGGTCTATCTGCCGCAGGGCGCGCTGGCCTTGGCGGGGGGCCTGGCTGGCACCGGTGCGGTTGGCACGGCGGCAGATCTGGCCGAAACGGTGCGCCGCGATTTTGCCCAGCGCGTGCAGCGCCTGCTCGGCCGCGATTTTGCCGTCACCGCCAGCTTTGGCATCTCGGCCATGTCGCCGGGCGAAGTCATGCTCGATGCCGCGCTGCGCCGCGCCGACCAGGCGCTGTACCAGGCCAAGAGCGCGGGACGGAACTGCTGCGTGGTCAAACCCGCCCTGGCTGGCCAGCCCGCCTTGCACCTGCCGCGCCATGGCAGCAGCGCCACGCTGCACGCCTGACGCGACAGTCCCGCTTGACTGCGCGCCCGCGTCTGCTATGGGCCGCACCCGAGTGGCGGACCTGGTCCCCGCTCATCCGTCCGAGACCGTCGGCGCCGGGGTTTGCCCAGGCTTAATTTCCGACCTAGGCGGGGAAAAGAGATTTCACGGCCGCACGCTCCGTTTTCGGATCGTGGCGCCCACCGCACTGGCCATGGCCGGCGCGCAACCTCCTTCCCTTGTCGAACGGACTCGCCCCAGGTCGCTTGCGGCCCGGGACAAACGTAGCCGGCTGCAGGGGGCTTTGCCCCAGGCAGCCATTGTGAAGGAGTAAGGCATGGATCGTTCGCAAAAAGCCGAATCGGTCGCTTTCCTCAACGAACTCGTGAGCGGTTCGGGGGCGGTTATCGTCACTCGCAACCTCGGCATGACGGTGGCCCAGTCCACTGCCCTGCGCACGAAGATTCGTGAGGCCGGTGCGACCTACAAGGTTGCGAAGAACCGTCTTGCCAAGCTTGCCATCCAGGGCACCGATTACGAAGGCATTGGTGAATTTTTCACCGGGCCGACCGCCATCGCTGCCTCGGCTGATCCCGTCGCCGCCGCCAAGGTGATCGTCGAGTTCGCCAAGACCACCGACAAGATCGAAATCGTCGGTGGCGGGATGGGTTCGCAGGTTCTCAGCCCCGATGGTGTCAAGGCCCTGGCCACGATGCCCTCGCTCGATGAACTGCGTGCCAAGCTTATCGGTCTCATCCAGGCTCCGGCCACGAAGATCGCCCAGCTCACCACCGCTCCGGCGGCGAAGCTGGCTCGCGTCTTCAACGCCTATGCCGAGAAGGATGCGGCCTGAGCCGGTTCAAACGACTTTTGCCCGTGCGCACCGCATGCCGCGGACGCCGGGCGCCACATATTAACGGAGTGAAACATCATGGCCGATATCGCCAAGCTCGTTGAAGAACTGTCGCAGCTCACCGTTCTCGAAGCTGCTGACCTCGCCAAGGCTCTTGAAGAAGCATGGGGCGTGAGCGCCGCTGCTGCCGTGGCCGTGGCCGCTGCCCCCGCCGGTGAAGCTGCTCCGGCTGCTGAAGAAAAGACCGAATTCGACGTCATCCTGACCGGCGACGGCGGCAAGAAGATCCAGGTCATCAAGGAAGTCCGCGCGATCACCTCGCTCGGCCTGACCGAAGCCAAGGCCCTGGTCGAAGGCGCGCCGAAGGCTGTCAAGGAAGGCGTGTCGAAGGCTGAAGCCGAAGACATCAAGAAGAAGATCGAAGAAGCCGGCGGCACCGTCGAAATCAAGTAATCTTCTTCGGGTTCTTCCCGACGAAATGGAGAAAGGGCGGGCCTGCAAGGCTCGCCCTTTTTTCGTTGCGCCCACTGATAGATGCTCTCGCCGTCACAGCGGGACCCCGGGTCAAGCCCGGGGTGACGGTAACGGGGCGAACATCGATGCATTTTTCGTCACCCCGGACTTGATCCGGGGTCCCGCTTGTTACCCTGCGCCAAGGCGGCAGTCGCTCTTACACGGCAGTTGCTTGATTCCCGCCTTCGCAGGAATGACGAGGTTGAAGGCGACAAAGGCAACCAGCCACCCAATACCGGTTGCCACGCTACCTCTGGATTCATCCGCCTTCACCAGCCGCCATTTTTCAGGCGCAATTCAGGTTCGGGCGCGCTAGGCCCTGCCGCATGCCCACCCGCCAATTCCGCAAGCCGCTGGCCGCCGCCAGAAACCTGCAACCGCGCATCGCCGCCCTGGGCGGCGCGCTGGCCCTGGGGATTGCGGCCATCCTGTTTGCCCGCGCCGGCGAGGCGGTGCAGGGCCTGTTCACCCGGATCGTTACGGCCCATCCGCTCGTGCCGATCGTGCTGACCCCGGCGATTTTCGTGGTCGCCACCTGGGCCACGCGCACGCGTTGGCCGGCCGCGCGCGGATCGGGCATTCCCCAGGTCATGGCCGCAGCCGAAGCGCCCGATCATCCCGTGATGGCGCCGCTGCTGTCGATGCGCACCGCGCTCGCCAAGGTGGCCGGCACGCTGGCCATGCTGCTGGGCGGGGCCTCGGTGGGGCGCGAAGGGCCGACCGTGCAGTTGAGCGCGGCGATCATGGTGGCGGTACACAAGTTCCTGCGCGTGCCGGTGGGCGCGGGCGTGATCATCGCTGGTGGCGCAGCCGGTGTTGCCGCCGCGTTCAACACCCCCCTGGCCGGGGTGGCATTCGCCATCGAGGAATTGGCCTCTGCCTTCGAGCAGCGCCTGGCGCTGCTGGTCATGCTGGCGGTGATGACCGCAGGCCTGGTCAGCCTGGGATTGTCTGGCGATTACATCTATTTCGGGGCCATGAGCCAGCACGTGCCGATCGTGCCGGCGATGGTGGCCGCGCTCGGCTGCGGGGTGGCCGGCGGCCTGGCCGGTGGCGTGTTTGCCCGCGTGCTGAGCGGCTTTGGCAATATCGATCATGGCTGGATCGGCGCGCTGCGCGCCCGCCCCGTGGCGCTGGCCGCAGGGCTGGGCCTGATCGTCGCGGTGGTTGGCGTTGCCACCCAAGGCCTTGGCCCCGGTGGCCTCGCTTGGGGCACCGGCTATGGCACCACGCGTGGGCTGCTGTCGGGTGCGGAAACCTCGCTGTGGTTCGGGCCGGCCAAGTTCGTCACCTCGCTGGCCACGGCCTTGAGCGGCGCGCCGGGCGGCATCTTTGCCCCGTCGCTGTCGGTTGGCGCCGGGTTGGGCCAGTTGGTCAGCACGCTGTTTCCGCCAGACTATTCGGGCGCCGTGGCGATGCTGGGCATGATCGCCTATTTCGCCGGGGTGACGCGCGCGCCGCTGACCGCCGTGATCATCGTCATGGAAATGACCGCCGACCGCGCAATGATCCTGCCACTGTTTGCCGCCGCGCTGGTGGCCGACCAGGTGAGCGCGCAGGTCTGCCCGGAAAAGCTCTATCATGCGCTGAGCCATCCTTTTCGCGCGCCCGGCGGGAAGCATGGCACCACGGCTGCGCCTGACCAAAAGACGCACTGACCTTTTCCTTTCCCCGGCGCGGGCCATTCCCTATGGCCCAAGCCATGACCGTCGCCACTCTGCCTACCTCTCCCGATCTTGCCGGGCCGCATGCCACGGCCGAATGGCGCGAGATGCTGCGCCTGGCTGCGCCGCTGGTCGGGGCAAACCTGTTGCAGATGGCAGTGTTCGCCGTCGACGTGCTGTTCGTGGCGCGCCTGGGGGCAGAGGCGCTGGCCGCGTCATCGCTGGCGGTATCGATCTTTGGCCTGCTGATCTGGAGCCTGACCGGGCTGGTCGGCGCGACGTCTCCATTGATCGCGGCGGAACTGGGCCGCCGCCGCCATGCAGTGCGCGAGGTGCGCCGCACCGTGCGCATGGGTGCGTGGGTGGGCGTGCTCGCGGCCGTGGTGGCCATGGCGCTGTGCCAGCTGGGTGGGCCGCTGCTGCGCGCCACCGGGCAGAGCGAAGCGGTGGTGGTGCGCGCCGTGCCGTTCCTGGCCGTGCTGTCGCTGGCCTGCGTGCCGGCGGTGCTTTCCTCCCTACTGCGCACGGTCGTTTCCACGCTGGGCCGCCCCGGCATTGGCACGGCGATCACCGCGCTGGCCGTGGTGGTCAATGGCACTGGCAACTGGATCTTCGTCTATGGTCACGCCGGGATGCCGGCGCTGGGGCTGATGGGTTCGGCCTGGTCGAGCGTGGTGACGAGCAGCGCGATGCTGGCGGCCTATGGCCTGGTGCTGCGGTTCGACCGGCGGCTGCACCGCTATCACCTGCTCGGCCGCTGGTGGCGCGCGGAATGGCGCCGCTTTGCCGATGTGTGGAAGATCGGCCTGCCGATCTGCGCCACGATCGTGGCCGAAGCCGGACTGTTCAACGGCGCGGCTCTGTTGATCGGGCGCATCGGCGAAGTGCAGCTGGCGGCCCATACCGTGGCGATGCAACTGGCGGGCATGACCTTCCAGGTGCCGTTCGGCCTGGGTCAGGCCGCGACGATTCGCGTCGGCCTGGCCTATGGCGCGCGCGACCATGCCGGCATCGCCCGCGCCGGATGGACCGCCCTGGCGATGAGCGTGGGCTTCATGGGGGCCATGGCCGCCGTGATGCTCGCCATTCCCCGGCTGATCCTGGGCCTGTACATCGACGTGGGCGATCCGGCCAATGCCGCGCTGGTGGGCTATGCCCTGCAATTCCTGATCGTGGCCGCCGCATTCCAGCTGTTCGATGGCGCGCAGGCCACCTGCGGCGCGGTGCTGCGCGGCCTGCAGGATACCCGCGTGCCGATGACCATTGCCATGTTCGGCTATTGGGTGCCGGGCCTGCTTACCGCGATCGGCCTAGGGCTGTTCACGCGGCTGGGTGGGATGGGCGTGTGGCTGGGCCTGATGGCCGGGCTGGTCTGCGTGGCGGCGCTACTGATCTGGCGCTGGCATCGCCGCGATCGGCTGGGCCTGCTGCCCTGATCAGCCGGCCGCATTCGCCCCGTGGCGATTCTGGCGCGTAGCAACGCACGACACGCCAAAACGAAACAAAGAATCTGTAGCTGCCCCCTTGACGCTGGCGGGCGGCGCCACCCATATGCGCCCCGCTGGCACTCTCGAGGTGAGAGTGCCAGCGCAGATTTCGTAAGCCAATTCTGATTGGAAGAGGGAGCAACCCATGACTTTCCGTCCGCTGCACGACCGCGTGCTGGTGCGCCGCGTCGAAGCCGAGGAAAAGACCGCCGGCGGGATCATCATCCCCGACAGCGCCAAGGAAAAGCCCGCTGAAGGCGAAATCGTTGCCGTTGGCACCGGTTCGCGCGCCGAAAACGGCACGATCACCCCGCTCGACGTCAAGGTCGGCGATCGCGTGCTGTTCGGCAAGTGGTCGGGCACCGAAGTGAAGGTGTCGGGCGAAGACCTGCTGATCATGAAGGAATCGGACATCCTGGGCGTGATCGGCTGATCACCCGGATATCCTTGCCTTTTCAACCCGAATTCAAAGGAATAGAACATGGCTGCCAAGGACGTACGCTTTTCGCGTGACGCACGCGAACGCATCCTCAAGGGCGTGGACATCCTCGCCGATGCAGTGAAGGTGACGCTCGGCCCCAAGGGCCGCAACGTCGTGATCGACAAGAGCTTTGGTGCGCCGCGCATCACCAAGGACGGTGTCTCGGTCGCCAAGGAAATCGAACTCAAGGACAAGTTCGAGAACATGGGCGCCCAGATGCTGCGCGAAGTGGCATCGAAGGCCAACGACAAGGCCGGTGACGGCACCACCACCGCCACCGTGCTGGCCCAGGCCATCGTGCGCGAAGGCATGAAGTCGGTTGCCGCCGGCATCAACCCGATGGACCTCAAGCGCGGCATCGATATCGCCGTGACCAAGGTTGTCGAAAACCTCAAGTCGCGTTCGACCCCGGTTGCCGGTTCGTCGGAAATCGCCCAGGTCGGCATCATCTCGGCCAACGGTGACGTGGAAGTCGGCGAAAAGATCGCCGAAGCCATGGAAAAGGTCGGCAAGGAAGGCGTGATCACCGTGGAAGAGGCCAAGGGCCTCGAATTCGAACTCGATGTCGTCGAAGGCATGCAGTTCGACCGCGGCTACCTTTCGCCCTACTTCATCACCAATCCCGAAAAGATGGTGGTGGAGCTCGAAAACCCCTACATCCTGATCCACGAGAAGAAGCTCTCGTCGCTGCAGTCGCTGCTGCCGATCCTGGAAGCCGTGGTGCAGTCGGGCCGTCCGCTGCTGATCATCGCCGAAGACATCGAAGGCGAAGCGCTGGCCACCTTGGTGGTCAACAAGCTGCGCGGTGGCCTCAAGATCGCCGCCGTCAAGGCGCCGGGCTTCGGTGACCGTCGCAAGGCCATGCTGGGCGACATCGCCACGCTGACCGCTGGCGAAATGATCTCGGAAGACCTGGGCATCAAGCTCGAAACCGTGACGCTCGGCATGCTGGGCCAGGCCAAGAAGGTCACGATCGACAAGGACAACACCACGATCGTCGACGGCGCCGGTGCGGCCGAAGACATCAAGGGCCGTGTCGAGCAGATCCGCGCGCAGATCGAAGTCACCACTTCGGACTATGACCGCGAAAAGCTGCAGGAACGCCTGGCCAAGCTGGCTGGCGGCGTGGCCGTGATCAAGGTTGGCGGTGCCACCGAAGTCGAAGTCAAGGAACGCAAGGACCGCGTTGACGACGCCCTCCACGCCACCCGCGCTGCGGTGGAAGAAGGCATCGTGACCGGCGGTGGCACGGCTCTGCTCTATGCCACGCGCGCTCTCGAAGGCCTCACCGGTGCTAACGAAGACCAGACCCGCGGCATCGACATCGTCCGCAAGGCGATCACCGCCCCGGTCAAGCAGATCGCTGAAAACGCCGGCAGCGATGGCGCCGTCGTGGCGGGCAAGCTGCTCGACCAGGCTGACGAAGGCATCGGCTTCAACGCTGCGACCGACGTCTATGAAAACCTCAAGGCTGCTGGCGTGATCGACCCGACCAAGGTCGTGCGCACGGCGCTGCAGGACGCGGCTTCGGTCGCCGGTCTGCTGATCACCACCGAAGCGGCGATCAGCGAAAAGCCGGACGACAAGCCCGCCCCGGCCGGCATGCCCGGCGGCATGGGCGGCATGGGCGGCATGGACTTCTAAGTCCACGCCAACCGCTTGGAAAAATGGGAAGGGCCGTTCGGGAAACCGGGCGGCCCTTTTCCTGTTGTGGGCCCGCCCGGGCAGTGCCATCGGACGGGAACCGCCATCGGCGTGGGGGAGTTTGCACAAACGATGAAATTCTCTCGATGGTTCGTTGGCTCAGGCTTGCTGGGCTGGGCAACGATTGGCCTTGTCGGCCACGCCCTTTATCGCCGCGCCCTGGCCCGCAACCCGGTGGCCCTGCTCGACGCCGCAGACCTGGCGCTGCGCGGCGGCCGCAGTGGCATCGCCTGCCAGGCGCAGGCCCGCTTTGGCCCCGATCCGCAGCAGCGCCTGGAAGTCTATGCCCCGCCGGGCACCGCGCCCGATGCGCGCCTGCCGGTGGTGGTCTTCATCCACGGCGGCGCCTGGGACAGCGGCCGCCCGCAGGACTATCGCTTCATGGCGCGCAGCCTGATCGGCGCGCTGGCGCCCCAAGGCTGCCTGGTCGTGCTGGCGGGGTATCGCCTGCTGCCACAGGGCCGCTGGCCGATCATGCTGGCCGATGGCGCCCGCGCGCTGCGCTGGGTAGCCGACCATATCGGCAGCGTGGGCGGCGATCCGGCCCGCGTGGTGCTGATGGGCCATTCGGCGGGCGCCTACAACGCGCTGGCCCTGGCGCTGGACAAGCGCTGGATGGCCGACGAAGGACTTGATGCCGATGCCCTGGCGGGGGTGATCGGCCTTTCCACCCCGGCGGATTTCCTGCCGCTGGACGATCCCGCCTCGATCGCCACGTTCGGCCATTGCGCCGACCTGGCGCAAACCCAGCCGATCACCCATGCCCGCGCCGGCGCGCCGCCGCTGCTGCTGCTGCTGCACGGCGCCCAGGACACCCGCGTGCGCCCGCGCAACAGCCTGGCCCTGGCCGCCGCGATGACCGCTGCCGGCCAGCCGACGCAGGCGCAGGTGCTCGACGGGATCGATCACGAGCGGATGATCATGGCCTTTGCCCGCCCCTTTGCGCGCGAGGCACGGCCGCTTGCAGCGGTAACCGCGTTCATCACCACGGTTTGCGCTTCACCATCGGTTCATTCCGCGCCACAATAACCGGTATCGTGAAGCCCGCCCTCATTTCCTCCCGTCTGCGCCGACCCTTGGCTGCGCTGTGTTCGGCCGTCGTGGCCATGGCGCTGACCGTGCAACCGGTCATGGCGCAAGAAGTGCTGCGCGACGCGGAAACGGAGGCCCTGTTCCGCGACATGTCGGCCCCGCTGATCAAGGCGGCCGGGCTCGATCCGCGCAATGTCGATATCATCCTGCTCAACGATGGCTCGATCAACGCCTTCGTCGCCGGCGGGCAGGCGGTCTACATCCATTCCGGGCTGCTGGGCGCGGCCGACAATATCAATGAAGTGCAGGGCGTGGTGGCACACGAATTGGGCCACATCACCGGCGGCCACGTGATCAGCACGGCAGGGTCAAAGCCGGCCACGGGCATCACCCTGCTGTCGCTGCTGCTCGGTGGCCTCGCCGCTGCCGCCGGTTCGGCCGACGCGGGCCTGGGCGTGTTCATGGCGGGGCAGCAGGCGGCGCTGGGCAGCTATCTGTCGTTCAGCCGGGCCCAGGAATCGCAGGCCGATGCCGCCGGCGCGCAGTTCCTGTCCAAGGCGGGGATTTCCGGGCGCGGGTCGCTGGATTTCTTCAAGAAGCTGCAGAATCAGGAATTCCGCTATGGCTTTACCCGCAATGCCGATGCGGAGTTCTATTCCACCCACCCGATGACGGCCGACCGCCTGACCTATCTTCAGGATGTCTACGAGCACGATCCGGCCTGGAACACCCCGATGGACCCGCAGTTGCAGGCCCGCTTCCTGCGCGTGAAGGCCAAGCTCTATGGCTATCTGGCCGAGCCGCAGGACACGCTGCGCGCCTTTCCCGATTACCTGCAGGATGCCCCGGCCCACTATGCGCGCGCCTATGCCTATCACAAGGAAGCGCTGATGGACAAAGCGCTAGCCGAAGTGGACGCCATGCTCAAGCAACTGCCCGATGATCCCTATGCGCTGGAGCTCAAGGGCCAGGTGCTGCTCGAATCCGGCCAGCCGGCCGATGCCATCCCGCCCCTGCGCCGCGCCACGCAGTTGACTGGCAACAACCCGCTGATCGCCACCACGTTTGGCCACGCCCTACTCGCCACCGAGGACAAGGCCAACTTTGCCGAGGCGGAGCGCGTGCTCAAGGCGGCGGTGGCCAAGGACCGCGAAAATCCGTTTGCATGGTATCAGCTTGGCGTGGTCTACGAGGCCGAAGGGGATACCCCCCGCGCCCGCCTGGCCAGTGCCGAGCAGCAGTTGATGCAGATGCAGTTGCCCGAGGCAGCACGCAGCGCCCAGGCGGCCGAGGACGGCCTGCCCAAGGGCACGCCCGACTGGCTGCGCGCGCAGGATATTGCCATGTCGGCCCAGGCGATGATGGAACGGCAAAGGAAGAAGAAGTAAGCCGATGACAGCGCCTGCCCAACGCCGTTCGTTCGTGGTTCTGCTGGTCCTGGTGGCAGCCGTGGCTGCCGCCCTCGCCTGGTGGGTGGCCTCGAGCGGCCACCGTGATGCCGTGGCCCAGACGGAAACGGCCCAGCTTGACGAAGCGCAGCTGACCAAGGCCCTGGCCGATGCCGGCATCGACGGCAAGGAACGCAAGGCCCTGGAAGGACTGGTGCGCCAGACCTTGCTCGATCATCCCGAAATCCTCAGCGATGCCGCCGCCCGGCTGGAAGCGCGCGAGGCATCGAGCCGCGTGGCGCCCTTGCGCGGCGCGCTGGAAACGCCGTTTCCCGGGGCCGTGCTAGGCAACCCGCAGGGCCGCGTGACGCTGGTGGAATTCACCGACTTTGCCTGCACCTATTGCCGCGGCAGCGTGGCTGACGTGGAAGCGCTGGTGGCCGCCAATCCCGATCTCAAGGTGGTGGTGCGCGAGTTGCCGATCATCTCGGCGCAGAGCGTGCCGGCCGCGCGCATGGGCCTGGCTGCCGCCGCGCAGGGCAAATATCCGCAGTTCCACAAGGCGATGTTCAGCGGCGAGCGGCCCAGCCCGGAAAGCATCACCGCAGCCGCCGGCAAGGCCGGGCTCGATACCACGGCAGCGACTGCCTTTGCCGCGCAGCCCGGCACGATGAAGGAACTGCAGCGCAATCTCGAGCTCGCGCGCCAGCTGGGCGTGAGCGGCACGCCCGCCTGGGTGGCCGGTGACCAGTTGCTGAGCGGCGCGGTGGGCAAAGAACGGCTGCAACAGGCGATCGACGCCGCGCGCAGCGGCGACAAGGCGCAAGGCGCATGATCGGGTGGCGCCAGGCAGCCGGCCTGGTGCCGCTGCTGCTTGCCATCGCCACGGCACAGCCCGCGCTGGCCCAACCCACTATGGCCAAGCCTGCTCCCCTGCAGCCGGTTGACGAGATCCAGCGCAATGACGTGACGGTGCAGAGCATCGGCTGGAAGCTCGCTCGCGCCAACGCGCCCTATTGCGCGCGCGTGGCGCCGGGCATCGGCGTGATGCTGCAGGATGTGCGCACGTTCGATGATCCGGCGCTGGCGCGGCAGGTCTATGGCCTCGCCGGCGATATTGGCGTGGGCGCGATGGCAAGCGATGGCCCGGCGGCGCGCGCGGGCCTGCCGCTCAATGCCACGGTGGAGAGTGTCGATGCGCTGGCGGTATCGAGCCTGCCGGTGCCACGGCAAGGCAAGTGGGACCGGCTGTTTGCGCTGCAGGATGCGCTGGAGCGCGATGCCGCGCGCGATGGCCGCGTTACCCTGGGCCTCGCTGGCGGGCAGCGCCTGACGATTGCCGGCGAGCCAGTGTGCCAGGTGCGCTTTTTGATGGATGACAGCAAGGGCAATGCCGGCGCCAACCGCGACACGGTGCGCATCGGCCGGCCGATGGCCGAAGTGGCCAAGTGGGACGAGGCCGAAATCGCCGCGCTGACCGCGCACGAACTGGCCCATGCCGTGCTCGATCACCAGACCTGGCTGGAACACGGCGGCAGCGCCCGCAAGACCGAGCGCGAGGCCGATCGGCTATCAGTGTGGCTGCTGCAAAACGCCGGCTATGATCCGGCCGCCGCCATGGCATGGATGCGGCGCATCGGCCCGCGCTATGAAATCCTGTTCTTCGCCTCGCCCGATCATGGCAGCTGGCGCACCCGCGTGCGCACCATGGCGGCAGAGATCGCGACGATGCAGGCCGCCACCCACCATGGCGTCAAGGCCGATTGGCCACGCCTGTTCCGCCGCGAGGATGGCGCCCCGCCAATGCCGCAACCGGCCGGTGTTGTGGACAAGGCACCCATGGCGCCCGGCGCGCCAAGGCGCTAGAACGCGATGGTCATGGCCATGCTGCCGCTTCGCCCCACGCCGTTCTTCGGCAACAAGAACCGCGCCTTCTGGCGGCTCCAGTTCGTTGGCTGGGGCGGCGCCATGTTGCTGCGCGCCATGTCCAGCCTGGCCAATGCCCAGCCCTGGTCGTTCCTGCTGATCGTGCTGATCGCCTCGATCACCGGCTTTTCGATCTCGTCGATCCTCTCGGTGATCTATCGCGCGTTGATCAACCGGCGCCCGATCATCACCTGGGGTGCCACCGCGCTGGTCCTGGCCGTGGCCGTGGGGCTCTATGCCTTCATCGATGCCTGGGTGATCAGCCTCTATCGCCCGGGCAGCGACGCCGGCTTTGCCCAGCTGTTCCTGGGCGTGTTCTATATCGACCTCACGCTGCTGGGGGCTTGGTCGGCGCTCTATTACGCGATCAATTTCTACATCCAGGTGGAAGAGCAGAACGACCAGCTGCTATATCTGGAGGCGCAGGCGACATCGGCCCAGCTGGCCATGCTGCGCTACCAGCTCAACCCGCATTTCCTGTTCAACACGCTCAATTCGATTTCCACGCTGGTGCTCTTGAAGCAGACCGAGCCGGCCAATGCCATGCTGACCCGGCTGTCTGCCTTCCTGCGCTATACCCTGATCAACGAGCCAACCGGCCGGGTGACGGTGGCGCAGGAGGTGGAGACGCTCAAGCTCTACCTCGATATCGAGTTGATGCGCTTTGAAGAGCGGCTGCGGACCGAGTTTCGCATCGATGACGCTGCGCGGTCGGCGCTGATGCCCTCGCTGCTGCTGCAGCCACTGGTGGAGAACGCCATCAAGTATGCGGTCAGCGCGCTGGAAGACGGCGCCCAGATCACCATCGCGGCGCAACTCGTCGGCCCCATGCTGCGGGTCACCGTGTCGGACACCGGGCCGGGCTTGCCAGCAGGCACCGATCCATCAACGCTGTTCGGTGTGCAAACCGACTCTGCCGATAGCCCATCCGCGCCGGGATACCCGGTTTCCACGGGCGTAGGCCTGCCCAACATTCGTGATCGCCTGGCGCAGGCCTATGGCAGCCAGCAGCGCTTCGAGGTGGGCAACCGCCCCGAAGGTGGCTTTGCCGTAACCATCGAACTGCCGTTCGAAGCGAAGGAGGAGCCCGCCACGCTCGCCCAACCGGGCAACCGGCTGGCACGGGCATGACGACGCAGGTGGGCATGCCTCGGGAACTTTTCGGGCTTGTCGCATTTGTCACGCGGGGGCAAAAAAACCACAACAGGGCAGACGCTCCAGGCAAAGGTAGCAAATGACCATCCGCACGATCCTCGTCGACGACGAGAAACTCGCCATCCAGGGCCTCCAGCTGCGTCTCCAGGCCTTCCCCGATGTCGAGGTGATCGACACCTGTTCCAACGGACGCGAGGCGATCCGCAAGATCAAGACCGAAAAGCCCGACCTGGTCTTTCTCGATATCCAGATGCCCGGCTTTGACGGGTTCAGCGTGGTCAAGGGCGTGATGGAAATCGATCCGCCGCTCTTCGTCTTCGTCACCGCCTATTCCGAACACGCGCTCAAGGCGTTCGAGGCGAATGCCGTGGACTACCTGCTCAAGCCGGTGGAGGAAGACCGCCTGGCCGATGCGCTTGACCGGGCGCGCACGCGCATGGCCGAAAAGCGCGGGCTGGAGGAAGTGGAAAAGCTCAAGAACGTGCTGGCCGAAGTGGCGCCCGACGCCATGCCCGAACTGGAAGACGATGGCGAAGTGGCCGCAGGCCGTTTTGAAAAGCTGATCAACATCAAGGATCGCGGCCAGATTTTCCGCGTCGATGTCGACACGATCGAGCGCATCGAGGCTGCCGGCGACTATATGTGCATCTACACCGGCGACAATTCGCTGATCCTGCGCGAAACGATGAAGGATCTGGAACGCCGGCTCGACCCGCGGGTGTTCCAGCGTGTCCACCGCTCCAAGATCGTCAACCTCGATCAGGTGCGCCAGGTGCGCCCGCATACCAATGGCGAATGCTTCCTGGTGCTGGAATCGGGTGCCGAGGTGAAGGTGAGCCGGTCCTATCGCGACGTGGTGGCCCGCTTCGTCCACTGACGGCCATGCCGGGCTGTGCCAAGCGCCAGCCCGGCACGTCCCGCATGCCCGATCGGCCAATTCCGATTGGCACCTCCGCGCCCAGTCGGTAAAGCCGCGCCATGACCGATTTTGCCATTCCGGGTTTCGACCTCGCCGCCTTTGTCCGCGCCACGCTTGAGGAAGATCTGGGCCTGGGGCTGCCGGGCGGTGGTCATGATGTCACCAGCGAAAGCGTGATCCCGGCCGAGGCGCGCTTTGCCGGGGTGATGGACAGCCGCGATGCCATCACGGTGTGCGGACTGCCGATTGCGGCCGCGTTCTTCCGCGCGCTCGATCCATCGGTCGATATCACTATCCTGGTGGACGAAGGCACCCGCGTGGAACCGGGCACGGCGCTGATGTGCCTCGCCGGCAACGCCCGCGCCATGCTGACGGCGGAACGCTCTGCGCTCAATACCGTGCAGCACCTTTCTGGGGTGGCCACGCTGACGCGGCAGTATGTCGATGCCATGGGGCAGACGCGGGCGCGCCTGCTCGATACGCGCAAGACCATCCCCGGCTTTCGCCACCTGGAAAAATATGCCGTGCGCACCGGCGGCGGGCACAACCACCGCATGGGCCTGTGGGATGCGGCGATGATCAAGGACAACCACGTGCTGGTGGCCGGCGGCGTGGCCGAAGCGGTGCGCCGTGCCTTGGCCGCCGGCGTGGCCGACGTGATTTGCGAGGTGGACCACCTCGACCAGATCGAACCGGCCTTGGCGGCGGGGGCGACGCGCCTGCTGCTCGACAACATGGGGCCAGACATGCTGCGCCAGGCGGTGGCGCTGGTCGCCGGTCGCGTGCCGACCGAAGCCTCTGGCGGGGTGCGGCTCGACACGATCGCCGCGATCGCCGCATCGGGGGTGGATTACGTTTCGGTCGGCCGGTTGACGCAAAGCGCGCCCGCCGCCGATATCGGCCTCGATTTCTCGCCGCTGTAACGCCAAGGTACCGCCGATGAAGCCCCTGCTTGCTGCTCTTGCCCTGCCGCTGGCTGCCCTGGCGCTGCCCGTTGCTGCCCTGGCGACCGAAGCGCCGGCCTGCCGCCTGCCACCGCGCATCGATCCCGAACCGCTGCCCGCCCCCGATGGGCCGCGCCGCACCGGGCCGATGACCGGCACGACGCTGGCGCTGTCATGGTCGCCGCAGTTCTGCCGCAACCACACCGGCGATGCCGTGGGCGGCACGCAGTGCGATGGCAGCCTGGGTCATTTCGGCTTTGTGCTGCACGGGTTGTGGGCCGATGGCCTGCCCGGGCAATGGCCGCAGTGGTGCCCGGCCACGGTGCCCAGCGCCGAAACCCTGCGCCGCGCCATGTGCATGACGCCCTCGGCCCGCCTGCTCGCCCACGAATGGGCCAAGCATGGCGCCTGCATGGCCCCCACGCCAGAGGCTTATTTTGCGCAAGGGGCGCGGCGCATGGCCGCGCTGCACCTGCCCGACATGGACAGCCTGGCCCGCCGCCGCGTGCTGACTGCGGGTGACCTGCGCCGCGCGTTCATCAGCCGCAATCCTGGCCTCACCCCGCAGTCGATCCGCATCAGCGCCAGCCCCGGCGGATGGCTGCAGGAAGTGCAGCTCTGTGCCGACCAGGCCGATCGGCCCAAGACCTGCGACGGCCTGGGCCTGGATGATGGCAGCCTGTTGCGGATCTGGCAGCGCAAGCGCTGAATGCGGGGCGGCGGCGGCCTATCCGTTGCCCCCACCCCGCTCCAGCAGCACCAGCGGCACGTCGCGGGCGCCATCGGCGTGTTCGGCATAGCGGGTAAAGCCCAGGCGTGCCGCCAGCGCGAGCGAGGCCGCGTTGTCCCCATCGATCATGCAGGCCACGCGGCGCGGGCCCTGTGGCGTGGCATGCGCGGCATCGAACCAGTCGAGCACGGCCGTCATCGCCTCGCGCGCCAGGCCCTGGCCCCAGCAGGATGGGGCAAATATCCAGCCGGCTTCGGGCACATCGTCCAGCCCCTGGCCAAAGCCGCGCCAGGAATGGAACACGCCGGCAATGCCGATCACGGCATCATCATCGCGGCGGCGGCAGGTGAAGATGCCATAGCCATAGAGAGCCCATGAGCCGGCGTTGCGCAGCAGGCGCTGGAATTCCTCGGTCACGCTGGTGGGGCGGTTGCCAAGGTGCCGACGCACGTCCTCAGGGGCAAGCAGATCGACCAGCCCGGCATGATCGCGCGGGTGAGGATGCCACAGCGCGAGACGCTCGGTCACAAGGGCGGGCTGCAAGGCAGATTGCTGGGCGGGCGCGGAGACGGTCACAGGTTCCATTCCCGAAACCTGCCCGATTTCCGCGGCGATGCAAGCCGATCAGCTTTCGAAAAAGCGCCAGGGCCCGGCGGGAATGCCAGCTAGCAGCCAGTGCAACGCCGTGATCAGCCCCCACAGGATCAACGCCCCGCCCCAGGCCCAGCCGAGCTGGCCCAGGTTGCGTAGGTCGGGCCAGAACGGCGAGCGGCGCGACCAGATTCGCCATTCCTTGTCATAGAGCGCCTGGAACTTGGCATCCTGGGTGCGTGCACCGCCCACCGCCATCAATGCCAGGCCGCCGTTGAGCAGCAGCGAACGCAGGCTGGGCGCCACGATCAGATGCGAAATGCCCCACAGCGCGATGGCAAACATCATCGGATGGCGGGTCACGCGGAACACGCCCTGGGGCAGCGCGGTGGACAGCCCGTTCATGTTGCGCGGGGCCAGCGCCGGATTGCGCGAGAATGAAGCCAGCAACAGCGCCGTGGCGGTAAAGCTGAGCAGCGAGCCAGCCAGCCAGGGCAGGACGGCATAGCCGTTCCACAGCATTGGCCCATCGGGCGCGCGATCGTGCATGATCAAGACAAGGATCAGCGCGACCAAGGCGATGATGGAATAGACCGCAAGAAAGCCATTCAGCCCCAGCGCCTTGACGGCGGGTTTGCGCAAGGGATGCGAGAGTACCCAGTGGGAACCGGCAAAGAACAGCATCGCCAGGGCCAGGGGTAGATGTGATTCGATCAAGACATGCTCCGTACCCGCTGCATTGCAGCGCTCCCACGCCACTGCAAGCTAGCCTAACAATTGTTTACCATGCTCGCTTAGGCGAGCATAGACGCGTGGCATCCCCCAAGCATGTCTCATTGCCGAACAAATTGATCCGAAGTGGCGCCAGGACGGCGCCACGCCGAACTACCGCACCCCGTGCATCAATTTGCGCAAAACCCCCGAAAGCAGCAGAAGAACGACCCCAATCCCCACCGCGAACCAGCCGATCACATTGAAAACGCTGGTATAGGTGTCAAGACTCAGCTTGAGGTTGGTAACCTCTCCCCCCACGGTTTCCACACTTGCAACCTGCGCAACGATTCCGCCGACATATTGTGCCATGGCAATCGACAAATACCACACGCCCATCATCAGGCCGACGATGCGGGCCAGCGACAGCTTGGTGATCATGCTCATGCCGACAGGCGAGATGCACAGTTCCGCGACCGAGTGGATCAGGTAGAGGCCAGCCAGCCACCACACCGAAACCTTGAAGTCGGGGCCGGCAAAGCGGGTGCCCCAGACCAGGAACAGGAAGCCGGCGCCCACGCCCGCCAGGGCCACGCCGAACTTGACCGGGATCGAGGGTTCCAGCCCGCGCGCGGCCAGCTTGCCCCACAGGATGGTCAGCAACGGCGCCAGGGTGACGATGAACAGCGCGTTGAAGAACTGCGTCTGCCCGGCCGAAATGCTGAACAGGCCAAACACCGAAAGATCCGTGTTGCGATCGGCGAACAGCGTGAGCGAGGAACCGGCCTGCTCAAACAGCGTCCAGAACACGGTGTTGAACGTGGTCAGCACCATGGCCGCCACCATCATCTCGAATTCGACCCGGTTGCCGGTGCGCCAGGCATAGACCAGGATCGCGGGTACGCCGATCAGGAAACTGGCGAAGAGGATCTTGCCCAGCAGCGGCAGCGCCAGCACATAGGCCAGCAGGCTGGACCCGGCGGCGACCGGCTTGGCATCGAGCAGGTTCTGGAACAGCAGGATAACCGCGCCCACGGCGACCAGGCCGCCGACATAGATGAACGGGGTCAGGTCACGGCCGCGCTGGACCGGTGGCTCGCCGTAACCGGCCAGGCGCCCGCCATCGAACTGGATGAGCATCCAGGCAACCGCCATGCCGATCGCGGCCAAGAGGAAGCCAGCCCACCACCCCACGGAATCGGCCAGCCAGGGGCAGAGGATCTGCGAGAACAGCGACCCCAGGTTGATGCCCATGTAGAAGATGGTGAAGCCGGCATCGCGGCGGCGGTCACCCGGGGCGTAGAGTTCGCCCACCACGGTCGCGAGGTTGGGCTTGAAGAACCCGTTGCCCACCGCCACCAGCGACAGGCCGAGCAGCATCAGCAGCACGTAGAACGACGAGCGCGTGCCGCCGGTGGCGAACTGGTCACCCGGCACGGTGCGGGCGACGTGGCCATCGGGCGCGAGCAGCGCCACGCTGCCATCGGCATTGCCCTTGATCAGCAGCTTGCTGCCATCCATGACCACATAGCGCTTTTCCAGGCCCGTGGCGGTAGGACGATCGACGGTGTTTTCGGCCACCACGTCATAGCGCTGGCCGGCGATTTCGGCATGGGGCTTGGCGGTTTCCCCGCCGAAGCACAGCACGAAATAGCCCAGCGACATCATGATCGCGCCATATTTGACCGAGCGCTTGGAGCCGAGCACGCGATCGGCGATCAGCCCGCCCACCAGCGGGGTGAGATAGACTAGCGCGGCAAAGCCGCCATAAAGCCCGTTGGTAGTGCTGTCGCTGAACAGGAAGTGCTTGGTGAGATAGAGCGTCAACAGCGCCCGCATGCCGTAGAAGCCGAAGCGCTCCCACATTTCGGTGGTGAACAGCCGCGCCAACTGGCGGGGATGGCCGAACCAGCCGGTGTCACCATGGGCACTGGTGGACGACGGGGATGAAGGGGGCGTGTTCGCCTCGGTCATGGATGGATGCGCTCCGTGAAAAGCTGCCGGCGGGCGGGGCCGATGAATAGGCAGGGCCGATGGATATGCGACGATCGACGGTTCTGGTGGACGGCTCTTGTCGAGGGAAAAGCAGTCCGGTTGCGGCGGAAACTACCCGGATTGCGCGGTTTGGAAAGGCGCAATTTGCAACCGCGCGCCGCTTTGCAACGAACATGCGCGACAGCGGCAAGCGACTGAATATTCCTTTCTGGAAGCCAAGCCCCACCGAAACAAACCATCGCGGCATGCGTTTTTCGCCACTGACCGCGCCGGTCCAGCCCCACACCGGAGAGAATTTCACCTGGTGGCCGAAAATTGCGCGGTTTTCGGCAAATTTCCCTGCATTTTTTGAACGTTCGATAAGTTGAACACTCGTCCGACATCTGGCACAGTGCAATTTGCGCCGCGACGGGGGTCAATCGGCGCACAAGGGACTTCATACGATGCCGGGGGGCATCGCGTAGGGGGAGTGACATGATACGTTCCGAACTGCTGCAAGCTTTGGCCAAGGACAGCCCGGGCCTTCGCGCCGAAGAGATCGAGCGCGTGGTTGACGTGTTCTTCGACGAAATCGCCGGGCGCCTCGCCGACGGTGGCCGGGTGGAACTGCGCGGCTTTGGCGCCTTTTCCACGCGCGAACGCGATGCGCGCAAGGGCCGCAACCCGCGCACCGGCGAATCCGTCGACGTGCCGGGCAAGCGCGTGCCCTATTTCAAGCCGGGCAAGGAAATGCGCATCCGGCTCAACGCCGAGTGATCCTGCGCGGCTGATACGGTTTGGCGCCGGCGCGGCCCGCCAAGGGCCACCACGGCGCCAGGGACGCTGCTGCCAAGGGGCACGGTAGCAGCGTTACAGGGGGGGCAGGCAGCGTTTTTGCACGAGACAATGGCGCTGCCTGCCATTCATATCCCGCCAACGCACCACAGCCGGCGCGACCAGGCGACAAGCCCCAAATCTACCAAGTCTAACAGGCAGTCAGGCTCGCGTCCGGCATAGGGACAGCGGGCCTTTTTTGCAGGGGTGCCGCGCCGCCCCCTTGGCGCGCGGCGGCCACCTGCCTATAGCCGCACAAGCCGTGCGGGCGTGGCGAAATTGGTTAGACGCAACGGACTTAAAATCCGTCGGGCTTTGCCCATGCCGGTTCAAGTCCGGCCGCCCGCACCACCATCACCTTCATGCGACAGTGGCACGCCGGCCGGCTTGAGGATCAGGCGCGGGCTTCCTGAACCCCGGCGCTGTTGTGGCGCAGTGCCTTGAGCACGGTATCGACGATATGCGGAGCATTGAGCCCAGCCGCGTCATACTGCTTTTCGGGCGCGTCGTGATCCTGGAACACATCGGGCAGGCGCATGGTGCGAATCTTGAGGCCGCTGTCGGTCAGCCCTTCGTCGCTTGCCATGGTCAGCACATGGGCGCCTAGGCCGCCAATCGCGCCTTCCTCGATCGTCACCACCACTTCGTGCGTGGCGATAAGGCGGCGGATCAGCGCATCGTCCAGCGGCTTGACGAAGCGCAGGTCGGCCACCGTGGTGGACAGCCCGCGTGCATCGAGCTGATCTGCGGCCTTGAGCGCTTCGGCCAGGCGCGTGCCGAGCGAGAGGATCGCCACCTTGCTGCCCTCGCGCACGACCCGGCCCTTGCCGATTTCCAGCCGCTCGGGAACGGTGGGCAGCGGCACACCCACGCCATTGCCGCGCGGATAGCGGAAGGCGATCGGGCCGCTGTCATGACAGGCGGCGGTGTGCACCATGTGAACCAGTTCCGCCTCGTCGGCGGCGGCCATCACCACCATGTTGGGCAGGCTGGCCAGATAGGTCACATCGAACGAGCCGGCATGCGTGGCGCCATCGGCGCCGACCAGCCCCGCGCGGTCGATGGCAAAGCGCACCGGCAGGTTCTGGATCGCCACATCGTGCACGACCTGGTCATAGGCGCGCTGCAGGAACGTGGAATAGATCGCGCAGAACGGCCGCATGCCCTGCGCGGCAAGGCCGGCGGCAAAGGTCACGGCATGCTGCTCGGCAATGCCCACGTCGAACAGGCGATCGGGAAAGGCCTTGGCAAACTTGTCGAGCCCGGTGCCCGACGGCATTGCTGCGGTGATCGCGCAGACCGTGGGATCGGCCTTTGCCTCGGCCATCAGGGCCTGGGCAAAGACATTGGTATAGCTGGGCGGGCCGCCCGCGCTTTTCATCTGTTCGCCGGTGATCACGTCGAACTTCTGCACGCCGTGATACTTGTCGGCCGCCGCCTCGGCCGGGGCATACCCCTTGCCCTTTTGCGTGACGACGTGGACCAGGCACGGCCCTTCGGCCGCATCGCGCACGTTTTCCAGAACCGGGATCAGCTGGTCGAGATTGTGCCCATCGATCGGGCCGACATAGTAAAAGCCCAGCTCCTCGAACAGGGTGCCGCCCATGGCCATGCCGCGGGCAAATTCGTCGGTCTTCTTGGCCGCATGGTGCAGCGGGCGGGGCAGCTTGCGCGACAAGCGCTTGGCCAGTTCGCGCAGTTCCAGGAACGGGCGCGACGATACCAGCCGCGCGAGATAGCCCGAAAGGCCGCCGACGGGCGGCGCGATCGACATGTCGTTGTCGTTGAGGATCACGATCAGGCGGTTGCCGGCGGCTTCGGCGTTGTTCATCGCCTCGTAGGCCATGCCCGCGCTCATCGCGCCATCGCCGATTACCGCAATCGCCTTGCCCGGCTTGCCGGCCAGCTTGTTGGCCACGGCAAAGCCCAGCGCGGCCGAGATCGAGGTCGAGCTGTGCGCGGTACCGAACGGATCGTATTCGCTTTCGCTGCGCTTGGTGAAACCGGAAAGGCCACCGCCCTGGCGCAGGGTGCGGATGCGGCTGCGCCGCCCGGTGAGGATCTTGTGCGGATAGGCCTGGTGGCCCACATCCCACACCAACCGGTCATCGGGGGTGTTGAACACGTAATGGATCGCGGTGGTAAGTTCCACCACGCCCAGGCCGGAGCCGAGGTGCCCGCCGGTCTGCCCCACGGCCGAGATCATCTCGGCGCGCAGTTCATCGGCCAGTTGGCGCAATTGACCAGGCACCAGGCGGCGCAGGTCGGCGGGGGTATCGACGGTGTCGAGCAAAGGCGTGGCCGGGATTTCGGTCATTATCGCGCCTTACACCCCTTGCCGCGCGCTGTCGAGAAAACCCCTATGGTTCGCACCAAGGGGCGTGGAAACAGCAGCTTGGGCCTTGTCGCTGGCCCTCACAACGCCATGTCGAGCGCGTGGAGGGCAAGGCCCACCAGCCCGCCCACCAGCGTGCCGTTGATGCGGATGAACTGCAGATCTCGGCCCACGGCGCCCTCGATCCGCGCGGTCACGGTGCGGGCATCCCAGCGGCGGATGGTTTCCGACACCAGCCGCACGATCTGGCTGCCATAGCGGCTGGCCACGCCCACCAGCGTGCGCCGGGCAAAGCGGTTGACCAGCAGCGCCAGTTGCCGATCGGTTTGCAGCGCCCGGCCCAGATCTGCCAGGGCCACGCCGATCTGGCCCGACAGCGCGCCATTGCCACCGCCGCGCACCGCCGCCAGCAAGCCAGCGCGCGCGCGCTCCCACAGCGCGTCGAGCCAATCGGTGAACGCGGGATTGGCCAGCACTTCGGCCTTCATGCCTTCGACGCGGGCGCGCATGGCGGGGTCTTCGACGAGGTCGTGGGCAAGCTGTTCCAGCCCTTCCACGATCTTCATGCGCAGCGGGTGATCGGGGTGCACCACGGCTTCGGCCAGCAGCTTGTAGATGCCATCGAGGATGGTGTTGGCCAGCCGCTCGTCCAGCTTGACCAGCCGCACCAGGGCATTGGCGCGATCGTGGATCAGGGTACGCAGCAGCGCCTCGTTGGCTTCCAGGGTCTGCGCCGTCTTGGCCAGCAGCGCCTCGATCAGCGGCAGATGGCGCCCGTCGGCGATCATCGCCTGCAACATCTGGCCCAGAAGCGGCGCCAGGTCGATCCGGTCGATCTGCTGGCGCAAGGCCTGCTTGGCCATGCCGCCCAGCTTTTCCCGATCGAGCGATTCCAGGATATCGGCCGCCAGGCTGGCGGCACCGGCGGCCAGGCGCCCCTGCTCCCCGCCTTGGCGTGGCGCCGCCAGGAAGGAACCGGCCGCCCCGGCCACGTCCAGCCCGGCCATGCGCCGCGCCACCACCTGGGGGGTGAGGAAATTGGACTGGAGGAAGCCGGCCAGGGAATCGGCAATGCGATCCTTGTTTTCCGGGATGATCGCGGTGTGCGGGATCGGCAGGCCCAGGGGATGGCGGAACAACGCGGTGACGGCAAACCAGTCGGCTAGGCCGCCGACCATCGCCGCCTCGGCAAAGGCGCGCAGATAGCCCCAGCCCGGCGCGGCGCCGGGGGCGGCCAGCATGGTGCGCGCCAGGGCAAACAGCCCGGCCATCACCACCAGCAGGCCGGTGGCGACAAGGCGCGTGGTGCGCGCCCGGTCAACGGGCTGGATCAGGGGCCTTGCAGCGCGGGCCAGACGGCGGGGAGTGATGGTCACTCCGCCGGGAATGCCTCATGCACGGTGTGGTTCCCATCGGCATGGCCGCCGGGGCTGCCAGGCGCACCCTTGGCGCCATGCCCGGCGGCACGCGGCTGGCTGGCCAGGAACACGCGGGCGAGCCAGGGACCAAGCCGCTTTTCAAAGCCGTCGGCCAGGCTGAAACCGGCCGGCACGATCAGCAGCGTGAGCAGGGTGGAGAGCGTGAGGCCGCCGATCACCACCGTGCCCATCGGCGCGCGCCAGCCCGCGTCACCGCCCACCGAAATGGCCGTGGGCACCATGCCGGCGATCATCGCCACGGTGGTCATGATGATTGGTTGCGCGCGCTTGTGCCCGGCCTCGGTAATCGCCTCCAGCTTGCCCTTGCCGGTCGACATTTCCTCGATCGCAAAGTCGATCAGCAGGATCGAGTTCTTGGCGACGATGCCGAACAGCATGAGCACGCCGATGAACACCGGCAGGCTCAGTGCCTGGCCAACCAGGCCCAGCAGCATCAGCCCACCCAGCGGCGCCAGGAACAGCGAGCCCATGTTGACCAGCGGCGAGACGAAGCGGTGATAGAGCAACACCAGCACCGAGAACACCAGCAGCACGCCGGTGGCGAGCGCGATGAAGAAGTTGGTGAGCATTTCCTGCTGCCAGCGGTCTTCCCCGGCCGGGGCGTTGGACACGCCGGTGGGCAGGTTCTGCATGATCGGCAGCTTGGCAATGGCATCCATCGCCGTGCCCTTGACCACGCCGGGCGGCAGATCGGCGCCCACGAAGATGCGGTGGTTCTGGTTGTAGCGCTGGATCGTCGTCGGGCCCGAGCCAAAGCCGATGCTGGCAACGCGCGCCAGCGGCACCGACGTGCCCATCGCGGTCTGCACCGGCAGGTTTTCGATAGTGGACAGATCGCGGCGGGAATCGAGCGGCAGCTTGACCCGGATCGGTACCTGGCGATCGGACAGCGAGAACTTGGCGCTGTTCATGTCGATTTCGCCCTGCGTGGCGATGCGGATCGTCTGGCTGAGTGCCTGGGTCGTCACGCCGAGCGAGGCGGCCAGATCAAGATGCGGGGTGATGACGATTTCGGGGCGGCGCAAATCGGCGCTGATGCGCGGCGCCACCAGTTGCTTGAGCCCGCTCATCTGCTGCACCAGGGTTTGCGCAGTGCGCTGCAGGAGATCGGGATCAGAGCCCGAGAGCATCACGCTGATCGGCCGGCCCGAGCCGCCACCGCCGCCGCCATTCTGGCTTTGGAACGTGACGCGGGCATCGGCGATCTGCTGCAGGCGCGGGGTCAGTTCGCGCTGGAACTGCAGGCTGGTGCGCGGGCGGTCCTTGCGCAGCGTCATGATGATGCGCCCGCTGCCCTCGGTGATCCGCTCCAGCGCCACTTCGATCTCGGGCTCGTTGCGGATCAGGTTGTACACCTCATCCACCTTGGCGGCCGTCTGGTCGATCGTGGTGCCGGGCACCATTTCCACGTTGATCTGCGAGAAATCACTATCGGTATCGGGGAAGAACTGCGTGGGGATGACCACGAACATCGCGCCCGTCAGCAGTAGCGCGCCAAGGCCGATGCCCATCATCCACAGGCGATGATCGCGCAGCCGCGCCCGCACCCGGCGGCGCGGATGCAGCGCGCGATAGGCGGCCGCACGCGTGGTATCGAGCGACCAGCGCAGCACCGCCATGTAACGGTCCATCCACGGGCCTTCGCCATGGGGAATGTCGCGCTGGTCACGCTTGAGGAAATAGGCCGCGACCATCGGCGTGATCATGCGCGCCACCAGCAGCGAGAACAGCACTGCCACCACCACGGTGAGGCCAAAGTTCTTGAAGAACTGGCCCGAGATGCCCGGCATCAGGCCCACGGGAAGGAACACCGCCACGATCGAGAAGGTGGTCGCCACCACCGCCAGGCCGATTTCGTCGGCGGCGTCGATCGCGGCCTGGAACGGGGTCTTGCCCATGCGGATATGCCGCACGATGTTCTCGATTTCCACGATCGCATCGTCCACCAGCACGCCCGCCACCAGGCCCAGCGCAAGCAGCGACATGGTGTTGAGCGTAAAGCCCATGAGATGCATCACGGCGAACGTGGGAATGGCCGAGAGCGGAATGGCGATGGCCGACACGAACGTAGCCCGCCAGTCGCGCAGGAAGAAGAACACCACGATCACCGCCAGCACCGCGCCTTCGACCATCGAGGACATCGAGGTGTGGTACTGCTGCTTGGTGTAGTTCACGCTGGTGAACAGCTGGGTGAAGCGGATCTTGTGGCCCTGCTCGGCCGAGATCTTGGCCAGTTCCTTGACCGTGTCATCATAGACGCTGACATCGGATTCGCCGCGGGCACGGGCAATGCTGAACGTGACGACCGGCTTGCCGTTGAACTTGGCGATCGAGGTGATTTCGCTGAAGCTGTCGCGCACGTCGGCGACATCGGACAGGCGGATCACCCGGCCGGCCGCCACGGAAATCTGCGTCTGCCCCAGATCGAAGGCAGAGCGCGCATTGCCCAGCACGCGCACCGACTGGCGCGCACCGGCCACTTCGGCCTTGCCGCCCGCGGCGTTGAGATTGACCTGGCGCAGCGCATTGTTGACCTGCATCGCGGTCACGCCGAACGACTTCATGCGCATGGGATCGAGCGTCACGGCGATTTCACGGGTCACGCCGCCGGCCCGGTGCACCTCGGCCATGCCGGGCACCGCCAGCAGGCGCTTGGCCACGGTATCGTCGACGAACCACGACAGTTGCTCGATCGTCATGTCGTCGGCCGAAACCGCCCAATAGGCGATGGGATCGGACGAGGTTTCGGCCTTGAATACCTGCGGTTCCAGGATGCCGTCGGGCAGGTCGCCACGCACCTGGTCCACTGCGTTCTTCACTTCGGCCACCGCGCCATAGATGTCGGTGCCGATCTTGAACTGCACCATCGTCTGGCTGGAGCCTTCCGAGGCGGTGGAGGTGATCGTGTCGACCCCGGCGATAGTGCGCACGGCGCTTTCCACCCGCTGCGTGATCTGGGTTTCGATTTCGGTGGGCGCGGCGCCGGGCTGGCTGATCTGCACGATCACCAGCGGAAACTCGATATCGGGCTGGTCCTGCACCTTCATCAGCATGAAGGAGACCAGGCCCGCCAGGGTCAGCCCCAGGAACAGGACGATGGGAACGACCGGGTTGCGGATGGACCAGGCCGAGAGATTGCGAAAGTTCATGGCCGTTTCCCTGGTCCGATCACGGGTGGTCGATCAGTGCGCCGCGGCGGCAGTGCCGGCCGTGACCGGCCGGACCGTGTCGCCGGGATTGAGGAAGCCACCCGCACGCAGCACCACGCGCTCGTTGCCCGAGAGACCTTCGCGCACGACGATCCCATGCGCGGTAACGTCGCCGATCTTCACCGCGCGGCGCGTCACCTTGTTGGCGCCATCGAGGATATAGACGAAGCTGCCGTTTTCATCGCTGAGGATCGCGGTTTCGGGCAGGACCGGCGCCGTGGTTACGCCGCTGCGGATAGTGGCGCTGGCAAAGCCGCCCGGACGCAGCGCCGGATCATAGCGCAACGCGATGCGGGCAATGCCCTCGCGCGTGGTCGGATCGATCGTGGGAGCCACCTGCCACACCGTGCCGGTAAAGCTTTGCGCCGTGCCGACCGGGGTGATCTGGGCGGTCACGCCCACGTGCATACGCGCCAGATCCACTTCGGCAAGGCGTGCCTGCATTTCCAGTTCGCCATCCTTGGCCATGCGGAACAGCGTGCCGCTGCCCGCGCTGACGATCTGGCCGGGCTCTACCGCGCGGGTCAGCACCAAGCCATCGGCCGGGGCCACGATGTTGAGCCGCGCCGTGCTGGCGCGCAGCTGGCCCAGCGTGGCGCGGGCCACGCGCACCTGCGCCACGGCGGCATCGCGCGTGGCGGTCAGCTGATCGATATCGGCCTTGGAGATAAAGCCCTTGGCCACCAGCTTGAGCGCGCGATCAAGGTTGCTCTGGGCGATGCGGGCGTTGGCTTCCTGCACCTGCACCCCGGCGGCCTGGCTGGCCACCTGCTGCACCTGGACCGAACGATCGACGACGGCCAATACCTGCCCGGCATGAACCCAGGTTCCGGCATCGACCAGCACGCTGCGCACGATACCGCCTTCGCCGGCAATGCCCACGGGCATTTCGCGCTTGGCGGCAATCACGCCGCTGGCCACCACGGTGGCGTCAACGGTCTGCTGGCCCGGCGCCACCACCGTAACGGTCTGAGCCTGGGTGGCGGCATCGGGCGCCTTGGGCCCGCCGGCATCGCGGTGCATCAGCCACCAGGCGAGAGCCAGCAGCACGACCAGCCCCGCGCCGATGGCAAAGGCACGCCGCCGATTGCCACCGGTTGCCGGCACATCGGCCAGGCTGCTCATGTCTTGCGTCTTGTCCAGCAGAATTGCCTCCCCAGCCCAACCGGCAAGCGCGTACCATACGGCACCACGCAGCCCGGGCCACGATCCCCTTTGCCCGCCCCATCCTTGCGCCATGCGCAGCGACAGGCCGGGCGATGTGTTCCCAACGTCGGTCTAACGTGGCGGCCGGTTGCCCGGCTGCCTGTCATCGCGGCCGGCCACCGGCATGGGCCAGCCCCCGGCAACGCCGGTCGCCGGCATGGCCCCCGCCTTCGCCAAGCGCCGCGCATCAAGCGCCACGTTCCGAAGGTTCCTTACCTTGCCAGCATTTACGCAGCTTTTAGCGGGCGCAACGACCAGTTGCAATCACGGCTCGACAAACAACGTCATAACCGAAGCATTTGCGCTTCGCCTCGGCAACGAACCCACCGCTGCGGGGCCGAGACGCCAAAACGGCCGCCCGGGTTGCCCCGGACGGCCGCACCGTGGATGGCGGTGTGGCGCGGGCTGCCAGCCCCGGCGCAAAGCACCGGGCCGGCAAACCAGCGCGTGATCAATACTTGAGCTGGCGCTCGTAAAGGTCGCGATAGTGCTGGATACGCGTGACCCGCAGGCCCTGCATCCCCGAGCGATCCACCGCGCGCTGCCACGAGGCGAATTCTTCGAGGGTGAGGCCATAGCGTTCGCACGCCTCATCAATGGTCAGCAACCCACCATTGACCGCCGCGACCACTTCGGCCTTGCGGCGCACCACCCAGCGGGTGGTGTTGGCGGGGGGCAGGTTATCCAGCGTCAGCGGTTCACCCAAGGGACCAATAACCTGCGCCGGCCTGATTTTCTGATTTTCGATCATGGCACTTCTCGTCGGTCAGCTGAGCCTTTCGGCGGGGGGGACGGCCTGTTTGGCTTCATCACCGTTGTGCTTCCCTCCATTTTGCCATTCACTGAAGAGTTTGGGTTAACGAGATCTTCACGACCTGCCGTGTGTTCACCTGCCTTGTGCAACATCCAGGCTGCGACCCGATGGAAGCTGCCAAGGCCCGTTCCGCCCGGCATCGCCAGTACGGAATCCTGCGACACCCGCCGCAGGTCCTGTGCGGCTTCCAGCCGGGCACAGAATTCGGCCCAGTGCAGCTGGCGCAGCACCCCTGCCGATTCGGCGCCCACCAGGCCGCGCAGATCTTCAAAACCCAAATCCATGGGGCTGACAGTAGCCCGATAGGGATAAGGGAGTGTAAAACCGCCCTTTACAAAAAATTAACCACATGGCCAGCGCACCCCGCCCGTTCCGTGCCATTTTTGCGCTGAAAACCGTGGGAAAAGCGCCTATGGGCGGGCCATGTCGCATTGCATCCCCCCTTCCGCGATCCCCAAACTGGTGCCTGATTTTACCGGCCTGGCCGATCCATTGCCCCTGTTCGATCTGGCCGCCCCGGCCAGCGCGCGGCGCATCGTGGTGGCCATGTCGGGCGGGGTGGACAGCTCGGTAGTGGCCGGGCTGGCGGCTGCCAGCGGCGCCGAAGTCATTGGTATCACGCTGCAACTTTACGATTACGGCGCCGCCACTGGGCGCAAGGGCGCCTGTTGCGCCGGCGATGATATCCGCGATGCCCGCGCCGTGGCCGATCGCCTGGGTATTGCCCACTATGTGTTCGATCACGAATCGCGTTTCCGCGAAGACGTGGTCGAGCGCTTTGCCGACGATTACCTCGCCGGCCGCACGCCGATTCCCTGTATCCGCTGCAACATGGGGCCCAAGTTCACCGATCTTCTGGCCATGGCGCGCGAACTGGGCGCCGATTGCCTGGCGACCGGGCACTATGTTCGCCGAGTGGCGACGCCCAATGGTGCGCAGTTGCACCGCGCCGCCGATCCCGCTCGCGACCAGAGCTATTTTCTTTATGGCACGACGCAGGAACAGCTCGATTTCCTGCGCTTCCCGCTGGGTGGCCTGCCCAAGCCGCAGGTGCGCGCCCTGGCTCAGGCCATGGGCCTGGCGGTTGCCGCCAAGCCCGACAGCCAGGACATCTGCTTCGTGCCCGATGGCGATTACGCCAAGATCGTGCGCAGCGTTCGCCCCGAAGGCGGGCGCCCCGGCACGATCGTCCATGCCCAGAGCGGCGCCGTGCTGGGCCAGCACCAGGGCGTGATCCACTATACCGTGGGCCAGCGGCGTGGCCTGGAAATCGGTGGCCAGCCTGAGCCGCTCTATGTCGTGGGCCTGGACGCGGCCAACGCCCGCGTGCTGGTGGGGCCGCGCCAGCTTCTGGGCGTGGCCGCTGCCCGCGTGATCGAGACCAATCGCATCGGCGCCCTGCCGACCGATGGCACGCCGCTGACCGCCAAGGTGCGTTCGCTGGCCAAGCCGGTGCCGGTTACACTGGACGGCCCGTTCGGCGATGGTGCCGCCACCACCTTGCGCTTTGCCACGCCCGAATATGGCGTGGCGCCGGGCCAGGCGGCAGTGCTCTATGCCGGGGAACGGGTGATCGGCGGCGGCTGGATCGACGGCACCGAAGCGGCCGAGCCGCTGGCTGCGCTGTAACCACGACGGTGCAGGGGTGATCCCCCTGCCCGCGCCTCAATCGCGCCAAGCCTGCAACTGGCAGCCCCAGCCTTCGCGATAGGTGGCGGTCTGCGCGGCGGCGAGCGGAACCGTAGCGGTCACGCTGTGGGTAGTGGCATCCTCCGCCAGCGAGACCGGGAAGCGGCCCTTGGGATTGTCCTTTTCGCAGTCCCCCAGCGCCCTGCCGCCAATATAGCGGCACGAGCAGGCCAGGCGAGCCGCGCGCGCCGCCTCGATTCGCGCGTTGTCGTGCGCCGGGCGCCAGACAAAGGCGACGAATACCGCGCCCACGACAAGGCCTATGATGACGATTGCTGCCAGCCCGCGCCAGGCCCAGTGCCCCGCCCGGCGGGGCCCTGGAGATGGAGACGCAGGCGGTTGGCCACCAAAACGGAGCGGATCATTCGGGGATGAAGAAGGCTTGGTGGTTGCCATGTGCATTCGATCTGGTGGAAAGACCGGGCAACCATGCAGAGCGCCCCGCGATTCCGTTTACCCTGTGCCCGCCGGTGGCTGGCCCTTATCGTGCCGGCGGCGCTTGCACCAGTCCTGTTCGCCTGCTCGGCCAGCCAGCCGGCGCAGCAGCCGCTCTCGCCCCAGGCGCTGGCAGCGGTGATCGATGACCCGGGAGTGGAGCGCGAAGGCCTGGCCCGCGCGATCGACGCGCTGTTCACCGCCGATGAGAGTGCCGCCGCGCAGGGCGCGGGGGAAACCCGCGCGGTGATCGTGATGCGCGCCGGACGCATCGTGGCCGAACGCTATGGCCCCGGCTATCATGAGAATACGCGCTTTGCCGGCGGCGGCATCGCCCGTTCGATCACGGCGGTGATGGTCGGCATGCTGGTTTCCGACGGGCGGCTGCGCCTCAATGAGACGGCGCCCGTTCCGGCGTGGCAGCGGCCGGGCGATCCACGCGGCGAAATCACCCTGCGCCACCTGTTGCAGATGCGATCGGGCCTGCGCGAGGAACCGGGTGACGAGGCCCGCATGCTGTTCGGCCCCGGCCGCGACGACATGGCCGGCGCGGCCGAGGACCAGCCCCTGGCCGCAGAACCGGGCGCGCGGTTCCAGGACGATGCCGCCAGCGGAATCATCCTGGCTGATCTGGCCGCACGCGTCCTTGCCCCGGGTGGAGACGCCGATGCCCGGCGCCGGGCCGTGGCCGATTACCTGCGCACCCGCCTGTTCGAACCGGTGCAGATGCGCGGCATCGTGCCTTCGTACGACGCGCATGGCACGATGAACGGCGGCGCGATGATCGATGCCACGGCACGCGATTTCGCCCGGTTTGGCGAGTTCCTGCGCAACCGTGGCGCGGTGCACGGAGCGCAACTGGTGCCCCGGCAATGGATCGAGTTCATGGCCAGCCCCTCCCCTCGCGAAAAGCAGTATGGGGCCGGAGTCTGGCTCAACCGCACGCCCACCGACAGCGAGCCGCGCCTGTTTCCCGCGCGTGGCCCGCGCGACATGATGGCCGCGCTGGGCGATGGCGGACAGGCGGTGCTGGTTTCCCCCGCGCGCAAGCTGGTGGTGGTGCGGCTGGGCGCCACGCCACGCGACGGCGATGCCGCGCTGATGGGCAAGCTGGGCGATATCGTCGCCCTGTTCCGCTAACGCCCGCCGAGGCCCGCCAATTGGCGCGCGTCAGGCCCTGGTGCTGATCGCGATCAGGCTGTCGGGCACGGCGGCGGCGGCATTGGCGCCGCGCGGAGTGAAGCGCCCTTGCACCTGGGCGCCCTGCTCGATGGTCAGCGTGTCATAGGTCACATCGCCGACGATGCGCGCGGTCTTGCCCACGACCAGGTCGGCCACGGTGACCGCACCGTTGACCGTGCCAGCGAGGCGCGCGCTGCGGGCAGTGATGGCGCCGGTGATCACGCTGCCTTGGCCTTGGACCAGCGCGGCGCAGGCCACATCGCCATCGACGCGGCCTTCCACATGCAGATCGGCCGCCGCGGTGATATCGCCCCGCACCGCCACGTCTGCACCGAGCACGGAAAACGTAGCTGCACCAAACGGTGCAGCGCGTTCAGTGCCCACCGTGGCCAGCTTCTTTGAAAACATCGGGCAGGGTCTCCAGGAACGGGCGCGGATCGACCGGGCGATCGTTGATCCGCACTTCGAAATGCAGGTGCGGGCCGGTGGAGCGGCCGGTGCTGCCGATCCGGCCGATTTCCACGCCGGGCGCCACGCGCTCGCCGGGCCGTGCCTCGATCCGCGACATATGGGCATAGCGGGTGACCAAGCCGTGGCCATGATCCACTTCCACGCAATTGCCATAGCCAGAGCGCACCCCGGCAAAGCTGACCACGCCTTGCGCGGCGGCAAAGATCGGCGCGCCGATCGGGCCCTTGAAATCGAGGCCGGGATGGAAGGCGCCACCGCCGGTAAACGGATCGGCGCGATAGCCAAAGCCGCTGGAAATGAAATCGGCGCTGGCCGGCAGGGCATGGGGCAGGCGCGCCAGGCCCTGCTCCAGCGCAGTCAGTCGCGCCATGCTCTGCCCCAGGCGCGCCAGCGCGGGATTGTTGCCGCCCAGCGCGATCAGCGGACCACCCATGGCGCGCCGGCTAGCCGCTGTTCCACGCAGCGGCGCCACTTGCGCGGGGTTGAGGCCGACCCGGCGGATCGCCGTTTCCGCTTGGCTGGCGCGCGCATCGGCATACTGCGTGAGCCTGGCCACGAAGGCCGCCTGGCGCATCGCCAGGCGATCGATGCCGGCTGCCATTGGGTTGGCCGCCATCGGATTACCCGCCGGCGGCATGTTGAACGACAGCGGCTTGGCACCCGGCGCTGCCGATGCATCGGCGGCCGGCAGATCGCCCAGCTGGCCCTTGACCAGCGTTTCGATCATCTCTTGCCGGCGTTCCAGATCCTGCAGCGTGCCGGCCACGCCATTGCGCGTGGCAGTGATATGGCGTTCCGCCTGGGTCACGGCCATTTCGCGCTGGCGCAAGGCAGCGGCATGACGCGCCGCCAGGATCTGCCCGGTTAGCATCGTGGCCATCGCCGCCAGCCACAGCAGCAGCGCCAGCACCACCACGCCGGCCACGCCCATCTGCACGCGGCCCGATACGCGGATGAAGCGCACCTGCCCCTGCGCCCGCATGAAGAATTCGCGATCGGGAAACCAGCCGCGCACCCGCGCCGGCAGTACGGTCAGCCAGGCGGTGGCACGGCGCCAGGGTGCGCGCGGCGCAGGCGGCGTGGCCGTGGCGCGCACGGTGTGAATCTCAGCAGGCGGCAAGATGTGTGATTATCCCAAGGCAAGACAGGTGATGAACAATCCTTGGGGCCGGGCGCTTATCGGCGGGAACCGCAGGAGTCGAATCCGGGGGCCGCAGCACGGGGCGGGCCGTGGCGCAAGGACGATGAATCGATTGCAGCCCCTCTCGCGCCCGTGACAGCGCCTGTCACCGATGGTAAGCCCCGCGCCATTATGTCGACCAAGCCCCAGGAAATCGCCATCGAGTCCCCCCAGTTGCTGGTAGAGCAACTGGCCCGGGCCGGCCGTGCCGCGCAAGCCGAACTCGCGCGCATGCCGGCGCCGGCCAAGGAAGCCGCGCTCAAGCTGGCTGCCGCCGCCCTGCGCCGTGCTGCGCCGGAAATCCTGGCGGCCAATGCGATCGACATGGCCAATGGCGCCGCGCGCGGGCTGACCCCGGCGCTGCTCGATCGCCTGCGGCTGGACGAAGCGCGCGTTGCCGGCATTGCCGATGCCGTGGACCAGGTGGCCAGCCTGGCCGATCCGGTCGGGCAGGAGATCGATTCCGCCACGCGCCCCAACGGCATGGTCCTGCGCCGCGTGCGCGTGCCGATCGGCCTCATCGGCATCATCTATGAAAGCCGCCCCAACGTGACGGCCGATGCCGCCGCGCTGTGCGTGCGCTCGGGCAATGCCGCCCTGCTGCGCGGGGGGAGCGAGGCGGTGCATTCCAACCGCGCGATCCACGCCGCATTGGTGGCCGGCCTGGTGGAAGGCGGCGTGCCCGCAGCGGCGGTGCAACTGATGCCCACGCAAGACCGCGCCGCCGTGGGCGCGATGCTGACGGCAGCCGGCCTGATCGACATGATCGTGCCCCGCGGCGGCAAGAGCCTGGTCGCCCGCGTCCAGGCCGATGCCCGCGTGCCGGTGCTCGCCCACCTCGATGGCATCTGCCACACCTTCGTCCACGCGGCGGCAGATCCGGCCATGGCCCAGGCCATCGTGCTCAACGCCAAGATGCGCCGCACGGGCATCTGCGGGGCGATGGAAACCCTGCTGATCGACGCGACCTATCCGGCGGCGGCAGCGCTGATCACCCCGCTGATCGAAGCCGGTTGCGAAGTGCGCGGCGATGCCCGCGCCCGCGCCATCGATCCGCGCATCGTGCCGGCGGCCGACAACGATTGGGACACCGAATACCTCGATGCCGTGCTCTCGGTGGCGGTGGTCGATGGCCTCGACGCAGCGCTCGCGCATATCGCCCGGCATTCCTCGGGCCATACCGATGCGATCATCACTGCCGATGCCGCAGCCGCCGCGCAGTTCCTGGCCCAGGTCGACAGCGCGATCGTCATGCACAATGCCTCCAGCCAGTTTGCCGATGGCGGCGAATTTGGCCTGGGCGCGGAAATCGGCATTGCCACCGGCCGCCTGCACGCGCGCGGCCCGGTCGCGCTGGAAGGGCTGACCACCTACAAGTGGCTGGTCCACGGCAGCGGGCAGGTTCGCCCCTGACACGCGGTGCTCCCCGGCTGACCGGCCTTCTGGGCGGCAGCTTCAATCCGGCACACGGCGGGCACCGCCGGGTGAGCCTGTTTGCGCAGGCCGCATTGGGGCTGGACGAGGTGTGGTGGCTGGTTTCGCCCGGTAACGTGCTCAAGCCCGCCAAGGGCATGGCGCCATTGCCGGCGCGGGTGGCCTCGGCGCGGGCAATGGCCCGCCGCGCCCCGATTCGAGTGACCGCGATCGAGCGCGAACTGGGCACCCGTTTTACCATCGACAGCCTGCGCGCGCTGGTGCGGCGATACCCGCGCCGGCGCTTTATCTGGTTGATGGGAAGCGATAATCTGGCCCAGTTCCACCGCTGGAAAAACTGGCGCGGCATTGCCCGCACCATGCCGATTGCGGTTATCGCCCGTCCGGGCTATGATGCAGCTGCGATGGCGAGCCCCGCCATGGTATGGCTGCGCCGATGGCGCCGGCGGTGCAGGCAGGAATGTGATGGCGCTCTTTGGTCCGATACGGGGCCAACCGGGGGTGCCGCCCTGATCGCCAGTTTCCCGCATGATCCGATGCAGGGCGTCCCAGCGCTCTCCATCCTGCGGTTCGATCCCGATCCCCGTTCCGCCACGGCCCAGCGCCTGGCAGAGCCTGATTGGGCGGACCGTATTTCCGTGACCGGCCTGCGCGATGGTGTCACCCACCGCCGCATTGTACCGGACCTGCGCGGAAGGAGCGGACGCTGAGCGTCTTGGCCGCCATCCCTGCTTCCCGGCACGCTTTTCCGGTTTTTCGGCTCTCCCGCCGTGCGCCCTGGCGCAAGGCGGCTTTGCCGTTGGATCGGGATGCGCGACCGGGCGTTGCGACCTTAGCCATCTTTCGATCGGAGTTTACCGCAAGCCAATGACCAGTGCCCAACCCCAGCCGGCAGATGCCGGCGCCGCTACCCCGGCCCCTTCTGCCGGCGCTCCTGCCAGCCTGTTCGAACTCGTCCTGCAATCTCTGGATGACGACCAGGCCCAGGACGTGGTGTCGATCCCCCTGGAAGGCAAAAGCTCGATCGCCGATTACATGGTGATCGGTTCGGGCCGCTCCACCCGCCAGGTCGCCGCCATGGCGCAGAAGCTGGCCGAGCGCGTCAAGCAGGCCGGTTATGGCCATGTGCGCATCGAAGGCCTGCCCGCGGCCGACTGGGTGCTGATCGATGCCGGCGACGTGGTCGTCCATCTGTTCCGCCCGGAAGTGCGCAGCTTCTACAACCTCGAGCGCATGTGGGGCTTCGGCGACGCCGGCTCTGCCTGACATCGTCCTTCCCCTCCTCTCCAGAGGAGGGGTGAGGAGGGTGGCGGACGCCACCACCACCAACGCCTGAACCGGACGCTCATGCTCCTCCACATCATCGCCCGGGGAAAGATCGGCCGCTCGCCCGAGGCAGAGCTGGTCGATCGCTATGGCAAGCGGGTGACGTGGGGTTTCAAGGTGACCGAGCTTCCCGATCGGGGCGGCGCCTTGCCGCCGGTCACGGCCAATCCCACCCGCACCGTGGTCATGGACGAGCGCGGCAAGCAGCTGACCTCGGCCGAATTTGCCAAGGTGCTGGGCCGCTGGCGCGACGATGGCGTGCGCGAGGCACGCTTCCTGATCGGCGCGGCCGATGGCCATGACGATAGCCTGCGCGACGGGGCCGATCTGCTGATCGCCTTTGGCGCGGCCACCTGGCCACACATGATGGCCCGCGCCATGCTGGCCGAACAGCTGTGGCGCGCCACCAGCATCATTGCCGGCCACCCCTATCACCGCGAGGGATGATGGACGCGCGCCGCTCCCTGCTGCTGGCCACCGCCTTGCTGCTGCCGCTGGCTGCCTGGCAGATCGCCGGGGCCGGCGCCGCGCCCACCTATCAGACCGCCGGCGAAGCCGCTGCCGCCCTCGCCCAGGCGCAGACCGCCCTGGCCCAGGCCCGTGCCCGCGGTGAAAAGCTCGAAGCCCAGGCCCAGGCCGCCACGGCCGCTGCCGACAAGACCGCGCAGGAAGCCGCCGCGATCGCCGCGCGCATCCAGCAATCCGAGGCCGAGATCCGCATCGGCGAGGCGCGCATCGCCCTGATCGACAAGGAACGCGCCGACTTGCGCCTGCGCATGGCCGCGCGGCAGGAGCCGCTAGTGCGGCTGACCGCCGCGCTGCAGTTGTTTGCCCGCCGGCCGCTGGCCTTCAGCCTGCTGCGCGCCGAATCCCTGCGCGATACGGTCTATCTGCGCGCCGTGCTGGAAACCATGGTGCCCGAAGTGCGCCGCCGCACCGCCAGCCTGCGCAGCGCGATCGTGCGTGGCCGGCTGTTGCAGGAACAAGCACGCAGCGAGGCCGCCCGCCTGCGCGCCAGCCAATCGGGCCTGGCCGAGCGGCGCCAGCAACTGGCCGCGCTGGAAAGCCGCCAGCGCATCGCCAGCCGCGCCGCCAACGGCACCGCCGGGCGCGAGGCCGACCATGCCCTGGCCCTGGCCGAACAGACGCGCGACCTGGCCGCGCTGATGCAGCAACTGGGCCGCGACGGGCAGATGCGCGATGTCCTGGCCGGGCTGCCCGGCCCGCTGCAACGCCCCGATCGCCCCGGCGCCGTGCTGATGGTCGAAGATGTCGACCCGCTGCTGCGCACCAGCAGCACGCTGATGTGGATCATGCCCGTTTCCGGGCGGGTGGTCTCGGGCTTTGGCGAAGCGGGGCAGACCGGGCCCAACCAGGGGCTGACCATCGCGCCCGTTCCCTCGGCCCAGATCGTGGCGCCGGCCGCCGGGCGCGTGGCGTTTGCCGGGTCTTATCGCGGCTATGGCCAGATCGTGATCGTCGAGCACGCTGGCGGGTGGACCTCGCTGATCACCGGCCTGGGCCGGATCGACGTGGCCGTGGGCGATCGCGTGGTGCAGGGTTCGCCGCTGGGCATCGCTGCCCCGGCCAGCCCGGTGGTGAGCGTGGAACTGCGCAAGGACGGCGTGCCGGTCAACCCCTTGGCGGCCTTGCGCAATTGATCGCTTGGTGCGGCCCACGCGGCCTGTAACACGCCGCCCACGCACAAACGGGAATCGGGTGCGCTCCATCTGGCATTCAGGCTTGCGGGGCTATACAAGCGGGCTGTCTAGCCCGCGCCGCGGCGCTTGGTTCTTTATCGAAGGTTCGATTGCAAACATGGCAAAACCGCTTGCTTCCCTGCTGCGTGCAACGGCCCTGGTCACGGCCGTGGCGGTTCTGCCCGTGGCCACGGCCGGCCTGGCAGCGGTGGATTCCCGCACCGCGCCGCAGTTCCAGAAGCTCGAGATGATCTATGCCAAGATCAAGGAGAACTATGTCGAGCCGGTGAACGACGACACGCTGATCAAGGGCGCGATCGACGGCATGCTGGCCACGCTCGATCCGCACAGCGCCTATCTCGAAGCGCGCGATTTCGAAAATCTGCGCACCCAGACCGAAGGCGCTTATGGCGGCCTGGGCCTGTCGGTCACGCTCGATGATGGCGCGGTCAAGGTGATCGCCCCGATGAAGGGCACGCCGGGCGACCTCGGCGGGATCAAGGCCGGCGACTATATCACCCACCTCGATGGCAAGCTGATCTATGGCGGCTCGCTTGACGATGCGGTGGACCAGATGCGCGGTGCACCGGGCACCAAGATCAAGCTTACCGTCTATCGCCCCGGCCGCGACGAGCCGCTGGACTTCACCCTGACCCGCGAGGTGATCAAGCTGCGTCCGGTGGAATGGAAGGTGAAGGACAACATCGGCGTCATCGCCGTGTCGAGCTTCAGCGAAAACGTCGGCAGCGAAGTCGCCCAGGCGGTCCAGTCGATTCGCGCCCAGCTGGGCAACAACCTGGCGGGCATCGTGCTCGATCTGCGCGGCAATCCCGGCGGCCTGCTCAACGAAGCAGTCTCGCTGTCCGACGATTTCCTCGACAAGGGCACGATCGTGTCGCAGCGCGGGCGCGATCCGCAGGACAACGATATCTATTCCGCTCATCCCGGCGACGTGGCGCGCGGCCTGCCGATGATCGTGCTGATCGACGAAGGCTCGGCCTCGGCTTCGGAAATCGTGGCAGGCGCGATGCAGGACCAGCACCGCGCGCTGATCATGGGCCAGCGCAGCTTTGGCAAGGGCAGCGTGCAGACGCTGATCCCGCTGGGCAAGGATTCCGCGCTCAAGCTGACCACCGCGCGCTATTACACGCCCTCGGGCCGTTCGGTGCAGGAAGGCGGGATCGAGCCGGATATCACCGTGCCGCAGATTTCCGATCCCGACCTGCGCAAGCGAGCGCTGCGGTCCTATCGCGAAAGCGACCTGCGCCGCCACCTGATCAACGAGATCAAGGAAGACAAGGATCTCGAAAAGGACAAGATCGACGATCCGCGCTTCAAGATGACGCCCGAGGAGTTGAAGGCCAAGGGCATCGACGATTTCCAGCTCTATTATGCCGTCCAGACGCTCAAGCGCACCGCGCCCGGCGCGCTGGCTGCGCTGCGCAAGCGCTGATCCGGCCAGGAACCGCGCCATCATGACGATCGACCGCCGCTTTTCCGATGATCTTGCCCTGGCCCATGGCCTGGCCTTGGGCGTGCCGCTGGTAGCCATGGCCACGGCACTGGTGGCCCAATACGGTTTCGGCCTGCCGCCGTGCGAGATGTGCTGGTGGCAACGCTATGGCCACCTGGCGGCGATCGCGCTGGCGATCCTCGCGCTGTTGCGCCGTGGCCGCCCCGAGGCGCGCTGGCTGGTCCTGCTGGCCGCACTCGGCATCCTGTCGAGCGGCCTGATCGGCGCCTTTCACGCCGGGGTGGAATACCACTGGTGGGAAGGCCTCACCACCTGCTCGTCCAGCCATATCGAGGGCGATCCGCTCGCCGCGATCATGGCCGCACCCCTGGTGCGCTGCGACACCCCGGCCTGGACGCTGATGGGCGTGAGCATGGCCGGTTTCAATTTCCTGTTTTCCACTCCGGCCGCGCTGGCAATCCTGGGATTGCTGGCCAAGGGCCGCGGCAAGGGAGCCTGAAGCGATGTCCCGCCCCGATATTGGTCATCCCGATACGTCCCGCATGATCCGCGTGGACCAGGCCGGCGAATTTGGCGCCACCCGCATCTATGCCGGCCAACTGGCGGTGATGGGCGATCGCGGCCCGGATTCGGCCGAGATCGTCGAAATGGCCCGGCAGGAGGAAGACCACCGCGCCAAGTTCGACGCGATGATCGCCGAGCGCGGCGTGCGCCCCACCGCGCTGCAGCCGGTGTGGTCGGTCGCGGGCTTTGCCCTGGGCGCTGCCACCGCGCTGCTCGGCCCCAAGGCAGCAATGGCCTGCACCGCCGCGATCGAGACCGAGATCGACCGCCACTATACCGAACAGTTGGAGGAACTGGGCGACAGCGATCCCGAACTGGCCGACACCATCCGCCAGTTCCGCGATGATGAACGTGCCCATCGCGATGCCGCGCTGGCCGCTGGCGCCGAACAGACCCCGGCCTATCCGCTGCTGTTCAACGCCATTCGCCTGGGCTGCCGCGCGGCCATCAAGCTGTCGGAACGCATCTGACGGAAAGCTGGTGAAAATCCGCGCCTTGCCCGGTGGTGGCACAGGCGCCGGAGACCTTTTCACCGGTCTGCGCGTTGCCCCTTCATCTATCATTCACCGCCCCGTCAGCTTATGATGGGGCGACATGGGGGCGGCCCGCCCGCCTTTCCACGCGCTGGAGACGAACCGACAATGCGCCTTGCTGCCCACCCCCTGCGCCTGCTGGCCCCGGCCCTGCTGCTGTTTCCCGCGGTCCTTCTTGGTGCCACCCCGGCAGAGGCAGCCCGCGCCCGCACCGCGGTGCCCAATGCCCAGCCGGCCGACGATGGCCCCGAGCAGGGCGACGAAAAGGTCAACCAGCTGATCATTTATGGCGATGACCCCTGCCCGGTTTCCACGGCCGAGCAGATCACCGTCTGCGCCCGCAAGGACGAGGCAGAACGCTTCCGCATTCCTGCCCCGCTGCGCGACAATCCCAACGATCCCAAGAACCAGACCTGGACCGATCGGGTAAAGGCCTATGAAACCGTAGGCGCTGCCGGGATCAATTCCTGTTCGCCGGTCGGCTCGGGCGGGGCCACCGGCTGCACCGCGCGCCTGATCCACGATGCCTATGCCGAAAAGAAGCAGAGCAGCGACGTGCAGTTCGGCAAGCTGATCGAGGAAGAACGCCAGCGCCGCCTGTCGACGATCGACAAGGACGCGGCCGAGGAACAGGCCCGCGTCGAAACGCTGGAAAAGGAATACGAGGCCCGCCTCGCCCGCGAACGCGATGGCACGCCCGCCCCCAGCACGCCGAAGCCGGGCGAGACCACTCCCACACAGAACTGATCGCAGGGCAGCGCGGTTCACGCGCCGACCTGGCCTCGAAACGAAAACACCCCAGGCCTTGGCCCGGGGTGTTTTTGCAGGTGGCAGTGGCCGCCGCGAGCGGCTGATCAGCTCAGCGCGATATCGGGCGCGTCTTCCTGCTTCATGCCGACCAGGTGATAGCCCGCGTCGACATGGTGCACTTCACCGGTGACGCCGGCCGACAGGTCCGACAGGAAATAGAGGCCGGAGCCACCTACGTCCTCGATCGTGGAGTTGCGGCGCAGCGGCGCGTTCAACTCGTTCCACTTGAGGATATAGCGGAAATCGCCGATGCCGCTGGCAGCCAAGGTCTTGATCGGGCCGGCCGAGATGGCATTGACGCGGATGCCTTGCGGGCCGCAGTCGTTGGCGAGATAGCGCACGCTGGCTTCCAGCGCGGCCTTGGCCACGCCCATCACGTTGTAATGCGGCACGACCTTTTCCGCGCCGTAATAGGTCAGCGTGAGGATGGAACCGCCGTTGGGCATCATTTCGACCGCGCGCTTGGTCACGGCGACCAGGCTGTAGGCCGAAATGTTCATGGTCATCAGGAAGTTGTCGAGCGTGGTATCGTAATAGCGCCCGCGCAGCTGGCTCTTGTCGGAATAGCCGATCGCGTGGACGACGAAATCGATCGTGTCCCAGCGCGCCTTGAGTTCATCGAACGCCGCATCGAGCGCGGCCATGTCCGACACGTCGCAATCGATCAGGAAATCGCTGTCCAGGCTTGCCGCCAGCGGCCGCACGCGCTTGGCCAGCGCCTCGCCCTGGTACGAGAAGGCGAGTTCGGCCCCCTGTTCGTGCAACTGGCGGGCAATGCCCCAGGCCAGAGACTTGTCATTGGCGAGGCCCATGATCAGGCCGCGCTTTCCCTTCATCAATCCGGTCATGCGCCCTCGTACGCTCCTGCACCTTCGGGCCAGCATCTGTTCGGGCGTTCCATCAGGAATGGCGCTGAACGGACCTTGGCCAACCGGGTCTTCATTCTGGTTTGGTCGCGCCAGCCTGGCGAATGGCCCGCGCGCGATTATCTACCTGGCCCAGCATGTCTTGCTCCTCCGGTGTTTCGGCGAGCGCGGCATTGAGTTCGGCACCTATTACCATCCCTATGCCGACCAGCCAGAAAAAGAAAAGAGCGATCATCACCCCGGCGAGGCTGCCATAGGTCAGATCATACGAGAAAACCGAAGCGAGGAGTTTGGGCAACAGGATGGAAACGCCCAGCCACCACGAGGAGACGAACAGCGCGCCGGGCCACTTGGGATAGCGATTCGAACGATAGGCGCTGGGCGTAAGCGACAGGAACAGCAGCCACAGCGCGCCGAACAGCACCAGCGTGGGCAGGAAGCGCCCGGCTGCCAGTCCATCGACCCAGGCGCCGAACTGCGGCACGCGCGCCACGATCACTTCCTGCGCGGCGCCGATCGCCACCTGCGCCAGGATCGAGACGAGAATCAGCACGACCGAGGCGATGATCAACCCGGTGGACATCAGGCGATAGCGCCAGAACGCATGCTCCCACTGCGTGCCATAGGCGCGGCGCAGGATATCACGGATGGTTTCGACCAGGCTGCTGACCGTCCACAGCCCGACCAGGCCGCCGATCCACAGCAGATGCCCGGTGCGCGCCTCTACGGCGGCACGGGCCACCGGTTCGATCGTGGTTGCCACCACGCGCGGCAGGGCCATCAGCACGGTGTTGATCGCGGCCGTGCGCTGGCTCGTCTCACCGATCAGCGAAAACAGCGCCGCCCCGGTGATGAAGAACGGAAACAGCGCGATCAGCACCATGTAGGCGAAATTGCCGGCATGGATGAAACCGTCGTTGATCACCCCGGTCCACACCCGCTTGAGCAGTTCATAGGCGCGGGCACCGGGGCGCAGCTCGTCGCGCACCTCGTTGAATTCTGCGCGGAGGCGGTGGTGCAGGGCGGCGCGGCGCCGCGCCTCGGGCGAAAGATCGGGCACGAGCGGCTTGGCGCCCTGCGGCACGCCGGGCACCTGATCGGCGTAATCAGGATCGATTTCGTTGTTCATCAAGTGCGTAATGCACAAAGGCGCTGCCTGGCTCCCGCCCTTGGGGCCGGCAGCGCCCGCACCAGCGGTCAGACGCCCAGGCGGGCGCGGGGATTGCGCGTATCGTGCCAGCCGGCCAGCCGCGCCTTGAGATCGGCATCATCGGCCGGCAGATCGATCTGCAAGGTCACCAGTTGGTCACCCCGCTCGCCGTCCTTGCGCGAGAATCCCTTGCCCTTGAGCCGCAGGGTGCGACCGCTGCTGCTGCCCGGCGCCACGGTGAGCATGACCGCACCATCGACGGTGGGCACCTTCACCTTGGCCCCGCCAACCGCCTCTTCCAGGGTGATCGGCAGATCGAGGCGGATGTTGTCGCCATCGCGCACGAAGAACGGATGGGGCGCGATCTCGATCGTGACCAGTGCATCGCCCGCGCCGCCCGGGCCGGGTTCGCCCTTGCCGGCCAGCCGCATCTGCTGCCCGGATTCGACGCCGGCAGGCAGCTTCAGCTCGATCGTGCTGCCCGAAGACAGCGTGACCCGCTGCGCCGCGCGCGCTGCCGCTTCCACGAAAGGCACCTGCAGGCGATAGCTGACATTGGCGCCCTTTGGCGGGGGAGGCCGCCGGCCCCCGCCAAACCCGCCGAAGCCGCCGCCTGCGCTGCCGCCGCCCATGCCGCCGCGCCCACCGAACAGGCCCTCGAACAGGTCCGAGAGGTCTGGCCCGTCGCCGCTTTCAAAGCCGCCATCGTGGCGAAAGCCGCCCTGCCCGCCGCGAAAACCGCCCGCGCCGCCGCCGAACCCGCCGCCAAACGGCATGGCCGGATTGCCATCGGCATCGATCTCGCCACGGTCGAACTTGGCCCGCTTGTCCTTGTCGGACAGCAGGTCATAGGCGCGCGTCACTTCGGCAAAGCGCTCGGACGCCTGGGGATTGTCCTTGTTGTGATCGGGGTGCAGCTCCTTGGCGAGCTTGCGATAGGCCGATTTCACGTCCTTTTCGCTCGCACTGCGCGCCACACCGAGAATGGAATAAGGGTCTGCTGCCATGGTGACCTAGCTAGGGATAGGGGCGCTTGCCCGCAAGGCTCGCTTTCAAGATGATATCTTGGCGCTTACACGGCATTGACCCAAGTCATCGCGGGAATGGATGCATGGCTTCCATACTGCCCGCCTCCGATGCCGCAGACAGGACCATTGCCCGTGACCGAACAGACCGCCTTTGAACCGGGCCAGGACGCCATTCCCCACGGCGATCCCTTTGCCATCTTCGAAGACTGGTTCGCCGCCGCCAAGGCCAGCGAACCCAACGATCCCAATGCCATGGCCCTGGGCACGGCCACGCCCGACGGCGCGCCATCGCTGCGCATGGTGCTGCTCAAGGGCCATGGCGCCGATCTGGGACCAGCCTTCGGCGGGGCCGGCGGCTTTGTCTTCTATACCAATTTCCACAGCCGCAAGGGTGGCGAACTGGCCGCCAACGCCCAAGTCGCACTGCTGTTCCACTGGAAAAGCCTGCGCCGCCAGGTGCGCATTGAAGGGCCGGTGGTGGAAGTGAGCCCGCAGGCCGCCGATGCCTATTTCGCCAGCCGCCATCCCGAATCGCGCCTGGGCTCGGCCGCGTCGGACCAGTCGCGCGTGCTGCCCTCGCGCCAGGTCTATCTCGATCGCGTGGCCGCCCTGCGCGCGCAATATCCTGACGGGAACGTGCCCCGCCCGGCGCACTGGTCGGGCTATCGGGTAGAGCCGCGCGCCATCGAATTCTGGCAGGACCGCGATTATCGCCTGCACGAACGCCGCCGCTTCGTGGCCGATGGAAACGGCGGCTGGACCAGCAACCTGCTTTATCCGTAAAGGGGCAGGATGACCCAGACTGCCCGCGTCCCTGGCCCCGCCCCTGGCCCCGCCACCACCACCCACGCAGACCTCAATCGCCGCGCGGCCATGGCCAGCAGCGCCGTGGCGCTGCTTTTGCTGGGGCTCAAGGGCTGGGCCGTGGTGCAATCGGGCTCGCTCGCCATGCTGGGCAGCCTGGCCGATACCGCGCTCGATCTGGTGGCGAGCCTGGCCACGCTGCTGGGCGTGTGGATCGCGGCCATGCCCGACGATCACAACCACCGCTTCGGCCATGGCAAGGCCGAGGCACTGGCGGCGCTTTTCCAGGTCATCCTGATCTCGTTTTCGGCGCTCGGCCTCGCGTGGCGCGCGGTGACGCAGTTCCTGGCCGGCGCCCCGGCGATCGAGGCCGAATCAGGCATCGTCGTCTCGGTGATCGCGATGGTCGCAACGATCGCCCTGCTCGCCTACCAGCGCATGGTCATCGCCCGCACCGGCAGCCTGGCGATCAGCACCGACAATGTACACTACAAGTCAGACCTGCTGCTCAACCTGGCGGTGATCGCCGCGCTGGTGATCGAGCATTACCTGCATCTTGCCGGCACCGACGCGGTCTTTGCCTTTGGCATCGCGCTATGGCTGGCGTGGGGTGCATGGAACGCCTCGCAAGAGGCCGTCGATCAGCTGATGGACCACGAATGGCCGATCGAAAAGCGCGAGCGCTTTCTCGAAGTGGTCGCCCAGCATCCCGAACTCAAGGGCCTGCACGACCTGCGCACCCGCACCAGCGGCAACCGCGATTTCGTACAGTTCCACGTCTGGGTCGATGGCACGATGACCGTGGCCCAGGCCCACCGCGTGATGGACGAGATCGAGGCGCAGCTGATGGCCGAATTCCCCGGCGTGGAAGTGCTGATCCATCCCGATCCCGAAGGCCACGTCGATGAAGCGGGTCTGGGCGCAACCGATCTGCTCGCGCCCGGTCCCAATGGCGAAAGCCCCGCCCTTGCGGTGCAGGGTGGGCCGGCCGAGGGATAGGGCCGGCGCGCCCTTCGACAGGCTCAGGGCGAACGGGATCATGGCGCAATATTGAAACCCGTTCGGGCTGAGCTTGTCGAAGCCCCTAGGAAGTCGAGCGCAGCGCTGATGCCCTTCGACAAGCTCAGGGCGAACGGAGGTTGGGTGATTTTCGCCAACTCTGAAGACGATGGGGCTTTTTTAACGCTGGCGTTGTAGGTCAGGGTCATGGGGTTTCATCGGGCTTGGGCTTGGCTGGCGGAGGGGCGCCGCACGGTGATCGTGCTGTTCGCGCTGGTGCTTGGCTTGCGCGCATTGGCGATTCTGGCAGCGGTGGAGCCGACATCGGACGCCGCCTGGTATTTCTCGCGCGCGGCGATGCTGGCGCAGGGCCGGGGTTATCTGGGCGATCATGGCGCGCCCACGGCCTATTGGCCGCCGGGCTGGCCACTGGCGCTCAGCCTGGTCTTGCGCATCTCCGGTCCGTCGATCTGGGCGGTCGGCCTGTTCAACCTGGCGCTCTCTGCGGCAGCGGGCTGGTTCACGCTCGATCTCGGGCGGCGGCTGGGTGGCAGCGAGGCGGCGGGGCGCATCGCGCTGCTGTTGTGGGCGGTCTATCCCAACGCCGTGCTCTATGTGCCGCTCGCACTGACCGAGGTGTTCTATACCACGCTGCTGCTGGCGCTGTGCTGGATCGTGGTGGCGCGCAGCGGGTGGGGCTGGACGATCCTCGCGGGTCTGGTGCTGGGCCTCGCCACGCTGGTCAAGGCGCAAAGCCTGATCCTGGCGCCGCTGCTGCTGGGCATTGCCTGGCTGCGCGCGCCCGCCTTGCGGCAGCGCCTGCCCGGTATTGTCGGCCAGGGCCTGGTAATGGGCGCCGCCGCCCTGCTGGTGATCACGCCCTGGACCGTGCGCAACCATCGCGCGCTGGGCGCCTGGGTGTTTGTTTCCACCAACAGCGGCATTACCCTGCTGACCGGCAACAATGATAGCGCGCGCGGCACGTTCACGCCCGATGATCCAGTGGTCAAGGCGCTCGACGCCCGCACCGACCTGTCGGAACTGGCCTATGACGCGCAGGCCAAGGCGCTGGGAATGGACTGGATCAAGGCCCATCCAGCGCGCTTCATCGCGCTGATGCCGGCCAAGTTCGTGCGCCTGTGGGGCCCGGATGGCGAAGGGCAGTGGGCCTATGAAACCGGTTCGTGGGCCTTTGCCGCTGCGCCGCACGCTTTCCTCGCGCTGCGCCTGGCCAACCAGGCGTGGTACTGGGCGCTGCTCGCGCTGTTCGTGGCGGCGTTTCCCGTGATGATCCGCGCCCGCCGCCGCGCCGGCCTTGGCCTGATCGACTGGTGGCTGCTGCCCTATGGCATTGCCGCCTATCCTAGCCTGATCGCCGTGGTCTTTTCCGGGCAATCGCGCTTTCACTATCCGGCCATGCCGTTCGTGTGCATCATGGCCGCCTGGCTGATCGCGCGCCTGCTGCTGGCGCGTGACAGAGCCGCCGCGCTGCGCTAAAGGCGCTGGCCATGCACCCGGCGGTTTGCCTTTGCACGCTCACTACCACCACCCCGGCTTGCCGGGGGTGGAATCGCCTGCGCGCCTGACCGGCGCCCGCGCGAAGCCACCGCCCCGGTTCGGGCGGAATGGCATCTTCCTCCCGGATCACGCGAAACCCCAGATGCCGCCCCTTTTTCCGCCGCGGCACTTGTGCCATGGCCCGCGCCATATTCCGTAAGAGAGATCCGATGTCAGACCTGCTCAAGATCACCCTGCCCGATGGCTCGCTGCGCGAAGTGGCGCCGGGCACCACGCCGGCCGATATTGCCGCCGCGATCGGCCCCGGCCTGGCCAAGGCCGCGATCGGTGCGCGCGTGAACGGCGAGCTGTTCGACATCACCCGCCCGTTCGAAGGCGACGCGCAGCTGGCACTGGTCACCGCGCGCGACGAGGCCGACGCGCTGGAACTGGTGCGGCACGACTATGCCCACGTTCTGGCCGAAGCGGTGCAGGCGCTGTTCCCCGGCACCCAGATCACCTTCGGCCCGGCCACGGACGATGGGTTCTATTACGATTTCGCGCCGGTCCGCCCGTTCACCGAGGAAGACCTGCCGGCGATCGAGGCGCAGATGCGCAAGATCATCGCCGCCGACAAGCCGCTGCGCCGCGAGGCCTGGAGCCGCGCCGACCTGATCGCCCGCTGGACCGAGCAGGGCGAAACGTTCAAGGCGCAATGGGCCGCCGAACTGCCCGAGGGCGAGGAGCTGACGGTCTACTGGTCGGGCAACGACTGGCTCGATATGTGCCGTGGCCCGCACCTGGCCTCCACCGGCAAGCTCGATCCCAATGCTTTCAAGCTGACGCGCGTGTCCGGCGCCTATTGGCGCGGCGACCAGAAGAACGCGATGCTCAGCCGCATCTATGGCACCGGCTGGCTCAACAAGAAGCAGCTCGATGCGCACCTTCACCGCCTGGAAGAAGCCGCCAAGCGCGACCACCGCAAGCTGGGCGCGGAGATGGACCTGTTCCACCTTCAGGCCGAAGCGCACGGCTCGGTGTTCTGGCACCCCAAGGGCTATCGCATCTGGCGCGAGCTGGAAGCCTATATGCGCCGCGCGATCGACGGCGCCGGCTATCGCGAGGTCAAGACCCCGCAGGTCATGGACGCCCGCCAGTGGGAGCAGTCCGGCCACTGGGGCAAGTATCGCGAAAACATGTTCGTGATCCCCGACGAGGTGCCCAACACCGATGATGAAGGCCCGGTGATCAGCGGCGAGGCCGACTGGATGGCCCTCAAGCCGATGAACTGCCCGGCGCACGTGCTGATCTTCCGCCAGGGCCTCAAGTCCTATCGCGAGCTGCCGCTGCGCCTCTATGAAAACGGCTGCTGCCACCGCAACGAGCCGCATGGCGCGCTGCACGGGCTGATGCGCGTGCGCCAGTTCACCCAGGACGACGCGCATATCTTCTGCCGCGAAGACCAGATCGTGGACGAAGTGCGCGCGTTCTGCGAACTGGCCGACCGCATCTACAAGGACTTCGGCTTTACCTATTCGATCAAGCTCGCCCTGCGCCCGGAAAAGCGCTTTGGCAGCGAAGAGATGTGGGACAAGGCCGAGGCCGAACTGCGCGACGCCGTGGCCACCGCTGGCCTCGCCACGCCGGAATATGGCTGGGAAGAGCTGCCGGGTGAAGGCGCGTTCTATGCGCCCAAGCTGGAATGGCACCTGACCGACGCGATCGGCCGCACCTGGCAGGTCGGCACGATCCAGTCTGACCGTGTGCTGCCCGAACGGCTCGACGCCGGCTATATTGCCGAAGATGGCGAGCGCCATCGCCCGGTCATGCTGCACCGCGCGATCTTCGGTTCGTATGAACGCTTCATCGGTATCCTGATCGAGCATTTCGCCGGCAAGCTGCCGACCTGGCTGGCGCCGACGCAGGCGGTGGTCGCCACCATCGTGTCGGACGCCGATGGCTATGCCGCAGAAGCGACCGAGGCGCTGCGCGCCGCCGGCATCCGCGTGGAGAGCGACACCCGCAACGAAAAGATCAACTACAAGGTGCGCGAGCACTCGCTGCAGAAGGTGCCGTACCTGCTGGTCGTGGGCAAGCGCGAGGCCGAGGAAGGCACCGTGGCGATCCGCCGCCTGGGCGAACAGGCACAGCAGGTGCTGCCGCTGGCCGAGGCCATCGCCCTGATCAAGCAGGATGCCCTGGCGCCCGACCTACGCGGCTGACGCGCCAGCCAGACACCAAATATAACGGAAAAAGGGCGCGTCGGCTTGGCCGGCGCGCCCTTTTTCGGTATGGCCAGAGCCTTATTGCAGGGTTACCGCGCCATCATCGGAATCGCGGCGGCCAAAGAACTGCATCAGCTGGATCAGCAGTTCGCACCGCGTCGCCAGGTTGGGCGCTTCGAGCAGGGCCTGCTTGGCCGCCACGTCGAACGGGGCGATCTGCGACACGCCATTGATCAGCGACTGGTCATCCAGCCGCGCCACCGAATCCCAATCCACGGCATAGCCCTGGGCATCGGCAAACGTGCGCGCCTCGCGCTCGAAGCCGGCACGCTCCACCGCGCTCAGCGCCTCGCCCAGGTCATCGCTGAGCAGTTCGGCCTCCACCTGGCGGAACGGGGTCTTGGCATCGAGTTCGCGCAGCACGCGAAAGCGCGCGATGCCCGAGAGGACGATGTTGTAGCGTCCGTCTTCCAGCGCCTCGACATCCTCGATCTTGCCCACGCAGCCCACCTGAAACAGCGGCGCGCCATCGTTCGCCGACTGGGGCTGGATCATGGCGATGCGGCGATCACGCGCCAGGGCATCAGACACCATGGCGCGATAGCGCGGCTCGAAGATGTGCAGCGGCAGTTGCAGGCCGGGAAAGAGCAGCGCGCCCGATAGCGGGAAGATCGAAAGCCTGACCGTGCCGATCGCGCCACCCATCGCCATCACCCGAACAGCACGGTGGACAGCTTGCGGCGGGTGCGCGCCACCCACGGATCTTCCAGGCCGATCGCCTCGAAAATCTGGAGCAGGCGGGCGCGCGCCGCGCCGTCGTTCCAGGCGCGATCGGCCGCCACCATGGCCAGCAGGGTATCGGCCGCGCCATCGCGGTCACCGGCGGCAAACAGGCCATTGGCCAGCGTCAGGCGCGCGTCCATGTCATCAGGCGCGGCGGCCACGGCGGCACGCAGGGTGGCCAGTTCGCCTTCCTCGGGCACGTCTTCGGCCAGGGCCAGCGCCGCACGGGCCTGGTCCAGCGCATGATCGGCCGCCAGCGCGGGATCGAGCGATTCGAGCACCTGCACGGCCTCGGCCTTATGCCCGGCGAGCAACAGCGCACGGATCAGGCCGGCATGGGCCACGGCATTGTCGGGCGCGATTTCCACGATCTGGGCAAACACGCTGGCCGCGCGCTCGCCATCGCCTTCGCCCAGGATTTCCTCGCCCATCGCCAAAAGCGGCGTCACGTCCTGTGGCGCTTCCTCGCCCAGCGCGCCGGGCTGCACCGGCAGCTGCGACAGGATCTGGTCGAGATACTGCTTGAGCTGCGATTCGCCGCGCGCCTGGGTAAGGTCGGCTACCGGCTGCCCCTGGAACATGGCATAGACCGTGGGGATCGAGCGCACCTGGAACTGGGCGGCGATGAACTGCTCTTCATCGACATTGACCTTGGCCAGGACCACGCCCTTGTCGGCATATTCGGCCGCGACCTTTTCCAGCACCGGGGTCAGCGCCTTGCACGGGCCGCACCATTCCGCCCAGAAATCGAGGATGACGAGCTTGGTCATCGAAGGTTCGACGACAGTCTTGCGGAAGCGGTCCACCGCCTTCTGTTCGTCGAGGTTGAGGCCCAGGCTTGCCACTATGCGTCTCCACTTCCATTCGGTCCGGTGCAGCGCCGCGCGGGCACTGCTGCGGTCACCATGTGGGAAAGCCTGGCAGTTCGGCAAGGGGCAGTGCAGCAAGAGCTGCGAATCTGCACCAAGGCCAGCCAGTGGAGCATCGCCATCCACAGCTGCATCCACAGGGCGCGCCGGGTTTGTCTGGAAAAATGCAACTTTGCTGTTGCGCCGCCCCCAATCCCCCGTTATTGGCCCGCCTCACCCCAGCGGGATGGCCCTTGCGCCCCCCCACTGAAAACGCCAGAGCGGGCGTAGCTCAGGGGTAGAGCACAACCTTGCCAAGGTTGGGGTCGAGGGTTCGAATCCCTTCGCCCGCTCCAGTTTTCAAGACCTGCACGGCCGGCTTCCGGCCCGCGCAAACGCCGAGCGGGCGTAGCTCAGGGGTAGAGCACAACCTTGCCAAGGTTGGGGTCGAGGGTTCGAATCCCTTCGCCCGCTCCAGTTTGCCCATGCGTGGCATATTTCAACAGCGATGGCCCAAGATTTCGGGGAACCCTCGAGTCTTCTTGTTGGCCCTACGCGCAACAGCGCTTCGGGCGTGGTTCGAATCCCTTCGCCCGCTCCAGTTTGCCTTTTCTCATCATCGCGTTCGTCACCGCGCTTTGGTCGCGGTTCCCCCGCACGCCATCAAGCGGGACCCTGGGTCAAGCCCGGGGTGACGAATAAGTGGGTTCAGTGTGTGGGTCGCGCTGGAGTAAGATATTCCAGAACACCGTCACCCCGGGCTTGACCCGGGGTCCCGCTGCCTTTGAGCCGCCCCTTGCCGGTCTAGGCGATCGCGCCCATAGCTTGGCGCTATGGACAAGCGCCCCAGCATCGATCCGCGTGCCTTGCTCACATTTCGCACGGTATGCCGCGAAGGCTCGATCTCGGCAGCGGCGCGCGTGCTCAACATTGCCCAGCCTTCGGTATCGGCCGCCATCGCCCAGCTGGAAGCAAGGCTGGGGGTGCAACTGTTCGAACGCCGCCAGACCGGGGTGCGCCCCACCGCACAAGGCGCCCTGCTGGCCGAGCGGGCCGAGGCGATGCACCATGTGCTGATCGGCGCACAGGAGGAACTGGACAATCTGTCGCGCGGGCTGGCGGGCCCCTTGCGCATCGGCGGCACGCCCGGCGCGCTGGTGAGCCTGCTGCCCTTCGTGATCGGCCGGCTCGAAGCGCGCATCGGCCCTTGCGCGCTGAGTGTGGTGGAACGGCCCGATGGCGTGCTGATCGACCTGCTGCGCCAGCGCCAGATCGATCTGGCCTTCGTCACCACCGAGATGGAGGCGCCGCCACCCGACATAGCCGAACGCACCTTTGCCCGTGATCCCTTTGCCCTGATCGTCGGGCGGCGCCACGATGCCCTGCCCTCGGCCGTGTCGCTGCGCGAGGTGGCGGGCCTGCCCTGGGTCTTGCCCGAGGCACAAGGCGCGTTCCGCCGCCAGGTCGATGCGCTGTTCATCGCCGCGCAGGCGCCGGTGCCGGCCAACGTGGTGCGCTGCGATTCACTGCTGACCACCAAGGCGATCGTGCGAATGAGCGACCGCATCACCGTGCTGCCGCGCCAGGTGGCCGCGTCAGAACTGTCGATCGGGGTGTTGCGCGGCATCGAGATTCGCGAGGCGGCATTCCAGCGCAGCATCGGCGTGCGTCTGCGCCATGGCGAGCAGCCCTCGATCGCCGCCCAGGCCCTGCTCGACGTGATGGCATCCAAGTATAGTCCTGAGCTATAGCAGGATAGAGAGATAGTATTTTCCCCCGATAGGCATCGCGCGCACATAGGCGTCCAGCGTGCCCAGGCCACCCCGGAGCCAGGCCAGCGCGGGAGAGCAAGCGATGCGGACCCTTATCCGCGATGTCAGGATTTTCGATGGGAGCGGCAGTGCTCCTTATGCCGGCAGCGTGCTGGTGGATGGCGAACACATCGCCCAGGTGGCGCAGGGCGCCGACGCGCTGGATGGCGCAGCCCATGACCAGCGGATCGAGGGCGCTGGCCGTACGCTGATGCCCGGCATGGTCGATGCGCATACCCATCTGACCTGGGGCTCCTCGATCGAGAAGATCTATCACCAGTTCATCCTGCCGCCCGAGGAACTGAAAGTGGCAGCCTGGCGCAATGCGCGCGTGCTGCTCGACCAGGGCTTTACCAGCCTCTATTCGGCCGGCGCCCTGGTCGACGGGATCGAGCCGGAACTGGCCGCGGCCATCGCCGCGGGGGAAACCCCTGGCCCGCGCTATGTGCCCTCCACCATCGAGCGCAGCCCCGAAGGCGACGAAGGCGTCGACACCGGCAATGTGTTCAACGGCCGCGGCCCCGACGCGATGCGCGCCTTCGTGGCTTATTGCGCTGACCAAGGCGTGAAATCGATCAAGCTGGTGGTCTCGGGCGAAGACGCGCTCAAGCCAGGCACGGCGCAACACGTGCTCTATACCGAAGCGGAAATGGTCGCCGCCGGGCAGGCCTGCCGCGAAGCCGGCCTGTGGATCGCAGCCCATGCCTATTATCCCGAGGCGATCGGCCTGGCACTCGATGCCGGGGCGCGGGTGATCTATCACGCCTCTTACGCCGACGAGGCGGCCATGGCGCGCATGATCGCAGCCAAGGATACCACGTTCTATGCCCCGGGCCCGGGGGTTTCGGTGGGCGCGCTGGAAGCCAGCCCACCCCCGCATATCGACATGAGCGCGATGAAGGCGAGCGCTGCCGAGCGGCTGGAGCGTGAAAAGGTCATCGTCCCCGCGCTCAAGGCTGCTGGGGTCAAAGTGCTGATCGGCGGGGACTATGGCTTCCCGTTCAATCCCAACGGCCGCAATGCCCGCGATCTGGCGCACTTCGTGGAATACTATGGCTATACCCCGGCCGAAGCGCTGGTTGCGGCAACGCGCCTGGGTGGTGAGCTGATGGGCCTGGCCGTGGGCGAGGTGCGCGAAGGCTTCCTGGCCGATCTGCTGCTGGTCGATGGTGATCCCACGCAGGACGTGGCGATCATGCAGGACGCCGCCCGCCTTTCCATGATCATGAAGGGCGGCGCCCTGTACAAGGCGCCTGCCGCTGCCGAGGCCGCGTAAATGACCGAGCGTTGCGATGTGGCGGTGATCGGCTGCGGGCCGGTGGGGGCACTCGCCGCAAATCTGCTGGGCCGCGCCGGGCTGCGCGTGGTGGTTCTGGAAAAGGAACTGGACCACTATCCGCTGCCGCGCGCGGTGCATCTCGATCACGAGATGATGCGCCTGTTCCAGACGGCCGGGGTGATCGATCGGGTGCTGCCCGACATGGTCGCCACCGATGGCCACCTGCACGTGGGCGCCGATCACGGCGTAATCCGTTACATGGGCACGGTGGGCAAGCCCAAGCCGTTCGGCTGGTCCAACGACTATTTCTTCTATCAGCCCGAACTGGAAGCGCACCTGCGCGCCGCCTTTGCCGAAAACGGCGCGATCACGCTGCGCCTGGGCGCCACGTTTACCGCGCTGGACCAGCACGATGACAGCGTGACCGTGCAGTTCGAAACCGATGGCGCCCCGCAGGCGCTGACTGCGCGCTGGGTCATCGCCGCCGATGGCGCGCGCAGCCCGGTGCGCAAGGCTCTGGGCATCGCGCTAGATGACCTGCAGTTCGAGGAACCCTGGCTGGTCGTCGACGCCGAAGTGGAAGGGCCAGTTTCGTTTCCGGCGCTTACCGGTGTGCCGGCCGATGCCGATCTGCAGCGCCTGTCGGTGATGATGTGCGATCCGGCGCGGCCCGCCACGGTGGTGCCCGGCCGCGGCAACCACCGCCGCTGGGAATTCATGCTGCTGCCCGGCGAAGACGACCAGGCGATGATGCAGCCCGAACAGGTTGGCGCGCTGGTCGGCGCGTGGATGAAGGACGTGCCGCACACCATCGTGCGCGCCGCCACCTATCGCTTTCATGGCCTGGTGGCCGAGCGCTGGCAGGCCGGCAACGTGTTCCTGGCAGGTGATGCCGCGCACCAGACGCCGCCGTTCTTTGGCCAGGGCATGTGCCATGGCCTGCGCGACGTCGCCAACCTCGCCTGGAAGATGGACGCGATCGTCAACCATGGTGCCGATCCCGCGATCCTGGCCAGCTACCAGCCCGAACGCGATCCCCATGTGCGCGGGGTGATCGGCGCGGCCGTGGCGGCCGGCCGCTATATCTGCGAACTGGATCCGGCCAAGGCGGCCACGCGCGATGCCGGCATCCGCGCCGCTGCGGCGCAGAAGGCTGGCGAAACCGCGCATGACCTGATCCCCGCCATTACTGCTGGCATCGTGCTTGCCGGCACGGCCGGCGCCGGCACCCGCTTCATCCAGCCGATCCTGGCCGATGGGCGCAAGCTGGATGACGCGGTTGGCCAGGGTTGGCGTCTGTTCGTGCGGGATGACAGCGTGACGGGCTCCTCTCCCCTCGTCACGCGCACGGTGGCCGCGTCGCTTGACGATGCCGGCGCGGTCACCGCCTGGCTCGATGATCATGGCGTCGATGCCGTGCTGCTTCGCCCCGATCACTGCGTGTTCGGCACGGCCAGTGGCACCGCGATCGACCTGATCGAGGCCCGCGCCCGCGCGCTGGGCCTGGCCCTGGAGACCGCATGATGACCACACTCGATCTGACCGCGGCCCAGGCCGTGATCGCCGCCGCGCTGGCCAGTGCCCGCGCCCGCGCGGCCAAGCCGCTGGCGGTGATCGTGCTCGATGCCGGCGGCCATCCCATCGCCTTTGCCCGCGAAGACGGCGCCACCTTTGCCCGGCTGGAGATTGCCCGGGCCAAGGCCAAGGGCGCGCTGGGCATGGGCGCCGATACGCGCATCCTGGCCGAGCGTGCCAAGGGCAACCCGGTATTCTTTCAAAGCGTGGCCGTGGCGCTGGGGGGCGACATGGCCTTTTCGCCCGGCGGTGTGCTGGTGCGTGGTCCGCAGGGCCTGGTGCTGGGATCGGTGGGCGCCAGTGGCGATACCGGCGATTGCGACGAGGAATGCGTGACTGCCGGCCTGCACGCCGCCGGCTTTAACCAGGAGCAAACCCGATGAAACTGCGCAGTATCGAACTGGCGCTGCCCGATCCGGCCGCCGCGGCCCGCTTCATGCGCGATATCTGGGGCATGGCGCCTGGCGAGGTGCGCGGCGATACCCATTACCTGCGCGGCTCGGGCTCCTATCCCTACCTCGTTGCCTTCGAAAAAGCCGACGCGGAATTCGTGCGGTCGACCACGTTTGTCTGCACCGCGGCCGAGCTTGCCGACATCCGCAGCCGCGCCGCCGATCGCCGTTGGCCGCTGATCGATACGGTTTCGGTCGATCCAGGCGCAGGCGAAGGCGTGATCGTGGAACTGCCCGAGGGCGAGCTGCTGCGCTTCCTGGTCAACACGACCGAGGTGGAACCGATCACCGGGCGCGACCTGCCGGTCAAGCTGACGCACATCGTGTTCAATTCCGCCGATGCCGAAGCGTCGGGCCATGCCGTGGAAGACGTGCTGGGCTTTCGCGTGTCGGACCGCACCAAGGGCATGGTCTTCGTGCGCTGCAACGACAGCCACCATTCCACCGCCTTTGCCCGCGCCGGCTTTTCCAGCCTCAACCACATCGCGTTCGAGATGGAAGACCTCGACGCGGTGATGCGCGGCATCGGCCGCATGCGCGACCACGGCTTTGCCCCGGCCTGGGGGCCGGGCCGCCATGGGCCGGGCGCCAATGTCTATGCCTATTACATCGCGCCGTTCGGCCCGGTGATCGAATATTCCACGGCCGTGGAGAAGGTGCCCGAAGATTACCGGGCGGGCAGCCCCGAAGACTGGACCTGGCCGCCAAACCGCATCGACCAGTGGGGCATTTCCGACAAGGATTTCGACGGCTTGCGCCAGGCCGAAGAGCGCTTCCGCTTTCGCCGCGCCTGGCAGCCGGCCGATCCCGCCCAGGCCTGAACGCCCTGCTTTCGTTTTTCGGAGTTTTCGATCCCATGACCCGTCTCATCAGCTTCCGCCGCCCAGATGGCCTGCCCAGCTTTGGCCGTCTCGATGGCGATACCGTGCACGACCTCGGCACGGCTGGCAGCGCCGCCTTTCTCAAGGACGTGGCCGACCAGGATCTGGCTGCGCTGCCTGCCACGGGCCAGTTTGCCCTGGCCGATGTGCGCCTGCTGCCGGTCGTGCCCAATCCCGGCAAGATCCTGTGCGTCGGCCTCAACTATGCCACGCACGTGGCCGAGACCGGGCGCGAGCAGAAGGAATTTCCGGCGATCTTTACCCGCTGGGCCGATACCCTGATCGCCGATGGCGAGCCGCTGCTGCGCCCGCGCGAAACCGAGCGGTTCGACTATGAAGGCGAACTGGCGGTGGTGATCGGCAAGGGCGGACGCCGCATCGCCCGCGCCGATGCCATGGCCCATGTCGCCGGTTTCTCCATCTTCAACGATGGTTCGGCGCGCGATTGGCAGCGCCACAATATCCAGTTCACCCCGGGCAAGAACTATCCGGCCACCGGCGCGTTCGGCCCGGCGCTGGTCCTGCCCGATGAAGTGGCGGACCTGGGCAGCCAGCGCGTGCAGACGCGTCTCAATGGCGAACTGGTCCAGGACCAGCCGATCAGCGACATGATCTGGGATATCCCGTTCGTGATCGAATATTGCAGCACCTTCACCCCGCTCGCCCCTGGTGACGTGATCGTCACCGGCACGCCGGGCGGTGTGGGCGATAAGCGCAAGCCGCCGCTCTACATGAAGGCCGGTGATGTCTGTGAAATTTCCGTGGGCGTGATCGGCACGCTGACCAATCCGGTCATCGACGAAATCTGACCCGCCGTTTTGTTCCAATCCAGCCGACCGCGCCCGCATAACGGCGGGCGCGGACCGATAAACGCACGATTTTTGGGGAGAGAACCATCATGATCTGCCACACCCGCGCCGCGCTGCTTGCCGGTCTTTCGCTTTCCGTCCTGGCCACGCCAGCCCTGTCGCCATCAGTCCTGGCCCAAACCGCGCCGCAGGCTGCCGACAACGGCCCCGATGCCGGCATCATCGTGACCGCGCAGCGCCGCGCCGAAAAGGTGACCGAGGTTCCGATCTCAATCACTGTCGCTGGCGCCGACCAGCTGGAACGCCAGCAGGTCAACACCGTCAACGATCTCAACCGCATTGCCCCAAGCCTGGAAATCCAGTCGGCCCCCGGCCAGAACACCGGCGGCGGCGGCGCGATCCGTGGCATCGGCACGCAGACCTTCTCGGCCGGCGCCGTGGCCTCGGTGGGCGTGGTGGTTGACCAGGTCAGCCAGGGCAACGCCAACATTTCCGACCTGTTCGACGTGGCGCGGATCGAAGTGCTCAAGGGCCCGCAGGGCACCCTGTTCGGCCTCACCACCTCGGCCGGGGTGATCAACATCACCACCAACAAGCCCGAATTCGACAAGGTATCGGTGCGCGTGCGCAGCGAGCTTTCTGCCGCCGGCTTTGCCGGTTCCAAGTCTGGCAACCAGATCCTGCAGGGCGTGGCCAACGTGCCGATCGCCAGCAATGCCGCGATCCGCGTGGCCGCCTATGGCAACATGCGCCAGGGGCCGGACTACAACGTGACCACCGGCCAGTATGACAAGAACGAAACCATGGGCGGCCGCGCGCGCCTGCTGTGGGAGCCGACCGACAAGCTGACGGTCAACCTGATCGGTGACTATACCGACACCCGCACCACCAACGGCGGCAACTTCTTCACATTCGTGAAGACCAGCGGCGCTGGCATCCTGCCGCTGCCCACGCCCTTCCCGATCCCCGACAACGTCACCGCCAACCTGGCAAGCTGCGGCGTGACGGCGGGCGAAGGCAACCGCAACTATTGCACCAGCGAGCAGTACACCGACCGCATCAAGACCGGCGGCGCCTCGCTCCAGCTGGATTACCAGTTCGCGCCCTTCACGCTCACCTCGATCACCGCCTACCGCAGTACCCATGAAAAGGGCTATGGCGCGGCATCCAACGTGTTCCGCGCCGATCCGCTGGAACTGCAGGTGCACAATTCGCCGGTCGATCGCCCGATCGACCTGTTCACCCAGGAAGTGCGACTGTCGTCGCCGGCCAACCAGACCGTGGAATACACGTTGGGCGGGTTCTATTCGCGCCAGGTGATGACGCGCACGCCCGAAACCGTGTCGGTCGCCATCCACCCGGCACCGGGCGTCTACATCCCGGCCTTCTCCAGCACGGTGAACGCCTATCGCGTGGTCGACGAATCGATCGCCGCGTTCGGGCAGATGACGATCCACGCCGGCGACAAGCTGCGCCTGATCGCGGGCGGCCGCTATACTGATGATGTGCTCTCGCTCGGCATGCAGAACGCGGCCGGCACGGCGCTGGACAGCTTTACCCGCCTGCACGTCGGCAAGGTTTCGTGGAAGGGTGGCCTGCAGTATGACGTCGATCCGCGCACGATGGCCTATGCCACCGTGGCACGCGGCTTCAAGGGTGGCCAGATCGCCACGCCGTCGGGCGCAGCGCCCTATGTCGTCCTGCCCGAAGTGCCGACCTCGTACGAAGTGGGCTTCAAGACCACGCTGCTGCGCAGCTGGGTGCTCGATGCCAACCTGTTCTACCAGAAGATCGAGAACTTCCAGGCGCAGCAGTGCACGGTCGACCAGAACGCGGTGATCTCGTGCGTGCAGACCAACATCAACGGGGTCAAGTCGCGCGGGGCGGAAATCAACCTGTTCGGCAAGGTGACGCGCAATCTCTCGCTCAACACCGGGTTCATCTATGCCAAGGCCACCTATCCCAAGGGCTTCCTCGGCACCGATGGCAGCGATATCGGCAATACCCAGCTGGCTTATGCGCCGAAGTACAAGTTCACCGTCTCGGGTGAATATGCCCATGACCTGGGCGAAAACCTCAAGGGCTTCCTCGCGGCCGACGCGGTGTGGAAATCGCGCATCCGCTATGAAGCCAATTCGGTGGCCGATACCACGTTCCGTCCGCACTGGACGGTGGGTGGCCGCATCGGCGTGCGCACGGCCGATGAGCGCTTCACCCTGGCCGTATTTGCCCGCAACCTGTTCAACGTGAACGAGCCCTCGCTCTATCAGTCAAGCTTCCCCTATGGCGGTGCGGCCAACATCGGCGCCATCTATGGCCCGCAGTCGTTCCGCACCGTGGGTCTGTCGCTCGACGGCAAGTTCTGATCCGATACCCGCCGCCCCTGTCTCACGATGGGGGCGGCCAACACGTTCTCAGGCGATCCGCTCCCTTGAAGGAAAGCATCGATGCCGTTTGACGCCACCCGCGCCGCAATCGCCGCCATGGGCACCACGCTGACGCCCGATCTGCTAGGCCAGGTGCGCGCCCTGTTCGATGCCGAGCAGGCGGCGCTGACCCAAGCGGTTCCGGCTGCGGCGGTGGACCTCGCCTATGGTCCCCACGAACGCCACCGGCTCGATCTCTATGGCACGCCTGGCGATGCGCCCAAGCCGGTGCTGGTCTTCGTGCACGGCGGCGGCTTCCTGCGCGGCGACAAGGGTGGCAGCGAGGCAGAAACCTGGCCCAACGCTGCGGTGGGCCGCATGGCGGCGCAGGCCGGCATGATCGGCGCGGTGATCAACTATCGCCTGGCGCCCGATCACATGTGGCCCGCCGGATCGCAAGACGTGCTGGCCGCGCTCGACTGGCTGGTGGCGCATGTCGCCGATCATGGCGGCGATCCGCAGCGCATCGTGCTGGTGGGCACGTCTGCCGGCGCCGTGCATGTGGCCGGCGCGATCCGCCTGCGTCCCGATCTGGCGGCGCGCGGCGCGGTGCTGCTGTCGGGCCTCTATGGCCACACCCCGCTCGATGAACGCGACCAGCTCTATTACGGCAACGCGCAGGACTATGCCGGGCGTGCCCCGCGCGAGGCGATGGCCGCAACCACGCTGCCGCTGCTGGTAGCGATTGCCGAATTCGATCCGCCGCGCTTCCAGGCAGAGTTCCTGGGCCTGATGGCCGATCGGCTGGCGCGCCACGGCACCATGCCGCGTGGATACATCGCATCGGGCCACAATCACTATTCAATGGCCATGCACCTGGGCACGTCAGACCGCCGCCTGGCGGATGAGATCATCGCCTTCGTGCACGCCATCTGCGCCTGACATTTCGATCTACCTGAAAGGCAGTTCCATGCTCGATCGCCGTACCATGCTCGCGGCCGGCGCCGCGCTGGCCGCGAGTGCCACGCCCGCCCTGGCCAAGGCCGCCAAGGCCGCCGTTTCGTCGCAGTTTCCCCAGGGCTTCCTGTGGGGCGCATCCACTGCCCCGCACCAGATCGAAGGGAACAATACCAGCAGCGACCTGTGGTTTCTGGAAAACCAGCAGCCCACGGTCTTTGCCGCGCCATCGGGCGATGCCGCCAACAGTTTCCTGCTGTGGGAACAGGATCTCGACCTGGCCAAGGCGATCGGCCTCAATACCTATCGCTTTGGCATCGAATGGGCGCGGATCGAGCCGGAAAAGGGCCTGTTTTCGCAGGCGATGCTCGATCACTATGCCCGCGTGATCGATGGCTGCCGCGCCCGTGGCCTGGCGCCGGTCGTCACGTTCAGCCACTTTACCGCGCCGCGCTGGTTTTCCGCGCAGGGCGGCTGGGCCAACCCGGAAAGCGCCGCGCTGTTTGCCCGCTTTGCCGACAAGGCCACGCGCCACTTTGGCGATCGCATCCATGCCGCGATCACTTTCAACGAGCCCAATATCCTGTTGCTGCTGCAAAATGCCAATGTGCCGCCAGAACTGTGGGCGATCCAGAAGCTGACGCTGGAAACCGCGGCCAAGCGGCTGGGCGTGCCGCGCTTCCTCTGCGCCAATGTGGCCGGCCTGGCCGATCTGCCCGATCTGCAGGCTGGCCTGCTGGCCGCGCACAAGGCGGGCAAGGCAGCGATCAAGGCTGCCGCGCCGCGCCTGCCGGTGGGGCTTTCGCTGGCGATGATGGACGATCAGGCGGTGGGCAAGGGCTCGCTGCGCGATGCCAAGCGCCAGCAGATGTACGGCACCTGGCTCGACGTGGCCAAGGCCGACGATTTCCTGGGCGTGCAGAACTATGAACGCGCGCTGTGGGGGCCGCAGGGCCGCCTGCCGGCACCGGCCGATGCGGTACGCAACTGGTCAGGCAGCGAAGTCTGGGCGCCGTCCCTGGCGGGCGCGGTTCGCTATGCCCACCAGGCCACCGGCGTGCCGATCCTGGTATCGGAACATGGCGTGGGCACCGATGACGATACCATCCGCGCCGCCTTCATCCCGGCCGCGCTCACCCACTTGAAGGCCGCGATCGACGATGGCGTGCCGGTGCTGGGCTATTGCCACTGGAGCCTGATCGACAATTTCGAATGGGTCTTTGGCTACAAGCCCAGGTTCGGCCTGGCCAGCTATGATCCGGTCACCTTTGCCCGCACGGCCAAGCCCAGTGCCGCCGTGCTGGGCGCGATCGCCCGCGCCAACCGGGTCTGATCACCCCCGGCGGGCGCGGAAGAAGTCGCGCAGCAGCGCGGCGCTTTCCGCCTCGCCCAGGCCGGCATAGACTTCGGGGCGGTGGAGGCAGGTGGGCTGGTCGAACAGGCGCCCACCGTGTTCCACCGCGCCGCCCTTGGGATCGGGCGCGGCGTAATAGACCCGCGCCAGCCGGGCGTGGGCAATCGCCCCGGCACACATCGGGCAGGGTTCCAGCGTGACCCACAGGTCGCAGCCCTCCAGCCGTTCCTGGCCCAGGGCAGCCGCCGCGGCGCGAATCGCCAGCACTTCGGCATGGGCGGTGGGATCGCACAGCCCACGCGGCCGGTTGTGCGCGGCGGCAATCACCTGCCCCCCCTTGACGATCACCGCGCCGATCGGCACTTCGCCCGCAGCAGCGGCGTCATGCGCCTGTTGCAGCGCCAGTTTCATCGGTTCGGGCAGGGGCCAGCGGGTCATTGTTCCTGCGGGTAACACAGAATCGGCAGGCAGCAAGGCATTCGGGCAAGCGAATCCTTGACTTCCCCGGTTGATTCGATCATGGCGCCACCTTCCAGATAGATCATCAGAACACGAAGCGAGTTTTTAGCCATGTCGCGCATTTGCGAACTGACCGGTAAGGGCCGCCAGATCGGTCACAACGTGAGCCACGCCAACAACAAGACCAAGCGCGTGTTCCTCCCCAACCTGCAGAACGTCACCCTGATGTCGGAGAAGCTCGATCGCAGCTTCAAGTTCCGCGTCTCGACGCACGGCCTGCGCTCGGTGGAGCACAACGGCGGTCTCGACAACTGGCTGCTCAAGCAGGACAACACCAAGCTCAGCACGCGCGCCCTCAAGGTCAAGCGTGAACTGGTCAAGGCTGTCGCCACCGCCGCCTGAACGGCTGCGGCACGCTGATGCCTACAAAGAGGCCGGGGTTCTCCCCCGGCCTTTTTTGTTGCCTGCCGTCGCCGCGCACGCTGCGTACCTGGCGGATCAGACGCCGCGCGCCAGCCGCAGTTTGAGCAGCAGCGTGCGTTGCAGCCAGACCATCTCGTTGCTGTCGGAAATCAGCCAGATCGCGGTGCTGCCATCGGCCTCGGGCGTGGCGACCATGCCTTCATAGTTGTCGCGGATGCGCGGATCGGCGATCCAGGCGATCGGGCGCGGCTCCACCTGCGCACCGGGGCGAATCGCCGCCGGATCGTCAATCATGGTGACCACGGTGCGAAACCCGCCCAGCGTGAACTTGCGCCCCAGCACCAGCAGGCGGCCATCGGGCGCCTGGGCCAGTTCCACCGGGCGATAGCCTTCGGGCATGACCAGCTCGAACCGCGCCGGCGCCTGGCCACCACGCGGCAGGCTTGGCCAGATCAGGCCAGGATGGCGGCGGCGCGACCACCAGTGGGCAAAGACTTCGCCGATTACCACGGTGCGCCCGTCGGCCAGCTGGCGCATCGCCTCTGGCCCCTGGTTGTTGGGCCATTCCAGCAGCACGGGCGCGGCGATCGGGCGATCGCGGCTGAAATCCGGGCTGAACAGGTGAAACGCGCCCGCCCCTTCATAGCCGATCAGCACCCGGCCATTGCGCGGATCGACCGAGACCGATTCGCTGTCGGTGTCGATTTCCTGGCCCGACCATGCCGGATGAATGGTTTCGCGCTGCCAGGTGCGCCAGGGCAGCGGCTGATCGGGCCGGGTGAACACCATCACCGCATTGCGATCGCTCACCGCCAGCAGATCATGCGTGTTGCGCACCGCCAGTGCCGAAAAATTGCCGAATTCGCGATCGGGGCTGGTCAGTTGCCAGGCCCCCACCAGCGTCAGGGCGCCATAGCGCGGCAGCGCGCCACCGGCACGCAGGCCAGGCAGCAGATCGTGATAGAACACCCGGTCGTCGGGATTGGGCGGGGGAAACGGCTGGCGCACATAGATCGTGGGCACCAGGGCCAGCACGAGCAGGAAAAGGGCGATACGGCGCATCGCCTGTGGCCTTGGCACGGATGGCCGGGGCGGGAAAGCCCTGCGGCGCTCAGGCCGGCAGGAAAATCATGCCCTTGCCGTTCATGCAATAGCGCTTGCCCGTGGGCGGCGGGCCATCGTCGAAGACATGGCCAAGATGCCCGCCACAGCGGCGGCAATAGACCTCGGTGCGGTCCATGCCGAACGAGCTATCGCTGCGCAGGCCCACCGCATTGGGCAGGGGTTTCCAGAAGCTGGGCCAGCCCGTGCCGCTGTCAAACTTGGTGGTTGAGGAAAACAGCAGCTGGCGATCAGCGGCGCAGGCAAATGTGCCCTTGCGATGCTCGTTCAGCAGGGGTGAGCTGAACGGACGCTCGGTGCCCGCCTCGCGCAGGATGAAGAACTGTTCGGGGGTGAGCAGGCGGCGCCATTCCGCCTCGCTGTGCTGCACCGGAAAGACTTCCTTGGGGGCAGCCGGGCGGGCGCGGCAGGCGCTGGCCATGGGCAAGGCAAGCCCGGCGCCCAGCCAGCCCAACAGGCGGCGGCGCGACGGATGGGCGGAAGGGGGGGCTGAGCCGTTCGTCATCACCATGAACGCCTTGTCGGGCTGGCAGGCAGCCGGGGCAAGATGGCCTCGCGGGCAGGGCGGGGGGGCGTGCCATGATGGCAACCTGCCCGCGAGACCTGATCGTTATGCTTCACCCTGGCTGAACCGATCCTGAGCGGTGCGGTCAGGCTTCAGCAAGCCAAGCAGCCCGCCCTTGCGCACCTTGCGCCCCCTGGCCGGGCCAGACTTCATCACGGTGCGGCGGAACAGCTGTGCGCCGGTGCGCACGATCAGCATCACGCACAATGCCTGCCAGCCCAGCGCCAGCAGGTGCGGCCAAATCACCGGATCGCGCGCGGCGCGCGCCAGCATGGCAAAGGGCGAGGACAGCGGAAACACCCGCGCCGCCCAATCCACCCAGCTGCCCGGCCGCGCCAGGGCATAGCTGGCAAAGAAGAACACCATCAGCTGCAGCATGGTGACCGGCATCGACAGCGTCTGCACCTCGCGCACGGTGGTGGCCATGCCGCCGATCGACAGGAACAGCGAACCCAGCAACAGGTAGGCCATGGCGAAATAGAGGAAGCCCAGCAGGATGAACACCGGCCAACCCACCGCCGGCGCGGCCAGCAGCGGCAGCGATTTCATGCCCATGACCATCAGCCCGCCCCAGGCCGCGCCCCACACCGCCATACCCACCAGGCTCACGCCGAGCATGGCAAAGAGCTTGCCCAGGAACAGGGCGTCCATGGGAATGGAGGCGGCCAAGACCTCGATGATCTTGTTGGCCTTTTCCTCCACCAGGTTGGACAGCACCATGCCCGCCAGCAGCATGGTGAGCAGGAACAGCGCCACTTGCCCGGCTTGCGCGGTGCTGACTTGGCCGGTCTGTACCGAGGCGGCGCTGCTGGCCACCTCGTCCACCGCCACGGGTGGCAGGGCGGCCGGCGCCACGCTTTGCGCATGGGCGGCAAACAGCGCGATCATGCCCTGCCACATCCGCGCCCGCTCGGGCGTGGCGGTCAACACCGGATGGGCCAGGCTGCCCGAAACCACGGCGGCAAGCTGGCCGACCGGCTTGCCATGCTCGGTAGCACCAGCGCGATGGGCACCGGTCAGCGCGGCCCGCGCATCATAGGTGCGCCCGCCCCATGGCGCATCGAGCACCACGAAATCGGGCACATCGCCCGGCATGGCATCGGCCAGGGCATGGTGGGCGTCGATCATCCGCGCCGCCTCGTCTGCCGGCAGGGCAATGCCGATCTGCGGGTTGTCCAGATCGCGCTGCACCTTGGCGCCGATCGCGCCGGCCATGCCGCCCACGATGATCGGAAACAGCGGCCCGAGCAGGAAGAAGACAAAGCTCTTGGAAAAGATCACCGCCACGAAATCGCGGCGGGCGATCACCCAGGCGGCGCGCAGTTTCTCGGGAATCATGCCGCCTTCTCCTGGCCAGCTGCGTTTTCTTCCAGCGCGCGCGCCGCCGCTTCTCCGGCGATGGCCACGAACGCGTCGTGCAGGCCGGGCCGCTCGATCGACAGCGAAAGAATGCCTGCGTCCCCTTCGATCAGGGCGCGCAACAGGGGTTCAACCCCGCTTTCGGGCAGGGTGAAATGCCAGAAGGCGCCCTCGCCCCGCGCATCGGCCGGCAGCGCCGCCCGCCAGGCGCCATCACGCGCGCGGGTTTCCAGCCGCACCTGCGGGCGCAACCGGTCGCGCGCATCGTCGACCAGCCCGGCAAACGGCACCTTGCCCCCGGCGATGATCGCCACCTGGTCGCACAGGCGTTCGGCATGGGCGATGACATGGGTGGAAAAGATCACCGTGGTGCCGCCCTGCGCCAGGGCGCGGATCATCTTTTCCAGCCTGCCCTGGTTGAGCGCGTCGAGCCCTGAAAACGGTTCATCGAACACCACCAGCTCAGGCTGATGAACCAGCGTGCCGAGCAGTTGCACCTGCTGCGCCATGCCCTTGGACAGCTGGCGGATCTGGCGATCGGCGGCATAGCCCAGGCCATGCTCTTCCAGCAGTTCGCGCGCCCGCGCCCGCCCGGTCTTGAGCGGCACCCCGCGCAGCGCGGCCAGAAAGGCGATCGCCTCGGTCGCTTTCATCGCCGGATAGAGCCCGCGCTCTTCGGGCAGATAGCCGATTCGCCGCGCCACGTCGGTCGGGCGTTCATGGCCTAGCACCCGGCGCATGCCCGCATCGGGATCGATAATGCCCAGCAGCATGCGAAGCGTGGTGGTCTTGCCCGCGCCGTTGGGGCCAAGAATGCCATAGATCGCGCCGCGTGGCACGCGGATGTCCACCCCGTCCACGGCGGTGAAGCCATCGAACCGCTTGATCAGGCCACGCGCCTCGATCGCCCAATCGCCGTCTTGCCCAATCGTCATCGCCACGCCATGCCCCTTTTGATTGGTCCACATAGCCCCATGAACGCAAGAGACGGAAGACTTGGTTAAAACCCCGCCTGCCCCCCTGGAACAGCGCCTGCGCGAAGAGGCGCTGCGCCTGGGCTTTGCCACTTGCGGCATTGCCCCGGCCACAGACGATCCGCAGCGCAGCGCGCACCTGCACCAGTGGCTGGACGATGGGCGCCATGGCAGCATGGAATGGATGGAAACCCGCAAGGAACAGCGCCAGGGGCCGCAATCACTGTGGCCGCAGGCGCAAAGCGTGATCGCCCTGGGCATGAGCTATGCTCCCACGCACGATCCACTGGCCCTGGCCGATGTGCCCGATCGCGGCCGGATTTCCGTCTATGCCCAGGGCGTGGATTATCACGACGTGATCAAGCGCGCGCTCAAGGCGCTGGCCCGCTGGCTGGTGGCGACCGAGCCGGGCGCCGAGGTCAAGGTCTTTGTCGATACCGCGCCCGTCATGGAAAAGCCGCTTGGCCAGGCCGCCGGGCTGGGCTGGCAGGGCAAGCACACCAACCTGGTCAGCCGCCGCCACGGTTCATGGCTGTTCCTGGGCGCGATCTATACCACGCTGCGCCTCACGCCCGATGCGCCCCACGCCGATCGCTGCGGCAGTTGCACCGCCTGCCAGGATGCCTGCCCCACCGGCGCCTTTCCCGCGCCCTATCAGCTCGATGCGCGGGCGTGCGTGTCGTATCTCACCATCGAGCACAAGGGGCCGGTGGACGAACGCTATCGCGCCGCGCTGGGCAACCGCATCTATGGCTGTGATGATTGCCTGGCGGTGTGCCCGTGGAACCGCTTTGCCCAGGCCGCGGCCGACAACCGCGCGTTCCTGCCCCGCGCCGAACTGGTGGCGCCGCGCCTCGCGGAACTGCTGGCGCTGGATGACGCCACGTTCCGCCAGGTCTTTGCCGGCTCTCCGATCAAGCGGATCGGGCGGGATCGCATGGTGCGCAACTGTCTCTATGCCGCGGGCAACAGCGGCGACGCGGCACTGGTGGCGCCAGTGCGCGCGCTGCTGGATGATCCCGATCCGGCCGTGGCCGATGCCGCGCGCTGGGCCCTCGCGCGGCTGACTTAGATCAGGCTGCCCCAGATCAGATCGTGAAGCTCTCGCCGCAGCCGCAGGTGCCCTTGGCGTTGGGATTGGCAAAGACGAAGCCGGCCTGGAAATCGTCTTCCACCCAATCCATCGTGCTGCCGATCAGGTAGAGCACCGAGGCGCCATCGATGAACAAGGTGCCACCGGGCGTATCGATGCGCTCGTCCATCGGGTTGGCGGCGTTCACATAGTCCACCGAATAGGCGAGGCCCGAGCAGCCCCGGCGCGGGGTGGACAGCTTGACGCCAATGGCGTCGGCCGGCGCGCTGGCCATCAAGGTGGCGATGCGCGCATGGGCAGACTGGGTCAGATTGACCGCCGCAGGGCGCTGGCGGGTGCGGGTGGGGGCATCGGTCATGGCTTAGAGCATCCCGAGTTCGAGCTTGGCATCATCGCTCATCTTCTGCGGATCCCACGGCGGATCCCACACCAGGTTCACTTCGGCGTCGCGCACGCCGGGCACCGCGCTCACGCGCAGTTCCACTTCGCCGGGCATCGATTCGGCCACCGGGCAATGCGGCGTGGTCAGCGTCATGGTCACGGCCACGTGTCCGTCTTCGGCCACGTCGACGCCATAGATCAGCCCCAGGTCATAGATATTGACCGGGATTTCCGGGTCGAAGATGTCGCGCAGCGCGGCAACCACGCCTTCATAGATTTCGCCGCCCGGCTCGCCAGGGTTCACCCCTTGCGGCTTTTCCGCCAGGAAGCCCGACAGATAGTCGCGCTTGCGCTCGCCGGCCGTTTCAACCGGGGCAGCTTCTGGTGCCGGCTCGGGAATATCGTCCACATGGGCCCGGCGCGGCGGGTTCACCGCATCGACTTCCTCAACCGTGAAGCGGGGGGTATCGGCGCTCATCCGAAGATCCTCAAGGTTCGCGCAATGCCGCGCACGAGCGCTGCGACATCGCTTTCATCGTTATAGGCGCCAAAGCTGGCGCGGGCCGTGGCCGGCACGCCCAGATGCTCCATCAGCGGCTGGGCGCAGTGGTGTCCGGCGCGGATCGCCACGCCTTCCTCGTCCAATATGGTGCCAAGGTCGTGCGGATGCACCCCCTCGATCACGAAACTGACGATCCCGGCGGCATCATCCGGGCCAAACAGGCGCACGGCGTTGAATTCGCGCAGCGCCTCGCGCGCGGTGCGCACCAGGGCGGTTTCGTGGGCATGGATGGCATCAAGCCCCAGGCCCTGGACGAAATCGACCGCCACGCCCAGGCCGATCGCCTCGACGATGGCGGGGGTGCCCGCCTCGAACCGCTGCGGCGCGGGGGCAAAGGTAGTGCCGGCAAACGACACACGATCGATCATCGCCCCGCCGCCCTGCCAAGGCGGCATGGCATCGAGCAGCTCGGCCTTGGCATAGAGTGCGCCGATGCCGGTCGGGCCATAGAGCTTGTGCCCGGAAAAGACGTAGAAATCGACGTCGAGCGCCTTCACGTCCACTTTCAGGCGCGGCACTGCCTGGCAGCCGTCGATCAGGATCTTCGCGCCCACGCCATGGGCCAGCGCCACCGCGCGTGGCACATCGAGCACGCTGCCCAGCACGTTGGACACATGGCCCAGCGCCACCAGCTTGTGCGCGCCGGTCAGCATGCGTTCGGCCGCATCCAGATCGATCTGGCCATCGGCGGTCAGCGGGCAGACATCGATGGCAATGCCGGTGCGCTGCGCCAGCAATTGCCAGGGCACGATGTTGGAATGATGCTCCAGCATCGAGAGCAGCACGCGGTCCCCGGCCTTGAGATTGGCCAGGCCCCAGGTCTGCGCCACCAGGTTGATCGCCTCGGTCGCGCCGCGCGTGAACACGATCTCGCCCTCGTGCGCGCCGAGCATGCCCGCCACCTTGCGCCGTGCCGCTTCAAAGCCCAGCGTCATCTCGGCCGAGCGGGTATAGACCCCGCGATGCACCGTGGCATAGTCCACGCCGATGGCGCGGGTTACCGCATCGATCACCACCTGCGGCTTTTGCGCGGTGGCGCCGGTATCGAGATAGTGCCAGCGCGTGCCGTCAGGATTGGCGAGGCCCGGCCAATCGGACGCCTGCGTCAGCGTGGTGGCGGCAAGCGTGGTCATAGCAACCCTCCCAGCGCGGCGAGTGCGGCCTGCGTCAGCACGTCTTCCTCGGGCGCATCGACAAAGGCTTCGGCGATGAAGGCCTGCAGCATCAGCTTCTTGGCCTCTGCCGGCGGCAGCCCGCGCGATTGCAGGTAGAACAGGCCCTGCGCATCCAGTTCGCCCACGGCGCAGCCATGCGCGCACTTCACGTCGTCGGCATAGATTTCCAGTTCCGGCCGGGCATTGGCCGTGGCGGTGCGATCGAGCAGCATGGCGCGGATCGACTGTTCGCCATCGGTGCCGACCGCCCCACGATCAACCACCACGCGGCCGAGATAGGTCCCGGTCGCGTGGCCCGCCAGAACGGAGCGGACCACCTGGCTCGACACGGCGTCAGGCTCGGCGTGGACCACCTCGGTGACGATTTCGACCGTCTGGTTGCCGCCGCCCAGCTGCGCCGCGCCCAGGTGGAACCGCGCGCCCTTGGCCAGGCGCACTTTCACCGCGATGCGGCCATAGGCACTGCCGGCATTGAGCAGGCGCAGATCGTAGTGCGCGCCTTCGCCCAGGGTGATCACCAGATCGCGCGCCTCGGGCGCATCACCGGTCAGGACCACCGAAAGGCAGCCGCTGGCGCCCGCCGCCACGTCCACCGCCTGCGTCGGCAGCGGCCACAGCGTGGCCAGCGCGGCCAGATCGGCATAGCGGAACGCCTCGTCCGCCCGCGTTGGCACAAGCGTGGCGGTGGTCACGCCACCGCCTCGTAACCGTGCTGTTCCAGTTCCAGCGCGAGTTCGGCCCCGCCCGAGCGCACGATGCGACCGCCGGCCAGGACGTGGACGAAATCGGGCTTCACATAGTCGAGCAGGCGCTGATAGTGCGTGATCAGCAGCACGGCCTTGTCGGCCTTGCGCATGATCGCGTTGATGCCTTCGCCGCAGATGCGCAGCGCATCGATGTCCAGGCCCGAATCGGTTTCATCCAGGATCGCCAGCTTGGGATCGAGAATGCCCATCTGGACCATCTCGGCGCGCTTCTTCTCGCCGCCGGAAAAGCCCACGTTCACCGGGCGCTTGAGCATGTCCATGTCCATGCGCAGCAGGTCGGCCTTTTCGCGCGCCAGCTTGAGGAAGGCGCCGCCCGACAGCGGCTCTTCCCCACGCTGCTTGCGCTGCGCATTGAGCGCCTCGCGCAGGAACTGCACGTTGGAAACGCCGGGGATTTCCACCGGATATTGGAAGCCCAGGAACAGCCCGGCCGCGGCGCGCTCGTGCGGGTCCATGGCAAGCAGGTCCTGGCCCTCGAAATCCACGCTGCCGCCGGTCACGTCATAGCCGGGGCGGCCGCCCAGGGTATAGGCCAGCGTCGATTTGCCCGCGCCGTTGGGGCCCATGATCGCGTGGATCTCGCCCGCCTTGATGGTGAGCGAAAGCCCCTTGAGAATGGCCTTGCCGGCGATTTCGTTGGAGAGGTCACTTATCGTCAGCATTGCGTTTTCCGCTCGAGCAATTGGCTAGGAAGTCGGCGCGAACCTCGTCGAACAGGTCGCGCCACGATTTTTCGATGGCTTTCACGTCGTCCAGCTCCTTTTGCCGGGCGTCGATCTGGCCAAGGGCAGTGGCCGCCGTGGCCGCGCCGCTGGGGCTGGGCGTGCCAGCGATCTGCGCATCGAGCAGCGCGGCGCGTTCCTGCGCGATCGCGCGCTGCTCGGCATAGACGGCGGCGGCAAATTCGGTGCGGCGGTGCGGCTCGCCCGTCGCCATGGCGCGCATGGCCTGCTTGTCGCACTTCTGCACCGCTGCCAGCGCCGGGGCGCTGTCAGGCGCGGTGACCGTGGCCAGCGCCATGATCAGCAGCGCGCTCATCCCACGCTGCCTTCCAGGCTGATGCCCAGAAGCTTTTGCGCTTCCACGGCAAATTCCATCGGCAGCTGCTGCAGGACTTCCTTGGCAAAGCCGTTGACGATCAGCGCCACGGCCTGTTCCTGGTCCAGCCCGCGCTGCATCGCGTAGAACAGCTGGTCATCGCTGATCTTGCTGGTCGTCGCCTCGTGCTCGATCGTGGCCGAAGGGTTCTTCACCTCGATATAGGGCACGGTGTGCGCGCCGCATTCCGCGCCCAGCAGCAAGCTGTCGCACTGGGTGAAGTTGCGCACGCCCTCGGCCTGCGGCGCCACGCGCACCAACCCGCGATAGGTGTTGTTGGACTTGCCCGCGCTGATCCCCTTGGACACGATGGTCGAGCGGCTGCGCTTGCCGTTGTGGATCATCTTGGTGCCGGTATCGGCCTGCTGATAGTTGTTGGTGACGGCGACGGAATAGAATTCGCCGACCGAATCCTCACCGTTCAGCACGCAGCTGGGATACTTCCACGTGACGGCCGAGCCGGTTTCCACCTGGGTCCACGACACCTTGGACCGGGCGCCCTGGCACAGCGCGCGCTTGGTCACGAAGTTGTAGATGCCGCCCTTGCCTTGCGCGTCGCCGGGATACCAGTTCTGCACCGTGGAATACTTGATCTCGGCATCGTCGAGCGCGACGAGTTCGACCACGGCGGCATGGAGCTGGTTCTCGTCACGCTGCGGCGCGGTGCAGCCTTCCAGGTACGAGACATAGGCGCCCTTGTCGGCCACGATCAGGGTGCGTTCGAACTGGCCGGTATTTTCCGCATTGATGCGGAAATAGGTCGACAGCTCCATCGGGCAGCGCACGCCTTCGGGAATGTAGACAAAGGTGCCGTCGGAAAAGACCGCGCAGTTCAAGGCCGCGAAATAGTTGTCGTGCATCGGCACGACCTTGCCCAGCCAGCGCCGCACCAGATCGGGAAACTCGCGGATCGCCTCGCTGATCGAGCGGAAGATGACGCCGGCCGCTTCCAGTTCCTTGCGGAACGTGGTGGCCACCGAGACGCTGTCGAACACAGCGTCCACGGCGATCTTGCGCGCGCCTTCCACGCCGGCGAGCACTTCCTGCTCGGCCAGCGGGATGCCCAGCTTTTCATAGACGCGCAGGATTTCGGGATCGACCTCGTCCAGGGACTTGGGGCCATCCTTTTTCTTGGGCGCGGCCCAGTAATAGGCGTCCTGGTAATCGATCGGCGGAATGTTCAGCTTGGCCCAGTCGGGCATCGGCATGGTCAGCCAGTGGCGATAGGCCTTGAGCCGCCATTCCAGCATCCACTCCGGCTCGTCCTTCTTGGCCGAGATGAAGCGCACGGTGTCTTCCGACAGGCCCTTGGGGCCATATTCCTGCTCGATGTCCGAAGCCCAGCCGTGCTCGTATTCCGCCACGCGGGCGGCCGCGTCGCGCGCGGCCTGGTCCTTAACCGGCGTGTCGTTCAGGGTTTCTTCGGTCATGCGGGCAACTCGGCAGGAATGGGGGATGCGGCAGGCATCATGGCCGCCGCAGGGGTGGCCAGATGGCCGGTTTGGGCCGGGCGGGCAAGCTGCACCAGCGACACGCTTGAAAGCGCGGCGCGCAGCGCGGCATCCACCGCCGGCCAGTGCGGGCGCACCATGCAGGCGCCTTCCAGCGTGCAATCGCCGCGCCCATGCCCGCTGCACGCGGCCATGGCAATCGGCCCTTCGACCGCCTCGATCACATCGGCCAGGCTGATCGCCGCGGCCGGGCGCGCCAGCTTGAGCCCGCCGCGCGCGCCGCGCACCGATTTCAGCAGGCCGGCGGCCGACATCTTGCTGACCAGCTTCTGCACGGTGGGCGCGGGCAAGCCGGTTTCGGCAGCGAGCTGCTGGGCCGAGAGCAGGGGGCGATCGGCCGCGTGGCAGCCGCAATGGCGCGCGGCAGCGCACATCATAACAACGGCATAGTCAGCCATGCTCGACAATCGCATCGCACCTGCTCGCAACCGTGGGTGGGGTCGGCCCGATTCCGCCGTTTCGACAGGCGTGCGCAAATCAGACCGAATCGCTCCGGTTATCTAGGCGCGCCGCCCCGCGCTGGCAAGGGCACCTTGTCTATGCTGCATGGGCGAAAATCAGGCTGGGCAGCGCCGGCCCGGCTTGGCATAGGGGCAGCCAGGCGCATCGTGCGCCGCTCGGGAAAAGCATGACCAGTCCAACGCTTGCCGCGCTGCTGCTGTCGGCGCTCGCCATGACCGCGATCGTCGCGGTGCGCTATGTGGCGGCCAGCGGGCTGTTTGCCTGGCTTACCCAGCGGCGCCTGCCCGGCCATTATGCCGGGCTCGAGGCGCAGATCCGCCGCGAGATCGGCTGGAGCCTGGCCTCTGCGGCGATCTATGGCGTGCCCGCCGGGATCATCGCCTGGGGCTGGCAGCAGCACGGGTGGACCCGCATCTATGCCGATCCCCACGCCTATCCGCTGTGGTGGATGCCAGTATCGCTGCTGGTCTATCTGTTTGCCCACGATACCTGGTTCTATTGGACGCATCGCTGGATGCACCGGCCGCGCGTGTTTCGCAGCGTGCATGCCATCCACCATGCCAGCCGCCCGCCCACGGCCTGGGCAGCGATGAATTTCCACCCGATCGAGGCGGCCGTGGTCGGCCTATTCATTCCCGCGCTGGTCTTCGTGGTGCCGATCCAGGCGGGCGTGCTGGCCTGCGTTCTGGTGGTGATGACGGTGATGGGCGTGACCAACCACATGGGCTGGGAGATCTTTCCGGCCGGGCTGGTTCATTCCCGGGCAGGGAAGTGGCTGATAACGGCCAGTCACCATCATCAGCATCACGAGCGGTATCGGTGCAACTACGGCCTCTATTTTCGCGTATGGGATCGCCTTTGCGGCACGGACGCCGGCCTGGCCGGCTGGCAGGAAAGGAAAGTTCGGTGAAGGCACAGGCGATTCGCCGCGCCGCGACACGCGGCCTGGTGCTGGGCGCACTCGCGCTCAGCCAGGGCGGCGCCGTGCTGCCCGATCGCACCACGGTGCTGGTCGATGTGGTCGGCCTGCGCTCGCACAAGGGGCTGATCCAGGCCTGCCTCACCGCCGATCCGGGCACCTTTCCCGATTGCGAAAAAGACCCGCAGGCACTGCACCAGACCGTGCCCGCCGCCGGAAACGATGTGATCGCGTTCCAGCACGTGCTGCCCGGCCGCTATGCCGTGGCGCTGTTCCACGATGAAAACGCCAATGGCCGGCTCGACAAGATGTTCATGATGCCGCGCGAAGGCTTTGGCTTTTCGCGCGATGCGCCGATCCGGTTTGGCCCGCCGCGCTTTTCCGCCGCCGCCTTTACCCTGGGCGAAGCGCAGATGACCACGTCGATCCGCATGCGCTATCTGCTTTGACCCAGGGCGATTCTTCTTCCCAGCTGCAACCGGGTGAGGCCCAGCCCGGCGGCGCCTTGGCGCCGTTTCGCTATCCCGCGTTCCGCGCGATCTGGACGGCCAACCTGGTCTCCAACCTGGGATCGATGATCCAATCGGCCGCGGCCGCCTGGCTGATGACCGAGTTGACGCGCAGCCATGTGCTGATCGCCCTGGTGCAGTCATCGTCCAGCCTGCCGATCCTGCTGCTGGGCCTGTTCGCCGGGGCGATTGCCGACAACTTTGACCGCCGCCGCGTGATGATCTGGGCACAGACCGCCATGCTGGTGGTTTCCGCCGTGCTGGCGGTGCTGGGCTATCGCGGCGCGCTGGGGCCGCTGTCGCTGCTGCTGCTCACCCTGATGGTCGGCATGGGCACCGCGATCAACCAGCCGGCCTGGCAGGCTTCGGTGCGGTTGCAGGTGGGCAAGGCCGATCTGCCCCAGGCGATCGCGCTCAATTCCATGTCCAACAATCTGGCGCGCAGCGTCGGCCCGGCGCTGGGCGGGGTGCTGATCTCGATCCTGAGCGTGAGCGCGGCCTTTGCCGCCAATGCGATCAGCTATGTCGGGATGCTGGTGGTGCTGGCGCGCTGGCGGCCAGAGGCGCGCGCGCCGCAGCGCCAGCCCATGCTGCAATCGATCAAGGTGGGCCTGGTGTTCTGCGCCGGCTCCGTCCCGATCCGCAAGGTGCTGTTGCGCGGGGCGGCCTTCGGCTTTGGGGCCAGCGCTTTCCAGGCGCTGATCCCCGCCGTGGCGCACGATACCCTGGCCGGGACCGAGCTGGACTATGGCCTGATTCTCGGATCGTTCGGCGTGGGGTCGATCGTCAACGCGCTGTGGATCACCAAGGCGCGCCGCCGCTTTGGCGCAGAAGTGATCATCACCGGCGCGACGGTCGGCTTCATCGGCGCGCTGCTCCTGCTGGCCCAGGCCCACAGCCTGCCAATCGCCATGGTCGCCGGCTTTATCGGCGGATCGGGCTGGGTCGCGGCGCTCACCAGCCTCAACGTCGCCATGCAGTTGCGCTCGCCCGAGGCCATCCTGGGGCGCTGCCTGTCGCTCTACCAGGCGATCACGTTCGGCTCGATGGCGGTCGGCGCGTGGGTCTGGGGCTGGGTCGCCGATCAGCGTGGCCTGACCTTCGCACTCCATGCCGCCGCGCTCTGGCTGGTCGGCAATCTCGTGCTGCGCCTGTTCGTGCCGATGCCCGCGCGCGAGGAAGGCCGCGTCGATACCGTCAAGGAACCCGCGCCGCGTGGCGCCGCCCCTCGCAAAGGTTGATGCCGTGACCGATACCCGTCCCTTGCGTTCCGCGCTCTACATGCCCGCCAGCAATGCCCGTGCTCTCGCCAAGGCGCGCAGCCTCGATTGCGATGCGGTGGTGCTCGATCTGGAAGACGCGGTCGCGCCCGATCACAAGGCGCAGGCCCGTGCCGCCCTGGTGGCCGAGGCGCAGGCGGGCGGCTTTGGCCATCGCCGCCTGATCGCGCGCTGCAACGGGCTCGATGGCCCATGGGGACACGATGACCTCGCCGCCCTCGCTGCCGCGCCGCTTGAGGCCGTGCTGGCACCCAAGGTGGCAGACGCTGCCGATATCGTGACGCTGTCGGCAGCGATGGACCGTGCCGGCTTTGCCAACGACGTGCGGCTGTGGGTGATGATCGAAACCCCGCGCGCCGCCCTGGCGCTGGAACGGATCGCCGATTGCGCCGCCACCACGCGCCTGGCTGGCCTGGTGCTGGGCCTTAACGATCTGGCCAAGGACACCGGCATGGCCCAGGCGCCGGGCCGCGCCGCGTTCGTGCCGCTCCTGGCCCAGGCCGTGCTGGCTTCCCGCGCCAACGGCCTGATCGTGCTCGACGGGGTGTGCAACGCGATCGATGACCTTGCCCTGCTTGAGGCCGAATGCACCCAGGCACGCGCCTTTGGCTTTGACGGCAAGACCCTGATCCATCCCGCGCAACTGCCCGTGGCGAACCGCGTGTTTGCGCCGGGCGAAGCCGAACTGGCCGAGGCAAAAGCGATCGTCGCGGCCTTTGCCGATCCCGCCAACGCCGGCCAGGGTGCGCTGCGCGTCAACGGCAAGATGGCCGAACTGCTGCACCGTGACATGGCCGAGCGGCTGCTGGCCAAGGCCCGCGCCATCGCCGCGCGGGGTTAGGCCAAGCCCCGGCAACACCTTCCCAACACCCGGAAATCCATCGGCGCAACTTAATCGCTTCTTCACCATGTTGCGCCAGACTGGGGCAAGGAGCGTGACGAAGGGCTTGGTAATGGACAGCATGCGCGGATTTGCCGACGAACCCGGCCCCTTGGGCCTGTTTGCCGGCAGCGATCCCGACGATGACCTGCTCGACGGCGATCTGGTCGATCAGCCGCTGCCGCCGCTGATGGGCGCGGACGAGCGGCGCATGCAGGTGCGCGCCTACAACTTCTGGGCCGGGATGCTGGGCGACAGCCGCCTGCCGCTGGTCGGCCCGCTGCTGGCCGGGCAATGGCCTGACTTTGCCGATCATGCCGTGCTGCTGCAGTTCGACGCTGGGCTTGATGATCCCGCCATCGCCTATGTTGGCGAGGCATTGCTGGCCGATTGCGCGGGCGAAGGCCCGTTGACGCGGTTGAGCCAGGTGCCGGGCCGCTCGATCCTGTCGCGCATCACCGATCACTACATGCAGATCGTGGCCAACGAGGCGCCGATCGGGTTCGAGGCGGAATTTGCCAACCAGCGCGGGCGCACGATCCTCTATCGCGGCATCCTGCTGCCGTTCTCGTCCAGCGGTGACACGCTCGACTATATCTTTGGCGTGATCAACTGGAAGGAACTGGCCGACCAGGCGACTACCAACGAGCTGATGGCCGAAATCGGCCTGGTGCTGGGCGAGAAGAAGCCGCGCCGCAAGGCGGTGACCGCTCTGCGCGGGGGCGATGGCGCAGACAGTGCCGCCACGCACGCACGCCCCGATCTGCCGCTGCCCGCCTTTGCCGATCCCGCGCCGGCCGGTGCCGAACCGGGCGAGCCTTGGGGCAGCCTGGCCGATTCGCTGGGCCAGTGGGCCGATGGCCCGGTGCGCCCGCGCGATCCGCGCAACCTGGCCCCGCAAGACGCCGGGGCAGACGCCGATGAACTCGATCTGGGCGAAGTGGCGCTGGAAATCCTGCCCGCGCTCGATCTGCCGCCACTCGATCCCTTTGCCCAAGGCGCGTTTCCCACGGCCGCCTTTGCCGAAGGGCTGGACCAGCCCGAGCCCGACAGCCTGGCCGATTGGCTGGCCAGCGCCCGCGCCATGGCTGACCTCGCCCTGGGCAGCGAGGACCGCAGCCGCCATGCGCTCTACGCCGCGATCGGCCGCGCCTGGGACTTTGCCCTGGCGGCAGAGGCGGAACCCGATGATCTGGCCGCGCTCGTGGCCGATGCCGGGCTGACGATCCAGGCGCGCGCCCCGCTGATCCCGGTGGTCAAGCTGGTGTTTGGCGCGCAGTACGACAAAACGCGGCTGACCGAATATGCCACGGCCCTGGCCCATGCCCATCGCCTGGGCCTGTCACGCGGGGAACTGGCCGGGTTCCTGGCCAATACGCCGGGTGGCCTCAAGGGCGTGGTCGCGGCCGAGCGCCGCCTGCGCCGCAGCGAGGAAGGCCAGGCGCGCAGCGATCCGCGTGCCGCGCTCGAGGCCTCGCTGCGCACCCTGCCGGCACGCAGCCTGGCCGATATTCCTGCCGACGGCCGCGAATTTTCGCTGGTGATGGTGCGGCGCATGCCCGACGGCACCCAGGCCGTGCTGGGCGAAGTGCTGGACGATGAACCGCTGCTGGAGCGTGCTGCCCGCCGCCTGATGAACTGACGGCTATCGAACTGACGGCGGGCTTGAGCGTCAGGCCAGTGCGGCCTTGAGATCATCCACCAGGTCGGTGCGTTCCCACGGGAACAGGTCACCTTCGGGCGTGCGGCCAAAGTGGCCATAGGCGGCCGTCACGCCATAGATCGGCTTGTTGAGCGACAGACCGACGCGAATGCCGCGCGGCGTCAAGCCGCCCAGGCGCTGCTTGGCGACGAGTTCCACCGCGCGTTCCAGCGTAGCATCGTCCACCGTGCCGGTGCCGTGGGTATCGACATAGAGCGACAGCGGCTGCGACACGCCGATGGCATAGGCCACCTGGATCGTGCAGCGCTTGGCCAGGCCCGCCGCCACGATGTTCTTGGCGATATAGCGCGTGACATAGGCGGCCGAACGATCAACCTTGGTCGGGTCCTTGCCCGAAAACGCGCCGCCGCCATGAGGCGCTGCGCCGCCATAGGTATCGACGATGATCTTGCGCCCGGTCAGGCCAGCGTCGCCATCGGGGCCACCGATTTCAAAGCTGCCGGTGGGGTTGATGTGATAGACGGTCTGGTCCGACAGCAGCTCTGCCGGGATCACCGCGGCCACGGCCTGCTTCACCCAGGCTTTCAGTTCGGCATCCTTGGCGCCTTCGTCATAGCCCGGCTTGTGCTGGGTGGAGACGACGATCGCGGTGCAGGCCGCCGGGCTGCCGTCCTTGAAGCGCAGGGTCACCTGGCTCTTGGCATCGGGCTCCAGGAACGGCGCGGCGCCGGAATGGCGATCGGCGGCCAGGCGCTGCAGGATCTTGTGGCTGTAGTCCAGCGTCGCGGGCATGAGATCGGGCGTCTCATCGCAGGCAAAGCCGAACATGATGCCCTGGTCGCCGGCGCCTTCGTCCTTGTTCTCGCCAGCATCCACGCCTTGGGCAATGTGGGCCGACTGGGCGTGAAGGTTGTTTTCGAAGCGGAAGTTTTCCCAGTGGAAGCCTTCCTGCTCATAGCCGATGCGCCGCACGGTGGCGCGCACCACGGCTTCCACTTCCTCGCGCACGCCGGGCGCCCATTCGCCCGCAGCGTCCATGATGCCGCGCCCGCGAATTTCGCCGGCCAGCACCACCAGATTGGTCGTCGTCAAGGTTTCACAGGCAATGCGCGCCTCGGGATCCTTGCTCAGGAACAGGTCGACGATGGCGTCGCTGATCTGGTCCGCCACCTTGTCGGGATGGCCTTCGGAGACGCTTTCGGAAGTGAACAGGTAATCGCTGCGCATGGGCAAAGGGTCCGATATAAAGCAATCTTTATGTGCCGCCTCTAGCGCGGGCGACGGCGGGAGGCAACCAGCGCGGCCAAAAGAAGCGCTGCAGCCCACAAAAGCGGCAATATGTTGCCCATTCGCGCAAACGGCGTAGGGGGCAGCGCGGGTGGCACCAGCCCTTCGATGCGGCTCGCCACGTGCTGCGGGGCAAAGGCGCGCACGCCGCCACGGGCATCGATCACCGCCGAAATGCCGTTGGTGGTAGAGCGCAGCACCGGCAGCCCTTCCTCGATCGCGCGCAGCCGGGCCTGGGCCAGATGCTGTTGCGGGCCCCAGGCGCCGAACCAGCCATCGTTGGTCGGGTTGAACAGCACATCCGGGCGGTGGGCGCGGTCGATCACCTGACCCGAAAAGATGATTTCATAGCACACCTGCACGCCCACGCGCGGCAGGCCCAGCGCCGAAAAATCCAGCGTGCGCGGCCCTGGCCCCGACCAGTAATCGAAATCGCCCGCCACCAGGCGCGACAGGCCCAGCGGCGTGAGCAGCCCGCGCATCGGCAGGTATTCGCCATAAGGCACAAGGTGCGCCTTGGCATAATGGCCCTGGATCACGCCCTGGCTGTCGATCGCGGTCACCACGTTCCACGCGCCGATCGGCATTGCGGCCGGGGCCGGATTGGGCGGAAACACCAGGTCGACCGCGCCGGTCAGCAGCAGCGCGCCCGGCCCGACCACGCGGCCCATGCGCGCCCGCGCCAGCAGTGGGTCGCCGCCATAGGTGGTGCCGGCATACCAGGCGCGGGGATAGCCTTCCTGCAGATAGTCGGGCACGCCGCTTTCGGGCCACAGCACCAGGCGCCGCTGCCCCGGCTGGCGCGGCAGGCTGAGTGCGGCGGCGCGCTGGAACTGTTCCTCATAGCGGCTGGCGTCGTTGATCTCGTCCTGGCCGATATTGGGCTGGACCAGGGTGAACGGCACGCTGCCCGTGGCCGTTTGCCCGCCCAGCGGTAGCAGGAACAATACTGCCGGCAGCGCAAAGTGAGCCGCCGCCAGGCCCCAGCGACGCTGCGCCCCGGCGCGCAGGGCAAACAGCCATTGCCCGGCAAGCAGCACGACCAGGCCCGACAGTGCATAAGTGCCTAGCCACGGCAGCACGCGCGCCAGGCCGGGCCGATCGAACCCGCCCAGCGCCGTGGCGGCCAGCGGGTTCCACGGGAAACCGGTGCAGACCCAGCCCCGCGCCCATTCGGTCACGATCCACAGCGCGGCCAGCGCCGGCACCGGCGCCAGACGCCAGCGCCGCCCCAGCCACCATGCCGCCAGCGTGGCCACGGCAGGAAACAGCGCAAGATAGACCGCCAGCAGCAGCACCGCGATCCAGCCCAGCCAGGCCGGCATCTGCGCCTGATAGGTAAAGGCCGTGGCGATCCAGCCATTGCCCACCGAAAAGTGGCCCCAGCCCCACAGCTCGCCCACCAGCAGGGCATGAACGGGACCACGCGCGCGCTGCATCCGCGCCGCCAGCACGGCCAGCGCCAGCAGCGTCAGCGGCCACCAGTTGAGCGGGGCGAAGCCCAGCGCCCCCAGGCCGCCGGCCATGACAAGCACGGCCGCTTCGCTGCGGCGGGACAAACGATCATCGCCCAGCGCAACCAGCGCGGCGAAACGGGAACGGAGCCAAGCCTTCATTGCCCGGTTCTATGCGGCGGCGGCCCAGCAAGGGCAAGCGCGGTTGCGCCAGGGCGTGCGCCGCAACGAAAAAGGCGCCCGGAGTGCGGGCGCCTTTGTCATATTACCAGGCCTGGATTGGCCAAAGGGTTCAGCCTTCGGCGCTTTCCGGCAAGGGGTTCTTGCGCGGGCGGCCACGGCGCTTGGGCGCCGGTGCGGCTTCGGCCGAAGCGTCGCTCGCCGGCTCGGCCGCAGGGGCAGGAGCCGGAGTAACGGCCGGAGCGGGCGCGGGCGCCGGGGCTTCGGCAGCCGGCTCGCTGCGCACGCCGATGGCGGGCGGCAGGCTGGCCGGGTCGAGCCCTTCGGAGGCCACCGCGCTGCGGCGCGGGCGGCGTTCGGTGCGCTGCTGGCGCGGCCCACGCGGGCTGCGGCTTTCGCGGATGAACGGGTTGTCGCTCACATCGGTGACCGGCTCGCCTTCATCGGCCCGCACGCCTTCGAGCGGCACGGGCTGATCGGCATCAGCGGCGCTGGGCGCAGCGGCCGAGGGGCGGCGATCTTCAAAGCGGCGGCGGCTGCCCGAGCGTTCCGAAGCGCGATCAGCGCCACGGTCGGAACCGCGATCGTTGCCGGTTTCACCCTGGCGTTCGGTGCGGTCTGCCCGCTCCTGGCGTTCCGGGCGATCCTGGCGGTCAGACCGTTCGGGCCGCTCCTGGCGATCCTGACGATCTTGGCGTTCGGGCCGATCCTGCCGATCGGCGGTGCGCACTTCGCGTTCCTCGCGGCGGACATAGGGACGATCGAACGCGGGGAAATCCCCTTCGATCGAGAAGTCCATGCCGTCGTCTTCGGGCTCGCCCTCGCTCCAGCGCTCGCCATTGCCGCTGTGGCGCTGGCGGGCTTCTTCCTGGCGCAGCCGGGTATCGGCAATCACGCGGAAATAGTGATCGGCAAATTGCAGATAGTATTCTGCCTGGACACGATCCCCGTTGAGGTGGGCATCCTGCGCCATCTTGCGATACTTTTCGAGCAGCTGGGGGGCATTGCCCCGCGCGCGGCTGTCGATACGGTTGAGCTGCTGGCCGCCACCTTGCGGACGATTGTTACCGCGGCCGCGCCGGCGGTTGTTCCCACGATTGTTGTTCAACTCAGGCACGTCCTTGTTTGGGGCGGCTGTCGGTAGCTTTTGCCGATCCTGTCGCCGCGCAACCCTCCGCCACGCGCCCGCAACGCGCGGGTGCGCAGATTCCCAGCATCTGCCAGCCGAAAGCCCCTGGTAAGAGGCCGATGCGGGCGCAAATGGTGGAGTCGGCCGGGACGGGAAGCCTTCATCCGTCGCCCTGCCTGCTGGGACAATTAGTGATCGCTGGTCGGCTTGCCAAGCGAAATATTGTGGCAAAGCGTCATTTCCACAGCCCTGTCACGCCCGGCAAGATCGGGATGGACGCGCGCCACCATGCCATGGTCCTGCGCCAGGGCCATCACGGCGTCGCCCTGCTGCCAACCGATTTCGACCACGGCCATGCCGCCCGGCGCCAGCAGATCAGGCAGTTGCGGCACCAGCACGGCATAATCGGCCATGCCGTCTGCCCCGGCAAACAGCGCGCTGGCCGGCTCGAAATCGCGCACACCGGGATCGAGTGCGGCATCGCTTTCCACATAGGGCGGGTTGGCCAGGATCAGGTCGAACCGCCCCAGCGCGGCGGCCCAGTTGGGCTTGGTCCAATCGCCCGGCTGCATGCGCGCCCGGCTATCCAGGCCCAGGCGCAAGGCATTGCCCGCCGCCACCACCCGCGCCGCATCCGACCGTTCGATGCCGGTGCCCATCGCATCTGGCCAGATCGACAGTGCCGCCAGCAGCAGCGCCCCCGAACCCGTGCCCAGATCGAGGATGCGCGCTGGCGGCCGCCCGGCCAGGGCCTGCCGCGCCACCTCGATCAGCGTCTCGCTATCCCCGCGCGGGATCAGCACCGCCGGGCTGACCGCCAGGTCCAGCCCATAGAACTCCTGGCTGCCAACGATATAGGCCACCGGCTCATGCCCCTGCCGGCGCGCCACCAGCCGGGCAAATCCGCCCGGCACCGGCGCGTCCATGTGGCGCAGCAGCACATCGGTGCGCGTGCAGCCCAGCGCATGGGCCATGAGCACCTCGGCATCGAGCCGCGCGGTATCGCTGGTGGAGGCGAGCATCTGCGCCGCCTGGAACAGCGCCTGGCGGATGGTTTGCGCGTGGTTTCCCCCACCCCCACCCCCCTCCTCTAAAGAGGATGGGGCTTTGCCGTTGTTCTCCCCCTCCTCTTCAGAGGAGGGGGTCGGGGGGTGGTGCGAGGCCGAGCGCCCAGGCCGGCGATCAGGCAACCCCGCCGCCACCTCGGCAATGCGTTGCAAAACCCCCTCAAGATTGCGCATCACCTCTTCATTGGTGAAACGCAGCGTCACCAGCCCATGCTCGCGCAGCAACGCAGCGTCGCGGCGTTCGTCCGCCTTGGTATCGTGGGTGATACCATCGATCTCCACCGCCAGGCCCTTGGCTGGGCACAGGAAATCGAGGATGCGCCGCTCCACCGCAGCCTGGCGGCGGAACTTGAGGCCAAGCTGGCTGGCCCGCAGCGCCTGCCACAGGCGGCGCTCGGGCTCGGTCGGCACGCGGCGCATGGTGCGGGCGTATTGGCGCAAGGTTTGCGCGTGGTTTCCACCACCCCCCGCCCCCCTCCTCTGAAGAGGAGGGGGAGATTCAGTGACGTTCTGCTCCCCCTCCTCTTCAGAGGAGGGGGTCGGGGGGTGGTGCGAGCCCTTGCGCAAGGCCGGATCAGTCATCCATAGCGGCCAGACGCTTGGCCTGGTCTTCGGCGGTGAGCGCGTCGATCAGTTCGGCCAGACCCGGTCCTGCCAGCACTTCGGGCAGGCGGTGGAGCGTCAGGTTGATGCGGTGGTCGGTGACCCGGCCTTGCGGGAAGTTGTAGGTGCGAATGCGTTCCGAGCGGTCGCCCGAGCCGACCAGGGCGCGGCGGGCCTCGGCCTCGGCGCCTTGGGCCTGCTCGCGGCGCAGGTCATAGAGCCGCGTGCGCAGCACCTGCATCGCCTTGGCGCGGTTCTTGTGCTGGCTGCGTTCGTCCTGCTGGGTCACCACCAGGCCAGTAGGCAGGTGGGTGATGCGCACGGCCGAGTCCGTGGTGTTGACGTGCTGGCCGCCCGCGCCACTGGCGCGATAGATGTCGATCTTGAGGTCCTTGTCCTCGATCGCCACGTCCACTTCGTCTGCCTCGGGCAGCACGGCCACGGTCGCGGCGCTGGTGTGGATGCGGCCGCCGCTTTCGGTCACCGGCACGCGCTGCACGCGATGCACCCCGCTTTCGAACTTCAGCCGCGCGAACACGCCCTGGCCGGCGACATGGGCGATCACTTCCTTGAAGCCGCCCAGTTCGCTGGCGTTGGCGCTGATAACCTCGACCTTCCAGCCCTGTTCGGCGGCAAAGCGCTCGTACATGCGAAACAGGTCTGCGGCGAACAGCGCGGCTTCATCGCCACCGGTGCCGGCGCGGATTTCCAGCATGGCCGGGCGCACGTCGGCCGAATCGCGCGGCAGCATGGCGATGGCCAGAGCGCGTTCGGCCTCGGGCAAGGCGCCGCGCAGCTGCTGCATTTCCTCTTCGGCCAGAGCGCGCATCTCGGCATCGGGCTCGTTGAGCGCGGCGAGGCTGGCCAGCTCGTCGCGCATGACCTGCACGGCGCGGGCCGCGCGGGCGACCGGCTCCAGCTCGGCATAATCGCGGCTGGCGGCGACGAATGCCTCTCCTTCCAGCGTGCCCGAAGCCAGGCGCGCTTCCAGTTCGGCAAAGCGCGCGCCGATCTGGCCCAGACGTGCGTCGGAAACGGCCATCAGGCGGCGATGTGCGCCGGAATCGCGTGCAGCGCCATGCGCTCCTGCGTGCCGGTCACGAGGTTCTTGACCGTCGCTTCACCGGCGGCCAGTTCCTCGTCCCCCACGATCAGGGCAAAGCGCGCGCCGCTTTCGTTGGCGCGGCTCATCCGCTTCTTCATGTTGCCGCGATAGCCCATGTCCACCGTCAGCCCACCGCGCCGCAGCGTGGCCGCCAGGCCCAGGCAGGCCGCCTCGGCCGCCGCGCCCATCGGCACGATCGCCACGTCGGCAGCCGGCTCGGTGATGGTGCGCGCATCTGCCACCAGCATGGCCAGGCGCTCGATCCCCGCGGCCCAACCCACCGCCGGGGTGGCCGGGCCACCCAAGGCTTCGAGCAGGCCGTCATAGCGCCCGCCGCCCAGCACGGTGCCCTGCGCGCCCAGCCGTTCGGTGATGAATTCGAACGCGGTGTGGCGATAGTAATCCAGCCCGCGCACCAGCGCCGGCGCGCGCACCCAGGCAACGCCTGCTGCATCGAGGCCAGCGGTAACCTTACCAAAGAAATCCTGCGCTTCGGCCGAGAGGAACTGGTCGATCATCGGCGCATCGGCCGTGAACGGCTTGTCGCGCGGGTCCTTGGAATCGAGGATGCGCAGCGGGTTGCGTTCCAGCCGGTCCTGCGATTCTTCCGAAAGCTGGTCCTTGTGCGCGCGGAAATAGTCGATCAGCGCGGCACGCCAGGCCTCGCGGCTCGGCGCATCGCCCAGGGTATTGAGGTTGAGCGTCACGCCATCGGCAATGCCCAGTTCGCGCAGCAACTGGTCAGCCATGACCAGCAGTTCCACGTCGGCCTGCGGTTCGGCCGCGCCGATCACTTCGGCATCGATCTGGTGAAACTGGCGATAGCGGCCCTTTTGCGGGCGTTCATAGCGGAACAGGGCCCCGTGCGTCGCGATCTTGAGCGGGGCGTGCTGCTGCCAGCCATTGGTGAGATAGGCGCGGGCGAGGCCAGCGGTGAATTCGGGCCGCAGCGTCAGCGATTCGCCGCCGCGATCCTCGAACGAATACATTTCCTTCGATACCACGTCGGTGGTTTCGCCCAGCGAGCGCGAGAACACCGTGGTCTTTTCGAAGACCGGCATTTCCACCCGGCGAAAGCGATAGAGCTTGCGCACGCGCTCGAACGTTTCCACGACATGGCCGAACGCTTCCGCCTCGGCGCCGAAAATGTCCTGGGTGCCACGAATGGCCTGAGGGGTCGGAATGGTTTGCTTGCTCATGGCGCGCGCGGATAGCGGCTTTCGCGCGGTGGGGGAAGCATCCGTGGCGATCCGCCGCGTATTGTGCCCATCTGGCCGTTGCAGATGAGACCGCTTGGCGGCATGAAAGGCGCCATGCGCAAAACCCCCCAAGGCATTGGCCTGCTTTCCGCCCTTTCGTCTTCCACCCTGGCGCTTGCCACCCTGATCGTGGCGCAGCCCGCGCTGGCGCAGGTGCAGCCGGCGAGCAACAGCCGCCCGATGGCCGTGCCGATCGCCCATGGGGTGCCCGATGCGCAGGACGTGCCCTATCCCGGCACGATCGGACTGCAGATCGACGCCACCGACCTGGCCACCGGTGCATTCCGGGTGGTGGAAACCGTGCCGGTGGCGGCCGATGCCAAGGAACTGATCCTGCAGCTGCCGGCCTGGCTGCCGGGCGAGCATGGCAATCGCGGCCCCGTGGCCGAGCTGGCCGGCATCACGTTTGAAGCCAAGGGCCAGAAGCTGGCCTGGACCCGCGACCCGGTGGAAGTGAACGCGTTCCACATCCCCCTGCCCGTCGGCACCAGCGAAGTGGTGGCCCGCTTCATCCACACCTCGCCGCTGCGCGACAGCGAAGGCCGCATCACCGTTACGCGCGAAATGCTCAACGTGCAGTGGGAGAAGATGAGCCTCTATCCCGCCGGTCACTATGTGCGGCAGATCAAGGTGCGTCCCACCGTCAGCTTCCCGCAGGGCTGGACCGTGTTCACCGCGCTGGATGGCAAGACGCAGAGCGGCAGCGGCAATACCGTGACCTGGGCCGAAACCGATTATGAAACCCTGGTCGATTCGCCGATCTTTGCCGGTCTCTATGCCGCGCGGCACGATCTGGGCCATGACGTCTATCTCGATCTGGTGGCCGACAAGCCCGAACTGCTGGCGATCAAGCCGGAAAACCTCGCCGCCTATCGCAACCTGGCCGACGAAGCCGTGGGCGCATTCGGCGCGCGTCATTTCGATCACTACGATTTCCTGCTCGCGCTGACCGATCGCATGGGCAGCATCGGCCTGGAACATCACCGTTCCAGCGAAAACCAGCAGGAACCCAAGAGCCTGACCGACTGGGCCGCCTATGACTGGGACCGCAACGTGATCGCCCACGAATTCAGCCACAGCTGGGATGGCAAGTATCGCCGCTCGGCCAAGCTGTGGACGCCCGACTATCGCCAGCCGATGCAGGACAACCTGCTGTGGGTCTATGAAGGGCAGACGCAGTTCTGGGGCCTGGTCCTGGCCGCACGCTCGGGCGTGCAGAGCAAGGACGTGGTCTTGGGCAGCCTCGCCAACTATGCTGGCACGTTCACCCAGACCGCCGGGCGCGACTGGCGCTCGGTGGAAGACACGACGATGGATCCCATCTTCGCCGCCCGCAAGCCCAAGCCCTATTCCTCGCTTACCCGCAACGAGGACTATTACACCGAAGGCGCACTGGTGTGGCTGGAAGCCGACCAGATCATCCGCGACGGCACCGCCGGCAAGAAGGGCCTGGATGATTTCGCCAAGGCGTTCTTTGGCGTGCGCGACGGCGATTGGGGCGTGCTGACCTATGAATTTGATGACGTGGTCAAGACCCTCAACGGCGTCTATCCCTATGACTGGGCCACGTTCCTCAAGACCCGCCTGCAGACGCCGGGCCAGCCGGTGCCGCTCGGCGGGATCGAGCGCGGTGGCTACAAGCTGGAATTCAAGGACGAGCCCAATCCCTATGACAAGGCGCGCATGGCCGATGCCAAGGTGCTCAGCCTGTTCAACTCGCTGGGCGTGACGCTCGACAAGGACGGCAAGGTTACCGCCTCGCGCTGGGATGGCCCGGCGTTCAAGGCAGGGCTGGTTTCGGGCATGCAGGTGATGGCCGTGAACGGCGACGCCTATGACGCCGACAAGCTCAAGGCCGCGATCACCAATGCCAAGACCGGCAACCCCGGCGCCGGCCGCCCGATCGAGCTGCTGGTCAAGCGTGACGATCGCTTTGTCACGCTGCCGATCACCTATGCCGATGGCCTGCGCTGGCCCTGGCTGGTGCGCACGGCGCCCGGCACGGCACCGACCGGGCTGGACAAGCTGCTGGCCCCGCACGCCAGCAAGCTGCCCGTGGGCAAGGCGGCCAAGTGATGGCAGGGGCCGGGCCAAGCCTGCATCTGGGCCGCCTGGCCCCACCCCGCTTCATCCTGTTCCTGGTGCTGCTGATGGGCGGCACCGGGGCGTGGTGGGTGTGGCATCCCCTCACCCGCAACAGTGGCGAACTGGCCGATTCGCTGGCCATGGGCTTTGATTTTGCGGCGCTGGCATTCCTGTTGTCGTTGGTGCCACTGCTGCGCTGTGCCGATGCCGATACGATGCGGCAAAGCGCGGTGGACAACGATGCCAACCGCGTGCTGGTGCTGTGCATCACCACCGTTCTGACCGCAGTGGTGATGGCATCGATCGCCGGCGAACTGCCCCGCGCCGCCCATGGCGATTCGCTGGCCAAGCTGCGGCTGATCGGTACGCTGGTGTTGACCTGGCTTTTTGCCAACACGGTATATGGGCTGCACTATGCCCATCTTTACTATACCCGCGATGAGAGCAACGGGCGCGATCGCGGCGGGCTGGACTTTCCCGGCACCGACACTCCCGACTACTTCGATTTCGCCTACTTTTCCTTCACCTTGGGCATGACGTTCCAGACTTCGGACACCGGCATCACCTCGGGCCGGATCCGCCGCATCGTCACGCTGCATTCGTTTGCCGCGTTCGTTTTCAACATCGGTGTGATCGCTTTCACCATCAACGCGCTGGGTGCAGGTTAACCAAAGCGGCGGGCTATCGATCACAAGTATTGTTGCGGCGCAACAGCCACGGCGCTAGAGCGCGTAGCACTGCGAACAACAACCGGCCCCGCGCGGGCCTGAACCAAGGCAAGACAGAACCGATGCGCATCGACCTTATCCCCACCGGGGACAATCCGCCCGAAAGCCTCAACGTGGTCATCGAAGTGCCGGTTGGCGGCGAGCCGGTGAAGTATGAATTCGACAAGGATTCGGGCGCGCTGTTCGTCGATCGCATCCTGCACACGCCGATGCGCTATCCGGCCAACTACGGCTTTGTGCCGCACACCCTGTCGCCCGATGGTGACCCGCTCGATGCGCTGGTGATCGCGCGTTCGCCGTTCATCCCCGGCTGCGTCGTGCGCGCGCGCCCGATCGCCGTGCTGAACCTGGAAGACGAACAGGGCGGCGATGAAAAGCTGGTCTGCGTGCCGGTGGATTCGACCTTCCCGTACTACACCGAAGTGCTGGAAAAGGATCACCTGCCCGAGATCGTGCTCAAGCAGATCGAGCACTTCTTCACCCACTACAAGGACCTGGAAAAGGAAAAGTGGGTGCGCGTGGGCACCTGGGGCGGCGCCGACGATGCCCGCCGCATCACCACCGAGGCGATCGAGCGCTACAAGGAAGCCAAGGCAGCCAAGGCAGCGGCCGAGTAAGCCGCGCTTCCGCACCAGCGGCATGAAAAAGAGGCCAGGGTCAGCACCGACCCTGGCCTCTTTTCGTTTTCGGCTGCGCGACATTTTCCGCCCATCAGCGGGACCCCGGATCGCGTCCGGGGTGACGAAAAATATAGTTTGCGTAAAAGCTTATAGTCACCCCGGACTTGATCCGGGGTCCCACGCCAGGCTTCGATTTACCGATGCCTTAAGCCGCGGCGCAGGCCTGGCAGCGACCACGGATTTCCACCACGGGGCGCACGTCGGCAAAGCCGGCCTCGCGAGCGGCTTCGCGCAAGTGGCCGGTCAGGCTGTCGTTGTCGATGTGGGTCACCTGGCCGCAGGCGTCGCAGATCAGGAAGATGCAATCGTGGCGGCAGCCGGGGTGGCTGTTGGCGACATAGGCATTGGCGCTTTCCACCCGGCGCGCGAGGTTGGTGCGCACGAACAGGTCGAGGATGCGATAGACGCTGTTGGCGGCCACGCGCTTGCCCCGGCGCTGCCCCACGCTTTCGGCGATGTCATAGGCCGAGGCCGGGCGTTCCTGCGCGGCGAGCGCGGCAAAGACATCGGCGCGCATGTCGGTCCACTGCTCGCCAGAAACGGTCAGCGCCTCGCGCGCGGCAGAAACCAGGCCTTCGCCGGCATAGTCATGATGAAGGTGGGAACCCATGGCCCAGAGATAGGCATTTGCCCGCGCAGTTGCAAATCAGTGCTGCGTGAAATCGGGCTTCCACCACTGCGGGAACGTGCGGTGCAATGCGTCCACCCGCGCTACGTCCCAGCGCAGGATATAGGGATGGCGTGGATTGCGGAAGGCAAAGTCTTGATGCTCGGCCGGGCCGGGATAGAAGCCGCGCCACGGCTCGATGCGCGTCACGATCGGCTGGCGCCACAGCTTGAGCGCCTTGAGCTGCGCCACATACGCGCGCGCCACGCGGGCCTGTTCCGGCCCGATCGGCACCAGCGCGTTGCGGTATTGCGGACCGACATCGGGCTCTTGCCGGTCAAGCTGGGTGGGATCGCTGGCCACCCCGAAAAAGACCTGGAGCAGCTGGTCATAGCGGATGCGCGCGGGATCATAGGTCACGCGGATCGATTCGGCATGGCCGGTCGTGCCAGTGCTGACCGTCTCGTAATCGGCGTCGGCAGCGCGGCCGCCCTCGAAGCCTGACACCACGCTGGTCACGCCGACCAGGTGGCTGAACACCGCCTCCATCCCCCAGTAGCAGCCACCGGCAAAGACCGCCGTCTTGAGGCCGGGGGTTTCATGGGCGGGGATCACCGCAGGGGGCGCCTTGACCGGCGCATCGGCGTGGGCGGGTTGCAGGCAGGCCGACAGGGCCAGCGCCAGCAGTGCGGGAAATGCCGCCCCCGGCCATGCCCGAAAGCGGCGCGCGCTCACTGCTCAGACCCGACGGTCGGCGCGGCCGATGCTGCCGCAACCGGCGCGAAAACATGGGCCGCGTTGAACACCGTAAAGCCCATGGCGACGGCGCCGATAGCGAAGCCGACCAGGAGCGAACGGAAGAAATCTTTGCGAAGCAAACCCATGTTGAAGTTCCGGCAATAATCAGTTTCAAAATGCCACTTAGCACAGAAGCGACGTTTGCCCTAGTGCCAAATCGGCCATATGGCGGCAAAACGCCGCCCAACCGTGCATATTGTTCGACGAACGGCGCGAACCCAGCGCGGATCAGGGCCGCAGGGTCACCCACACCGGGGCGTGGTCGCTGGCCTTTTCCCGCCCGCGATAGGCCTTGTCGACGCCAGCCGTCACCAGCCGATCGGCCAGTTCGGGGCTGAGCAGGGCGTGATCGATGCGAAAGCCGTGGTCGCGCTGCCAGGCACCGGCCTGATAGTCCCAGAAGGTCCAGACGCCGCCCTGCGGATGGTGCAGGCCGATCGCGTCGGTCCATCCCACGCCGAGCAGGCGGTGATAGGCATCGCGCGATTGCGGCTGCATCAGCGCGTCATCGGCCATGGCGCGCGTGTCCCAGATGTCATTCTCGCGCGGGATCACGTTGTAATCGCCCAGGATCGCGGCGGGCACTTCCTCGGCCCAAATCTGGTCCATGCGCGCGTGCAGGCGGTCCATCCAGCGCAGCTTGTAATCGAACTTGGGGCCAGGCTGCGGATTGCCGTTGGGCAGATAGATGCATACCACGCGCACGCCGAACACATCGGCCTCGAGATAGCGGGAATGCTCGTCCTCCAGCTCTCCAGCCAGGCCGCGCTGCACTTCGACCGGCTTTTGCCCGTCAGCCAGGATCGCCACGCCGTTGAAGCCCTTCTGGCCGTGCCAGATGGCGTGATAGCCGATCTTCTCGAACTCTGCCGCCGGAAAGCCTTCATCCTGCGTCTTGATTTCCTGCAGGCAGGCCACGTGCGGCCGGGTTTCCTCCAGCCATTCGAGCAGGCGCGGCAGCCGCGCCTTGATGCCGTTGATGTTGAAGCTGGCCAGCTTGAGCGGGGTGTGCGCGGGCGCCGTGCTCACACCGAGAAACTCGCGCCGCAGCCACAGCCCGATGCGGCATTGGGATTGGTCACGCGGAAGGCCGCGCCGCCCAGCGATTCGACATAATCGACCGTCGCCCCGCCAACCAGATCGAGGCTCATCGCATCGACCACCAGCCGCACGCCGTCGGTTTCCACCACGGTATCGTCTGCCTCCACCGCCTCGGCCAGGCCAAAGCGGTATTGAAAGCCCGAACAGCCGCCCCCTTCCACAGCCAGGCGCAGGATCGCGGGCTTGGCCTGCTTGGCGGCGATCGTGGCCACGCGCGCGGCGGCCGAGGGGGCGAGGATGATGGAGGGCTGGCTCATGCCTTGCGAGATAGGCGCGGCAGGCATGCCGCTCAAGTGCCTGTGGACATATGCCGCCCGCTATCGGTAGCACCAGGGCCATGACCACACCGCTGCCCCCTCGCTTCATCCCCGGCCCGCACGGCCTGCGCCTGGCCACCCGCTTCGTGCCCGGCACTGGCCCGGCGCTGGTGTTCTTGCCCGGCTACATGTCAGACATGGCCGGGGGAAAGGCCCAGGCGGTGATGGATTGGGCGGTGAAGCAGGGGCGTGCCTGCTTGCTGCTCGATTATTCCGGCTGCGGCCTGTCGGAAGGCGAATTTGCCCAAGGCACGCTGTCACGCTGGCGTGACGAGGTGGTGGCGCTGGTTGCGGCGCACGATCTGAACGAAGTGGTGCTGATCGGCTCGAGCATGGGCGGCTGGCTCATGCTGCTGGTCGCGCAGGCCCTCGGCACCACGGCACGCGCGCTGGTTGGCCTGGCCGCTGCCCCCGATTTCACCACCTGGGGCTATGATGCCGATCAGCAGGCCGCGCTGGCGGCGGGCGAGACGATCCTTGAAGACAATCCCTATGGCCCCGAACCCACGCCAACCCATGCCGCGTTCTGGGCGGATGGCCAAGCCCTGTTGCAATTGAACGATACCGTTCCATTCGATGGCGCCGTGCGCCTGATCCATGGCCAGGCCGATGCCGATGTGCCGTGGAACATCGCGCTGCGCCTCGCCGCGGCGCTGCGTTCAGCCGATGTGCAGGTCCACCTGATCAAGGACGGCGACCACCGCCTGTCGCGGCCGCAGGACATTGCCGTGCTGCTCGCCACGCTGACCCAGCTTCTGTCCGAATAGAGCGATACCCCCCATGCTCCTGGCCGCTGCCGCCCTGCTTGTCTCTCCCGCCCTGCCCGCGCCAGTGGCGCACCAGGTTGGGCCCAATCCCCGGCCGATGGAATTTGGCGCGCTGCCCACGCCCGGCCGCCGCCGCAATGCCGCCAGCGGGAACGAGGCGGAGCCGGCCCCGGAAAAGCACGATCGCCTGGCCGACTGCCTGACCGTGGGGCGCAGCAATCCCGACCTGGCGATCAGCCTGGCGCGGCATTGGCTGGACGAAGTGAAGCTGCCCTCGGAACGCGTGCGCGCCAACCAGTGCCTGGGCATGATGCTGAGCCAGCAGGGTGATTTCGATGGCGCCGTGGCCGCGTTTGGCGATGCCGTGGGCCTGATCCCCGAAGCCCAGGCGGTGGGCGCGGTGCCGCTGATGGCGATGGCCGGCAATGCCGCGCTCGCCGCTGGCAAGCCGCAGGATGCCTTGACCTGGCTGGATCGCGCCACCGTGGTGCACGGCTTTGCCGACAACCTGGCACTGGCCGCGATCCAGGATGACCGCGCCCGCGCCCTGGTGGCGCTCAACCGCAATGCCGACGCCATGGCCGCGCTGGCCAAGTCGCACGAACTGGCGCCGCAGAATGCCGAAGGCTGGCTGCTGTCGGCCACGCTCTATCGTCGCGACAAGAACCTGGCCGCCGCGCAGCACGATATCGAAGAGGCCGCGCGCCTGTCCCCGCGCGATCCCGCCGTGGGCGTGGAAGCCGGCGTGATCGCCATGCTGGGCAACCGCGAGGATGCCGCAAGGCAATCGTGGCAATCGGTGGTGGCGATGTCTCCCGCCAGCGACGAGGCCCGCGTTGCCCGTGGCTACCTTGAACAGATCGGCGCGGCCCCCACATCCAGTCCTGTTCCGCCCAAGCCGGGCCAGGATGAGGAAATTACCCGATGAAACTGTCCGTTCTCGATCTGGTGCCGGTGATCGAGGGCGGCACCATCCCCCAGGCCATGGCCGATGCCGCGCTGCTGGCCAAGGCTGCCGAAGAGGCCGGCTATCACCGTTATTGGGTGGCCGAACACCACGGCATGCCCGGCATTGCAGGGGCAGCAGTCTCGGTCGTGCTGGCCCATGTCGGCCACCACACCCAGACCATCCGGCTGGGCGCGGGCGGCATCATGCTGCCCAACCACAATCCGCTGGTGATTGCCGAACAGTTCGGCGCGCTCGATGCGCTCTATCCCGGCCGCATCGATCTGGGGCTGGGCCGCGCGCCCGGTGCCGACCAGCGCATCGTGCGCGCGCTGCGCAAGGATGTGAACCGCGCGGCCGAGGATTTCCCGGCGGACGTGGTGGAACTCCAGGCCCAGTTTGCCGGCGATGCCCGCCTGCCACTGGCTGCCACGCCCGGCCATGGCGCCCCGGTCGATCTGTGGATCTTGGGGTCGAGCCTGTTTGGCGCGCAACTGGCCGCGATGCTGGGCCTGCCCTATGCCTTTGCCAGCCACTTCGCGCCCGACCATCTCGACGGTGCGATCAAGCTCTATCGCGAGCGGTTCCAGCCTTCTGCCAGCCTCGAACAGCCCTATGTCATGGCGGCCATCAACGTGCTGTGTGCGCCCAGCGATGAAGAAGCGCAGTTCCTGGCGAGCAGCCAGGACCAATCTTTCGTGCGGCTGCGCAGCGGCGATCCGGGGCGCCTGCCGCCGCCAATCGCCCGCTATCGCGAGACGCTGGCCGGCCCGCAACTGGCGACGCTCGACCATTTCCGCCAGGTCAGCGCGATCGGCAGCCCCGCGACGGTGCGCGCCGGGCTGGAAGCCTTTCAACACCGCACCGGCGCCGATGAGCTGATCGTGGCCGGTGCCACGTTCGATCCGGCCTTGCGCCGCCGCTCGCTCAGGCTCACCATGGATGCGCTGACGCCGGCTGCGGCGAACACCTAAGGGGCAGATGAGGGCGATGGTGAGGCTTTCATGCCATCACCAGCGGTTTCCGACCCCGCGACGTCAGAGCGGCGGTTTTCAATTCAGGTTTCATTCGTTACCACCCAGCCAACGATAACGAAACGGCGGGCATATGAACCCGACCCGCCCGGGAATGCAGGAAGCGAACGCCATGGCGAGCACGATTGATCCCAATGCCCCAGTCACGCCCTCAGCCGGGGCAGGCGGGGGCGGGCCCGATGCCGAGCATCTGGTTTCAGCCCTGGCTGCGCGCCTGGCCGGCGCCTTGCTGCCTGGTGACGAGGCGGACTTTACCGGGGAGCGCCTGACCGAGGCCGCCCGCTTCACCCTGGCCACCGCCGCCCTGCGCCAGGGGCCCGATGCCGCCGTGGCGATCGAATCGATGGGCGGGCAGCGCGCGCTGCGCATTGCCGTGATCAACGACGACATGCCGTTCCTGGTGGATTCGATCGCGGCAACGATCACCGCGCAGGGCCTGACCATCGAAAAGCTGCTGCACCCCGTGCTGGCGGTGCGGCGCGATCCGCATGGCGCGCTGATCGACCTGCCGAGCGGGGAGGCGATCGGCGAGCTACGCGAATCCATGATCTACCTGGAAACCGAGCGGGCCGATGCCAAGGCCCGCCGCGAGCTGGCCGCCGCGCTGAGCGCGACGCTGGCCGATGTCCACGCCGCGGTGGCCGATTGGCCGCAGATGCAGGGCCTGATGCAGCACGATGCGCGCGGCCTGCCCGATTCCGAAGGCGCCGCGCTGCTGCGCTGGCTGGCCGATGGCATGTTGACCCAGCTGGGCCACGTCACCCGCCACCGCGATGGCACGGTGACCGAGGCGCTGGGCATCTGCCGCGCCACCGATGCGCTGCTCTTGTCCGATGCCTCTTATGCCCGCGCCTTTGCCTGGTTCGACAAGATCGGCACGCGCGGCGAAGACGCGGTGCGCATCCCGCTGATCGTCAAGGCCAACCGCATTGCCCTGGTGCACCGCCAGGTGCCGCTCGACCTGTTCCTGGTGCCGGTGAGCGAAGGTGGCAGGATCACCGCGCTGTCGGTTCACGCCGGGGTATGGACCAGCTCTGCCCTGGCGGCCACGCCCGATCGCGTGCCGCGCATGCGCAGCCAGCTCGATACGCTGATGAAGAAGCTGGGCTTCGATCCGGCCGGCCACGCCGGCAAGGCGCTGGTCCATGCGCTGACGGCGCTGCCACACGATCTGCTGATCAGCTTTTCCGATGCCGATCTGGAACGCATCGCCACCACCATGATGGTGCTGGTCGATCGCCCGCGCCCGCGCCTGGCGCTGGTGCGCGCGCCGCTGGAGCGGCATCTCTATGCGTTTGTCTGGCAGCCGCGTGACAGCCAATCGACGCAAGTGCGCGAACAGGTCGCGCAGATGCTGGAACAGGCCACCGGCGGCCAGGTGCTCGATTGGAGCCTGCAGGTCGAAGGCAGCACCCTGGCGCTGACCCGCTTTGCCATCGACATGCGCGGCGAGGAAGACACCCTTGCCGACGACGGCGAAGGGATCGACGAAGCAGCGCTCGACGCCGCGTTCCAGACCCTGGTGCGCGGCTGGGAAGCGGCGGTGGAAGCCGAACTGGCCAAGACCGAGGAACCAACCCGCGCCGCCGCGATCGCCTCGCGCTATGCCACGGCGTTCCCGGTGGGCTATCGCGCCGGCTATGGCGCGGCAGAGGCCGCCGGCGATATCCGCGTGCTGCGCGCGCTGACCGCTGACGACGCGCCACGCCGCGCCGTGCGGTTGCACCGGCTGAGTGGCGAATCCGCCCTGCGGCTCAAGCTCTATCAGCGCGAAGGTGCGATCGTGCTGTCCGATGCCGTGCCCGTGCTGGAAAACTTCGGCTTTCGCGCGCTGGAAGAAGTGCCCACCGCGCTCGACCATGGCAAGCTGGGCTTCATCCACGATTTCCTGGTGGCCCACCCCGCCGATACCACGCCCGAGGCGCTGCTGGCGCGCGCGACGGCGATCGAGGAATCGCTGGCCGCCGTGCTCAACGGCGTGGCCGAGGATGATGCGTTCAATCGCCTGATCGTGGCCGTGGGCCTGACCGCGACCGAGGCCAACTGGCTGCGCGCCTGGTATCGCTATCTGCGTCAGGCCGGCATGACCTTTGGCATCGCCACCGTGGTCGATGCGCTCAAGAACGCGCCTGACGTGACGCGCGGCCTCATCGGCTTCTTCCGCGCCCGCCACGATCCCGCCTTTGCCGGTGACCGCAAGCACGGCGGCGAAGCTGCGGCCGAGCAGATCCGCACTGGCCTGGGCCAAGTCGCCGCGATCAACGACGACCGCCTGCTGCGCAGCTTCCGCGCGCTGGTCGAGGCGATCCTGCGCACCAACGCCTTTGCCCCGGCGGCGGCCGAGGCAGTGGCTTTCAAGATCGATTCGGCGCTGGTGCCCGGCCTGCCCAAGCCGGTGCCGTGGCGCGAAATCTTCGTCTATTCGCCGCGAGTGGAAGGCATTCACCTGCGCGCCGGGCCAGTGGCGCGCGGTGGCCTGCGCTGGTCTGACCGCCGCGACGATTTCCGCACCGAAATCCTCGGCCTGATGAAGGCGCAGCGCGTGAAGAACGCGGTGATCGTGCCGACCGGGGCCAAAGGCGGCTTTTATCCCAAGCAGTTGCCCGATCCCGTGCGCGAGCGCGAAGCCTGGCTGGCCGAGGGCAAGACGAGCTATCAGGTGTTCATCCGCACGCTGCTGTCGATCACCGACAACATCGTCGATGGCGCCGTGGTCCATCCCGAAGGCGTGCTGATCCGCGACGGCGAAGACCCCTATTTCGTGGTCGCCGCAGACAAGGGCACGGCGACGTTTTCCGACGTGGCCAATGCGATCGCGGCCGAGCGCAACTTCTGGCTGGACGACGCCTTCGCCAGCGGCGGTTCCAAGGGCTATGACCACAAGGCGATGGGCATTACCGCCAAGGGTGCCTGGCTGTCGGTTCAGCGCCACTTCCTGGAACTGGGCGTCGATGTGCAGACCGACCCTGTGCGCGTGGTCGGCGTGGGCGACATGTCGGGCGACGTGTTCGGCAACGGCATGCTCTTGTCCAAGTCGCTCAAGATCGTGGCGGCGTTCGATCATCGCCATGTGTTCCTCGATCCCGATCCCGATCCGGCCAAGAGCTGGGAAGAGCGCGCGCGCATGTTCGCGCTGCCCCGGTCGAGCTGGGACGATTATGACAAGAGCCTGATTTCGCAAGGCGGCGGCGTGTTCCCGCGCAGCCTCAAGGCCATTCCGCTCAGCCCGCAGGTCCAGGCGATCCTGGGCGTGGCAGTCGACGAACTCGATCCCGACACGCTGATCGCGCTGATCCTCCAGGCGCCGGTGGACCTGCTGTGGTTTGGCGGCATCGGCACCTATCTCAAGGCATCGAGCGAGGCGAACGTCAACGTCGGCGATCCGGCCAACGATGCCTATCGCATTTCGGCCAACGAAGTGCGCGCGCGGGTGATCGGCGAAGGCGCCAACCTGGGCATGACCCAGGCCGCGCGCATCGAATATGCCCTGCACGGTGGCCGCGTGAACACCGACTTCATCGACAATTCGGCCGGCGTCGATTGTTCGGACAACGAGGTCAACATCAAGATCGCGCTGGCCAGTGCCAAGCGCGCCGGCCGCCTGGACGAGGATGGCCGCGTCGCCCTGCTGTCCAGCATGACCGACGCGGTGGCGCACCTGGTGCTGGAGGACAACCGCCTGCAGGCGCTGGGCCTGTCCATCGCCGAGCGGGGCGGCACGCAGGCCGTGCCGGCGCTGACCCGGCTGATCGACGTGCTGGAGGAAAGCGGCGACCTTGATCGCAAGACCGAAGGGCTGGCGCCGTCCGATGACTATGCCCGCCGCGCGGCGGCCGGCATGGGTCTGACCCGGCCCGAACTGGCCGTGCTGGTCTCGTCGACCAAGCTGGTCTTGCAGCGCGCGCTGGAAGAAAGCCCGGTGGTAGATGATCCGGTGCTGGAAGAAGAACTGCTCGGCGCCTTCCCCGCCGCGATGCGCGAGACCTTCGAGACCGATATCGTGCATCACCGCCTGCGCCGCGAAATCATCGCGACCAAGCTGGCCAACCGCATCGTCAATCGGCTTGGCCCGGTGCACCCGTTCGAGCTGGCCGAAGAAGAAGGGATGACCCTGGCCCAGGTGGCGGCCGCATTCGTGGCGGCAGAGCGCCTGCTCGGCCTGGCGGAAACCTGGGCCCTGCTCGATACCGCGCCGATGGGCGAGGCGCTGCGCCTGTCGCTGTTCGAACGCACAGCGCAGGCCCTGCGTGGCCACATCGCCGATGTGCTGCGCTCGTGCCATGGCACGCTCAAGCCCGACGCCTTGATCGAGGATCTGTGTGGCGGGGTGGGCCGGCTTTCGCATACCACGGCCGAGCTGCTGCGCGGCGAAGCGCAGGCGCAGGCGCGGCGGCTAGGCCAGGAACTGACCGATGCGGGCACGCCGCAGGACGTGGCCGAACGCGTGGTGCATCTGTTCGATCTGGATGGCGCCATCGGCCTGGCGCATCTGGCCGACGAGCTGGATGTGGATGCCGTGGTGCTGACCGGCGCCTTTGCCGATCTGGGGGCCAACCTCGGGATCGACTGGGCCCAGCAGACGGCCGCGCGGATGAACCCGTCCGATCCGTGGGAGCGCCTGCTGGTGGCGGGCCTGGCCCGCGATTTCCAGCAGATGCGCATGGAATTCCTGCGCCGGATGGGCGGCAGCAATCCCGATGCCAGCGCACATCAGTGGCTCAAGGCCAAGGCCGATCCCGTGCGCCAGCTGCGCAGCCTGATCGCCCGCGCCCAGGCAACCGCAGCGGTAACCCCGGCCATGCTGGCCCAGATCGCCAGCCAGGCGCGCAGCCTGCTGCTGCGCTGAATGACGTAAATTAATGGTGCGGCGCGCTTGACGCGCCGCACCATTTGTCCACAACCCTCCTCCCCACGCGAGAGGAGGACTTCATGGGTACATTCGAGGCCGGTTTTGCAGATGTGGTGATCGTCGGCGCAGGCCATGGCGGCGCACAGGCGGCCATTGCCCTGCGGCAGAACGGCTTTGAAGGATCGATTCTGGTGATCGGTCGCGAGCCCGAATTGCCCTATGAACGCCCCCCGCTGTCCAAGGAATACCTGGCCCGCGACAAGACGTTCGAGCGGATCATGATCCGCCCTGGCGCCTTTTGGCAGGACAAGGGCGTGGAAATGGCGCTGGGCCACGAAGTGGTCGCAGTCGATCCCGATGCGCGCAGCCTGCGCACCGCCGATGGCGCCACGCTCAGCTATGGCAACCTGATCTGGGCCACCGGCGGCGACGCGCGGCGTCTTTCCTGCGCCGGGCACGATCTGGCCGGCGTGCATGGCGTGCGCACCCGCGCCGATGCCGATCGCCTGATGGCCGAGCTCGACGCCGGGGCCAAGCGCGCGGTGGTGATCGGCGGCGGCTATATCGGGCTGGAAGCAGCCGCGGTGCTGACCAAGCTGGGCTGCCATGTCACCCTGCTGGAAGCGCTTCCCCGCGTGCTGGCGCGCGTGGCCGGAGAGGCGCTGTCCACCTTCTATCAGGACGAGCACCGCGCCCATGGCGTTGACCTGCGCACCGAAGTGGCGGTCGATTGCCTGGAAGGCGATGGCACCAAGGTAACCGGCGTGCGCCTGGCCGATGGCCATGTGCTGCCGGCCGATCTGGTGATCGTGGGCATCGGCATCATTCCCCAGGTTGGCCCGCTGCTGGCCGCTGGCGCCGCCGGTGGCAACGGGGTGGACGTGGATGAATATTGCCGCACGTCGCTGCCGCATGTCTATGCGATCGGCGATTGCGCCGCCCATGCCAACGATTTTGCCGATGGCGCGGTGATCCGCCTGGAATCGGTGCAGAATGCCAACGACCAGGCGACCACGGCCGCCAAGGCGATCTGCGGCACGCTGGTGCCCTACAAGGCCACGCCGTGGTTCTGGTCCAACCAGTATGACTTGCGCCTGCAGACCGTGGGCCTGTCGACCGGCCACGATCTCGCCGTGCTGCGCGGCGATCCGGCCACGCGCAGCTTTTCGGTGGTCTATCTCAAGCAGGGCAAGGTGATCGCGCTCGATTGCGTGAACATGGTCAAGGACTATGTCCAGGGCAAGAAACTGGTCGAAGCGCGTTCGCAGATCGCGGCAGAGCGCCTGGCCGATGCCAGCGTGCCGCTGAAAGACATGCTATAAGAACGTCATTCACACGAAGCCACGAAGGCACAAAGAGAAACTGTGGTTTCCTTGGTGGCTTCGTGGCTTTGTGTGAAAGATCTTGTGGTCAGGCCAGCCCGGTCAGCGCTTTGAGATCGGCTTCGGGGCGGGCGCCATAGTGCGAGATGATCTCGGCCGCGCAGACCGCGCCCAGGCGCAGGCTTTCAGCGAGCGGCAGCCCGCGCACGTGGCCATAGAGGAACCCGGCGGCAAACAGATCCCCCGCACCCGTGGTATCGACCACCTTGTCGATCGGCTGGGCCGACACATGGGCTTCCTCGCCGGCGTGGCAGGCATGGGCGCCCTGCGCGCCACGCGTGACGACCAGCGTGGGCACCTTGCCGCTGAGCGCGGCCATGCCATCGTGAAAGTCGTCATGCCCGGTCAGCGCGGCCAGTTCGTGCTCGTTGGCAAACAGGATATCGATCATGCCATCGGCGATCAGGGCGCGGAAATCATCGCCATGGCGCGAGATGACAAAGGCATCCGACAGGGTGAAGGCCACCTGTGTGCCGGCGGCGCGCGCGGCGGCGATCGCCTTGCGCATGGCGGCGCGGGGCTCTTCCGGGTCCCACAGATAGCCTTCGAGATAGAGCACGCCCGATGCAGCGATGACGCCTTCATCCAGCGCGGCCGCCGGCAGGAACTGCGAAGCGCCCAGGAACGTGTTCATCGTGCGCTGGCCATCGGGCGTCACGAAGATCAGGCACTGCGCCGTGGGCGGATCACCCGCGCGCGCAGCCGTATCGAACGCGATCTTGCCAGCGCGGATATCGTGGGCAAAGACCCGGCCGAACTGGTCATCGGCCACCTGGCCGATGAACGCGCACGACGCGCCCAGCGCGGCGAGGCCGGCCAGCGTATTGGCAGCCGAACCGCCGGAAATTTCGCGCGCCGGGCCCATCGCGGCATAGAGCGCGGCGGCGCGTTCGGCGTCGACCAGGGTCATCCCGCCCTTGGCCAGGCCCAGTTCGGCAATCGCATCGTCGGTGGCAGGGGCCATGACGTCGACGATGGCATTGCCGATGGCAATGACGTCAAAACGGCGCGCTACGGCGGGTTGGGCGGCGGAAGTGTCGGCCATGGTCTCTTTCGCAACGAATGGGGAAGGCAATAACCCTGCCGCCTACCCGCAGCGTCGGCCGGCCGCAAGGCTGCATGCGTTGGCTTGCATCCGCGCCCGCGCCGCGCCATCACCGCGCCATGTTACGCCCTGCTCCGGTCGCCGCCCTGCCCAGCCCTTTCGCGAACGCTTCCGCCCGCCCTGCGTGGCGGGCATGGATGGCCGCCGCCATCGGCGCGGCGCTGTTGGCCGGGTGCAGCGGCGCCGTGCCGAGCAGCAAGGGTCCCGGGCGCTTGCCCGCGCCAGGCCGCACGCCGGGCGGCCGGCCGTCCACGCATCTGCCCGCGCCGCAGCCGCGCCCTGCCCCCACCATCCAGATCGCCCCGGGATTGCAGGGCGTGATCGGCAGCGATGCGGAAGGCCTGGTGCGCCAGTTCGGCCCGCCCCGGCTGGACATCAAGGAAGAAGACGCGCGCAAGTTGCAATGGAGCGGCACCGCGTGCATTCTCGATGCCTATCTCTACCCGCCACAGGGCGGTGGCCGCCCCATCGCCACCTATGTCGATGCGCGGCGGGGCGATGGGCGCGAGGTGGACCGCGCCGCCTGCGTCGCGGCCCTGCGCCAGCGCCCCTGAGCCGCGGGGCCATACCGGCCGCGGCATCGTGCCGGGCCGGTATGCCGCGCGATCAGGTCAGACCTGCCACCACTTGCGGCGGGCGACCGCCACGGTGCCGGTGGGATGACCATCGACATCGGTAATGGTTTCCACGCGCGTGGCCGGCGTTTCCACCACGGGCATTTCAGACAGCGCCTCGGCCCGGCCTTCCGCCCGCGCCGCGCGCATTTCCGCGTCACGCGCAGCGGTCTCGCGATCGCGGCGCGAACGCAGCCCGTCATAGCTCCACGCCACCTGGCGGTGGGCGAACAGCGCCAGCAGGCCGCCGGCAATCGCCAGATTCTTGAGCGCTTCAACCACCTGCGTGTGATCGAGCAGGTTGTGGTGGAAGAACAGGATGATCAGCAGGGTAAAGCCGGCCAGCAGCACGGCAAAGATCCGCGTGGCCACGCCAAACATCAGCGCCAACCCGCCGATCAGCTCGAACAGCCCAACCGGCAGTGCCAGATCGGGCGTCAGGCCGACACCGGCGAGCGCCACTTGCGTGCCGCTGACGTCAAACAGCTTTCCCAGGCCAGAGATAATGAAAAGAAGCGACAGCAGGATTCGCCCTGCCAAGGCCGCGATGGTGTTCATGGGCGTACCTTTCCATGCCAGTGTCCACCCCCGTCCTCCGATGAGGTTACGGGGCAACAATGGTGGCAAGGCCGGTTAGGTTCCTTGGCCCGCTCGACAGGGCACACCATCACCCCCCAACGGCAGGGCTGATTGCGGGCGCGAATCGCTGCTGACCAGCCATGGGGCAAAGGCCGACACACCGGGGCGCGCGGCCTGTTCCAGCGTGACCTCGTCCAGCACCGCCAGGAATGCCTCCAGTGCGCGGGCGAGGGCGCCGCTCAGCGCGCAATCCCCATTCATGCGGCAATTTGCGCAATCGACCAGGCGCAGGCCCTTTTCCAGCGCGCGCACGACCTGGCCAACGCGCAGCGCTGCCGGCGGCTGGGCCAGGCACAGCCCGCCGTTGCGGCCCCGCACGCTGATGGCAAAGCCTTCGTGGACCAGCGCCTGCGCCACCTTGGCGACGTGATGGTAGGACAGCCCCTGTTCTGCGGCAAAGCCGGGCAGTGCCAGCGGCGCATCCGGGCGCCGCGCCATGGCGATCAGCAGGCGCAGGCCATAGTCGGTGTGCTGGGTCAATTGCATCGGCCCAGCCTGCGGCAAAGCGCTTGCACGAATCAAGTAAAACAAATACCGGTATTTTGAATACCACATTAGGAGAACGTCGATGCGAACCGCTTCCGCCCAAGCCATCGCCACGGTCAAGGCTACTGCCCCGGCGCTGGAAAAGCATGGGCTCGCCATCACCACCGCCATGTACAAGCGCTTGTTCGAAAACGCGGAAGTGGCGGCGATGTTTGATCGTGCGGCGCAGGACAGCGGCGAACAGCCACGCCGGCTGGCGGCCGCGATCCTGGCCTATGCGCGCAATATCGACAAACTCGGCGCGCTCACCGGTCCGGTACAGCGCATGGTGGCGCGCCACGTGGAAACCGGCGTGAAGGCGGAACACTATCCGCTGGTGGCAGAGGCGCTGCTGCCGGCGATTCGCGATGTGCTGGGCGCCGAGGTGGCGACCGATGCCGTGCTGGCCGCCTGGGGCGAAGCCTATTGGATGCTAGCCGACATTCTCATCGCCGCCGAAGCGGAAGCCTATGCCACGGCATGAGGCGCGCTGAACCGCCGCGCCATTACAGGCGCGGCAGAGTTACCCCGCGCTGGCCCATGTATTTGCCGGCGCGATCGGCATAGCTGACCTCGCACGGCTCGTTGCCCTGCAGGAACAGGAACTGGCACGCCCCCTCGTTGGCATAGATGCGCGCGGGCAGCGGCGTGGTGTTGGAAAACTCCAGCGTCACGTGTCCTTCCCAGCCGGGTTCGAGCGGGGTGACATTCACGATGATGCCACAGCGGGCATAGGTGGACTTGCCGAGGCAGATCACCAGCACATCGCGCGGCACGCGGAAATATTCGACGGTCCGCGCCAGCGCGAACGAGTTGGGCGGGATCACGCAGACATCGGTCTTGCGATCGACGAACGAGTTGGCGGCAAAATCCTTGGGATCGACCACGGCCGAATCTACATTGGTGAAGATCTTGAATTCATCGGCCACGCGCGCGTCATAGCCATAGGATGACAGGCCATAGCTGATGCAGCCATCGCGGCGCTGATTTTCCACGAAAGGCTCGATCATGCCCTCGGTCAGCGCCTTGTTGCGAATCCACTTGTCGGAAAGAATGGACAAGGCCGGTCCTTTGCGTGTGCAGCCAGAAAAAAGCTCAACCCAGGTAGGCCGGGCCGAACGCGCGCGGTAGCAGGAATGACAGGCGTTCTTCAACCACGACCCCGTCGCCCCCGGCACTGAGCACCAGCGGGTCGGTGCCGCCGAGCGCAGCCTGTTCATACAACACCTGGCGGCAGCGGCCGCATGGGGTGATCGGCTCGCCATCCACCCCCTCGGGCCCGCCGGCCACGGCCACGGCAACCAGCCCGCCGCGCTGACCGGCATGCCCACCGGCGGCGGTGGCCGTGGCACTGGCCACGGTCTCGGCGCAGAGCGACAGGCCATAGCTGGCGTTTTCGACGTTGCAGCCGGTCACCACGCTGCCATCGCCGAACAGCAGCGCAGCGCCCACGGTGAAATGCGAATAGGGCGCATAGGCGGTTTCGCGCGCGGCGCGGGCAGCGGCGATCAGCGCGGTGCGGGTGGCGTCATCAGGCATCATCTTCAAATCCATCAGGGTTGCACCACCACCCAGCGCAGCGGGCCAGGCGCGGCCTTGCCGTGGTAGCGATCGGTGGCGGTCCACATCACGAAAGGCCGGCCGGCATAGCCAGGCTCGATATAGTCCTGGCGCACCCAGATGTTGCGATCGATCACCGCGGCCAAGTGATAGCGGCTTTCGATCCCGCGCGAGAGCATCAGGATCGCCGGCTTGCCAGCGTGCATTTCCACCTGGTTGAGGAACGTCGTCAACTCGCTTTGCAGCGCGGCTTCGGTTGGCGGGGTGGGGCAGCTGCGCTGGTTGATATCGAGCGCGACCGCCGGGGGCAGCAGCGCATCCTCGCGCGGGACCATGGTGACGAAATTGGCCGCCTGCGCATCGCCCGGCGCGCACAGATCATAGACATGCACCGCGCCCACCTGCAGCCCGGCGGTGCGCGCCTGGTCGAGGCTGTCGGTAAAGGCATCGTCGCGCCGCTGCGGGCCTTCGCTGGCCGTCAGATAGACGAAATCGGCGCCATCGCCCTTGAGGAGGCGCCAATCGATCGGGGCATCATGCACATCGGCCCAGGCGCCCTGCACCGGAAAATGCTGCCGATCAGGCCGCCACACACGCGATTGCCACCACAGCAGGCCCGCGCCCACCAGCACGGCCAGCAGCAATGCCGCCAGCGCGCGCCGCAACGCCGAATTCCTGCGCTTTGCCATGAAAGAGATTCGCCCAAGCCCTGGTGTGAAAGCGCGGCCCATAGGGCATGGGCAGGATGACGTCAAAATTGACGGCGTCCGGACTCGCGCAGATTTCCACCACCCCCAAACCCCCTCCTCTAAAGAGGATGGGGCTTTTGATCCTCCCTCCGCTCGCGGGGGGAGGTGGCGGCCGCAGGCCGTCGGAGGGGGGCCATGCCCCTGCGTACCTACCCCCGGATATGCAGCACGCAGATCAGGGTGAACAGGCGGCGCGCCGTGGCGAAATCGGTTTCCACCTTGCCGTCGAGCCGTTCGAGCAGCATTTCGGCCGCTTCGTTGTGGACCCCGCGCCGGGCCATGTCGATCGTTTCGATCTCTTGCGCGGTGGCGCGGCGGATCGCCTGGTAATAGCTGTCGCAGATCGCGAAGTATTCGCGGATCGGGCGGCGGAACCGCCCCAGGCCCAGCACGATGCTTTCCAGCAGGCTGCCGCTCTCGTCGGCAATGTCGAGCGTGAGGCGGCCATCGAGCACCGAGAGGCGCAGGCGATAGGGGCCTTCATGACCGGCGGCGCAGGAGCGCAAGGGGCGGAACGTGTTTTCCTCGATCAGGTCGAAGATCGCCACGCGGCGCTCCTGCTCCACATCGGCGTTGCGCCAGACGATCGTCGTTTCGTCCAGCTCGATATGCGAGATGCGCGGGTCCGCCATAAGATCTCGAGTGTTGCAACATGGCGGGCCGCGCAGCAAGCGCCTTGCCGGGCGCAGAGCATGCTACCTTGGTGGAAGAGGGGGCCAAACCGTCCACAGCCTGTGGAAAACGCCTGCGCGGATCGCGCACGTCGCCGCCTTGCCACACCCTTGAGACTGGTTCATTTTGACAGGCATGTCCGCCAGCGAAGCCATTCTCGCGCGTCCGGCCAGTGAGGTCCGTGCGCTTCCCGCCAATGTCGAGGCAGAGGCCGCCTTTCTGGGCGCCGTGCTGATCGACAACCGCATCATGGAAGAAATGACCGTGCCGCTGCGGCCCGATCACTTCTTTGCCCCGGTGCACGGGCGCGTGTTCGAGCGGATCCTGGCGCTGATCGATCGCAAGGCCGTGGTCACCCCGGTCACGCTCAAGCCCTATTTCGAAAGCGACGAGGAACTCAAGGAACTGGGCGGCACCGCCTACCTTGCCCGCCTCACCGCCGATGGCCAGGGCCTGCTGGCACCGCGCGAGCTGGCGCAACAGATCTATGACCTGGCGCTGCTGCGCGAATTGATCAGCGTGGGCCGCAACCTGGTCGAAGGCGCGATGGACACCAGCGAGACGGTCGAGCCGTTGAAGCAGGTGGAGCAGGCCGAAGCGGCGCTGTTTTCCGTGGCCGAAGGCGCGCAGACCGGCAACGAAGCGCAGACCTTTGGCCAAGCCACCCGCGCCAGCCTGGAAATGATCGAGAAGGCGCTGCTGTCGGGCGGGCACATCTCGGGCACGACCACCGGCCTTACCTCGGTCAACGAAAAGATCGGCGGCCTGCACGATTCCGACCTTATCATCCTCGCCGGCCGCCCCGGCATGGGCAAGACCTCGCTTGTCACCAACATCGCGTTCAACTGCGCCGACCGGCTGCGCGATGACATGGCGCGCGGCATACCGGCCAAGGATTCGGTCGGTGCGGCGGTCGCTTTCTTCAGCTTGGAAATGAGCGCCGACCAGCTCGCCACGCGTATTCTGGCCGAACAATCGGGCATCAGTTCCGAATCGCTGCGCATGGGCCGGATCAGCCGCGAGGATTTCCAGCAGCTTTCGTTCGCCAGCCAACGCCTGGCCGAGCTGCCGCTGTTCATCGACGATACCCCCGGCCTTTCGATCGGTGCGCTGCGCACCCGCGCCCGCCGGCTTAAGCGCCGGCACGATATCGGCCTGATCGTGGTCGACTATCTTCAGCTGCTGTCCGGCTCGGGCAAATCCGACAATCGCGTCAACGAAATCTCGGAAATCTCGCGCGGGCTCAAGACTCTGGCCAAAGAACTGGCGGTTCCGGTGATCGCGCTGTCGCAGCTGTCGCGCGCGGTGGAACAGCGCGACGACAAGCGGCCGATGCTCTCGGACCTGCGCGAATCGGGCTCGATCGAGCAGGACGCCGACATGGTCTGGTTCGTGTTCCGCGAAGACTATTACGTTGCCTCGCGCGAGCCCAAGCGCCCGGTCGAAAGCGATGACGCCAAGACCCACGAAGCCCATGCCGCCTGGATGGCCGAGATGGAGCGCGTGTTCGGCCTGGCCGAGCTGATCGTGGCCAAGCAGCGCCATGGCTCCACCGGCAAGGTGCGCCTGCGTTTCGAGGCGCGGATTACCCGATTCAGCGATCTGGCGCCCGACCAGATGATGCACGACATGGACGATTGAAGCGCCCGGCGGGCCGCGCAATTTGCCCGCCACCGCCCTTGCAACCGGCCACCGGTTTTACAGTTGCGACGAAACGCAGCGCGCATGCGCCGGGCGGCGTCGAATCAGGGAACCACCCGCCTTTGCGCCAGAGTCACAATGGCTTATCGTGGCGCAACGAAATAATAAGGCGGGTTGGGTTAATCCCTCATAATGGTCGGGCTTCCATCAAAGCGTAAATTGCGCATCCTGGCTGCTGCACTGGCAGCCTTTCCGGCCCTGGCGGCCACATCGCCTGCGGTGCAAAGTCGCCCGCCGGCCGCGGTGCAAAGCGCGCGTGACCTTGCCATTCAGCAACGCGTCGCCTCCATTGCTGCTGCCGCGCGCGGCCGCGTGGGCGTTGCCGCGATGGACCTGGACGGCGGCGGGCAAGTGCTGATCAATGGCGACATGCCCTTTCCCATGGCGAGCACCGCCAAAGTGGCCGTGTCCGCCACGTTCCTGCAGATGGTGGAGCAGGGCCGGTTCCGGCTGGACCAGCCCCTGCCGATGATGATGCCGGTGCCCGAGGCGGCCGGACGCCGCAATCTCGTGGCGATGGTTCGCCCCGGCCCGGTCTATACCGCACAGACCCTGATCGAAAAATCCATCACGCGCAGCGACAACCACGCCACCGATGGCCTGATCGCCGCGGTAGGTGGCATCGGCGCGGTCAACCGCTTCCTGACGCAGACCGGCATTTCCGGCCAGCACCTTGATCACACCATGGCCACGCTGGTGCGTGACGATGGGCGAATCAACCCGGCCCGCGCCATCGACACCGGCACGTCGAGCACGCCGCGGGCGATGATCGCGCTGCTTTCGGCGATCGACCGCGGTGGCGCGCTGGGCCCACAGGCCCGCGCCGTGCTGCTCGATACGATGACCCGCACCAGCACCGGCCGCAACCGCATCCGCGCCGGCTTGCCCGAGGGCGTGCTGCTGGCCCACAAGACCGGCACGCTGGCCGGGGTGACCGATGACGTGGGCATCGTGCGCATGCCCGATGGCCGCCACCTGGCCATGGCGATCTTCGTGGCCGGGCCGGAAAACCACACGGCCCAGGCCGGGATGATCGCGCGCATTGCCAGCGCGCTCTATACCGGATTCCTCCAGCCGTCAGACGGACCGAACCTGACGGGCGAAGTTTCGCGCCGGCGGTAACGCCGCGTTACGCTAGCGCCCTTCGACAGGCTCAGGGCGGACGGGAGCGTTGATAGTCCAGGACGAGCGCCGTTCGGGCTGAGCTTGTCGAAGCCCGTTAGCGCAAGGCCCAGCACCATCCCCAAGCCCCCTCCTCTAAAGAAGAGGGGGCTTTTGGCGTTCTGCTTCCCCTCCTCTTCCGAGGGGAGCGGGGGTGGTGATGGACGCCACTGACATCGCTGCGCCGCACAAGCCGTTTTATCGCGATTCGCGCCGCACACGCGAAAAAGGGCGCGACCACGAAGGTCACGCCCTTTTCTATCTGTAACCTGCCCTTGCGGGCGGGGATTACATCTTCGCGGCAGCGCTCGCGTCAGCGGCGGCTTCCGAAGCCGAAGCGCTGGCGTCAGCAGCAGCAGCCGAAGCGTCGGCCGAAGCGTCAGCAGCTTCGCTGGCAGCTTCAGTGGCGGTGTCAGCCGGCTTTTCCGAGCAGCCGGCGAGGGCGAAGGCGGTGCCGGCGACGGCGGCGAGGATGAGCTTGCGCATGCGTTACAATCCCTGGATTGAAGTGAACCGCGCCGGGCAAAGCCCGCCGCAAAGCCTACTCCCACGGTAGACTTCGACGTCCCAATTAATCGGCAATTCATCGGCTTGCAAGCACAAGACGACAGCATTGCGACGGGCCGTCGCTATCGCCCTTAGCGGCAAGGGTTTTTTGCGCGAGCGCTGCTGCGCCAAAGCGCCCTGCCAAAGCGATGAAGCGTTAAATCTGCGTCATTCTCTCACGCAACTGCACACATCCATAAGGGTGCAACCGCAAACGGCGCGGCCTGTTCCAGATTCAGCACCAGACCTGTGCGAATATGATCCAACATACTGCCTGCATGGGCGGATTTGCCTGACTCGCGCGTGATCGGCCATGCCGGGCAACGCCCGGCGTTGTGGAATTTGTCCACCCCGCCTAGGACACTGGCCATGGATTCCCGCAACCACCTCTATCTCGTCGATGGCTCGGCCTATATTTTTCGGGCCTATCACCGCCTGCCACCGCTGACCAACCCGCAAGGCGTGCCGGTGGGCGCGGTCTATGGCTATACCACCATGCTGTGGCGCCTGGCCGAAGACCTGCACAAGGCCGATGGCCCCACCCACCTGGCGGTGATCCTCGACAAAAGCTCGATCACGTTCCGCAACGCCCTGTACGATCAATACAAGGCCAACCGGCCGCCGCCGCCCGAAGACCTCAAGCCGCAGTTCCCGCTGATCCGCGATGCGACGCGCGCGTTCAGCCTGGCCTGCATCGAGGAAGAAGGCCTGGAGGCGGACGACCTGATCGCCAGCTATGCCCGCGCCGCCACGGCCCAGGGCTGGGACGTGACGATCGTGTCTTCCGACAAGGACCTGATGCAGCTGGTGGGCCAATGCGCCCAGGGCGGCACGGGCTGCGTCGACATGCTCGACACCATGAAGAACCAGCGCATCGGCATTCCCGAAGTGGTGGAAAAGTTTGGCGTCCCGCCCGAGCTGGTGGGCGATGTCCTGGCGCTGATGGGCGATGCGGTCGACAATGTGCCCGGGATTCGCGGTATCGGCCCCAAGACCGCGACCAAGCTGATCGTGGAACACGGCGGCCTGGAAGGCGCGCTCGCCGCCGCGCCGACGATGAAGGCGGGCAAGCTGCGCGACAGCCTGATCGAGCAGGCCGACATGGCGCGCCTGTCGCGCCAGTTGGTGGCGCTCAAGGAAGACTGCCCGCTGCCCGTGCCGCTGGAAGACTTTGCCTTGGGCCCCATCCCGCCCGAGCCGCTGGCCGCCTTCCTGACCACCCATGGTTTCACCAGCCTGCTGCGCAAGCTGGGCACCCCAGCGCCTGCCGCTGCGGCCGCGCCGGCGGGCGATTCGCCGGCAGCGGGCAAGGCGGCCACGCCAGCGCCCGCCGAATCGACGCGCCAGCCGCTGCCGACCTGGCCGGCGATCGACCGCGACGCCTATCCGTGCGTGCAGACGCTGGAAGCCTTGCAGGAATGGATCGACCGCGCTTTTGCCGCGCGGCTGGTGGCGATCGATACCGAAACCTCTGCGCTCGATTCGATGCGCGCCGATCTGGTCGGCGTGAGCCTGGCGGTGGGCGCAGGCCAGGCCTGCTATATCCCGCTGGGCCATCGCGGCACCGACATGTTCAGCGAGGTGCCCAGGCAGATCCCGCGCGAGGCGGCGCTGGCCGCGCTCAAGCCGCTGCTGGAAAGCGCGGCGGTGATCAAGGTGGGCCAGAACATCAAGTATGACCTGACCGTGCTGGCCCGGCACGGCATTGCCGTGGCGCCGATCGACGATACCATGGTGATGAGCTTCTGCCTCGATGCCGGGCGCAGCGAAACCGGCTTGGCCGGCCATGGCATGGATGAACTGGCCGGGCGCCATCTCCAGCACACCACCATGCTGTTCAAGGACGTGTGCGGCAGCGGCAAGAAGCAGATCTCGTTTGCCGAAGTGCCGCTGCCCGACGCCACGCGCTATGCCGCCGAGGATGCCGACGTGACCTGGCGGCTGCACCAGCTGTTTGCCCCGCGCCTGGCCGACGAGGGCGGCACGCGCATCTATCAGCGGGTCGATCGTCCGCTGGTGCCGGTGGTGGCGCAGATGGAGCGCCACGGTATCCGCGTCGATCGCGAGCAGCTGGCCAATCTATCCACCCGCTTTGCCGCCGAGATCGCGCGGCTGGAAGGCGTGATCCATGAAAAGGCCGGCGGCCCGTTCACCATCGGCAGCCCCAAGCAGCTGGGCGACGTGTTGTTCGACAAGCTGGGCTACAAGGGCGGCAAGAAGGGCAAGAGCGGGCAGTATTCCACCGACCAGTCGGTGCTGGAAACGCTGGCCGGCCAGGGCGCGGAAGTGGCCACGCTGGTGCTGGAATGGCGCCAGCTATCCAAGCTCAAAAGCACCTACACCGATGCCCTGCAGGCCGCGATCAACCCCGATACCGGCCGCGTCCACACCAGCTATAGCCTGGTCGGCGCGCAGACCGGGCGGCTTTCGTCCAACGATCCCAACCTGCAGAACATTCCGATCCGCACCGAGATCGGGCGCGAGATTCGCGAGGCCTTCGTGGCCGAACCCGGCCACGTACTGCTAAGCGCCGACTATTCGCAGATCGAGCTGCGCCTGGCCGCGCATATCGCTGACGTTGCGCCGTTGCGCGAAGCGTTCGAGCAGGGCGAGGACATCCACGCCCGCACCGCGCGCGAGCTGTTCGGCGAGGTGAACCGCGACACTCGCGGCCGTGCCAAGACGATCAACTTCGCCATCCTCTATGGCATCAGCCGCTGGGGCCTGGCCACGCGGCTGGGCACCAGCGCCGACGAAGCCCAGGCGATGATCGACCGCTATTTCGAGCGGTTCCCCGGCATCCAGCGCTATATTCACGAAACGCTGGAAAGCGTGCGCGCCAACGGTTTTTCCGAAACGCTGTTTGGCCGCAAGACCTGGTTCCCGCGCATCAATTCCGGCACCCAGGCCGAGCGCCAGGGCAGCGAGCGCGCGGCGATCAATGCGCCGATTCAGGGCACCAGCGCCGATATCATCAAGCGCGCCATGGCCCGCATGCTGCCCGCGCTGGCAGAAGCCGGGCTGCCGCGCGTGAAGATGCTGCTGCAGGTGCACGACGAACTGGTGTTCGAACTGCCCGAGGAAGACGTGGCCGCGGCGAGCGAGGTGATTCGCGCGGTGATGGCGGGGGCGGCGGCGCCATCGGTGCAGTTGACCGTGCCGCTGGGCGTGGAGATCGGCACCGGGCCGAGCTGGGGCGCGGCGCACTAAACGCGCAACACGCCCTCCCCCCAGCCCCTCCCGCAGGCGGGAGGGGAGCTAACCCTTCTCCCCTTCCCGGACGCAGAAGGGGATCATCCTGCTTCTCCCCCTCCCGCTTGCGGGAGGGGGTCGGGGGGAGGGCATGTGACACCAACAACTGCCACCGATTTGGCAGCACCCCCACCCGCCCCCTTGTGACCCCGCGCCGCCATCGGCCACCGTGCCGGCATGGTTTCGCTTGTCTCGACCGTGGCCTATCTCGGCCTGGAAGCCCGCGCGGTGGAAGTGCAGTGCCAGGTGGCGCCGGGGCTGCCCTCGTTCCGTGTGGTCGGCCTGCCCGACAAGGCCGTGGGCGAGAGCCGCGAACGCGTGCATTCCGCGCTGGCGGCGCTGGGCCTGAGCCTGCCGCCCAAGCGCATCACCATCAACCTGTCGCCGGCCGACCTGCCCAAGGAAGGATCGCATTACGACCTGCCGATCGCGCTGGCCCTGCTGGCAGCGATGGGCGTGGTCGATCGCGAAACCATTGCCGATTACGTGGCGGTGGGCGAACTGGCGCTGGATGGGCGGATCATCCCCAGCCCCGGCGTACTCCTGGCCGCGCTGCACGCCAGCGGCACTGAAAAGGGCCTGATCTGCCCCGCCGCGCAAGGCACCGAGGCGCGCTGGGCCAGCGGCATCGATGTGATTGCCGCGCCCGATCTGATCGCGCTGCTCAACCACCTGAAAGGCACGCAACGCCTGGCTCCACCCGAAGTGGGCGAGGCGCTGCCGCCGGTGCGGCTGGCCGATCTCAAGCAGGTGAAGGGCCAGGAAACCGCCAAGCGTGCGCTGGAAATTGCCGCTGCCGGGGGGCACAATCTCTTACTCATCGGCCCGCCCGGCGCTGGCAAATCGTTGATGGCCTCGTGCCTGCCCGGCATTCTGCCCGAACTCACGCCGGGCGAGGCGCTGGAAACCTCGCTGGTCGCCTCGGTGGCGGGCACGCTGGAAGAGGGGCGGATCAGCCGCGCACGGCCGTTTCGCAGCCCCCATCATTCCGCCTCGATGGCGGCGCTGACCGGCGGCGGCTTGCGCGTGCGGCCGGGCGAAGTGAGCCTGGCGCATCTGGGCGTGCTGTTCCTGGACGAACTGCCCGAGTTCCAGCGCGCGGTGCTCGATTCGCTGCGCCAGCCGCTGGAAACTGGGGAGGTGACGGTGGCCCGTGCCAATGCCCACGTAACGTTCCCGGCGCGGGTGCAGTTGATCGCGGCGATGAACCCGTGCCGCTGCGGCCACCTGGGTGATCCGGCGCTGGGCTGCAGCCGCGCGCCCAAATGCGCCGCCGATTACCAGTCAAAGGTATCCGGTCCGCTGCTCGACCGCATCGACCTGCATGTAGAAGTCGATCCGGTATCGGCGGCGGATCTGGCCCTGCCGCCACCGGCCGAAGGATCGGCGCAAGTGGCTGCGCGGGTGGGCGCCGCGCGGGCACGCCAGACCGCGCGGCTGGAAGGCAGCGGCCGGCGCAACAATGCCGAGCTGGACGGCGATCTGCTCGACCGCTTTGCCACGCCGGACGAGGCCGGGCGCCAGCTGCTGTTCAAGGCGGCCGAGGCGATGCGCCTCTCCGCGCGCGGCTACACCCGCATCCTGCGCGTGGCGCGCACCATTGCCGATCTGGCCGGGGCCGAAGGCGTTGGCCGGGTGCATGTAGCCGAGGCGCTCAGCTATCGCCGGACAGCGCCCCGGGCCTGACCCCCTACCGTCCGGCCATGGCCTTGGCCTTGGCCAGATAGGTCCGGCCGATGCGCAGCATGGTGCCATCGGCCAGTTCGGCCGACCACACGCCCAGGCCATCGTGACGGAGCCCCAGGATGCGGTTGCGCCGCACGATGGTGGAGCGGTGCAGGCGAATGAAGTGCGCCGGGTCGAGCCGGTCTTCCAGCCGCTGGATGGTGTGCAGCATGAGATAGCTGCGCTGGCCCACGTGCAGCCGCACATAGTCGCGCTCGGCATCGATGCGATCGATATCGCCGGCGGCCACGCGCACCAGTTCGCTGCGGTGGGGCACCCAGAATTCCTCGATCCACTGCGCGGCCGAGGCCGTGGCATCGTCATGAGCAGGGGCAGCCGCAGGCACGGTGGGCGCCGGGGCAAGGGCCGGATCGGCCAAGGCAGCCTGGCGCGACAGGGCACGCTCCACCGCGCGTTCCAGCCGCTCTTGCGCCACGGGCTTGAGCACATAGTCGACCGCCTCGCAATCGAACGCCTCGACCGCGAAGTGATCGTGCGCGGTCACGAAGATCACCATCGGCTTGGGATTCTGCCGCACGAGGGCGCGCGCCACGCTCAGGCCGTCGAGTTCGGGCATCGTCATGTCGAGCAGCACGAGCGCGGGCGAGAGTGCCTCTACCAGCCGCAGGGCGGCCGCCCCATCGGCGGCGGTGCCCACGATCTGCAACGCGGGAATGCGCGCACACAGGATCTGCATGCGTTCGATGGCCAGGGGTTCGTCGTCCACGATCAGGGTGCGCATGGGGGCCTCAAGCAAGATTGGATACGATGGGCAGGGTCAGCACGGTGGCATAGCCGCCGGCCGGCAAAGGCGCGCTTTCCACCCGCGCCTGGGCGCCAAAGCGCGCGGCCAGGCGGCTGCGCACGTTGGCAAGGCCAATGCCGGTGCCGCCCGTGGGCAGGCTGGCATGATCGGCGCCAGGGCCATCATCGGCCACGGTCAGCACCAGCAGCCCGGCCGAAATGCGCGCGCGGATGCTGATCGTCACCGGCCGGGTGGTGGCCGACACGGCATACTTGATCGAATTTTCCACCAGCGGTTGCAGGATCATGCCCGGCACGCAGGCCTCGCTCACATCCTCGGGCACATCGAATTCCACGCGCAAGCGATCGGGAAAGCGTACGCCTTCGATCGCCAGGTAGTGCCGCTGCAGCGCGATCTCGTCGGCCAGGGTGACATCGGCGGTAGGATCGCCGGCCAGGCTGTGGCGATAGAAGCTGGAAATCGTCTGGATCATCCGCTCGGCTTCTTCGGTGCGGCCGACCATGACCAGCGCCGAGAGCGAATTCAAGGTGTTGAACAGGAAGTGCGGATTGACCTGATAGCGCAAGGAGCGCAGTTCCGCCGCCTTGGCCGCGCGGCGATATTCGCCTTCGCGCCATTCGGCAGCGCGGCGCTGTTCGGCATTGCCCAGCGCCAGATAGAGCGCGGCCCAGGCGATCAGCAGGAAATAGCGGCCCAGCGCGATATCGGTCAGTTCCTGCCAGCCCTCGTCCTTGTTGATGTCCTGGTTGATCTCCTGCGCGGTGGTGGCGGGCGTGGCTGGTTCGCGCGTGATGATATGCACGCCTGGCGCGGTGATTTCGGTGGTGCCATCGGCATGATGGCGCACGCTGACGTTATCGCGTTTCGGTGCCGCCTTGGGTGCTCGCGGTGCAGGGGGCTCTGGCGGCACATCGCCGGCCGCAGGCGGCGCGGGCGGTTCGGGTGGCTCGGGCGGGATCGCCGGCGCTGACGGCGCGGGTGGGGCAATATCGATCAGCATGTTGCCGCCGGTATTGCGCTGCGAAGCTTCCTTGCGCGTGGCGGCATCCTGGCCGGCATCCTGCTTTTGCGCCTCCTGGTCCCAGCGGGCCTCCACCGGCGCAAACGCCTGCTGGTTGATCAGTGCCAGCAACAGGGCTGCCGGCAACATGATCACCAGCGCCAGCGCCACGCGCCAGCCCAGCCGGCGATGATCCCAGCGGCGCAGCAGCGGCCAGGCCAGCACGGTCACGGCAATGCCGGCCATGGTCACCAGCGCGCGGCGCCACAGCAGTTCGATCCAGATCGACAGATCGGTATCGGGTGGCCCGACCAGGGCCCAGCGGATCGAGACCAGCACGAAATAGCACAGCCACAGCGCCGCCGCCGACAGGACCACCTGCCGTGCGGTGACGTGGCCCATGCCGGGCGGGGTATCGTCGGAGGTAGGGGCGGGGTCAGCCCGCTCTGTCATGGCCATGACGCCTTGCTACGGCACGCGGGCACACCGCGCCAGTGCGGCGGTCGAACAGCGTGGGTGGTTGATCGAGAGTTTGCGCCAGGTTTCCACCCCCCCCCCCGACCCCCTCCTCTAAAGAGGATGGGGAGCAGACACAAAAAAGCCCCCTCCTCTTCGGAAGGAGGGGGTTGGGGGTGGTGCGAAGCCTAACGCCAGGCAAGCGGTCAGGCCGGCAGCAGGCCTTCGTCGGCGATCTTCTTCTTCCACACCAGCGGGGCGAGCTGGTGCACGTTCTGGCCTTCGCTATCGACAGCCACGGTCACCGGCATGTCTTCCACGGTGAATTCGTAGATCGCCTCCATGCCGAGGTCTTCGAACCCGACGACCTTGGCTTCCTTGATCGCGCGGGCAACGAGGTAGGCCGCGCCGCCCACCGCCATGAGATAGGCCGACTTGTGCTCGGCGATCGACTGGGTGGCGGCCGGGCCACGCTCGGCCTTGCCGACGCACGACAGCAGGCCCTGGTCGAGCATCATGTCCATGAACTTGTCCATGCGCGTGGCGGTGGTGGGGCCAGCCGGGCCAACCACTTCCTCGCGCACGGGATCGACCGGGCCGACGTAATAGATCACGCGGCCCTTGAAATCGACCGGCAGTTGCTCGCCCTTGGCCAGCATGTCCTGGATGCGCTTGTGCGCGGCGTCGCGGCCGGTCAGCATCTTGCCGTTGAGCAGCAGGCGATCACCCTGCTTCCAGCCCTGCACTTCTTCTGCCGTCAGCGTATCGAGGTTGACGCGCTTGGCCGCGGCATCGGGTGCCCAGTGCACCTGCGGCCATTCATCCAGCTTGGGCCGTTCGAGATAGCTTGGGCCGCTGCCATCGAGCGTGAAGTGCGCGTGGCGCGTGGCGGCGCAGTTGGGGATCATCGCCACCGGCTTGCCAGCGGCATGGCACGGCGCATCCATGATCTTGACGTCGAGGATGGTGGAAAGCCCGCCCAGCCCCTGCGCGCCGATACCGAGCGCGTTGACCTTGTCGAAAATCTCGATGCGCAGGCGCTCGATATCGGTCTGGGGCCCGCGCAGCTTGAGCTGGGCCATGTCGATCGGCTCCATCAGCGCCTTCTTGGCCAAGAGCACGCAGTGTTCGGCCGTGCCACCGATGCCGATGCCCAGCATGCCCGGCGGGCACCAGCCGGCGCCCATCTGCGGCAGCATTTCGAGCACCCAGTCGACGATCGAATCGCTCGGGTTCATCATCTTGAACTTGGACTTGTTCTCGCTGCCGCCGCCCTTGGCCGCAACATCGACGGTCACCTTGCTGCCCTTGACCATTTCCACGTGGAGCACGCAGGGCGTGTTGTCACGCGTGTTGCGGCGGGTGAAGGCCGGATCGGCCAGGACCGAGGCGCGCAGCTTGTTGTCCGCATTCAGGTAGGCGCGGCGCACGCCTTCATCGACCACGTCCTGCAAGGACTTGTCGGATTCCAGGCGGCAATCCTGGCCCCATTCGATGAATACGTTGACGATGCCGGTATCCTGGCAGATCGGCCGGTGGCCTTCAGCGCACATGCGGCTGTTCGTCAGGATCTGGGCGATGGCATCCTTGGCGGCGGGGCCCTGTTCGGCCTCATAGGCATCGCCCAGCGCGCGGATGTAATCCATCGGGTGGAAGTAGCTGATGTATTGCAGCGCATCGGCCACGCTTTCGACCAGATCCGCTTCCCGGATCGTCACCATTTCCGCCATCGCAATTTCGCTCCTGCTACAGCATTCTGCCAATGCCCCTTACGCGCCGACAGACAGCATGCAAGACGCTTGGCGCAGCGCGGGCAATATTCTAGAGACGCTGGCGATCAATGGCGTGTGCGACTGCGAAAGCGGCCCACGCATCCCGAACCTGATGAGGAATACCGATGAGCGTGGCAGTAGCTGAGGCAGCCGAGACGGGAATGGTGCGCGAACGCAAGGCCATGATCGAAAGCCAGCTGCGCGTGAGCGGGGTAAACGATCCGGCCGTGCTGGCCGCCTTTGCCGCCGTTGCGCGCGAGGATTTCGTGCCGGCAGACCGCCGCGCCCTGGCCTATATGGACCGCGCCGTGCCGCTGGGCGATGGCACCGTGCTGGCTCCGGCGCTCACCCACGGGCAGATGCTGATCGCCGCCGCACCGGTGGCGGGCGAACGCGCGCTGGTGGTGGGCAAGCCCGGCACCTATCTTGCCGCGCTGCTGCGCGAGCTGGGCCTGGTAGTGACGCTGGCCAGCCCGGCCGACGATCTTGCCGCGCTGGGCCAGTTCGCGCTGGTTCTGGTCGATGGCGCGATCGAAGTGGTGACCCCTGCCCTGGAAGCCGCCGTGGCCGACGATGGCCGCCTGGTTACCGGCCTGATCGAGCGCCGCGTGGCGCGCCTCGCCCTGGGCCGCAAGGCTGCCGGCCAGGTTGCGCTGGGCGCCCTGGGCGAGGCAGACTTTGCCGTGCTGCCCGAATTTGCCGCCCCCAAGGGCTGGAGCTTCTGAACCCCATGTCGCGACTGAGCCGGTGGCGCGCGGCGGTGGCGGCAGGCCCCTTGCTGGTCGCCGCGATCGCCACGAGCAGCGCCCCGGCCCAGGCAGATGACCTGCGCAGCGCGCTGACCGCCGCCTACCAGACCAACCCCGATCTGCAGGCCGCGCGCGATTCGCTGCGCGCGACCGACGAAAACGTGCCGATCGCGCGGGCAGCGGCCCTGCCCTCGCTGTCGGGCAGCGCCAGCTACAACGAGTATGTCGACAAGGGCGGCTCGTATTTCTCCACCAGCTATCCCGATCGGGTGGTCAACCTGGGCGCGAACGCCGGGGTGCCGCTGTACAATGGGGGCGCAGTCAAGAACGGCATCCGTGCGGCAAAGACGCGCGTAGAAGCCGGGCGCGCCTCGCTGCGCGGCACCGAATCGAGCGTGTTCACCAGCACTGTCACGGCCTATATGGACGTGATCCGCGATGCCGCGATCGTCGGCCTGCAAAAGAACAACGTGCAGGTTCTCGAGGTCAACCTTCAGGCCACCAGCGACCGCTTTGAAATCGGCGACGTGACCCGTACCGACGTGGCGCAGTCGCGCTCGCGCCTGGCCTTGGCGCGCGCCAGCCTGCGTTCGGCCGAAGCCAATCTGGTGGCCAGCCGCGAAACCTATGTGCGGATCATCGGCCATGCGCCGGGCACGCTGGAAGCGCCGCCGGCGCTGGCCGGCATGCCAGGTGGCGTCGAGGATGCGGTCGACTATGCGCTGGACAACAACCCCGACCTGCTGGCCGCGCGCGAGGCGAGCAAGGCCGCCGGGTTTGACGTGAAGGTGGCCGGCGCCAGCCGCCTGCCCACCATTGCGGCCAACGCATCGACCAATAACACCAACTATCTCAGCAGCTATCAGCCCGGCGTGCCCAATGCCTCGCGCAACATGGTAGCGGGGCTGACCGCGTCGATCCCGTTGTTCCAGGGCGGCGCGCCAGCGGCCCGCGTGCGCCAGGCGCAGGCCACCCAGGGCGCAACGATGGAGCAGGAAATCGGCACCGAGCGTGCGGTGATCGCCACGGTGCGTTCGGCCTGGTCGGCCTGGCTGGCAGCCAAGGAAGTGATCGGCCTCAACCAGACGGCGGTGGATGCGGCGGCGCTCAGCCTCGAGGGCGTGCGCGCGGAAAACACCGTGGGCAACCGCACCATCCTCAACATCCTCGATGCCGAGCAGGAACTGCTCAACGCCCAGGTGCAATTGGTCACCGCCAAGCGCAACGAATATGTCGCCGGCTTTGCCCTGCTTTCGGCGATGGGCAAGGCACAGGCGCGCGATCTCGGGCTCGACGGCGGGACGCTGTATGATCCCGTGGCCAACTATGAGCGGGTGCACCACCGCATCTGGGATTGGGACAGCGATCCCGCGCCGGTGGCCCGTGCCACCGCCACGGTTGACACCCCGGCCCAGGATGCGACAATCCCCGATCAGCCACTGCCCTGACCGCCGACGCCAGCCGCCGGTGATCGGGCACGAATATCTGTACAGCGTGGGCAACAGGAACGTGGGGGACAACAATGCGCCAGGCCGGTGAACCTTCGGTCGAGGAAATTCTCGAATCGATCAAGAAGGTGATCGCGCGCGATGTGCGCGGCGAAGCGGCGGCCACCCCGGCCCCGCGTGCGCCGATGTCTGCCGCGGCCGCTGCCGCCGCGATTGCCCCCGCGCTTCAGGCCCAGGCCGGGCGCGAGGGTACCGCTGCCCCGCGCACCACCGCCAGCAACCCGGCAATCAGCATGACTCGTGCTGCCAGTCCGGCCGACGTGCTCGACCTGACTGACGTGGCCGCGCAGATCATGGGCGAATATGGCAAGCCGGCGGCCGACCCCGGCACTGCGCCCGGTACCTGCGCCGAGGACGACGAGGACGAAGCCCTGGTGCCCCAGGAAGCGGCTGCATCGATGCGTGATTCGCTGGCGGCGCTGGCCATGCTGGCCCAGCCCGGCGCCCAGCCGCAGATCGTGCGTTCGGGCGAAACCTCGCTGGAAGGCATGGTGCGCGACATGCTGCGCCCGATGCTGGCGCAGTGGCTGGAACGCAACCTGCCGGTCATGGTGGAAAAGATGGTGGCGGCCGAAATCGCCCGCATCGCTGGCAAGCGCGGCTGATGGGCAAATCGGCCGAAAAGGAAATTGCCGAGGCGGAAAGCACGCTGGCCAAGCTGGGCGGCTTTGCCCCGCAGCGCCACATTTTCCTCTGCGCCGATTCCGACAAGGACAAGTGCTGCTCTGCCAAGGAAAGCGATGCGGCCTGGTCTTTCCTGAAAAAACGACTGGGCGAACTGAAACTGGGCGGCAAGCAGGGCGTGCTGCGCAGCAAGGTTGGCTGCCTGCGCGTGTGTGCGGCAGGGCCGGTCGCGGTCGTCTATCCCGATGGCGTATGGTATCATTCCTGCACCCCGCCGGTGCTGGAGCGGATCATCCAGGAGCACGTGATCGGCGGCGTGCCGGTGGCCGATTACCGGCTCAACCCACCGGCTTCCTAAGCAGACACGTCAGGCTCGACAGGCTCAAGGCGAACGGCCTTGCGAAAGGCTTCCGTTCGGGCTGAGCGTGTCAAAGCCCCTGCGCTTCTATCGAAGCATGGCCATCACGCTATGCCCGTCGCGGCGGGGAAACATCAGGGTCACCAGCGCCAGCACCACGCTGTTGAGGATCAGACCAACCAGCCCCGGGTTGATCCCGCCGGCTGAAATCCCCGCCAGCCGCATGCCAATGATCGCCAGCGCGGCCACGGCCATGCCGGCCAGCACGCCCCCTGCTCTTACCCGCCCGGTCCACAGCGCCGCGAGAAAGCCCGGCAGGGTCTGCACGATGCCGAAGTAGAACACGGTATTGAGCATGGCGAGCAGCGGCACCTGCGCCATGGCGCCGGCGGCCGACAGCGCGATGAACAATGCCGTTACCCCTTGCGCCCAGCGCTGCTGCGCGCGGCCGTCCAGGCCGGGCAACACGTTGCGGGTGAGCAGCGGCGCAATCGCCAGGCACACGCTGGACAGGATCACCATGCCCGCCAGCACCACGGCCGCCATGACCACGCCCAGCGCCCAGCCGGGCAGCAGATGCTGTGCGGCGGCCAGGAACACGAAATCGGGCTTGGCCACTGGCAGGTCCATGCGCCGGGCGAACACCGCCACGGCCATCAGCAAGGGAAACATCACCATGTAGAGCGGCGCGGCGGCCTGGGCGCGAACGATCGCCTGCGGCCCGCGCGCGGCAAACAGAAACGCCCAGTTCTGCGGGATCATGGCAAAGCCCAGCGCCTGCACCGCAATGGTGCTGAGCGCAAAGGGCAGGGTGACGGGCACTTGCGCAGCCATCGTGGCCGACGCCACTGGCGCGGCGGCGCCCGGCCAGTGCCGCAGGGCCAATGCCCCCACCAGCAGGATCGCGCCCAGCATCAGCGCATCCTTGAGCACGGCAACGAACGCCGCCGCGCGCAGCCCCGCCAGTGCCACATAGGCCATCACCACCATTCCGGCGCCGGCCAGCAGCAGCGGCATCGGCAGGCCCGGCGCCAGCGCGCCCAGAACCAGGCGGATGCCGGCGAACTGCATCGTTCCGATCGGCACCAGCAGGGCAATTGCGCCAAGCGCGATCACGCGTTCCAGCAGGCGGCTGTTGAAATGGGCCGCGAAGAAATCGGGAATCGTCACCGCGCCATAGAGGTTGCCCGCACGCCAGATCCACGGCCCCAGCACCGCCAGCACCGGCGCTGCCAGCAGGATATAGCCAAAGAACCACACCACGAAGCCTTCGCCACCGGCATAGACCCCGCCGGGAAAGCCCAGCATCGTGGCGATCGAATAGGTTTCCCCCACGCTCAGGAAAAAGAACAGGATCGCGCCCAGTTGCCCGCCCGCCACGAAAAAGGCGCGCGGCCCCTGCCCTGCCCCGCGCCGCGCCCACAGCGCGATCAGCAGCGACAGCGCCATGACCGCCACGAAAGCGGCAATCATGCCGGCACCGCGCGCTGGCGCCACCACAGCCAGGCACTGGTCGCCGGGGCACAGGCAAACAGCGCCCAGATGCGCAGGCCGATGCCAAGGCAGGTGGGGCCATCGGCCGGCACTGCCAGAACCGCCAGCAAGACCAGCAGCACCGGAATCGCCAGGGTGATCAGCGCGCGGGCCAAGGCCGTCATTCCGGCTTGAGGGCAGACCAGGTGGGCACGCCCCAGCCGGCCGGCGCCGTGGCGGCATGAACCCCGCGCGCAATGGCGCGGGCCAGGGTATCGGCCGCCACCGCGCCCACGCCCAGCACCGCCAGATCGCGCGGGCCGGTCACCGGGCGGCGCGCGGTGCACAGGGCAAAGACCACATCGCCATCAAACGGGGTGTGCACCGGGCGAATCGCGCGGGCGAGGCCATCCTGCGCCATGATCGCCACGCGCTTCATCTCGTCTGCCGTCAGATCAAGGTCAGTGGCGACGCAGGCGATCGTGGTGTTCTCGCGCGGGGCGGGCAGCTTGGTACCGCCCCATTCCTCTGGCCCGACACGCGCGGCGATCGGGCCAAGACCGCCGAATTCATCACCCATTTCAAAGGCGCCAGCCCAGAAATGGCGGGTACCCGGCACCACCGTGGCGCCCAGCGCATTGACCGCCACGATCGCCCCCACCGTGGTGCCATCACGCATCAGGGTGGAGGCCGAACCCAACCCGCCCTTGAGCGCGCCAGCCATCGCGCCATAGCCGGCGCCGCTGGTGCCCAGCGCGAAATCGGCGCCAGCAGCGGCCAGCGCGGCGATACCCAAGTTACGATAGGGTGGCTCGGTCCCCCAGCCCTTGGCCCCGCCGTTGCCCAGGTCATAGAGAATGGCAGCCGGCACGATCGGCGACACCGGCACGCCCTGTTGCGCCAGGCCGCCATAGCCGATGCCGCGCGCGCCCAGGTGCGCCGCCACGCCATCGGCGGCGGCCAGGCCCCACGACGATCCGCCCGACAGCACCACGGCATTGGCGGCGTGGACCAGGTTGTGGCTTTCCAGCGCGTCGCTTTCCCGCGTGCCCGGCCCGCCGCCGCGCACGTCGATCGCGGCGGTCACCAGCCCTTCGGCCAGGATGACCGTGGTGCCGGTGCGCACCGCCGCATCCTGGGCACAGCCCACAGTGATACCGGCCACATCGGTGATCAGGTTGCGCGGGCCCGTGCGGCCAGGCCGACGCGGGGCGGCACCAGCAGATGGCGGCGCCGCCTTTGCCCCAGCCCCGGCGCCCAGCGCGGCACCGGCGGCCATTCCCGTGGAAGCAAGCACTTGGCGGCGGTTCATGGTCGGCACTCCGGTCTGGGCAGGCGCGTCCAGTTGCCGCCTGTGCCGGCGGGCGGCAAGATGAATTTCAGGATTCGTCCCAGTGCGAGGTATCGAGCCGGTCCTCGATACTTTCATCGTGACCCGTGCCGCTCGACAGGAAGACCAGCCCCATGAGCGCGGCCATCAGCATCATGGTCATGCCGATGCCCAGCGAGGTGGCGATGTAGAGATGGATCGAAACCAGCCCCACGCCCATGTAGAGCCAGGCATCAACCGCCACGATGACCAGCAGCGTAGCCAGGCCCATCCAGCGCAGCAGCCAGCGATAGCGCGCCCAAGCGTGCGCCGCATTGTGCGGATCATCCAGTGGAGACTGGTTGGCCATCGTGTTTCTCCCGATGCCATTGCCTACAGGAAGGGCCTTGCCGCGCAACCGGAACATGTCATGATTGCCGTGGAGGCGGGACCAACTGCCCCAAGGGGAAGAGGAGCCAACCCATGACGATTGCGCGGTTGATTGCCGGGCGTTCCGGCGAAGTCTGGTCCATTCACGCACAGGACACGGTGGCTGACGCCATCGAGGTTCTGACCAGCCACAAGATCGGTGCCCTGCCGGTGCACGATGGCGAAAATGCCGTGGCCGGCATCTTTTCAGAAAGAGACGTGATTCGCGCGCTCACCGCCCATGGCGAGGATGCGCTGCGTCTGCCGGTCAGCGCGGTGATGACCGCACCGGTGGTCACCATCAGCCCGGAAACATCGGTGATGGAAGCCCTGGCGCTGATGACGCGGCGCCGGTTCCGCCACCTGCCCGTGCTGGAAGACGGGCGCATGGTGGGCTTCATCTCGATCGGCGACCTGGTGAAATACCGGCTCGACCGGATCGAGGCGGAAGCCGACGCGATGCGCGTCTATATCCAGTCGGTCTGACCAGCAGAAAGCCCCTCCCGCCTGCGGGAGGGGTTTGGGGAGGGCGTGTTCGCCCGGTCCCGCGATGTGACATCCCCTCCCCCGGCCCCTCCCGCAAGCGGGAGGGGGGATTTGGGAAGTGCCCTCCCGCTTGCGGGAGGCAGTGCTCAGCTGTCGGAAATGCCTTCGGCGCGGCGCGCTTCAAGCCAGGCCATGGCTTCGGCGTGCTGGGCCGCTTCGGAGGCAGCCTTGGACTGCGCTTCACGCTGTGCGCGCAGTTCCTCGATCAGGGCATCGCGATCCGAACCCAGGCGATCGGTAACCGCGCCTTCGTCTTCGGCCGGAACGCCGGCGCGCTTGGACGCCTTGCTCACCAGCATGTCCAGCTCGCGCTGCGAGCACAGGCCCAGGGTCACCGGATCCTTGGGATTGATGTTGGCGATGTTCCAGTGGCTGCGATCGCGAATCGCCGCGATAGTCGTGCGCGTGGTGCCGATCAGCTTGCCGATCTGCGCGTCGGAAATTTCCGGATGGTGACGCAGGATCCAGGCGATGCCGTCGGGCTTGTCCTGGCGCTTGGACACCGGGGTGTAGCGCGGGCCCTTGGTGCGGCTGACGGCAAGCGGCGCGCGCTGCATCTTGAGGCGGTATTCGGGATTTTCCTGGCCGCGATCGATTTCGGTCTGGCTCAGTTCGCCCGAATGCAGCGGGTTGCGCCCGGTGTACTTGGCACCGGCCAGATCGTCGGCCATGGCCTGCACTTCAAGGATATGCAGCCCGCAGAATTCGGCGATCTGTTCAAACGTCAGGGCCGTATTGTCGACAAGCCACGAAGCAGTGGCATGCGGCATCAGCGGATACGTGGGCTGGTTGCTCACGGCATGGTCCTCTTTTTATCGTGCGCGATTGGCTGGTGAAATAACAGGTCTGTGCGGCGCGGAAACAATAAGGGCCGCCCCTTCACGGAGCGGCCACTTGCCGGCAAAGATGTAAGCGAGCCCGGCCCAAACGGCAAGAGCAATCCGCGCCAGGCCCGATTTGCCTGGGTTGCGGGGCCGGAATCACCCCATCTTGAGTACGATCTTGCCGATATGGTGGCCCGCTTCCATGCGCGTGTGGGCAGCGGCCGCCTGCTCCATCGGAAAGGCCTGGTCCATGATCGGGCGCAGCTTGCCGGCTTCGACCAGGGGCCACACCGTCTGGGCGATTTCCTGCGTCAGCAGCGCCTTGAACGTGGCCGAACGCGCCCGCAGGGTAGAGCCGGTGAGCGTGAGGCGCCGGGACATGACCTGGGCCATGTTGATCTGCGCCTTGGCCCCGCCCTGCACGGCGATGGTCACGTGGCGGCCATCCTCGGCCAGGCATTGCAGATTGCGCGCCACATAATCGCCGGCGACCATGTCGAGCACCAGGTTGACGCCCTTGCCGCCGGTAATGTCCTTCACAGCCTCGACAAAATCGCTGGCTTTGTAGTCGATTGCATGATCGGCGCCGATCTCCAGCGCGGCACGGCACTTGTCGGCGCCGCCGCACGTCACGATCACCGTCAGGCCGAACAGCTTGCCGAGCATGATCGCCATGCTGCCAATGCCGCTGGTGCCGCCATGGACCAGGATCGTCTCACCCTCACAGGCCCAGCCGCGCTCGAACACGTTGTGCCACACGGTCAGCAGGGTTTCGGGCAGGGCTGCGGCGCAATCGAGCGGCAGCCCATCGGGCACCGGCAGGCACTGCGCCGCCGGGGCCAGGCAATACTGGGCATAGCCGCCGCCCGACACCAGCGCGCAGACGGCCTGGCCCAGAAGCGGCGCCGTCACGCCTTCGCCCAGGGCGACGACCTGGCCGGAAATTTCGAGGCCGGGAAGCGGCGAAGCACCCGGTGGCGGTGGATAGAGACCCTGGCGCTGAATCACATCGGGGCGGTTGACCCCGGCATAGGCCACCTTGACCAGCACCTCGCCCGGGCCGGGACGGGGCACCGGCAGGGATTCAGGCCGCAGCACCTCGGGCCCACCGTGCTCTGCAAATCCCACTGCCGTCATCGTCACCGGAAGATCCAGCATGCGCCGCCCCATGTTTTGACGTCATATCTGCGTCAACCGCATCCCCTAGCCATGGGACAGGTTGACAGCAAGCGTTTGCCGTCCAACATTGTGCACTGCGATGGACGTCGAAGACCTTCCGCGCCGCAAGGGCGACCTGGCCAGCCAACTGGCCGCAGAACCGCTCGATGCGCTGTCGGTGGACGAACTGACGGCGCGCATCGCGCTGCTGGAGGCCGAGATCGCCCGCACCACCCGCCATCGTGATCGCGCCGGCCATACCCGGGCAGCGGCCGAGGCACTGTTCGGCGCGGCCCGGCCCCCGGCGCCACCGCCCAATTCCGGCGAAACCGGACGATGACCGCCGCCGCCCTTCACCTTGCCGGGCGGCATCCCCATATAGGGTTTCATACCCCTCCAACGCGCCCGGGTATCGGTCGCCGGCTTCCGCTCGTGCGGCGCCGGGCCGCTTGCCCGGCAACGATATCGACGATTGAAGCATCCGTGGCGACCGCCCAACCTGGTTCGGCGGCGGTTAACCACCCCCATGCTTTCCTCCCGCAAGGGAACCATCCCGTGGCGGAATACTTCCGTCATGGCCAAGAGTGAGCCCCAGAAAGCGAGCCTATGCCCAGTTTCGCCCAGAGCCTCGAAAAGACGTTGCACAGCGCCCTGGCCAATGCCTCGGAGCGCAGCCATGAATACGCGACGCTCGAACATCTCCTGCTTGCCCTGATCGACGATGCAGACGCGGCGCAGGTGATGCAGGCCTGCGGCGTGGATCTTGGCGATCTGGGCGACGTGGTACGCCAGTACCTCGACCAGGAATACCAGTCGCTCAAGACCGCGGAAAAGGCCGATCCCCAGCCGACCGCCGGGTTCCAGCGCGTGATCCAGCGCGCGATCCTGCATGTCCAGTCTTCGGGCAAGGATACCGTCACCGGCGCCAACGTGCTGGTCGCGCTGTTCTCCGAACGCGATTCCTATGCCGTCTATTTCCTCCAGCAGCAGGACATGAGCCGCCTGGATGCCGTCAGCTACATCAGCCACGGCATCGGCAAGGGCGGCCGCCAGGTCAATTCCGGTTCGGCCAAGCCGAACGAGGAAGAAACCCCCAAGCAGGAAGAAAAGGCCGATGCCAAGGGCGGCAACAAGAAGGATTCCGCGCTCGACCAGTTCTGCGTCAACCTCAACGACAAGGCGCTGCTGGGCAAGGTCGATCCGCTGATCGGCCGTGGCCCGGAAGTGGACCGCACGATCCAGATCCTCTGCCGCCGGTCCAAGAACAACCCGCTCTATGTGGGTGATCCGGGCGTGGGCAAGACCGCCATCGCCGAAGGCCTGGCGCGCAAGATCGTCGAAGGCGAAGTGCCCGAAGTGCTGACCAAGGCGGTGATCTATTCGCTCGACATGGGCAGCCTGCTGGCCGGCACGCGCTATCGCGGTGACTTCGAGGAACGTCTCAAGCAGGTCGTTTCCGAACTGGAAAAGATGCCGCACGCGATCCTGTTCATCGACGAGATCCACACCGTGATCGGCGCTGGTGCTACCAGCGGCGGCGCGATGGATGCATCGAACCTGTTGAAGCCCGCGCTTTCGGGCGGGACGATCCGCTGCATCGGCTCGACCACCTACAAGGAGTTCCGCAACCACTTCGAAAAGGACCGCGCCCTGCTGCGCCGGTTCCAGAAGATCGACGTGAACGAACCGAGCGTGGAAGACACCATCAAGATCCTGAAAGGTCTGCGCACCGCGTTCGAGGAACACCACAAGGTCAAGTACACGCCCGAGGCGATCAAGACCGCGGTGGAACTTTCGGCGCGCTACATCAACGACCGCAAGCTGCCCGACAAGGCGATCGACGTGATCGACGAAGTGGGCGCGATGCAGATGCTGGTGCCGCCGTCCAAGCGCAAGAAGACGATCACCGCGCGCGAGATCGAGGCCGTGATCGCGACGATGGCGCGCATCCCGCCCAAGTCGGTCAGCAGCGACGACAAGAAGGTGCTGGAACACCTGGAGCGTGACCTCAAGCGCCTGGTGTTCGGCCAGGACAAGGCGATCGAAGTGCTGTCGAGCGCCATGAAGCTGAGCCGCGCCGGCCTGCGCGATCCCGACAAGCCGATCGGTTCGTTCCTGTTCTCCGGCCCCACCGGCGTGGGCAAGACCGAAGTGGCCCGCAGCCTGGCCCAGATCATGGGTATTCCGCTGCAGCGCTTCGACATGTCGGAATACATGGAACGCCATTCGGTCAGCCGCCTGATCGGTGCCCCTCCGGGCTATGTCGGGTTCGACCAGGGTGGCCTGCTGACCGATGCCATCGACCAGCAGCCGCATTGCGTGCTGCTGCTCGACGAAATCGAAAAGGCGCACCCCGACCTGTTCAACATCCTGTTGCAGGTGATGGACAATGGCCGCCTGACCGATCACCACGGCAAGACCGTCGATTTCCGCAACGTGGTCCTGATCATGACCACCAACGCGGGCGCATCGGACATGGCCAAGCAGGGCATCGGGTTCGGCGACGTGTCAAAGCAGGACGCCGGCGACGAAGCGGTGAAGAACCTGTTCACGCCGGAATTCCGCAACCGCCTCGATGCCATCGTGCCGTTCGGCTATCTGCCGCCCGAAGTTGTCAGCCGCGTGGTCGACAAGTTCGTGCTGCAGCTGGAACTCCAGCTGGCCGAGCAGAACGTGCACATCCAGTTCGACAGCGACGCGCGCGCCTGGCTGGCCAAGCGCGGCTATGACCGGCTCTATGGTGCCCGGCCCATGGCCCGCCTGATCCAGGAAAAGGTCAAGAAGCCGCTGGCCGAGGAGCTGCTGTTCGGCAAGCTGGCCAATGGCGGGGAAGTGCATGTCAGCCTCAAGGATGATGCGCTGAACTTTGAACTGACCCCGGCCGCGCCCAAGCTGGTCAAGAAGAAGGCCAGCAAGCGCAAGGCGAGCGACACCGCGAGCGAGCCCAACGCCGATGAGGCCTGAGCCGGGTTAAACCGACAATGACAGAAAGGGCGGGAAGCACAGCGCTTCCCGCCCTTTTTTCATGCGTGCCTGGGGTTGGCTGGCTGGCTCAATCCTGCCCGGCGGCGGGCGGCGCCTCGCCCCGGGCGGCGTCGGCCCAGCGCTCCACGGTATCGACCACGGCGTTGAGGCCCAGATGGCCGGCCTTGTCGTGCCAGGCATCGGCCGCCATCACGATTGGCGCGGTGATGTCGTTGGGCGGCAGCTGATCGGCCCAGTTGGCGATGGCGTGAGAATTGAACAGGACCAGTGCCAGGCTGCTGCTGATCAGCACGCCCCAGGCCCAGCGCCAGCCGTCCTGCAGCGTGGCATCGTGTTCCTGCGCCAGATCGATGGGGGATTCGCCCCAGGGCAGGCCATCTTCCGTGCTGCTCTTGTCCATCAGGCCACCTTCAGAACTGGAAATAGATGAACGGGGCAATGCCCCCGCCGCGCAAGCCTTCGATGACCAGCAGCACCAGCGTGCCGATCAGCCCCACCGCCCAGCCCGGCATGACCGCCAGCGCCCGGGCGGAGCGCTGCACCCCGTCGCGCGGGCCGAAATGGCAGGCCATGCCCAGCGCCATGAGCGCCAGAATCCAGACGCTGGCGAGCGGCGCGCCGCCGCCATGGCCCGCTGCCATGCCGCGCAGAAAGGCAATGGCGCCGGAAAACTCGCTGCAGCGGAAGAATATCCAGCCCAGCGCCACGATGTGGAAGGTGATCACCGTGCCAGCCCAGGCCGGCAGCGTGGGCCAGGTTGCGGGCCGCGCGCGCTGCCACAACCGCTCTGCCACCAGCACGCCGCCGTGCAGCGCGCCCCAGATCACGAAATTCCAGCTGGCACCGTGCCACAGCCCACCCAGCACCATGGTGCCGAACAGCGCCAGGCAGGTGCGCCACAGCGCCTGGCGCGAGCCGCCAAAGGCGCCGATATAGAGGTAGTCACGCAGCCAGCTCGACAGGCTGATATGCCAGCGCCGCCAGAAATCCTGCAACGAGACGGCGCGGTAGGGCTGATCGAAATTGCGCGGGAAACGGAAGCCGAGCAAGCCAGCCAGGCCAATCGCCATATCCGTATAGGCCGAAAAATCGCAATAGATCTGAACCGCATAGCCATAGGCGGCGAGCACCAATTCCAGGCTGGAATGGCCCGCCGGATCGGCAAAGACCGGATCGACCAGGTGCACCGAGATATCGTTGGCGATGACCGCCTTCTTGACCGTACCCCACAGGATCAGGATCAGGCAGGCCATCGCCTCTTGCCGGCCCAGGCGCGGGGGGTGGCGCAACTGCGGCAAAAGATGGCTGGGCCGCACGATCGGGCCTGCCACCAGATGGGGAAAGAAGCTCATCAGCAAGGTAAGATCGAGCAGCCGCGCCGGCCGCGTGCGGCCGTTGTAGACATCGATCACATAGCTCAACCCCTGGAAGGTAAAGAACGAGATGCCGACCGGCAGGATGATCGCCTGCGCCAGCGGCATACCCGCCAGATCGGCCAGGAAGCCGGCATACTTGAACCAGCCCAGCACGCCCAGGTTGCCCAGGATCGCCAGCCACAGCCACGCCAGCCGTGGCCCGCGCCCGGCTGCGATGATCCGCGCAAACAGCCAGTTCCACCCCGAACTGGCAATCAGCAGCGCCACGAATCGCGCGTCCCACAGGCCATAGAACAGCCAGGACGCCAGCAGCAGCATGATCACGCGCCAATCGCGCGCGCGGGCCATCAGGCGGTTGAGCGCAAAGACCGCCAGGAAGAAGACGTGAAACCCAAGCGTGGGAAAGAGCATGGCCGCGCCGCAGTCGTCAGCGGGGACGCGGCGGCGGGGGCAGGGTGCTGGCCGCAGCAAACAGGTCTGCCGCGAGGCCCCCGCCGATCAGGCGCCCGCCATCGCGCGTGAAATGCACGTGATCGCCGCGCTGCAGTCCTTGCGCCACCCAGGCCATGGTCGTGCACGGGCCGCCCATGGCGCCCTGCCAATCCCAAAAGCCCAGGCCCAGCGCCGTGGCCAACCGCTTTTCCAGCGTGCGCATCTGCGCCAGGTGCCCCGGCACGGCCCAGCCAGCACCGCAATCGCGGGTTTCGGGCAGGGCGGGCAGGGCCACGATCGCCCGGCTGCTGGCGGCATCGGGTGGCCCGACCAGCAGGATCGGCACATCGGCCCCGGCCATGCGCCGGACCCGCGCCACCGCGCTGCGCAGCACTGCTTCGGTTTCGGCCAGGCCCAGTGCCGGATCGAATCCTTCGTTGGTGCCGAATGCCAGGATCACCAGATCGGGCCGGGCCGCGGCGAGTTCGGCCCCGGCAACGGTATCGTCTGCCCGCGCCAGATGCATCGCCCGCGCGCCCACCACGCCGAGGTTGGCCACGATCGCGCCGGGCGTGCCGGTGCGGGTTTCCCACGCCGTCAGACTGACCGGGCGGGTATCGAGCGTGGCCACGGTAGCCTGGGTGACCGGCACTGCAGAGGTGCGCACAAAGCACATCGCGCCCGGCGCCTGCGCGGAAAAGCTGATCGGCTCGGCCGGCACGCCATCGAACGTGACCGTCACCGCGCCTGCTTCCGGCCCGGTCAACCCGCACAGGGTAAAGCGGGTGAAGCGCGTGGCCGGGCCATCGGCGGTCAGGCTCATCGTCGCGGCGGGCATGGTGGTGGTCTGGGTGAAACCGGAAAAGCCCAGCAGCGCGCCCATGGCCGTGCGTTGCGGGCCGAACAGGGCATTGCCCTGCCAATCGGCGGTTTGCCGCGCGGTGACGCCCCAGGTGAGATAGCCCTGGTAGGGCTTGCCCGCCGGCATCATGCCGCGCCCGCCATTGCCCAGCCGCGCCTGCAGCGCAGCGCGCAGGCCCTGGCTGATCATGTCGCCGGCGGTATGGCTATCGCCGATCTGCACGACGGACAGCACCCCACCCGGCGCACCAGTGGCCAGCTTGGCCAGAAACGGCGCCAGTGCGGCAGCATTGGACAGTTGCCCCGGCACGGCCGCAGTGATCGCCGGTGCGGGCGGAGCAGGCACCGGGGCGCCCGGCAGTGTGAGATCGACCGGTGCGCCGGTCTGCGCAACAGCGGCCGCCGGCAACAGCGCCGCCGTGGCCCAGGCCGCAAGGGCCAACTGCGTGCGGGCAAACGCGCGGGTGATCATGAACGTTTTCCGCTGGCTGGTGAGGCGCCGGCACTCGATTTCGACGGGCTGGCCGAGGGTGTCGGCGCAGGCGTGATCGGCTTGGCATCAGCCGGCGCCTTGGCCGGGGCTGTGGGCAAGTCTGTGGGTGATGCGGTGGACTTGTGTGTGGGCAAGTCTGTTGGCAACCCTGTGGGCTTGCTGGGGACATCCGGCCCTGCTGCGTTGGCAGCAGGCCGCTTTGAACGCTTGGGCGCCGGGGCATGGCTGGCGGACGCCGCCGGCGCTGTGTCATTGCTTACGGCTTGGGTTGTGGGCTTGGCCGCTGGCGGCGCCAGCAGGGCCAGGATCGGCTGCACCACCGGCCGGCTGATCACTTCATATCCATGAAAAGTCATGTGCTTGCCGTCGTTGGCGCGGGCGAGATAGTCCTTGCCGGTGGCCGGATCGATCAGGCGCAGGGCAAAATGGCCCTGGCGATCCTGGCTCACCGGCACGGCATTGGCAAAGGGCACGCCCAGGCGGCAGGTGACCTTGGCATAGAAGCGGTTCATGGCCTGGATATCGCGATCGTATGTTGCATCGCGCATGCGCGGCAGGCCCACCCAGCCCACCGCCACGCCGCGCTGCTGCAGCATCCGCACCAGCGCGGTCATCCGGCCTTCGATCGTTTCCTGCCAGGCCGGGGTCATATAGGCGGCGGCGTGGCCGTTGACGAACAGGCCCTGGGTATCGTTGGCCCCGATGCTGATCAGCGCCACGTCGATCGGCTGGCCAGCCACGCGGTCCTTGGCGTCCTGCAACAGATCGCGCGTGCGATAGCGGGTAAAGCCAGTGCCTTCGTGGCTGAATTGGTGAACCTTTACATCGGGATACTTGCGAAACGCCTGGTCGGTCGCAGCCCACAGGCCATCACCGAACGAATCGCCGAACACGCCGATGTGCAGCGGTCGGTGCGCCGCCAGCGCTTCGGCCACGCGCGCGCTCTTGGGAAACGTGCCGCTGCAACCCGGGGCCAGGCTGGGGGCAAGGGCCGGCCCGGCGGCGGCAAGGGAGGCAGGCGTGCCATCCGCGGGCGCGGTATCGGCCAGCGGCGCGCCAGCATCCCAGCCCGGCAGCGCCTGCCACGGCTTGCCCCCGGTGCGGAACGAGAGGCCCAGCACGGTGCCCACGGCAATGCCGATGAACAGGACCGCCCCGCGGTCCAGCACCATGATCCATCTGCGCTTGCCCAAGAAAACCGTCCTGCCTTTCTACCGCCCGCTCCCTATGGAGGGCAGCCAAGGGCGTCAACGGCTTCGCGGTAATCAGACAGCTGCCTTGCGATCACCGAACCTCGGATGAATGAAGGGCGGCGGGCGCAATCGGCCGCAGCGCCATCAGCGCATTGAGCCGGGCACGATAGGCGGCCAGTTGCGCCGGATCGACCGTGCGCGGGCGCATGATCATGCTGAACGAGCCGGGATCGACCACCTGGCCGCCGCGATAGAGTTCATAGTGCAGGTGCGGGCCGGTCGACAGGCCGGTGGAGCCGACATAGCCGATCACCTGCCCCCGCACGACATGGGTGCCAGGCGCCACGGCAATGCGGCTCATGTGGCCATAGCCGGTGCCGATGCCACCCCCGTGATCGAGGCGCACATATTCGCCATGCCCGCCATGCCAGCCGGCAAAGGTGACCGTACCGTCGCTGACCGCATGGATCGGCGCGCCCCAGGCCGCCCCGAAATCGATGCCGGCGTGCAGGCGCACGTACCCCAGGATGGGATGGCGGCGCCAGCCAAAGCCCGAGGTGATATGTCCATCCACCGGCGCGGCCAGCGCGCCGGCCGATGTGCTGGCGGCCATCGTGCCCTTCATTGCCTCGGGGCTCATGAATTCGCCCTGGTTGCCCCAGCGCAGCAATTGCGCGCGTTGCTGCGATCCCCGGCGCACCCCGGCATAGAGCAGATCACCCATCTGCCCCTGGCCATCGGCGGCGCGCTTGTAGGCCACCACCAGGTCGAATTCGTCCGTGGGAGCGATGTCTTCGAACGGCAGCACGGTATCGATCGTGCGCAGATAGTCCTGCACCGCCTGCGGGCTGGCCCCGGCGGCGCGGGCAGAACGATAGAGACTGCTGCCGACGATCCCGGTCAAACGCATCGGGGTGGTATCGACCGGAATCGCGCGCTGGTGCAGCGCCAGGCCGCCGCCCTGGCGCACGATATCGATGGCAAGGTCAAACCGCGCCCGCACGCTGAGCTTTTCCAGCGGGCGCGGATCGAACGGGCTGGCATGGGCGCCCAGCGTCATCGCAAAGCGCGTGCCGGGCAGCAGTTGTTCGGGCGGCAGGGCGCGGGTGATCAGGCCCGCCACTTGCGCGGCATCGCTGCCGGCCAGGCCCGAGCGTTGCAGCATGCGGGCCAGACTGTCATTTTCGCCCAGCGTGGCGGTCAGCGCAATGGTCGCGCGTTCGGGCGCGGCGGCGAGGTGGATCACCCGCGCGGTAGCGGCAAAGTGGCGGCCGTTGCTGGCGCCCTGGGCCAGCGGACGAATGCCTTGCGCGGCAAATTCCTGCGCCATGCCATCATCGAGCGCCTGCAGCGGCGCCGCCTGGAGCGGGGCGAAACTGGGCCATAGCGCCAGCGCGGCAGCGGCCAGCGTGGCACAGGTGGCCGCCCCATGCAGCCAGCGGCGGCTGCCAATATCCTGGGCCAGATCGTGCACATGCAGCCAGCGCGCAGCCGCGCGCTCGATGCGCACGCACGCACCCAGCCAGCGGCGGGCAAACGGGTGGGGCGACTGGCGCCAATCAGGCGCACCGGGCAGGGGCGTACCGGGCAGGGCAGGGGTAACGATCGGGGCGCGGCGCGTGCCAAAGCCGCCAGGCACGGTGCTGCGCGCAAAGCCGCCGCCACCCAGGCCAGCGGCGCCGATGCCCTTGCCAAAGCTGCCGAAACTGTCGCTGGGCCCGTGCACGCCCGTGTGATTCCCTTGTCCAGGCCCATCCGGGCAAAACCCCTGCCTTCTCCCTGCCTCACCAGGGTTAACAGCCCGTAAAGTGGTGGGGCGGGGCTTGCGGATAGGCGCGGAACGCCGCAATCTGGAGCAACGAAGGGGGAAATCGAGCAATGTCGGAACCGGCCCTTGCGGTTGGCCAGGATGGCCACACGCATGAAACTGCCTGCCTCAACTGCGCCACGCCGCTGCTGGGCAGCCACTGCCATGCCTGCGGCCAGGCGGCGCATGTCCACCGCACGCTAGGGGCGTTTTTCCACGACCTTCTCCACGGGGTTTTCCACTTCGAAGGGCGCATCTGGCACACCTTGCCGATGCTCGCCTGGCGCCCGGGCGAACTGACCCGGCGCTATATCGATGGGCAGCGGGTGCGCTTCGTCTCGCCCCTGGCGCTGTTCCTGTTCAGCGTGTTCCTGATGTTTGCGGTGTTCCACCAGATCAGCGGCGAATGGCACTGGAACCCCAGCGCGGCCGACAATGGCAAGAGCCTGGCCCAGGGCAAGGCCGAGGCGCAAAGCAAGCTGGCCAAGCTGGAAGCGCAGCGCGCGCAGTTGCAGGCGCAGCACCAGAGCACCGAGGCGATCGACGATCAGATCGACACGCAGAAAACCTCGCTCGACATCCTGGAAAACATGGCGCCCTCGGCACCGGGCAGCGGTACCCCGCGCGTGAGCAGCGACATTCCCGTGCTGGCCCATGTGCTCGAGGCCTTTCGCACCAATCCGGGCCTGGCGCTCTACAAGCTGCAATCCTACGCCTATAAATACAGCTGGGCGCTGATCCCGATATCGGTGCCGATGCTGTGGCTGCTGTTCCCGTTCAGCCGGCGCTTTCAGCTTTACGATCACACCGTGTTCGTCACTTTTTCGCTGGCGTTCATGACGCTGTTTTCCGTGGTGCTGATGATTGCCAACCGCATCGGCCTGCCTGGTGTGGCGCTGGCCACGCTGATCGTGCCGCCGCTGCATATCTATCGCCAGGTGCGCGGCACCTATGGCTGCGGTCGGGCAGGGGCGCTGTGGCGCACCGCAGCGCTGCTGGTCTTTGCGATGATCGCCCTGCTGCTGTTTGCCGGGGTTATTCTGGCGCAGACCAGCGCAGAGTAACGCTGTTCCACGTGAAACGCCGCGACGCAGCACACGCTGCTGATCGGCGACCGCAGGGAGATCTTTTGCCGTGCCGATCCTGTTCCTGGCCGATCTGCCGGCCCCGGCCATGGCCACCTGGACCAGCGCCCTTGCCGCCGCGCTGCCCGACGACACTATCGTGGCCTGGACCGGCGCGGATGACACCCAGCCGCCATCAGCGCTCCTGGCCGATATCAGCGTCGCCGTGGTCGCCAATCCACCGCCGGGACTGCTGGCGCGGTTGCCGGCACTGCGCCTGGTGCAAAGCGCCTGGGCCGGCGTCGATGGCCTGCTGGCCGATCCGACGCTGCCACCGGTCACGCTCGCCAGGCTGATCGATCCACAGCTGGCGGCCGACATGGCCGAGGCGGTGCTGGGCCATGTACTGATGCTGCATCGCCAGGTGCCCGCCTATCGCGCGCAACAGGCCGCCGCCTGCTGGCAACCGCTGGCCCAGCCGCGCCTGGCAGAACGCCGCGTGACCATCTTGGGCATGGGCGAAATGGGCCAGGCAAGCGCGGCCCTGCTGGCGCGCACCGGCTTTCCCGTGACGGGATGGAGCCGCAGCGGGCGGGGCGCTGCCGATGGCACGATCCCCATGGTGAGTGGCGCCGATGGTCTGGCCACGGCGTTGGCGCAGGCCGATATCCTGGTCAACCTGCTGCCGTTGACGGCACAGACCCACCGCCTGCTTGATCGCGCCGCACTCGCCCGCCTGCCACGCGGGGCGGGCCTGATCAACGTCGGGCGCGGTGCCCACGTGGTAACTGCCGATCTTATCGCTGCGCTCGACAGCGGGCAGGTGGGCCATGCTGTGCTCGACGTGTTCCCGCAAGAACCGCTGCCGCAGCACGATCCGCTGTGGCACCATCCCGGCGTGACCATCACGCCCCACGTGGCCGCACCCACTGATCCCCATTCAGCCGCGCGCGCGATTGCCGCCAACATCGCGCGCTGGCACGCTGGGCAGCCGCTGGCCGGAGTGGTGGACCGCGCGGCTGGATACTAATAGGCTGCGCCCCCATGGATCGGATGGATCATGCGCGCCGCCGTTTTGCCGTGGCCCTGGCGGCGATGGCCGGCTTTGTCGATGCCGTGGGCTTTCTCTCGGCCGATGGCTATTTCGTCTCGTTCATGTCGGGCAACACTACCCGGCTGGGCGTGGCGCTGGGCACCGATGTGCCCCGCGCGCTGGTGCCGGCGCTGCTGATCACCGGCTTTGTGGTGGGGGTAACCCTGGGCGCGCTGGTGGCGCTCAAGGCCGGGGCCAGGCGCAAGCCGGCGGTGCTGGGCCTGGTCACGCTGTGTTTGCTCGAAGCGGCGCTGGCGCGGGTGCTGGGCCAGCACGGCGCCATGCTGGCCGGGCTGGTGCTGGCGATGGGTGCGCTCAACAACACGTTCCTGCGCGATGGCGAAGTGGCCGTGGGATTGACGTACATGACCGGCGCCCTGGTCAAGCTGGGCCAGGGCCTGGCGCGCCAGCTTGCCGGCGTGAGCGGGGGCGGCGAATGGCGACCGTGGGCGCTGCTCTGGTCAGGGCTGCTCGCCGGGGCCGTGGTCGGCGCCTTTTTGCAGGACCGCCTGCCGCTGGGCTGCCTGTGGATCAGCGCCAGCTGGGCCGCGATCATGGCCGGCGTGGCATTCAGGCTTCCGGCGGAATCCTGAGCAGCTTTTCGCGCGAAGTTGCGCCGCGCAACAGATCGACGTGGCTCGCCGCCACGCCCAGCGCCTGGGCCACCAAGCCGATCACGGCAGCGGTCGCCTTGCCATCCTCGGGCTTGGCCCGCACTTTCACCAGCACGCGGCCGTCTTCGATCGCCACGCCTTCGGCCCGCGCACCGGGCGTGACGCGCACCGCCAGGCGGTGTTCGCCATCGGCCAGCGCGCGCAAGGCTGCGGCGGGCGGCAGATCAGGCTTGGGCCGTGCCATTGAGCGCCTCGGCCACGGCGGCGGCATGGGCCTGGCCGTTTTCGACATAGTGCGCCACGCCGTGCTGCATGTCGGCCAGCGCTTCATCGCTCAACTCGCGCATGAAGGCAGCAGGGCGCCCGCTCCACAGCTGGCGCGCGGGGATGCGCTTGCCCGGCGTCAGCATGGCGCCCGCCGCCAGCATGGCATCGCTTTCGATCACCGCGCCATCCATCACGATGGTGCCCAGGCCCACGAACGCGCGATCGTGCAGCGTGCAGCCGTGGACCATCGCCATGTGGCCAATCAGCACGTCCTCGCCAATCAGTGTGGGAAAGCCTTCCGGACGCCCCGGCTTGGGGCTGTCGCAATGGATCACCGTGCCATCCTGCACATTGCTGCGCGCGCCGATCACCACGCGGTTGACGTCAGCCCGGATCACGCAGTTGTACCAGATCGATACCCCTTCCGCGATGGTGACGTCACCCACGATGCGGCATCCCGGCGCAATGAATGCGCTGGGGTGGATCTGCGGCGTCTTGCCATGCAGCGGCAGGATGGTGACATCGGCGCGGCTGGTCATGCCGCTCACCGGTTGAGCAGCCGCGCGGCATGCGCGGCATGATAGGTCAGCACGCCGGAACAGCCCGCCCGCTTGAACGCCAGCAGCGTTTCCAGCACCAGCGCATCGCGTTCCCCCGCGCCGGCGGCCACGGCCGCCTCGATCATCGCGTATTCGCCGCTGACCTGATAGGCAAAGACCGGCACGCCGAATGCCTCTTTCACACGCACGGCAATGTCGAGATAGGGCAGCCCGGGCTTGACCATCACGCTGTCCGCGCCCTCGGCCAGGTCCAGCTCCACCTCGCGCAGGGCTTCCTCGGCGTTGCCCGGGTCCATCTGGTAGGTCTTCTTGTCCCCCTTGAGCAGCCCACGCGAGCCCACGGCATCGCGGAACGGGCCGTAAAAGGCCGAAGCATATTTGGCGGCATAGGACATGATCTGCACATTGGCGTGGCCGGCGCCTTCCAGCGCATCGCGGATAACGCCGATGCGGCCGTCCATCATGTCGGACGGGGCGATGATATCGGCGCCGGCCGCCGCTTGGTTGAGGCTTTGCCCCACCAGCACTTCGACCGTGGCGTCATTCTCGACATAGCCGGCATGGTTCACCAGGCCATCCTGGCCATGGGTGGTATAGGGATCGAGTGCCACGTCAGTCAGAATGCCGATGGCATCGCCACAGGCGTCGCGGATCGCGCGGATCGCGCGGCACATCAGGTTGTCGGGGTTGAGCGCCTCGCGCCCGTCGTCGCTACGCCGCTCGGCCTGGGTATTGGGGAACAAGGCCAGGCAGGGAATGCCCAGGTCCACCGCTTCACGCGCCCGCGCCACCATGCCGTCGACCGACCAGCGCGACACGCCCGGCAGCGAGGCGATCGGCTGTTCCACGCCGGTGCCTTCAGTCACGAACAGCGGCCAGATCAGATCGGCCGGGGTGATCAGCACCTCGCGGTGCAGGGCGCGGCTCCAGGCGGTGGCACGGGTGCGGCGCAGGCGGGCTTGGGGATAGCTGGCGATCATGCCACCTGTGCTAGGCCCAAGGGCGAACGCGGGCAACGGGGCAGTTTGTCCTGCCGTCAGGCTTCGTTAGTGGAAAGCGTGCCACATTCGGCCACGCCATAGGCACGCACCGTGGTGGGCATAATGCGATAATCCGGCCGGCGCGCGGCATAGAGACGATGACGCGCGATGCGGGCAATGCTGACCCGATCGCCCTGGTTGCCGCCCAGCACGTGATAGGCGGCCTCGTCCTGCGCCACGCACAGGCCGACATGGCCACCACCCGACCGCTGGAACACCAGCACGTCACCCATCATCGGCTGCGCCACGGCGCTGCCAAACCGCGCCCAGTTGAGCGCCCATAGCGGATTGGCCGGCAATGGCTTGCCCGCGCGCTGCGCCACCAGGGCCATGAACAGGCCGCACCAGGCCGTGCTGTCGGCACGATAGGCGCGCGCCACATCGCCGCCGATTTCGGCAGCCCACGCCAGGATGACAGGATTGCTGGCCGGGCCCGCCTGCTCGGCCGTATCGATCAGCGCCAAGCCTTCGCGCAGCATACGGGGCAGGGGTTGCAGGGCGGCAAGCCAGCGATAGGCCGGGGGCAGGGAGGGCATAGGGAAACCTCGCATCGGCGTGGCTCCCACTGGCCCGCCACGCGCTTTCCTGCGCCCGCCCCGGCACCAGTTGAATCGTTGCGGGTGGCCTTGCGCCTTGGCGCAAGCACCCGGCACATGAACGCAACATGATTGACACAGAGCGCCGCAGCGGCCAACGGGGGCGCCTTCGTTCAGCCGACCAGCCGGGGGGAGGGGCCATTTCGGGTCCGGGGCCTTGGCTGGTGGCGAGACGTGGGGAAGCCCGCACGCGCTTTTCGATTTGGGTTTTTATTGCGCGTGTGACTTGGCGACCTTGCGCCCGTGTGATGCCTTGGAATGTCTAAAAGTGCCTTCGGCAAAATAGCTTGTGTCTTTTCCGCAGTGGCCGTTCTGGCTGCCCTGCAAATGTCCGCACCCGCCGTTGCGGCCAACCAGCCTCTTTCCCAGCCCGCGATTACGCTGCCCGCCCTGGCGCCTGACACCGCCCAGCCGGCCGAGGCCGAATCGCCCGCTGATGCCGCCGCCGCAGCGCCGGCAAGCCTGCAATCCGCCATCGATGCGCCGTCCACCGTGGACCAGGCCCAGGTGGAATGCATGGCCAAGGTCATTATTCACGAAGCCGGCAACCAGCCCCGCCTGGGTCGCGCCGCTGTTGCCCAGGTGATCCGTGCGCGAACCCAGGATTCGCGCTTTGCCACCAAGCCATGCGCCGTGGTGCGCCAGCCTGGTCAGTTCTTCAACGTCGACGCCTATAACCCGCCGCGCGATACCGACCAGTGGCGCGAAGCCGTCGCCATCGCCACGCAGGTATTGAACGGCGAAGGCGACAATCCGGTTCCCGGCGCGCTGTTCTTTCATGCCGCCAGCAGCCCGATGAAGGGCCGCACCAAGGTGGGCCGCATCGAAGGTCATGTGTTCTATCGGTAAGCCGCGGCTTTGCCGGAACGCAAAAAAGGCCGGCGTGGGTGCGCCGGCCTTTTTTGTGCGTGGCTGCAAATGCGCCGTCAGCCGCCCGAATTCATCGGCATCTGCGTCTGCGAGCGTTCGATCAGGCGCTGGTTCTGCTGGCGCTGCTCTTCCCAATCGCTCTTGCGCATGCAGACCTTCTTGGACCGCAGCAGCGATCCGGTCTCGGCAAAGCGTTCGCAGATCATCGGATCGGCGTCCTTGGCCGGCTTGGCCGCAGCAGCAGGCGTGACCGCCGGCGCAGCAGCGGCAGCCGGAACGGGGGCGGCCGGGGCCGATTGCGGAGCAGACGTCGTGCTGGACTGCGCAGCGCTGGCCAGCAACAGCGGCGCGGCAAGGGCAATAGACAGGAACATGGGCCAAATCCCTCAGTTACGGGGCATTTATTGCATGGCATGACAATGCCCCCAACCGGGCAGCGCAGCAAGCCCCCTTGCGCGATGCCCAGCCTGCCAAGGGCACTTACACCGCGCCATCACTGGCAATGATCCGGGCGACCGCCTCCTGCTCCACGCTGTCGAGATCGGGATGCCACAGGTCGAAGATCAGCACGACCCGCAGCCGGTCGCTGGGATTGGCGGCCTCGTGCTCGATCGTATCATCGAACACGAACCCCTCCCCCTCTCGCCAGGGCCGCGTCTCCGCCCCCACGCGGAACCAGCAGCCCGGCGGAACCACAAGCGGCAGGTGGCACAGCAGCCGCGTATTGTTCACGCCAACATGGGGTGGAATGGTCGTGCCCGGCGCCAGAAGAGAGAACATCGCATTGGGCGATGCCCCGGGAATACGCGGCTGGGCCACGGTTTCCAGCAAGGCCATCGTCGCCGGGCAGGCCGCGGCGTTGACATCGATGCGGTTGCCCTGGCGCAGCAGGTGAATGGCCGACCAATCGGGATTGCGATTGAGATCGCGCCACTGCGCCAGCGCTTCGTGATCCTCATATTGCAGATAGGGCAGCAGTTCTGCCCGGCCAGAGGCAAGCAGCGCTTCCATTTCGGCCCGGATGATGGGCGTGGCGCGTTCGAACTCAGGCAGCCAGGGAAAGCGGGCGCGAGGATGGAACTCGCGCTCGACCAGGCCGGGATAGTGAAAATGCGTCGGGCAGCTGCGGAATGGCCGGGTGCGCCGCAAGACATTGTTGCGCATGCGGGTGATCCGCCAGTCACGATCGCTGTTTTCGCCGTTGCACAGCGTGCCGATCGCGGCATCGAGCCGCGCCTCGCGCTTTGCACTCCATTCGGCGTGCCAGCGTTCACCGGCGGCCACGGCCATGGCCAGCGGGGCAGGGAGTTCGCCCGACGGACGCTGCGCCAGCGCCTCGTGCCAGGCACGGCCAGCCTCATCGGGCGCGAGGCGCTCCAGCAGGCTGGCGCGCAAGGCCAGCGCCATGAAATCCAACGGCGCCAGGGCCAAGGCTTGGTGCACGGCATCCAGCGCGCGCTGCGGCTGGCGCAGGGCGCGGCGCAACCCCGCCAGGCGCAGCCACGCCTGGTCCAACGCCACCTGTCCGGGTGGCGCCTGCGCAATGATGTTTTCCAGCGCTTGCGCCGCGCTGGCCAGATCCCCCCGGTTTACATGATTGTCTACGTCTTGCCTTATCCTGTCTTGCCATGCCCCCTGCATGATCTTCCCCGTCCAAACACCAGGCCCCCCCGGGCCTGTTCAACGCGTATCAGTCCGGCACCGGCCAATCCGGCAGGCGCTCGTCCTCAATTCCATAGCCAAAGTGATCTGCCCAAGGACGCAGCACGTCCATGATCGGCGCCAGGTGGCGTTCGTACCGGCGCCAGCGCCCGCTGGCGCGGCGATAGAGCGGCTCGGTCACCTGGGAATAGCTGGCGCTCGACACCAGCCCTCGATCGCGCGCGGCGCGGGTATGATCGATGCGGTCGGCCGGATAGGCCAGCCCGGCCCAGTCGAACAACGGACGCAGCACGCGCTCGGAATCCTCAACCAGCCGTTCATAGACGACCGTTGCCACCGGCAGATCGAACAGCACGCGGGCCTTTTCCCAATGCGCGAAGGTCAGGTCATACAGCGCAGCTGCATCGTCCAGATCGAGAAAGTTGGCCATCGCGCTGTTGGTGCGGAAGTGGGTGAGATAGCAACTGAGCACGACATCGCAGGGATGGCGCAACGACAGCACGAACTGCGCATCGGGAAACAGGCGACGGATGATCGCCACCTTGTTGAGATGCAGCGGCTGCTTGTCGACCACGATGCGGCCCGAGCAATCACCGCACAGCGCATCGACCTTGGCAAAATAGGCATCGCGGGCCGCGGCCACCTGTGCCGGGCTCGCCTGGTCGAGCGCGGCCACGCCGCCCAGCGCGGCCTCTGCCTCGACGATGAACGGCTCTTCCTCCAGCACCGCCACATCGGGATCGGCCATCAGCAGCGTATCGAGCAGGGTAGTGCCCGATCGCGGAAAGCCCACCAGAAACAGCGGGCTGGCGCGCGGCGAGGGCGGCGGCGGCGGCGTCCAGCCCGCCAGCCATGCTGGTGATAGTTGATCGGCGGCCTGGGAGATGGCCTCGCGATAGGCGCGTGCCCGCTCGCGCGGCCCGGTTGGATCGTTCTGCCAATGCGCGTTCATCGCGGTGAACGCGGCAAAGGCCTCGTCGTGGCGACCGAGACGATCGAGCAGCAGGCCGCGCAAATGCAGCGTGCGTTCGGGAGCCATCGCATCGCCGACGCGGTCGAGTGCTGCGAGCGCTCCCACAGCGTCCCCGATGCGCTTGAGGTGCAATGCCTCGATAAAGGCGCGCGAGCCGTCGTCAGCGCCCACCTCCGCCGCAATCCGGGCCAGATCGGCAATTTCATCCTCGCGGTTGATGCGTTCCAGCACGGCGGCGAGCCCGGCATAGGCGCTGCCCATCGCCGGATCGAGCGTCATCGCACGGCGATAGGCGGCTTCTGCTTCGGCAAAGCGATTGGTGCGGCTGCCTTCGGCGCCAAGATCGTGATGCAACGCGGCATCGTCCGGGCTCAACCGCGCCGCTTCGGCCAGCGCCGCAAAAGCGGCCGCATCATCACCGCGGACACGGTGAATGGTATGTTCGGCGATCAGCAGCTTGGCATCATCGGGCCACAGCTGACGGGCCTGCGCGAGGTCACGCTCTGCCGCGTCCAGTTCGCCGGCGGCAACCAGGACATTGACGAGATTGACGCGGATCGGCGGCGAATCCGGGGCCAGTTGCACGGCGCGGCGCAGCGCACTGATCGCCCCGGTTAGGTCGCCAGCCGCCTCCAGGGCATTGCCCAGGTTGTTCCAGGCGCTCCAGTCTTGTTCGGCCGCCGCCACGACGATGCGGTAATAGGCGATGGCAGCCGCGGCATCGCCCAGTTCCAATGCGACGGCACCACCCAGCCGCGCCAGGCGAAGGCTGCGGTCGGCCCGCGCCAGCGCCGGCGTGATCAGTGCCAAGGCACGCGCCATGTCGCCCGTGCGATAGAGGGACTCGGCCAGGTTGGTCCTGACGGTCATATCGTCGGGGCGCTGGGCATGCGCCGTTTCCAGATAGGGAATGGCCCGTAGCGGCTGCCCGCGCATAGCCTCGATCGCGCCAGCCAGCGCCGCCAGCACCGGATCGCGCGGCGCGGCGGCCACGGCCCGTGCCGCCAGCAGCGCGGCCTCGTCCAGCCGGCCACGCCGCGCGGTGTCGGCAATGGCCTGGAGCGAGGGCGGGGGAAGCTGGGTCTGCATCATCTATCCTGTGGTCGGCAATCGGGCGCATCGCGCCCGGCCTGCCAGTGTGGCAGCGCTGGCGCCGGGCTCAAGGCAAAAAAAGTGGCGACGCACTTTCGCGCGCCGCCACTTCGGTCACGTCACGTAGGGACTATCAGAAGTCGATCGTGATGCTCGAGTAGAGATAGCGACCCAGCGAGTCGTAGGTGCCCGGATAGGTGTTGCCGTTGCAATACACCGAAGCGCAGGCACTGCCGATTCCGGTACCACCCGAGGTCACCAACGGCGGGTCGCGGTCGAAGATGTTGTTCACACCGAACCGCAGCGTCGCCTTGCCCTGGATCCGGGTCGACAGAGCGAGGTCGAAATAGCTCTGCGTCGGGATGCGGGCGTTGAAGTTCGAGTAGTTCGGCGCCGCCAGCGAGGTCGACGAGTTCTTGTATTCCACTTCGACGCTGTCGAAGTAGCGCCACTGCACCGAGAGGTTCACACCAGCCTTGGTGTCGAGACCCACCCGCAGCTTGTGACGCCACTTGGGACGCGGGCTGCCGCAGGTCACGCCGTAGTAGCCGGCGCAATCATAGAGGGCGGTCAGACCGTTATCGACGACATACTTGTCGAGGTAGGTCGCGACGAAGCTGATCGTGCCACGGCCCAGGCCACCCAGCGCGTGGGCGTAGTTGCCGTTGAACTCGAAGCCCTTGGTCTTGACGCCACCGACGTTCACCGGGGTGTCGGTGACGAAGCCGTCCGACGACAGCCACAGCGAGCCTGCGGCGTTGCGGTGGATGAGGCCGCAAGCGGTCGGGTTCAGATCGGTGGTGCAGGCCGCGAGGATCGCGTCGGCGCCATAACCCTGGATCGCCTTCTTCAGCTTGATGTCGAAGTAGTCGACGCTGAAGCTGAAGCCCGGAACGAACGTTGGCTGCAGGATCACGCCGACGGTCTTGGTGGTCGCGACTTCAGGACGCAGCGAACCGTTACCGCCGAGGTAGCCGTTGTACTGTGCAGCGGGGTTCGAGACGGTCTGCTGACCGACCTTGAGACCCTGCAGCAAGCAACCACGGTCGGCCGCCGTGATGACCTTGTCGGCGCACGGATCGGTCGAGCCGTCGAGGCCGACGTAGTTGGGCGAGAACAGTTCCTGGATGTTCGGAGCGCGAACGGCGCGGTTGATCGAGCCACGGACGCGGATATCGCGAACCGGGGCGAAATCGGCGCCGATCTTCCAGGTGTTGGTGTTGAACTTCTGGCCGTTCGACACGCTGTAGTGCGAGTAGCGATAGCCCAGGTTCAGGCTGAGGTTGTAGATGAAGCCATCCTGGACCAGCGGCACTTCGGCTTCGCTGATGAACTCCGTGACGTTGTACGAACCGGAAGTCGACAGGGTCGGCGCGCCCTGACCGGTGAGGTCACCGGTTTCGAAGGCGTTGTCGGTCTTGAGGTCAAGCGATTCGCGGCGGTGTTCCACGCCCAGCGCGATGCTGATGCCGTCCGAAGCGAGCGGGCTCTTGACGCCCATCTGGCCCAGGTCGCCGGTCAACTGGCCGCTGAGCACCTGCTCGGTGGTGTGGCCACGCTGGAAGCCCGAGGCACTCAGATACTTAAGCGCTGCGGGCGAAATCGTGCCGCCGAACACGTCATAGGGCGAGCAGGTCGGGTCGGCGCCGGTCAGCACCGAGCGGCAGACCGCCTGGCCGGTGGCCGGGTTGGTCACGACGTCGAGCGCGTTGGTCAGGCGACGGGCCGAGAACTCGTTGGTGTAGATCTGCGAGTAGTTGACGCGGCCGTACTGGTAATACGCGTCGTAGCTCCAGCCCTTGCCGAGTTCGCCGCGCGAACCGATCAGGGTGCGGAATGCCTGATGCTCGAGATCGCTCTGGCGCGCGCCGCCTTCGACGTTACGACGCAGCAACTGCATGTATGCCAGGTTGTACGGCTGGCCGGTGGTCGGATCGATCTTGTTGATCGGCCCAGGAGCGGCAGTGCCATAGACGTTGGAGTAAGCGGCACGGGTCAGCGGGAAGGTGCCGACATAGCCGACGATCAGGTTGTCGGGGTTGCAGATCTGGTTCTTCTGCGAGGCCGACATGAGCGGGTTGTCGCAGTTGATGGTCAGCGTGTTGCCGAAGTCGCCCGACGGCGCGATCTGCGCCACGGTGCGGTCATCCATGAACATGAATTCCATGTACGGATGGATCGCCGAATTGACTTCGTAATCGACGAAGGCGCCAGCGGTATAGCGTTCGTCAGGACGCTGGAAGTAGTTCAGCGGCGCGAAGTTGTAGCGCGTGCTGCTGTTGGGCGTCAGCGTGCCCGGGCCAAGCGCGCCGAAGGTCGACGAGGAGGAGCCCTGGGGGGTGAACAGGATGTTGCCGGCGCCCGAAGTCGCCGAACCGCCGCACTGCAGCGCGTTGGGATTGCGCGTGCGGTTCTGCACGGTGCACGAGCTGTAGTCGCGCTTGGCCTGCAGGATCGGGTTCGACTTGCGATAGCCGAAGTAGGCCATCGCATGGCCCTGGCCGTCGCCGAATTTGGTGCCGAAAGAGATCGTGGTGTCGAAGTTCGCACCGTCGGCGACACTGCCCTTGGGGTAGCCGTAGCCCGGAACGCCACTGTTGATGCGCGCGTCGAGGATCGACGGGGTGACCGAGTTGCGGTTATTGTGCTGATAGAACCCGTAATTGCCATCGACGCGCAGGCCGGTGAACTCGGTATCGAGCACGAAGTTGACGACGCCGGCGACCGCGTCGGCACCGTAGGTGGCCGAAGCACCACCGGTCAGCACGTCGACGCGCTTGACCAGCGAAGCCGGCACGAAGTTCAAGTCGGCAGCCGAGCTGGTCACGTCACCAGGCATCAGGGTGCGGACCGAGCCGAGACCGCGAAGGTCGACCGTGGCGGTACCAGTGGCACCATTGGCCAGCGTCGAAGACTGCGCCGCGAACACCTGCGGCAGCGAGTTGAGCAGGTCTTCGGTCTTGGTCGTGCCCTGCAGCTTGATGTCTTCCGACGTCAGGCTGGTGATCGGCGCGGTCGAGGTGAGGTTCGGCGAAGCGATGCGCGAACCGGTGACGACGATGGTCTGGCCCGCATCGGCGGGCGCGGCATCGGCCGGGGCGGCGGCGTCTTGCGCAAAGGCAGGCGCAGCCAGCGAAGCGATGGCAAGCGCAAGGCCTGCTGCACCGACGCGATAGGCGGTGGTGTTGATCTTGGTCACTGTTCAGTCCCTTCTGGAGGCAGCCGACCAGTTTGGCTGCCAGGAGCGACAATCCCGGCTTTCCAAAGCAGGCCCGGCCCTTTTGCGAGGGCAGGACGATGCAGCGTTCCACGAAAGCCGGGACCGATGCCGTCTTGTGCGAGATTTTTCGTCGCAAATGAAAGCAGCTTCTCACCGCCCCCCACAAAACGTTTCACTCATGTTGCAACGAAGCAACATGAGTAGCCACCAACCGCAAACATCGCGAAATTTATGCAAATCACAGAGGCATCAAAGCCACATTTCGTTTCAACTGTGTCGGAAATTTGCCCAAGGCCACCGTCGCGGAGCACGTTGTCCAGACGCAAAAAAGGCCGGGTCTGGGTGACCCGGCCTGATCAAGGCCACAGCGATGTGACCCTGCGGCAAAGAATGGCCCGGCGCGCTCCCCGCGGGAAGACGCGCCGGGCCTGCTATCAGAAGTTGGCCGTGACGCGCGCGAAGAAGCTGCGGCCCATCACGTCATAGACGGTCGGGAAGGTGCTGCCCGCCACCGAGGTGGCGCCGCTGGTGTCACCCACGATCGGGGGCTGCTTGTCGAACACGTTGAGCACGCCGAGCGAGAAGGTGTACTTGTCGTTCACGCGGATCGTGGCGGTTTCGTCAAAGTAGCTGACGGCCGGGATGCGGTTGGTCTGGATCTGCGTGTCGGCATCCTCGCTGACCTGGCCGATCAGGCGCCAGCGGGTGGAGAAGTCGACGTTCTTCCAGCCCAGGCCCAGCGTTGCCACGTGCTTCCACTTCGGCGTGGGAATGTCGCAATCCGCACCAAAGCGGCCGGCGCACTGGATCACGCTGCCGCCCACCACCTGATAGTTGGTGATGACGTAGGTGCCGGCAAAGTCGAAGCCATAGTGGAAGCCGCTGCGGCTGCCGCGATGGAAGTTCACGCCGAAGTCGAGACCGCGCGTGCGTAGCGCCGCCACGTTGGCATAGAGCGTATCGACGCCCGCCGTCAGGCCACCCGACAGCGAACCATCGACCGTGCTGCGGTGAATGCCCTGGCAATAGGGATTGGTCGGATCACCCGAGGCAAAGCACTGCGCCACGACCACCGAGGTGGAGTTGGTCACGATCGCATTGGCGATCTTGATGTCGTAATAGTCGGCGGTCAGCGACAGGCCAGGAATCTGGGCCGGTTCGATCACCACACCGGCCGTGATGGTGTTCGACTTTTCCGGCTTGAGGTTGGTGTTGCCGCCGTAGAAGGCATTGACCTGGCCCGAGATCGGACCGGAAATCAAGCCGTTGGTCAGCTGCGCCTGGGTGGCGCCCTGGGCGAGACACAGTGCCGCCGTGGTGCCCGTCACGCCCGAACCGGCGCAGGGATCGGTGCCGAGGTTGCCGGTGCCCAGGGTCTTGGGCAGGTAGAGTTCATAGAGGTTGGGCGCACGCACCGACCGCTGGAAGTTGGCGCGGAACTTGAGGCCCTGCACCGGCGCATAGTCTGCCCCGAACTTGTAGGCCGAAACCCCGCCCGAGATCGAGTAATCCGAATAGCGATAACCGGTTTCAACATCGAGGGCCTGGATGCCGGGCTTGTCCTGCACCAGCGGCATCTTGAATTCGGCGTAGGCTTCCTTGACGTTGTAGCTCTTGTTCGGGATGTTGAAGCCCTGGCCGTAATAGATCAGGTCGCCCGAGGCGTAATCGTCGCTGACTTCGATATCGGCGGTTTCGCGGCGATAGGTCACGCCCAGCGAGATCGCGGCCGGGTTGGCGGCAAACGGGCTGCGCAGGAATTTGACGTCGCCCGACACGTTGCCTTCGGCCACAAACTGGGTGGTGCGATCGTCTTCGGTCGCATTGCGCAGCACATAAGACAGCGCATTCTGCGTGATGCCGTTGGCCGAGAACAGGTCGATCGGCACGCAGCCCTGCGCGCGTGCATCGGCACTGCGGCACATCGCGCCGCCGTTGCCGTCAGACACTGCATCGAGCGCATTGGTCAGCGCCGAATACGACAGGTCGTTTTCCAGCAGCGTGTGCTTGTGCACCTGGGCATACTGCACCGAGGCATCGAACTTCAGGCCGGTATCGAAGAAATCGCCGCGCAGACCAGCCAGGGCCTGCCAGGTTTCGTTGGTGTGGGTTTCGATGCGGCCACCAGCCTCGGTGATGCGGCGGCGGATGCTGATGGTGGAGCTGCCATCGGAATTGATCTGCAACTGCGGATTGGCAGCCTTGTCAAAGAAGGCTTCCTGCTCGGCCGCGTTGAGATACGGATTGTCGGAATAGACATTGAACGGATAGCCCGCCGTGGCCGTCGGCGCGAGGGTCTGGACCGTCTTCGTGTGCTGGTACGAGGCCCAGCCATAGAGCTCGACCTTGTCGCTGACGTCGTAGTTCCACATCGCCATGCCGCCATAGCGTTCGAACGGCGTCTGCGCGTAGTTGATCGGGTTGTAGTTATAGGTGCCATAGTTGCTGGTCAGGCCGCCGGCGGCGGTAACCTGCTGCAGTCCGCCGCCCGGAATCGAGAACAGCGTGGGCGTGGTGTTGGACGAGCCGCAGCTTTGCGACAGGTCTTCCGAGCACAGCGTGCGGCTGGAAAAGTCGCGCGCGGCAAACTTGACGCCATCGCGCTTGGAATAGTTGGTCGACAGGATCAGGTGGCCGCGATCGCCGATGTTGAACCCGCCGGTAAGGCTGGCATCATACTGCGCGCCATCGCCATAGCCGGTGACCTGGCTGCCGGCGTCAAGCTTGAGGCCGGTGAACTTGTCGTCCAGCACGAAGTTGACCACGCCGGAAACGGCGTCGGAACCATAGACCGCCGAAGCACCGCCGGTCAGAACCTGAACGTTCTTGATCAGCGCGGTGGGGATCTGGTTGACGTCGACCGAGCCGGTGGCGTCATAGACCGGCAGGCGCTTGCCATTGAGCAGGACCAGCGTGCGCTGCGAACCCAGGCCGCGCAGATCGAGCGTGGCCGAGCCATCGCCCGGGTTGTTGCTGGCGCCGTTGAGGCCGGCCGAAAACTGCGGGTTGACGCTGAGGATCTGCTCGACCGTGACGGTGTTCACCGACTTGATCGAATCCGCGCTGATCACCGAAACCGGGCTCGATGCCGTCAGGTCAGGGCGCTCGATGCGCGAGCCCGTAACGATGATTTCGCTGCCGGGGGCATCCGTGGCATCAGCCGCGGCGGTGGCGGGCAGGGCCGTGGGGGCAGCATCCTGGGCGAAGGCGGGGCTAGCCAGCGAGGCCAGCGCCATGGCCAGGCTGGCAACGCCAGCATAGTGCAAGGACGAGGGGGTCTTGATCACGATCTATGTCCCTTGTGGGGGGCCGGCGCCCCGCAAAAGAGATCGCGAGACACCGGCCGAGAGCGACAATCCCGACATTCCAGTGCAGCGGTCTGAAAGTTCCAAACCGCTGCCCAGTTCCACGAAGGACGGGACCGATGGCGCGGTTTGTTGTGAGATTTCGGCTGGCTTGAAAGCCGATTGTGCGGAGCCAAAATAAATGGCTTCACTTGTGTGACAATGCGACAACAGTATTTGCAAATACATGAAATTTAATAGTTTAATGTCGAAATATTACGTGCATATCGGCAACAGTCATTTTCTAATGAAACCATATTACCTGTTGGAAAGCATCACCGCAGCCTGCGCCGCGGTACCGTCAGCCAAGGAACAGCAGCGGGTCCAGCCGGCGCATCACCGTGCCCATTTGCCAAGCCAGGGCCCAGTGCAGATGCGGGCCGGTGGCGCGCCCGGTCATGCCCACCGTGCCGATCGGCTGGCCGCGCGACACGCTGTCTCCCACGCGCACCAGATGCGCGCTGCAATGCAGGAACGCGCTGCCCAGGCCCATGCCGTGATCCAGCATCAGCAGGCGCCCTTCCAGCGTGAATGGCGCCTCTGCCGCGAGCACGACGACACCATCGGCCGGCGCCACGAACAGAGTGCCGGTGGGCGAGGCCATGTCCAGCCCGCCGTGATAGGCGCCGGGTTGCCCGCGATAGATCCGCTGTGCGCCGAATCGGCCGGAAAAGCGCCCAGGCGCCGGCCGCACCATGGTTTGCCGCCAGCCCTGGGCCGTGGTGCGCTGCGCCCGCGCTGCATCGATCTGGGCGCGTTCCGTGGCGCGGCGGGCGAGGAATTCGGCATCGGGCACGCCGGGCGGGCGCAGCGGCGCATCGACCCGTTCGATCTGCCAATCGCGCGGCGCCACGGAGAGGGGCAACTGGGTGACGGTTCCAGCGCTATCGGCGATCGCCAGCATGCTCGTGGCGGGCGCATCGCGATCAAACCCGATCAGGAACCCGCGATCGCTGGCCAGCGGCAGCGGCACGCCGTCAAGAGCCAGCGCCGCCGCGCCGGCCGGGGCCACGCCGCGCACCCAGCCACCCTGCGACAGGCGCGCGGCCCAATCGGGCGGCAGCGCGGCGCTGGCCTGGGCCAAGGCACGCAGCGGGCTGGCCAGCCCCGGCAGCGCCAAGGCCGCCATCCCGCCCGCCATCACGGCGCGGCGGGTCAGGCCGGTCATCTCAGCCGGCCTGGCCGAGCAAACGCCGGGTGGCGATTTCCGGGGTGGCATAGGCTTCCTGCAGTTCCGCACTCCAGTAGCGCAGCGCATCGAGCGGGATCGGCACGCCGCTGACGGCGCAGATCACGTGATCGCCCGCCGAAAGCTGGCGAAATGTTCCGGGCATATAGTGCAGGCGCGCCAGGCGGCCGGTGGGAGTCATCAACATGACAGCGGTTTTACGCCCTGCCGCCCGCCTTGGCAAATCACAGCAGCTTGGGCTGCACGCTTTCCGCCGTACCGCGCGGGCGGCTGGCGGGGCGCGCGGCGGCCGGGGCAGGGGTTGGCGAAACCACGGCCGGCTGGGCATCGCTTGTCGCCACATCCAACGCGCCATCGGCGAATTTCAGCGTCAGCGCAGCGCGCGCCGCCGCCGTGGCGCGATCCTTCACCACGTGGCCATCGCGGTCGGTCACCAGGACATAGCCGCGCTGCAACGGCGCTTCGGGATCGAGCGAACGGCGCAGGCGATCGAGCGCCTCCACCCGGCCCCGCGCGTGTTCGATCCGCTGCAACAAGGCCTCGGGCCGCAGGCGTTGCGCCACCAGCCGCTCACGCTCGCGCCCCAGGCGCTGGGTGAGCAGAGCAGGGCGCAGCGCGCCGCCGTGGCGGGCCAGGACGCCGGCGGCAATCTCGGTGCGATGAACCAGCGCGCGGCGCAGCCGGTCCGACAGGTCATCCAGCCGCTGGCTTTGCGGGCTCAGCAGCGCCTGGGCGGTGGGCAGGCGCTGGCTGCGCACCTCCAGCCGCTCGCGCGCATGGGCCAGCAGGCGCGCCAAGGCGCGGCCCCGCCGGGCTTGGAGATCGTGCACTTGCGCAGCCAGTTCGGCGCGCACCGGCACAGCGATTTCCGCCGCCGCCGTGGGCGTGGGCGCACGCAGGTCGGCCGCGAAATCGGCAAGCGTGGTGTCGGTTTCGTGGCCCACGGCGCTGATCACGGGGATCGTGCTTGCCGCAATCGCGCGCACCACCTCTTCCTCGTTGAAGCTCCACAGGTCTTCGATCGACCCGCCGCCACGCGCCACGATGACCACGTCGGGGCGCGGCACCGGCCCGCCTGGGGCCAGATCGGAAAAGCCGCGCACGGCCGCTGCCACTTGCGCAGCCGCGCCCTGGCCCTGAACCAGCACCGGCCAGACCACGACATGGCTGGGGAAACGGTCCGACAGGCGATGCAGGATGTCGCGGATCACCGCCCCGGTAGGCGAGGTGACGACGCCGATCACGCGCGGCAGGAACGGCAGCGCCCGCTTGCGCTGCGGCGAAAACAGCCCTTCGGCTTCCAGCCGCGCCTTGGTCTTGGCCAGCAGGGCGAGCAGCGCGCCTTCGCCGGCAATTTCCATGCGATCGACCACGATCTGGTAGTTCGAGCGGCCAGGATAGGTCGTCAACTTGCCTGTGGCGATCACTTCCACGCCGTCTTCGGGCATGAAGCCCAGGCGCTGCGCATTGCCGCGCCACATCACCCCGTCGAGCCGCGCGCCTTCGTCCTTCAGCGACATGTAGAGGTGGCCCGAGGCCGCGCGCTTCACCCCGGAAAGCTCGCCCCGCACGCGCACGAAGCCGAACCGATCCTCCACCGTGCGCTTGAGCTGCGCAGAAATCTCGGAGATCGACAGGGCCGGGGCGTTGTCGCCGGCGCGTTCGCTCGCTAGGAGCCCGTCCTTGCGAAAGTCATCGTCGTCATTGGGCGCGGAAGGGAAGGCCATGCATATCCTGTTGTTGGGTTCGGGCGGGCGTGAACATGCCCTGGCCTGGAAACTGGCCCAATCCCCGCTGTGCAGCAAGCTCTATGCGGCACCCGGCAATCCCGGCATCGCCCAGGACGCGCAACTGGTGGCGCTCGATGCCAGCGATCATGCCGCCGTCATCGCGTTTTGCAGCGAGCAGCGCATTGGCCTGGTGGTGATCGGGCCGGAAGCGCCACTGGTCGATGGCCTGGCCGATTCGCTGCGCGGCGAAGGCATTGCCGTGTTCGGGCCGAGCAAGGCCGCCGCCCAGCTCGAAGGGTCCAAGGGCTTCACCAAGGACCTGTGCGCCAAGGCCGGCATTCCCACCGCCGGCTATGTCCGCGCCACCAGCGCGCAGGCCGCGCACCAGGCGCTCGACCAGTTCGGCGCGCCAGTGGTGATCAAGGCCGATGGCCTGGCCGCCGGCAAGGGCGTGGTCGTGGCGATGACCATGGACGAAGCCCGCGCCGCGGTGGACGACATGTTCGACGGCCAGTTTGGCGAAGCAGGCGCCGAAGTGGTGATCGAGGAATTCCTCGAAGGCGAGGAAGCCAGCTTCTTTGCCCTGACCGATGGCGCCACCGTGCTGCCGCTGGCCTCTGCCCAGGATCACAAGCGCGTCGGCGATGGCGATACAGGCCCCAACACCGGCGGCATGGGTGCTTATAGCCCGGCCCGCGTGCTGACCCCGGCGCTGGAAGCCCAGGCGATGGCGCAGATCATCGTGCCCACGGTCAAGGCGATGCAGGATGCCGGTACGCCCTATTCCGGGGTGCTCTATGCCGGGCTGATGCTCACGGCCAAGGGCCCGCAGCTGATCGAATACAACGCCCGCTTTGGCGATCCGGAATGCCAGGTGCTGATGCTGCGGCTGGAAACCGATCTGGTCGAACTGCTGCTCGCCTGCGCGGAAAACCGCCTGTCGTCGGTCGAGCCGCCGCGCTTCAGCAGCGATCCCGCGCTGACCGTGGTGATGGCTGCGCAGGGCTATCCCGGCACGCCGAAGAAGGGCGGCGCCATCCATGGCATCGCTGCCGCCGAAGGCACCGGGGCCAAGGTGTTTCACGCCGGTACCGCGCTGGGCGCCGATGGCCAGCTCGTGTCCAGCGGTGGCCGCGTGCTCAACGTGACGGCGCGCGGCAAGACCGTGCGCGCCGCGCGTGACGCTGCCTATGCCGCGGTCGATGCACTGAATTTCGCCGATGGCTTCTGCCGCCGCGATATCGGCTGGCGCGAGATTGCCCGCGAAGGGGCCTGATCGCCGGTTGCCTGCCCCGCGCTGATCGTTCAGCGCGGCGCCACGACCTGCCAGGCGGCGATGTTGCTGGGCGTCTTGGCCGTTGTCGGCAAGGGCAGCGGGCGCAGCCATGATGGCGGCGTGCCGGCCAGCAGCGCGGCGGCCAGGCCATGGGGCGCCTGGCGGCGATAGAGATGCATCTCGGGCGCCACGGTGCAGACCACCACCAGCGTGGCATGGCGCTTGGCCACATAGGCGCGCGCCTGTTCGGGATCGGCCAGGAAGCCGTGCATCACATCGCTGATCGCGGCAGCGGCGCGGTGATGCCCGGTGGCGACCACGCGCTGGTGCGTGCGCAGCAGGATATCGGGGCCGATGTCGACCGGGGCAAAGATATCGGTGGCAGGCATTGCCGCCAGCGCACCCACGCCACGATCGAAATCGCATCCGCGCAGGCTGCCCATGGCAAAGTCGCGATCGGCAGGCGGATGGCCCAGCTTGGCCCAGGCCGTCTCGCCCAGCGCGATCGGCAGGATTGGCAATGCCGCCAGCAGCATCAGCACATTGATGCCCATGCGGCGCGCGGAGCTGGTCTGCGCTACGGCCACCAGGCGCCATTGCCGCACCTGCCAGGCCGCCGGCAGGATGGCGATGCCCACCGCCGTGGCCATCGCCCGACTGACCATCGCCCCCACCGCCACGGCGCCGAGCAGGACCAGGCCATGCTGCACCCAGCGCAGCCGCTCCGGCATGGATGGCGCGCTCTGGATCAGGCGCCAGCAGGCCCACAGCCCCAGCGGCACCGCACCGATCAGCGCGATCGCATTGTGCAGCGTGGTTTCCCAGATCGGGCGCCCTTCGCGCACGTTGTCCAGCCAATGGCTTTTCACATAGGGATCAAGCCCACCGAAGGCGCCCGTGGCGCATTGTGGGGCGGCCAGCGCGACGATGGCGGCCGCGCCGCCGGCGGCGATAGCCAGCACGCCCAGGGCCACAAGACGTGAAGCCGGGCGCTGGGAAGGGCGCCACCACGCCAAGCCGGCGCCGCACAGCGCCACCCAGCCGAGCGCGGCGATGTGCATCGGGGAGACGGCATCGCAATGTTCGACCATGTCGCGAAGGCCACGGCAGGCCAGGAACAGGCCGGCGGTGCCCAGCGCCAGCGCCACCGCCGCATGGCCCAGCCGCTGCCACTGCCCATCGAGCAGTGCACGCACGGCAACCACGCCGATGAACAGCGCGGTGAGCGGTAGGCCTTCCAGCGAAACAGTGAGCCCGGCGGCCAGCGCCAGGCCGAGCACCCAGCCGCCACGACGCGGATCGCGCGCATGCAGCCCGACCACGGCACCCAGCGCAGAAACGATCTGCCAGCCATGGTGATCGATGCGCAGCGGCTGCATCTGGTGCAGCACGATGCCCGAAAGCCCGACGATGATGCCGGCCGCCACGGCAGTGTCGCAGCCGAACAGGCGGTTGGCCGCGTGCATCGCCAAGGCCACCGTGCACAGCACGGTCAGCGCCGGAACGATCACCGCCGCGGCAATTTCTGCGTTGGCCGTGCCCAGCAGCGGGCGCAAGGCCAGGATCACTGCCGCCAGCGGCAGATCGACCAGCCGCGACCAGTGCATCAGCACGCCTTCTGGCGCCATGATGCGGTACTGGTGCAGATCGAACCACGCCTGCCCGCTCAGCAGATCGCGCACCTGCACCAGACGCAGCACATCATCGGGATCGCCCATGCGCATGCCGGGAATATCGCGCGCAAAGATCAGGAGTTGCAGCCCCACGATCAGCGCCCAGATGCCCAGCACCATCCACCAGCGCAGCGGCGCGCTGGTCGTGGCACCGGGTGGGGGCGGGAACGAGGTATCATCGGGAGCAGGGGAAACGCGATCGGCGCGCACCGGAGCCAGCACGGTCATCAGCGAAACACCACCTGCTTACGCAGCACCCATGTAGCGGCAAAGCTCAGCGCGATGGCCACGATCTTGGCCGTGCGCGGATCAAGCCCCAGCTGCACCATGCCGCCCACCACCAGCGTGGTGATCGCCAGGCCGACCAGCGCCGATCCCACGAATAGCGCCTGCTGCCGCAGCCGCGCCGGGCCCGATGCGGCGACGTTCTCGGCAAAGACCGCGCGGCTCGACAGCAACCAGTGCGCGGCAATGCCCAGGGCATAGCCCAGCGCCGAAGCCGCCATGGCCGGCACGCCCAGCGCCAGCAGCGCCAGGAAACTGCCGATATCCACCGCCAGCGCCCCCACGCTGGCCAGGATATAGCGCACCAGCGTGTGCTGGCCCAATCGCTGAAACAGGGGCATGATCATCGCCGTCATTGCCGTCTATCGCCTTTCGGCCAAGAATTACCGCACGGAAAACCGTCAGACCATCAGGCGGCGCGGCGATCCGGCGCCGCGGCGATGCGTTCGGGAACCTGGCGCACCGATGCCAGCGCGGCAGCCTGGTCGAGCGTGACCGGGCGGGTGCTGGGCAGGCCCGCGTCCGCGCCTTCGGCCCCGGCCTCGTGATACTCGGCGTCTTCGTTGACGCACCAGGTGTCATAGAGGCGGCGCTCGGCCACGATGTTTTCCACCGTCAGCATCGCGGTCATCATCGCGTGATCCTGATTGTTGTAGCGGTGCATGCCGTTGCGCCCCACCAGGTGCAGCGTGGGATAGGCCGCTTCCAGTTCGGTGCGCATCGCCGCAACATTGGCGGCATAGCTATCGTCATAGACCGGATAGGCCTTTTCCTGGCGCACCACCACGCCGCCGATCACCTGGTCGGGCTGCACCAGGCCCAGGATCTGCATCTCGCGCGTGGCAAGGGCGATCAGGTCAGCATCGCTCGATGCCCACAGATCGTCGCCTTCAAAGCAGAAGTATTCCAGGCCGACGCAGGCCACGGTCTCGTCGGGCACCATTTCGGGCGACCACGAGCGGAAGTTCTGGATGCGGCCAACCTTGACCTTGCTGTCGTGGATATAGATCCAGTTGTCGGGGAACAGGTCTTCCGAGCGGATCTTGAGCGCCACGGTCAGGAAATCGCGGTACTTGAGTTCGTTGGCCTCGATCGTGGTCTGCGGCAGCGGATGCATCCGCGCGGCCAGTTCGCGCATCGGGGCCGAGGAAATCGCATGGCGGGCGCGGATCATGGTTTCGCCGCCTTCGGCCGGCGTGGCGCTCAGCCGCCAACCGCCCTGGCCATCGCTGGCCAGCTGCTTCATCGCGTGGCCCATCAGGATATGGCCGCCCTTGGCGAGAATCTTGTCGCGCGCGGCTTCCCACATCATGCCCGGCCCCAGGCGCGGATAGCGGAAGGTTTCCAAGAGTGTCTTGGTCGCCATGCCATCGTTGGGCTTCTTGTTGAGGCCCAGGCTGCGCTTGAACCCGTCGAGCACGGCCGCGCCGAGCGAGAGCCCCTTGATGCGCTGCGCGGCCCAGTCGGCGCTCATCTCGTTGCAGGGCATGCCCCAGACCTTCTCGGTATAGGTCTTGAAGAAGATCGAATAGAGCTTCTGCCCGAACTGGTTGGTGGTCCAGTCCTCGAAGCTGCGCACGGTCTTCTTGGGGAAGGCCTTGGCCTTCACATAGCTGGCCATGCACAGGGTGGAGCGCACGATGCCGAGGTTGAACAGCGCCTCAAACGCGCGCAGCGGATAGGAATAGAATTTGCCCTCGTAGTAGATCCGGCTCATCCGCGGGCGCTGGATGAAGTCATCAGGCAGGATCTCGTTCCACAGATCGACAACCGCCTGCGATTTGGAAAAGAAGCGATGGCCGCCGATATCAAAGCGATAGCCTTCGTGTTCCACCGTGCGGCTGATCCCGCCGACATAGCGGGTGTCCTTCTCGATGATCGCCACCGAAAGCCCCTGCTTGGTCAGCAGGTAGCCGGCGGTCAGGCCCGCCGGGCCTGCACCGATGATCGCCACATCGACATCGTACTGACGGCCTTCATCCCCCGAAGTGCCCACCACGTTAACCATCCCATGCCCCCGTCCAAGCGGATTCGCTGATGCCCTCGGGATGAAGGAAAATGGATAAGGGACAGTTAACGTTAAGCAGTTCTTGCCGGATATTGCGGGGGTTTCCCCGATTGGGCACAGCGCGGGACAGACCCACGCCGGGGCTCAATCGGGCTGGCCCTTGCGACGCGCGGCATCGGACAGGGCCTGGCCCAATTGCAACGGCGCGGAAATGCGCGCCAGTTCATCCAGCTTGAAGGTCTGCTCGAACACCAGGCCATAGCGCGGGTGGTTGCGCCAGCGCACCTTGGCATAGATCGAGGGCATTACCCCGGTATCCAGGCGCACCAGTTCGTGCACCATCAACCACTTTTCGCATTCGATGCAGGCGCCCTGCTGCGAAATGTCGTGGAACTGCACATGCACGCTTTCGCCGCCGGAATGCAGCACGGCATCAAGCATCAGGCGCAGCCGCACCTGGCGGCGCGGATAGGCGCCGTCGCGCTCGTCGATCAGGCGCTGCACGTCGATTTCCTGCAGGAACTGCAGGCCGGCGTGATCGCCCGTGGTCCACACCAGGCGCGCCGCATGGCGATCGCCGTTGCCCAGTTCGATCGCCAGGGTCTGGTGATCGGGAATGGGGGTGAACAGGCGAATCTTGACGCCGGTGGCCGAGGCATCGCGCAGGATGCACAGAAACTCGCCGCCATCGACGATCAGCTTGGCCGCGCGAATCAGCAGCGTGAAACGGGGCGCGGCGCGCATGTCGGCGCCGGCCGATGCGTCAGCACCGGCCGATGGGGCGGCGATGTCTTGCCCGGGTTCCTCGGGCAGATCGTTGCGCTGGGCCACTGCCCTGATCTCCAATTGCGTGCGTTCCCCCTTTGGCCGGGCGCACACGAACCCGGTATTGTTCATCTTATCCACCAAGTCTTGCCCGAGCGTTACCCTTATTTGCGGTATTCGTGCAAAAACACTTTCTCTTCGCACGGCAACGCGCGCGGCCGGTGACGGTGGGGAACCGCTAGATATGCCAAGTTCCTTGACTTTTCGTCCGCGCCTACCTAGCTGCACGCTTTCCCCGATCATTTCCATTTTTCGGAGTGCCCATGGCGCGCGTTACCGTCGAAGATTGCGTCGACAAGGTTTCCAACCGTTTCGATCTGGTTCTGCTGGCCGCCGAACGCGCCCGCGCGATTTCGGGCGGTGCCGAACTGACCGTCGACCGCGACCGCGACAAGAACCCGGTCGTGGCCCTGCGTGAAATTGCCGAAGAGACGGTGCGCCCCACCATTCTCAAGGAAAACCTCATCCAGTCGCTGCAGCGCGTGCTGCCCGACGACGATGACGAAGTCGATGAAATCGGCTCGCTTTCCCAGTCGGCCGAAGCGCTGCGCATCACGGCTGCGGCGCCAGTGCGCAACACCTCGCTGGGCGCCGATTACGACGCGTAACAGGCCCTGAAATCCGGCTCAGCTGGGTTTCGGCACGATCAAGCAGGGCGCCGGGGATAATTCCACGGCGCCTTCTTGCATGTGCGCCGCACGCCCGCCACATCTGGGGCCATGGCCAACCGCGTGCCCGCCTCTCCGCGAGTGACCTCGTCGGCGAATCGCCCGTCAGGCGGCACGATCAAGGCCGTGCTCGGCCCGACCAACACCGGCAAGACCCATCTCGCGATCGAGCGGCTCTGCGCGCACTCTTCTGGCGCGATCGGCTTTCCGCTGCGCCTGCTCGCGCGCGAGGTCTATGACCGGGTCTGCGCGATCAAGGGGCCGGCGCAAGTCGCGCTGATCACCGGCGAGGAGCGAATCGAACCAAAGGGCGCGCGCTGGCTGCTGTGCACCGCCGAAGCCATGCCGGCGCGGCCCGACCTCGCTTTCGTCGCGCTGGACGAGGCGCAGCTTTCCGCCGATCCCGAACGCGGCCATATTTTCACCGATCGCCTGCTGCACGCGCGCGGGCGCGAGGAAACCATGCTGCTGGGCTCCGCCACGCTGGAGCCGATGGTCAAGGTCCTGGTGCCCGAGGCCGAAATCGTCACGCGGCCACGCTTTTCCACGCTCAGCCACGTCGGCGCCAAGAAACTCAGCCGCATTCCCCCGCGCAGCGCGATCGTCGCGTTCTCGGCCGAGCAGGTCTATGTCATGGCCGAAATGCTGCGCCGGTTTCGCGGTGGCGCGGCGGTGGTCATGGGCGCGCTCAGCCCGCAGACCCGCAACGCCCAGGTGGCGATGTACCAGTCGGGCGAGGTCGATTACCTCGTGGCGACCGACGCCGTGGGCATGGGCCTCAACCTCGATGTCGAGCATGTCGCCTTTGCTGGCCTGTCGAAATACGACGGTCATCGCCATCGCCGGCTGACCACCGCGGAAATGGCCCAGATCGCCGGGCGCGCCGGACGGCATCACAAGGACGGCACGTTCGGCACGCTGGCCGGCACGGGCGGCCGCGATCCCGAATTTACCGACGAGGAAGTCTATGCCATCGAAGAGCATCGCTTCCCCCCGCTGACCCGCCTGTTCTGGCGTGAGGCGGAGCCGCGCTTCGATACCTTGGCCACGCTCATCGCCGACCTGGAAAGCCCGCCACCGCGCCCCGAACTCGCCACCCCGCCCGAGGCGATCGACCTGGCCGTGCTGCGCCGCCTGGCCGAAGAGCCGGACGTGGCCGCCACGGTGCGGGGCGCGCGCAGCGTCGAACGTTTCTGGCATGTCTGTTCGTTGCCCGATTTCCGCCAGCAGGGCGCGGAAACCCATGCGCGGTTCGTGGCGCGGCTGTGGCAGGATCTGCGCGGCGGTTACCTTGGCGCGGATTATGTCGCCCAGGCCATTGCCCAGCTCGACAATCCCTCGGGCGATATCGACACGCTGCAAGGCCGCATCGCGGCGATTCGCAGCTGGTCCTACATTGCCCAACGGCCAGACTGGGTGCTGGCCCGCGACGAGATGGCCGCGCGCGCCCGCGCCGTGGAAACGCGCCTGTCCGATGCGCTGCACGGGCGGCTGACCGAACGCTTCGTCAACCGCCGCACCACGGTGCTGATGCGCAAGGCTGGGGCCGACGCCTCGCTGCTGCCGGTGCGCCTGGGCGACGATGGCGCCGTGCTGGTCGACGATGAAGCCATTGGCCATCTCGAAGGGTTTCGCTTCGTGGTCGATCCGCTCGCCCGCGCGGCCGATCGCAAGCTGCTGCTGGCTGCGGCCGAACGGCACCTGCCGGGCCTGCTCGCCACGCGCCTGGCCGAATTGGCGAGCGACGCTGCTACCGGCAAGGATATCGCCCTCGCCGACGGGCAGGTGCAGTGGCGCGGTCTTGCCGTTGCCCGCCTCGCCAAGGGCCGCACCGTGCTTGAGCCGCGCCTCGCGCTCGAACCTGCGCTGGAGCGCGCGGGCCCGGCCGCGCGTGACAAGGTACAGGCGGCGCTGGCGCAATGGCTTGAGCAGAACCTCGCCACCGCCTTGCGACCGTTGCGCCGCCTGGCCGATGCCGCCCGCGATCCTGCGGCAGGGGCCGCGCTGCGCGCGCTGGCGCTGCACCTGGTGGAAAGCGGTGGGGTTATCGCGCGCGACCATGCCCGCCTGGAAGACCTGACACCGGCGCAGCGCGCCCTGGCGCGCCGCCTGGGCATCCAGGTTGGTGCGCTCGACGTGTTCGTGCCCGCGGCCCTGCGCGCCGCGCCGCTGGCCGCCTGGGCGGCCCTGGCCAAGGTCTGGGGCCTGGCTCCCACCGCCCCGCCGCCGGGCGGCATGACGCCAGTGCTGGCGCAAAAGGATATTCCGCTGGGCTATCGCCGCACCGGCCCGCAGGCGTTGCGCGTCGACATGGCGGAAAAGCTGCTCCATGCCGCACACGGCGTGCGCCAGGGCGCAAAAGGCCGCCGCTTCGTGCTCGATCCGGCGCTGGCCCGCTCGATGGGCCTGTCCACCGCCGGCTATGCCAATCTGCTGCGCGCTGCCGGCTTCCGCGCCGCGATGCCGCGCCCGCTGGCCGAAGGGCAGGCCGGGCCGCCCGCACCGCCGTTGTGGGACTGGCGCCCGCCACGGCCGGCCACGCCACCGGCCAGGAACAGCAAATCCAACCAGCAGGCCTCGCGCGCGCCGGTGCAACCGGCACCGGCCAGCGGCGCCTTTGCCGCGCTGGCCACGTTGCTGCGATAAAGGAAAAGCGATCACGAGGGAGGAGCAATGCGGATAGACAAGTTGCTGTGGTTCCTGCGCTTTGCCGGCAGCCGGGGGCTTGCCCAGGGCTGGGTGGAAGAAGGGCACATTCGCCTCAACGGCCGTCGCGTCGAACGCTGCAGCGCGGGCGTGAAGTCGGGGGATGTCCTGGTCCTACCCTTGCGCAATTCGGTGCGCGTGATCGAGATTATCACCCTTCCGGCACGCCGCGGGCCTGCCCTTGAGGCACAAGGATGCTATCGGGTGCTTGACGCGGCGCCCCTCGCGCCTCTAGCACGGCCCGAAATCGAGCCTTGAGGAAATACCCACAGCATGACTTACGTCGTCACCGATGCCTGCATCCGCTGCAAGTACATGGACTGCGTGGAAGTGTGTCCTGTCGACTGCTTCTATGAAGGCGACAACATGCTGGTGATCAACCCCAGCGAATGCATCGACTGCGGCGTGTGCGAACCGGAATGCCCCGCCGAAGCGATCCTGCCCGACACCGAAAGCGGGCTGGAGCAGTGGCTGGAGCTGAACACCAAGTATTCTGCCGAATGGCCGAATATCACGACCAAGAAGGACGCGCCGGCCGATGCCGACGCCTGGAAGGGCGTGGAAAACAAGTTCGAAACCCAGTTCTCGCCCGAGCCGGGCGAAGGGGACTGAGCGAACCGGCAACCGCGCCAGGGGTGATTCGCGCCCCTTTGTCGCGCGGCTGATTGCGCCAGACGGGGCTTGATCCATGCCCCGATCCAGCGCCGGAAATCGGGCTGCCCCGGCTTTTTGGCCGGGCGCGGCCAAAAGGCGCATGCCTTTTGCTGTCTCGGCTCTGGTAATTTTGCCACAATGCTGCTATATAGCCATCAAGCGCCGGGCAAATCCTTTGCCGGGCGCCCTTTTTGTTACGAGAAGGCAGAAACAGGCGGCACACGGAAAACGCTGACGGATCGCGCTATCGGATCGCCTCGTCGATCGCAGGGCCTTGGCCGGGCTTAAAACGGTTCTTTGCCAGTTCACGCTCCCCGGGACCAGCCCCGCACCGGATCAACCAGACCGGGCAGGGTGGAGTGTCACAGGCATATTCGGTTCGCCGTCATGGTTTTTCCTAGCCGGGCATCCCGCCCCCGCCGTCCCGTCTGCCGGCGTCGAAAGGATAAGAAATGGCAGCCAAGGCTCTTGCCTTCGATGTTGGGGATTACGTCGTTTACCCGAAGCATGGTGTCGGCCGCGTGGTCGAGCTTCAGCAGGAAGAAATCGCGGGCATGAAGCTGGAGCTCTATGTGCTCCGCTTTGAAAAGGAGCGCATGACGCTTCGCGTTCCGGTCAACAAGGTCGAAGCGATCGGCATGCGCAAGCTGTCTTCGGACAAGACGCTGCGTGAAGCGCTCGACACGCTTAAGGGCAAGCCCAAGGTCAAGCGCACCATGTGGTCGCGCCGCGCCCAGGAATACGAAGCAAAGATCAACTCCGGTGACCTCGTCTCGATCGCCGAAGTGACCCGCGACCTGTTCCGCGCCGATGACCAGCCGGAACAGAGCTATTCCGAACGGCAGATATTCGAAGCCGCGTCTTCGCGCCTGGCGCGCGAACTCGCCGCGATGGAAAAGACCGACGAGCCGGCGGCACTCAAGAAGATCCTCGCGATCCTCAACGAGCATGCCCCCAAGTACTACGAAACAGTCTGACCGGCGCTACCTGCCGAACAGATGTTTCACGTGAAACGGGCCGCCGGAACCACCGGCGGCCTTTTTCGTTTGGCGGCGGGGCAGGGGCTGGTGCAAACGCCTGGAAGACCCGTCATTGGAAAGGCAAATGCATGTTGCGCAAGGTGATCGTCCTGACCCTTCCCCTGACCCTGGCTGCCTGTGCGGCGCAGAACGCCGCCCCGCGCGATCCCACCCGGCCTGATCCGGCCGCCCAGGCCCAGCGTGCTCAGGCCCATGCGCAGGCGCTGGCCAAGGCGCAGGCCCGCCTGGCGAACGAGCAGGCCGCCTGCAAGAAGGGCAACCGCCGCGCTTGCGCCCGCGCCACGGCCGCGCAGGCCGTGGTCAACGATCTCAACAACCCGCAATAAGGTTTTCAGACTGCGGCCCGGCGCAGGCGATCGTTGATCGCCGCGCCGATGCCCTCATCCGGCACCGGGGCAATGGCAATACGCGGCTGACGTGCCGCTGCGCCGTCGTGTAGGCAGGCGTAGAGGCGCGCGGCCGCCTCGGCCAGGTCACCCTGGGCCGAGAGCGTGACATCGCCTGAGACCGCGCCGAAACCGATCATGAACTCGTCCGTCTGCGCGTGCTCCGCGCCCAGGCGCACCGGCTTTCCCGGGGCATAGTGGCTGGCCAGCTGGCCCGGGGCCTCGATCCCACGCGACGGGCCTTGTTCGGCCTCCTCGCCCAGCACGGCGGCGATTTCGGCGCCGGTGATCGGGCCGGGGCGCAGCAAGGCCCAACCGCCCTCGGGCCGCAGGCCAACGATCGTCGATTCGATCCCCTGCCGGGTTTCGCCGCCATCGAGCACCAGATCCACCCGCCGCCCGAGCGAGGCAGCGACATGGGCCGCGCTGGTCGGGCTGATCGCGCCGCTGCGGTTGGCCGATGGCGCCGCCAGGGGCAGGCCGGATTGACGCAGCACCGCCTGCATCGCCGGATGAGCCGGGCAGCGCAGCGCGACGGTGGGCAGGCCGGCACTCACGGCCGTGGCCAGGCCGCTGTCGGCGCGGCGTGGCACGACCAGGGTCAGCGCGCCTGGCCAGAACGCAGCCGCCAGGGCCTTGGCCCGGTCATCCAACACCGCCAGACGCTCTGCCGCCGCCAGATCGGGCACATGCACGATCAGTGGGTTGAAATCGGGCCGCCCCTTGGCGCGATAGATACCCGCCACCGCCGCATCGCGATCAGCCCGCGCCGCCAGGCCATAGACGGTCTCGGTCGGTACGGCGACGGTTCCGCCCGCCGCCAGCACGGCGATGGCAGCCGCGACGCCATCATCGTCTGCGGGGCGGATTTCGGGCGGCAAGGGGTCGGAAAAGGGGTTGGACGTCATGGCTGCCGTCGCTATCGCGACTGCGCGCCTTTTGCAAAGCATCCCCTTAGCCGCAAAGTTGCCCACGTGATGATCGATCAGCCGCACAGCCTGCCCGAAACGCTGCTTACCCGCATTGCCGAAGCGCTGGAGCGGCTGGCGCCGCCGGCGCCGCCCCAGGTGAACTGGTTGACCCATCCCGCCTATGTCTGGCTGGGGCAGACCGCACGCGCGGTGGAACGGCTGGAGGCGCCGAGCCTGCCACTGATGCGCGGCATCGATGCGCAAAAGGCCGCAGTGGTGGACAACGTGGCGCGGCTGGCCCGTGGTGCGGCCGCGCATGACATGCTGCTGTGGGGATCGCGCGGCATGGGCAAATCGGCGGTGCTGCGCGCCGCGGTGAACGCCGCCGACGCTGCCCACCCCGGCGCCATCGCCCTGGTCCAGGCCATGCCCGATGCCAGCCTGCCGCTGCTGTTTGCGCAGTTGCGCGGGGTGCCGCGCCAGTTCCTGGTGCTGCTCGACGATCTCGGCTTTGATGCTGGCGATGCCGAAGGCGCGCGCCTGCTGCGTTCGTGGCTGGAAGGCGGGGTGGAAGCGCGGCCGGCCAATGTGCGCCTGGCCGTGACGTCAAACCGCCGCGCGATCGTGGAACGCCACATGAGCGAGCAGGATGATCCGATCAATCCGCGCGATGCAGTGGACGATCGCCTGGCCCTCGCTGATCGCTTTGGCCTGTCGCTGGGCTTTCATGCCTGCAACCAGGACGATTACCTGGCAATCATCGCCGGCTATTGCGCCGAACTGGCCCTGCCGTACGACGCGGGCGATGCGCTGGAATGGTCCAAGCGGCGCGGCAGCCGTTCTGGCCGCGTGGCCTGGCAATATGTCAATGAGCTGGCCGGTCGCGCCGGCAAGGCACTGTAGCGCGCCGGTTCAGTAACGCTCAGCGGTAGAAGATATGCCCGCCGATGGCGGCCAGGCGGGTCTTGCCCCAGGCCGGGGAAACGCGCGCGGCGTGGAAGAACAGCGCACCTTCGACCGGGCTTTTCCAGCTGCCCTGATCGGCAATCACGGCAATGCGCGCGGCATTGGCCCAGAACCGGCTGGCGTGGTTGATCGCCGGCATCGCATGGCCGCGCACGAACGAGAACTGCGACGGCTGGAACACCACGCCGCAATAGGATGAGGGATAGCGGCCGGAATGGCTGCGCGCCACGATCACGCGGGCAACGGCCAGCTGGCCCGCCAGGCTCTCGCTCTTGGATTCGAAATAGACCGCGCCAGCCAGGCATTCGAGTTCGGCCGAAAGATTGGCCGGAACGGGCGTTGCCGCCACCAGATCAGCCAGGCTGGCAGCGTTGACCGCGCCGGTGGTGGCAGAGGGGGCCGGCGCCAGGGCCAGCATGCCGCGCGCCGGCGGCAGGGTGGTAGTGGCAGGGCCGGTGGAAGGAAGGGTGATCGCCCCGTTGGCGGGGCCTTCTGCCACCACGACCTGGAGATCGTGCGGGCCAGACGGAGCGTGAACAGACAGGGCGTGAACAGGTTCCTGAGCCTGGGCAAGCGGTGCGCCAAGCAGCATTACCACGGCAAGCAGGCTGGAAAGAGCCTGGCGGGCAACGCGGAACGGATCGGTCATCAGCCATCTGCATTGGGCGGTGATCGGCCGATTGCGGCGCGCAGCACGGCATTCCGGCAATCATGCCGAAAGCCATGCCCCTTGGGCCGTAACGGTAAACCCCCGTCTGCGTGCCAGCGCCTGAAGACCCCATGCCAAGCGGCGCCGCCTGCGCAATTCGATGGCGCTGGGTCTATCCACGCGCGAAAGGGAGTCAACCTTCGCCGGCAAAGTTCCCGATGAACTGTTGTGCGTCTGCGATGGTCAGTTCAAGCAGCCACAAATCGGGATCAGCCGCAGTTCTGCGCGCTATATAGTCGTTAAAATCTTGTTTACTTTCGGGGTCTTGCGCCTTTGTGGCGGTCCACGGCCGGCTACCATCGGCGCGCGGCATGCGCTCCCACAGCTGCGCCAGATGCCCGTGCTCGGGGTGATTTTCCAATGTCACCAAGGCGATAGTGCCAGCGTCGGGATCGCCCTTGTGCAGCACCATGGCAAAGCCGCCAGCCGCCTGCGCGGCCCTGATCCAGCCTTTGGCCTCGATCCCTGCGGGCAGGCGCGCTGTCATGGCTTGGGGCGCGCGCGGTTCAGGCCGCGTCGCGATCGATCACGTTGACCAGCACGGCATAGAGCGCGTCGGCATCGGGCGCGCTGGTCAGCCGCTGGTGCATGCGATCATCGCGCATCAGGCGGCTGATCGCGGCCAGTGCCTGGAGATGCACGGCGCCCGCCTGTTCGGGAGAAAGAAGACCGAACACGCAATCGACCGGCATGCCATCGGCCGAGGCGAAATCGACCGGCTCTTCCAGCCGCAGAAACACCGCCACCGGGCGCGACAGGCCATCGAGCCGGGCATGGGGAATGGCCACGCCACGGCCGAAACCGGTGCTGCCCAGGCTCTCACGCTCTTCGATGCGTTCCTGCACCTGCGCCCGGTCGAGCCGATAGACGCTGGCAAAGCACGCGGCGAGCATATCCAGGATCTGCGCCTTGGATTCAGCGCGAACGACGCGGACAGCCTGAGGATCAATGGAAAAAAGTGCGGTCATGAAACGAAAAACGCCACAGCCTGTGTAAAGGCACGGTCAAGTTGGCGGCGCCATGCGCTCTATTCGTTCCCCATGCAAGCGCCGAATCGCATCACGGGTGAATTGGCCAATGCCGTCATGGCACTGCCCGCAAACCCGAAATGGGCCTGCGGGCAGGGCTTAGAGATCAGGCGCCAGCCGGTTCAACCCAGCCGATCGAGCCATCGCCACGGCGATAGACCATGTTGTGCACGCCGGTGCCGGCGTTCTTGAACAGCAGCGCGTTGGTGTTGCGCAGATCGAGCATGATCACCGCGTCAGACACCGTCGCGGTGGGCACGTCGACCCGGGTTTCGGCAATCACCAGCGGCGCATCGGCAGCTTCGGCTTCTTCCTGATCGTGCGCAGGTTCTTCCACCATGAACACGGTATAGGCCGCGTCTTCACTGCGGCGGGCAAAATCGGCGCCTTCGGAATGGGCCTTGATCCGGCGCTTGTAGCGGCGCAGCTGCTTGTCGATCTTTTCGGCCGACTGGTCCAGCGCCTGGTGCGCGTCCTGGGCCACGCCGCTGCCCTTGAGAATCAACCCTTGCGTCACATGGGTGATGATGTCGCAGCGGAAACCTCCGTGCGGCGCCTTGCCCAGGGTGACCTGCGAGGAAAGCGCGCGGGAGAAGTACTTGTCGACAATGCCGGAAAGCCGATCGGCCGCGTGGGCCTCAAAGGCGGCACCGGCCTCGACCTGGTGTCCCGAAACGCGAATGTCCATGGGTCTTCTCTCCTTCTTGGGCCCGCTTTGACCGCGAGGCCACTTGCGGCCCGCACAGTGGGCCGCAAGCGAGACCTAACGCGACCAGAGCGGGTTGCTGATGCCCGCCATGAACTCCGCATGGCGGGCCAATTCCGCTTCGCTGGCCGCATGCGGCCGGGGCTCGCGGAAGATCCGGGTGGTTTTGGCAACAGTCACTTCGGCCACGGCCGCAACCGCGGCCACAGCGCCGGTAACTGCAGAAGAGACGCTGACCTCTGCCGCAAGTTCCAGGCCGATTTGCCGGCCACCCATCAATTCGACGTAAAGTTGTGCCAGAAGCTCGGCATCGAGCAGCGCGCCGTGCTTGGTGCGATGGCTGCGATCGATGCCATAGCGGGTGCACAGCGCATCGAGGCTGAGCTTGGCGCCGGGATGCTTGCGCCGCGCAATTGCCACGGTATCGACCATGCGATCGCGGCTTACCGGCTCCATCCCGATGGCCGAAAGTTCGGCGTTGATGAAGCCGAAGTCGAACCCGGCATTGTGCGCCACCAGCGGCGCATCGCCGATGAACTCCAGGAAATCGGCGGCACACTGGGCAAAGCGCGGCTTGTCGGCCAGGAAGGCGGCCGACAGGCCGTGCACGGCCTCAGCCTCTGCCGGCATGTCGCGTTCGGGGTTGAAATAGGCGTGATAGGTGGCGCCGGTGGGCACCCGATTGACCATTTCCACACAGCCGAGTTCAACCAGCCGGTCACCGCCTTGCGGATCGAGTCCCGTCGTTTCGGTGTCGAAGACGATCTCACGCATGCCCAATATGTGAACCTGCCGGCCGGGGCTGGCAAGGGGCGCGGCGATCAAGCCGACGGGTTTTTTTCCCCAAGCTGGCCGATCAGATCGTTAACCATGGCGCGGGTCTGGTCGAGCGGAAGTCCAGTGTCGATGATATGATCGGCGCGCGCACGCTTTTCCGCGTCGGGCACCTGAAGTGCCAGGATTTGCGCGAATTTTTCCGCCGTCATGCCCGGCCGGGCGAGAACCCGCGCCCGCTGCACCGCCGCCGGGGCAGAAACCACCGCCACGGCATCGAGCCCGGCGCCATGGCCCTTTTCAAACAATAGCGGGATGTCGAACACCACCAGGCGCTGCCCGGCATGCTCGATCAGGAACGACTCGCGCGCGGCGGAAACCGCAGGATGGACGATTCGCTCCAGCCGGGCGAGCGCGGCGGGATCGCCAAACACCAGCGCGCCCAGCTTGCCCCGGTCGACGCCGTTGGGGCCGGTGGTGCCGGGAAAGGCCGCCTCGATCGCGGGAAGCAGCGCTCCGCCTGGCCCCTGCAAGCGGTGCACCTGCGCATCGGCATCGAACACCGGCACGCCTGCCTCGCGCATCATCTGCGCCACGGCAGACTTGCCCATGCCGATCGAGCCGGTCAGTCCAAGTACGAAAGGCCGGCTCATGCCGGAACGGGCGTCAGCAGGCGGCGGCGCAGTTCCGCATCGGCATCCCCGCGCGGCGGCACCGCGCCGAAGAAGCGGCGGAACGCATGGTCGGCCTGGCCGATCAGCATGGCCAGGCCGTCGACAGTGGCATGGCCGGCGCCCCTGGCCCGCGCCAGCAGATCGGTTTCCAGCGGGCTGGTGACGATGTCATAGAACACCGCGCCGGGCGGGGTGTGGGACAGGTCATAGGCCAGGGCCGGCTGTCCCGTCATGCCCAGCAGCGAGGCATTGACCACGAGATCGAACAGCCCCTGGCGATCATCGAACGCGAAATCGGTGGGATCGGCAAAATGTGCGATATCGACCGCGTGATGATCGCTGCCGCGCGCCAGTTCATCGAGCAGCGCCCGCGCCTTGGCCGGATCGCGCCCAGCCAGCACGATCAGGAACCCGGCATCGGACAGCGCCGCGACGATCGCCCGCGCCGCGCCACCGGTGCCCATCACCCGCGCCATGCGCAACAGGTGGGCGTCGGCCAGCCAGGGGGCCAGCGGCTCCATGAACCCGGGAGCATCGGTGTTATAGCCCACCAGCAGGCCCTGTTCGGGCACGATGGTGTTCACCGCGCCGATGCGGGCGGCCAGCGGATCGAGCCGGTCGAGCAGCGGGATCACCGCCTGCTTGTGCGGCATGGTCACGTTGCAGCCGCGCCAGGCGGGATCGGCACGACGACTGGCAAGGTAATCGGCGAGGCCATCGCTGTGCACCTGGGCGCGGCGGTAATCGCCGGCCATGCCGAGCTGTTCCAGCCAATAGCTGTGGATCACCGGAGACTTGGACTGGGCAATCGGATCGCCGATCACCTCGGCATAGGGGAGTGGCGCCTGGCTCATTCCGGCAGTTCTCCGGCGGCGCGCAGCGCGGCGAGCAGCGCCAGCAGCGGCATGCCCAGCACGGTGAAGTGACTGCCCTCGATGCTCTCGAACAGTTGCACGCCCAGCGCCTCGATCCGGAACACGCCGACGCAGCCCGAAACCGCTGGCCATTCCTTGTGGAGATAGTTGTCGATAAAGCTGTCGGAAAGCCGGCGAACCTTGAGCCTGGCCGTTTCGCAATGGCGCCAGGTCACCTGGCCATCGCGCATCAGCACAGCCGCGCTGTGCAACTGTATGGTCTGCCCGGAAAAGAACCGCAGGTGTTCGGCCGCCTGCTCGCGGCTTTGCGGCTTGTCGAACGAGCGGCCGCACACCTCCACCAGCGAATCCCCGCCCAGCACCAGCCGGCCCGGCATGGCGGCAGACACCGGCATCGCCTTGGCCTCGGCCAGGATTTGCGCCACCTGGCAGCCCGGCACGCCGATCAGCTCGCACTTGATCTCGCCTTCATCCACATCCGAGCTACGCGCTTCATAGGGCACGCCGGCGGCATCGAGCATGGCCTTGCGCGAGGCGCTTTGCGAAGCAAGTACGATCATAGAGCCTTCATTCCCGGATTGGCGTCCCCGGCAACCTTGCGCTCGTTGTAGAGCGTGATCACCGCTGCGGCCGTCTCCTCGATGGATCGGCGCGAAACGTCAATCACCGGCCAGCCATTGTCGGCAAACATCCGCCGCGCATATTGCACCTCGCGCGCCACGTGCTCGCTGTCGACATAGGCGGTCTCGGGTGCCTGGTTGAGCGAGAGCAGGCGGTTGCGACGCACCGCGATCAGGCGTTCGGGGCTGGTGGTCAGCCCCACGATCAGCGGCCGCCGCACCGAATAGAGCGTGGGCGGCGGCGGGCTTTCCACCACGATCGGGATATTCGCCACCTTGTAGCCGCGATTGGCAAGATAGATCGAGGTGGGCGTCTTGGAACTGCGCGAGACCCCGGCCAGCAGGATATCGGCCTCTTCCCAGTTTTCCCAGCCCACGCCATCGTCGTGGGCAATAGTAAACTGGATCGCATCGACCCGCTGGAAATAGGCCTCGTCCATCATGTGCTGGCGGCCAGGCCGGCCCCGCGCTTCCTGGCCCAATTGCTGTTCCAGCGCATTGGTCACGGCATCGAGCGCGGCCACGCAGGGCAGGCCCAGCGTGGCGCAGCGCTGCTCCAGCCGATCGCGCGTTTCGGTGTTGACCAGCGTAAACAGCACCAGGCCAGGGTTAGCAGAAATTTCACCCAGAATGCGGTCAAGATGCTGCTGCGAACGGACCATCGGCCAGAAATGCCGCACAACATCGGCATCCTCGAACTGGGCAAGGGCCGCTTTGGCAATCATTTCAAGGGTTTCACCTGTTGAGTCGGACAGCAGGTGAAGGTGCAGACGCGGCATGGGAACCCTTTGTGAACAAGCCGGCGCACCGCGTTGCAGGGCCGCCGGGGTAACCCTGTGGAAAGCGCTAGGATAAACCACGGGATGAAACTGGCGACAAGTTTCGCCCCCGATTTCACCCCCGAAGCGAGTCATCCACGGGCCCTTTCATCCCCATGGGGACAGCCTTTCCCACAGCCTGTGGGTAACGGGCACAAGTTTGTCTTGCATCGGGAGTCATCGGGATTCGCACCACGCGAATTTTGTGGAGCATCCGGGACAAATCGGGCAGAGCTTGGCTATCCCCGATTTCCACAGGGCCAACTACCTTCATCATCCCATTTAATAAGATTCTATTTTTTTGATTGGATTGGAAAAACAAGAACGATGCCCGGTCCCATTCTCGAAACGCTCAGCGGCCAGAACCTTTCCCGCCGACCGATCTGGCTGATGCGCCAGGCGGGGCGCTACCTGCCGGAATATCGCGCCTTGCGGGCCGAAAAGGGCGGGTTCCTGGAACTGGTCTATGATACCGAGGCTGCCGCCGAGATCACGCTGCAGCCGATCCGCCGCTTCGGGTTTGACGGGGCCATCCTGTTTTCCGACATCCTGATCGTGCCCTATGCCATGGGCCAGGATCTGACTTTCACGGCGGGTGAGGGACCACGTCTTGCTCCCCGGCTTGTGGATACCGCGCTCAGTGCCCTCCAGGCCGTGCCAGAGCGTCTTGCGCCGATCTACGCTACCGTGGGCAGGGTCAAGGCGGCCTTGGGCCCACAGACTACCCTGCTGGGCTTTGCTGGCAGTCCGTGGACCGTGGCGACCTACATGGTGGCGGGCGAGGGCAGCCGTGATCATCACGAGACGCGCAGCTATGCCTATCGCGATCCGCAGGCGTTCCAGGCGATCATCGATGCCATCGTCGAGGTGACGATCGAATACCTCGCCGGCCAGGTCGAGGCCGGCGCCGAAGGCCTGCAGCTGTTCGACAGCTGGGCCGGCAGCCTGGCACCCGCCGAATTCGAACGCTGGGTGATCGCGCCCAATGCCCGCATCGCCGCCGCGATCCAGGCGCGCTATCCCCATGTGCCGGTGATCGGTTTTCCCAAGGGCGCGGGCGAAAAGCTTGCCGCCTATGCGCGGGAAACCGGAGTCAACGCGGTGGGCGTGGATGAAACCATCGATCCGCTGTGGGCCGCGCGCGAATTGCCGGCAGGCATGCCGGTGCAGGGCAATCTCGATCCACTGCTGCTGCTGGCCGGCGGGGCCGAGCTGGACCGCCAGGCCCGGCGCGTGCTCGATGCCTTTGCCGATCGTCCGCATGTGTTCAACCTGGGCCACGGCATCGGCCAGTTCACCCCGATCGCCCATGTCGAGCAGCTGCTGGCCACGGTCCGAGGCTGGCAGCGCCCGTGAAACGGGGAGCGCTGGTGCTGGCCTTGGCGGTGGCTGCGCTGGGTGGCGCAGCCACGGCACAGGCCGCGCCCGATCGCTTGCCACCTTTGGCCACCACGACGCTGGATGGCACGCCATTTGCCATCAATCCGGCTGCGCATGACGTGGTGGTGGTGCATTTCTGGGCCACCTGGTGCGCGCCGTGCCGGCATGACATGCCCATCCTCGATGCCACGTGGCAGCGATATCACGCCCAGGGCGGCAGCGGCCAAGGCCTGCGCATGGTCGGCATCGCGCTCGATACCGCCGCCAGCCGCAGCCGCATCCTGGCGGCGGGCATGGGCGTGCACTTTCCGCTGATCCGCGCCACCGATACCCATGTGCGGCCGCGCGATCTGCCCACTGCCTTGCCCGAAACCCGCATCTATGGGCGCGATGGCACGATCGTGGCGCGTTTTGGGTCGCTCGATGCCGCGCGGTTCGACCAGGCGCTGGCCAAGGCGCTGGCGGGCTAGCGCGGCCAGCTGAGGCGCCTGCTGCATCGTTCCCTCTTGCGCTGGGCCGGGGGCAGGGTACCCATGCGGCCCATGAACAAGCTCACCCACACGCTTTCGCTTGCCGCGCTGGCCCTTGGCGCGGCCCCTCTCGCCCTGGCAGCGACGCCCGCTCCGGCCGTGGCATCCGCATCGGCCGCCGCCGCACCGGCGATGACCGCGCAGGATCTCGTCACGCTGCCACGCCTGGGCAGTTTTGCCGTGTCGCCCGACGGGCGCCTGGCGGCCTACACCGTCACCACCACCGATCCGCACAGCTACAAGCGCAGCACCGCGCTGTGGCTGCTGCCGCTGGGTGGCAAGGGCGCCACGCCGGTCAAGCTGGACTGGCAGGGCAGCATCAGCGATCCCGCCTTTGCCCCCGATGGGCGGCTGTGGTTCCTGTCTGACAAGGATGGCAAGACCGCGCAGGTCTGGTCGGTCCTGCCCGGCGCCGATGGCAGTGCCGGCGGCCCGATCAGGGTCACCGATCTGGCTGCCGAGGTCGCCGGGTTCAAGCTTTCGCCCGATGGCACGCGGCTGGCGGTGTGGGGCGATGTGGCGCGCGCTTGCGCCACGTTTGGCGGTTGCGCCGATCTGCCCCATGGCGACGGCAATACCGGCCTGCCCGGCCCGGGCAGCGGGCGGCTCTATCGCGATGGTGCCGGCTTCGTGCGCCATTGGGACACCTGGGAAACGCCGGGCATCCACAGCCGCATCTTTGCCTTCGCGCTCAAGGCCGGGCAGGTCGATCCGGCATCCGGTCATGCGCTCGATGGTGATCCAGCCAAGGGCGGCCTGGTCGGCGACGCACCCAGCAAACCGTTCGGCGATGGCAGCGAACTGACGTGGAGCGCGGATTCCAGCGCGGTGATCTATGCCGCGCGCCAGGCCGATCGTGACGAGCCGCGCTCGACCAATCTCGATCTGTGGTGGGCACCGGTCGATGGCAGTGCGCCGCGCAACCTGACGGCCAGCAACCGTGGCACCGATACCACGCCAGCCGTGTCGCGCGATGGCCACTGGCTGGCCTGGGCCGCGATGGCGCGCCCGGGGTACGAGGCCGATCGCCTGGTGATCCAGCTGATGGACCTCAAGACCGGGCGGAGCCGCGCGCTGACCCAGGGCTGGGATCGCTCCGCCGGCTCGTTGGCCTTCACGCCTGACAGCAAGGCCCTGATCGTAACGGCGCAGGACCTGCTCGATACGCCCGCCTTCCGCGTCGATCTCGCTACGGGCAAGCCCACGCGCCTGGCCTTCCAGAAGGGCCGCGAAGGCCACGTTTCGCAGATCGCCATGCTCAAGGGCGGGGCGTTCCTGCTCAAGCGCGATGCCATCGATGCCGCGCCCGAACTCTATCTGGGCAAGCCTGGCCAGCAGGCCAAGCGGCTGACCGATCTGGGCACCACGGCGCTGGCCGGCATGGCCCCGGTGGCGGTGGAGCGGTTCTCTTTTGCGGGGGCCAACGGCGATACGGTGTGGGGCCAGATCCTCAAGCCGGCGGGTGCGGTGGGCAAGCTGCCGGCCGTGCTGCTTGTCCATGGCGGGCCGCAGGGCTCGTTCAGCGATGGCTGGTCCACCCGCTGGAACCCGCGCCTGTGGGCAGCGCAGGGCTATGCCGCTATCACCATCGATTTCCACGGATCGACCGGGTACGGCCAGGCCTTTACCGACAGCATCAACCAGGATTGGGGCGGCAAGCCGCTGCAGGACCTCAAGCTCGGCATGGTGGCGGCCGCGGCCAAGGATGGCGCGGTCGATCCCGGCAATGCCTGTGCGGCCGGTGGCAGCTATGGCGGCTACATGATGAACTGGATCGAGGGGCAGTGGCCCGATGGCTTCAAGTGCATCATCCAGCACGATGGCGTGTTTGACGCGCGCGCCATGGCCTATGAAACCGACGAGCTGTGGTTCGACGAATGGGAACACGGTGGGCACCCTTACTACGAGGCGCCCGAAGCCTTTGAAAAGTGGAACCCGGTCAACCACGTGGCGCAGTGGAAGACGCCGATGCTGGTGATCACCAGCGAGAACGACTTCCGCATTCCCTATACCCAGGGCCTCGCCAGCTTTGCCGCGCTGCAACGGCGCGGCATCCCGTCCGAACTCTTGGTGTTCCCCGATGAAAACCATTGGGTGCTCAAGGCCAAGAACTCGCTGCAGTGGCACCAGACCATCTTTGGCTGGATGGCCCGCTGGCTCAAGCCGACGCAGTGATCTCTGTGTCCCGGTGGCGCCAGATGGGCGCCACCGGAAACTCGTTCAGAACCGCGCGGTAAGCCCGGCCGCCAGGTTCACGCGGGGTGCCAGCTGCCAGCCCACCACGCGCTGGTACAGCGGCAGCTGGACATGGGCGAAAGCGGAAACCCGCGCTGCCAGGGGCGCACTCAGTCCAGGGGCAAGATAGACCTGTTCGCCCCCGCTGTTTTCCACGTCGGCATTGAGGCCGCTGTCCTGCGCGTTGATCCGCGCATTGATCTGCAACTGCGGCACCACGCGGCCCAGGCCCATCCACTGTACTGCCAGCGAAGCTTCACCGATCGTGCCGGGGCGATAATCCTGCCGCGCATTGAGCGCGATCTGCGCCTGGGCCTGCACCATCAGCGCCCAGTCCCGGCCCAACCGGCGATAGTGATAGGCGCCGATCACCGCTTGGGTGGTGCCGGTACCCGGTTGTAGGCCGCGATCCACGTCCTCGCCCTGCGCCGGGCCGCTGCGGAACGTCTGGTGAAAGCCGCCGGTGGGCAGGATCAGCCCGAACTGCAGCCCGGTCACGCCGCTGGGTGTCGACAGGCCCTGCCAGCGTGCCGTTACCCGGATATCGCCCAGGCCATGAGTGCGGGAGCGGCTTTCGCCGTCGGTATCTTCGGCAATCGTCGCATGGGGGCGGCTGATCAGCGGCACCGCCACGTTGATGCCCCAGTCGCTGGCAAACTGCCGGTCATAGCTGGCGGTGACATAGACGTTGTCGGTCCAGCGTTCGATCTCGCGATCGTTGGGAATCGTCAGCTGGCTAGTATCGACCTTGCTGGTGCCGGTGCGCAGCTGGCTTTGCGGCACATAATCCACCCGCAGCGTGGCGGCCTGGCCGGGCTGGGTGACCAGCCCCTGGTTGAGCCAGTCAGAGGTGAACGTGCAGCCGCAGCTGGCACAGGCCAGCGCTGGGGTGGACGACAGCACAAAGGCAAGGGGCGCAGCCGCAAGGGCGCGCGAAAACAGGCGTGGCATGGATCGGATATCCCGACAGGCGGCCCCGCCACCGATGCAGCGCGGGCCGGAAAAACAAAAATGCTCGGTGTGCTTGGCTTAGCCGAAGGCGCCTTGCGGTGGCGCACGCGCCGGTGGCCGCGTGCGGGCAATCGCCGCCAGCATCAGGGCCGCCACCAGCGCCGGCGCGATGGGCACCATCAGCGGGGGCGCCAGGGGCAGGGCAGGGGCTTCTCCCCCACCGATCATGGCATTGGCCAGCACGCCGAATGCGCAAGGGCCGGGATTGGCGGTGCTGTCCGTCTTGCCGGAATGGCTGGTGGGCAGGGTGATCGTGCGCCGGCTCGCTTTGCTCACGTCAGCGCCAAGTGGGCCGCTGCCATCACACAGCGCCACCACGATGCCGCGCGCGCCATTGGGCACCGGCATCATTCCTGGTGGGATCAACACGCGCAGGCCCAGCACCAGCGCCAGGATCATCAGACCCAGGCGCGGATGGCGCATCAGCAATCGGCGGCCTGCCTGCAACACGTGGCGTCCCCCTCATTGGCTCGCCTGCTTGGCCCCCTCCTACCCGAGCGGGCAAGGTTCTTGCAATCATCGCCGCAAAGGCCGAGATGCGGTGGAGCCGTTCGGCGTGCCGCACGTTGCCCGTCGAAAGGCCCGTTCCCGTCCCCCTCGCGCAACGCTAGAAGACCCTCATGCTCCAGGTGCTCTCGATGCTCTATCTCTGGCTCAAGGCTGGCCACGTCATCTTCGTGATCTTCTGGATGGCCGGGCTGTTCATGCTGCCCCGCCTGTTCGTCTATCACCAGGAAACGCCGGTCAATTCCCCCGAAAACGCGGTGTGGACCGATCGCGAGCGCAAGCTCATGAAGATCATCATGGCGCCCAGCGTGGCGGTGGTGTGGATCCTGGGCCTGGCCATGGCGATTTCGGGCGGCTGGTTCACCCAGGGTTGGCTCCATGCCAAGCTGCTGCTGGTGGTGGCGCTGACCGGCTATCACATCTGGCTCGCCCGCTATCATCGCGCCTTGGCGCGGGGCGAACGCCGCCTCACCGGCAAGCAGCTGCGCCTGCTCAATGAAGTGCCCGGTGTGCTCGGCGCGATCATCGTCATCCTGGTGATCATCAAGCCGTTCTGAGCGACGGCGTACATGGCGGCGGCCAGGCCCAGCGCTGGCCGCAAGCCCCGCACCCTTCACCAATCCTCAATTGACGCCGGGCTTTTCCCGTCATAACGCACATCTCGACCGGCACATACCCGGGCGCGCACTGGCGCGCTCACGGCCTGCTTTCTCCAAGCCCATCGGCCCGCCGGCCATTTTTCCAGCCTATTTCCGCTGACGGAACACACGCAATGCATCTGAAAGAACTCAAGAAGAAAACCCCCGCCGAGCTGGTCGAAATGGCCGAAGAGCTGGGCGTGGAAGGCGCCAGCACGATGCGCCGCCAGGATCTGATGTTCGCCATCCTCAAGGAAGTGGCCGAAGACGGCGAGGAAATCCTCGGCATCGGCACGATCGAGGTTCTGCCCGACGGCTTCGGCTTCCTGCGCAGCCCGGAAGCGAACTATCTCGCCGGCCCGGACGACATCTATGTCTCGCCCAACCAGGTCCGCAAATGGGGCCTGCGCACGGGTGATACCGTGGAAGGCGAAATCCGCGCGCCCAAGGATGGGGAGCGCTATTTCGCGATCACCCGCCTGATGAAGGTGAACTTTGACGAGCCGGAGGCCGTGCGCCACCGCGTCAACTTCGACAACCTCACGCCGCTTTATCCCAACGAGCGCCTCAAGCTCGATACGCTCGATCCCACGGTCAAGGACAAGTCCGCCCGCGTGATCGACCTGGTCAGCCCACAGGGCAAGGGCCAGCGCGCGCTGATCGTGGCGCCGCCGCGCACCGGCAAGACCGTGCTGCTGCAGAACATGGCCAAGGCGATCACCGACAACCACCCGGAAGTGTTCCTGCTGGTCCTGCTGGTCGACGAACGCCCCGAAGAAGTGACCGACATGCAGCGCTCGGTGAAGGGCGAGGTCATCTCCTCCACCTTCGACGAACCGGCCACGCGCCACGTGCAGGTTGCCGAAATGGTCATCGAAAAGGCCAAGCGCCTGGTCGAACACAAGCGCGACGTGGTGATCCTGCTCGACTCGATCACGCGTCTTGGCCGCGCCTATAACACCGTCGTTCCCTCGTCGGGCAAGGTGCTGACCGGCGGTGTTGACGCCAACGCTCTGCAGCGCCCCAAGCGCTTCTTCGGCGCGGCGCGCAACATCGAGGAAGGTGGCTCGCTCTCGATCATCGCCACCGCGCTGATCGACACCGGCAGCCGCATGGACGAAGTGATCTTTGAAGAGTTCAAGGGCACCGGCAACTCGGAAATCGTGCTCGACCGCAAGGTCGCCGATAAGCGCATCTTCCCCGCGCTCGACGTGGGCAAGAGCGGCACGCGCAAGGAAGAACTCCTGGTGCCGCGCGACCAGCTCAGCAAGATGTGGGTGCTGCGCCGCATCCTCATGCAGATGGGCACGGTCGACGCGATGGAATTCCTGCTCGACAAGATGAAGGATTCCAAGACCAACGAAGACTTCTTCGCCACGATGAACCAGTAATCCCGCCAAGGGTTTGCTGCGCAAAAAAGGGGTGGGAGGCAGCCAGGCCTTCCACCCCTTTTTGCGTCCGCCTGGCGATGGGGTGAGGGCTTCGACAAGCTCAGCCCGAACGGCAATAGCCGCCGCCGTTCCCCAACGCTCCGTTCGCCCTGAGCCTGTCGAAGGGCGCTGGCACAAACGCCCCGATCATTCTCAACCGTCTTCCAGCGCCTCGGCCATCTTGCGCCACAGCAGGTCTGCCGCAGCAAACGGACGCACCATCACTTTGGCATCGACGATCCGCCCTTCCAGATCGAAGCGCAGCAGGTGCACGCCGTTCACCGCCACACCATCGAGCGTCGCCTCGAACTCCAGCGCCGCTTCCGGGCCATCGGCCAGTTCGCGCACATAGGCAAAGCGTCCCAAGGCCAGGATGCGGCAGGCGGCCGACAGGTGCAGTGCCACCGCCTCGCGGCCCACCTGCGGGGTGTGCAGCACCGGCGAGTGAAACACGGCATCGTCAGCCAGGAGTTCGGTGAGCAGGTCTTCGGGGCATCCCGCAAGCATGGCGCGGTGCCAGGCGGCCAATCCAAGCTGCATGATACGTCTCCCAGCCAAGGGCGCGCGACTGCCGGCACCCGGCATGTTCCACGTGAAACAACGCGTGGCCGGGCGCATTGATCCGGCGCAACGCGGCATGGGCAAGCCTGCAGCGGTTGATCGTTCGCGATACCGTTTCGGTCGATCATGGGCTTGGCGTGCCTGGCCGACTGTGACACCTTCCGTGCCGCAAGCCACGACAAATTCCCGGGAGCAGGCCATGAAAGTGAATGTCGAGATCGAATGCAGCCCGGAAGAGGCCCGCCGTTTTCTCGGCCTGCCAGACGTTTCCAAAGCCAATGACGTCTACGTCGATGCCGTGGCCAAGGCGATGCAGGGTGTAAGCAGCGTGGACCAACTCCAGGGCTATGCCAAGCAACTGGCGCCGATGGGCGAAATCGGCCTCAAGTTGTTCCAGCAGTTCATGGAGCAGGGCGCCGGGGCGGCGATGGCGGGCTTCAAGGCCGGCATGGGCGGCGACAAGAAGTAAGCCGCGCCCAGATGTAGGCACTGGGCCCGCTGCATGATAAGCGGCGGCGCATGAGCGATAACCCGACGATCTTCGCCCTCAGTTCCGGGGCGCCGCCGGCCGGCATTGCCGTGGTGCGGATCAGTGGCCCGGATGCTGGCACGGCCCTGTCGGCTCTGGCTGGCAGCTTGCCCCCGCCACGCCGCGCCACGTTTCGCCGGCTGGTCGATCCGGCCGATGGCGCCTTGCTCGATGCCACGATGGTATTGTGGCTGCCCGGCCCGCATACCGCCACGGGCGAAGACAGCGCCGAGTTGCATCTTCACGGTGGTCGCGCCGTGGTCCAGGCCGTGCTTGCCGCACTGGGCAGACTACCTGGTTTGCGCGCCGCCCAGGCGGGAGAGTTCACCCGCCGGGCTTTCCTCAACGGTCGCATCGATCTCAACGAGGCGGAAGGCCTGGCCGATTTGCTCAGTGCCGAAACCGAATTGCAGCGCCGCAGCGCGCTGGCCATGGCCGATGGCGCGCTGTCGCGCCGGGTGGAGGAATGGCGCCAGGGCGTGTTGATGCTCTCCGCCCAGTTGGAAGCCCTGCTCGATTTTTCGGATGAGGATGACGTGGGGGAGGGGGCAGCGCTGCTGCCGCCAGGCTTTGCCGATCAGGCCGCAACGCAGGCGGCGCAGATCGGCGCTTGGCTTGCCCGCCCGCGTGCCGAGCCTTTGCGCGAAGGGTTCCGCGTCGTTCTCGCCGGCCCGCCCAATGCAGGCAAATCCACCCTGTTCAACGCCCTGGTCGAGGCAGAGGCGGCGATCACCGCGGCCGAACCTGGCACGACGCGTGACGTGCTGACGCGCAGCGTGGCGATCGATGGCGTGCCGTTCACCTTTGCCGACACTGCCGGCTTGCGCGACGAGGGCGCGGGCGAGATCGAGCGGATCGGCATTGCTCGCGCCCTGGCAGAGGCGGCCCGCGCCGACCTGATCCTGTGGCTTGGGCCGGAAGGGGCAGGGCCGGCTGGCGATGCCGTACCGCTGTGGGAATTGTCCGCCCGCGCCGATGATCCTGTCGCCCCTGCCAAGGCCGCACCGCGCCATCGTCTCTCGGTGCACACCGGTGAGGGGCTCGACGCCTTGCGCCGTGATCTTGTCGCCCATGCCCGCGCCACCCTGCCCGCACCGGGAGAGGCAGCGCTCAACGCGCGGCAGCATGCGTTTCTTTCGCAGGTGCACAATAGCTTGGCAGCGGCGGGAAGGGAGCGTGATCCGCTGCTGGCGGCCGAGCACTTGCGCCTGGCCCGCCGCGCGCTGGATGGGTTGACGGGCCGTGCTGGCACCGAAGACATGCTCGATGCGCTGTTCGGGCGCTTCTGCATCGGCAAATAGGCGAACGGGTTTTTCACGCGGCGCAAATCTCCCCTCCGCATGTTTCACGTGAAACACAAGTTTGACCCAAGCCGCGCAGAGCGATAGGGCAGAGGGCATGCATTCCTTCGACATCATTGTGGTCGGCGGCGGCCATGCCGGCGTCGAGGCGGCCTGCGTGGCGGCGCGCATGGGTGCGCGCACCGCGCTGGTCAGCTTCGATCCCGAAAAGATTGGCGCGATGAGCTGCAACCCGGCGATCGGCGGCCTGGGCAAGGGACACCTCGTGCGCGAGGTTGATGCCTTTGATGGCGTCATCGCGCGGGCGGCCGACGCCGGCGCGATTCATTATCGCATGCTCAATCGCTCCAAGGGCAGCGCCGTGCAGGGGCCGCGAGTCCAGGCTGATCGCAAGCGCTTCAAGGCGGCGGTCCAGGCGGTGGTGAACAGCCGGGCCGGTCTCACCGTCGTTCCGGGCGAAGCAGCCGCGCTGCGCCTGGCCGGTGGCCGCGTAGTCGGCATCGACCTCGCCGATGGATCCATTTTGGAGGGATCGGCCGTGGTGCTGTGCACCGGCACGTTCCTAGGCGCGCGCCTGTTCCGTGGCGAAGAGCGGATGGAAGGTGGCCGCATCGGCGAAGACGCCGCCCATCGTCTGGCGGCCCAGCTGCGCGATGCCGCCCTGCCGATGGCCCGGCTCAAGACCGGCACACCGCCGCGCCTGGATGGCCGCACCATCGATTGGGCCCGGCTGGAAGAGCAGCACAGCGATACCGATCCATGGACGATGTCGCCGCTCACGCGCGCGCGCCCGCTGCCGCAGATCTTTTGCGGGATCAGCCGCACCAATGCGCAGACCCACGATATCATTCGCAGCGGCCTGGATCGCTCGCCGCTGTTCACCGGCGCGATCGGCGCGCGCGGTCCGCGCTATTGCCCGTCGATCGAAGACAAGATTCACCGCTTTGCCGATCGCGACAGCCATCAGGTCTTCCTCGAACCCGAGGGGCTGGACGATCATCTGGTCTATCCCAATGGTCTGTCGACCTCGTTGCCTGCCGATGTGCAACTGGCGATGATGCGTTCGATGGAAGGCCTGGAGCAGGTGGCCATCGTCGTGCCCGGCTATGCCGTGGAGTACGATCATATCGATCCGCGAGCGCTGCGTCCCAGCCTGGAAGTGCGCGCCATGCCTGGCCTCTATTGCGCCGGGCAGATCAACGGCACCACCGGCTATGAAGAGGCCGCCGCGCAGGGACTGGTCGCGGGCATGCATGCCGCTGCCGCCGTGCTGAGCACCGCGCCCGCAGCGCTCGATCGCGGATCGAGCTATATGGCGGTGATGATCGATGACCTGACGCTGCATGGGGTGAGCGAGCCCTATCGCATGCTCACCGCGCGGGCCGAATATCGCCTGCGCCTGCGCGCCAACAACGCCACCACGCGGCTGACGCCCTTGGCGATTGCGGCGGGCTGTGTCGGTGATGAGCGCCGCGCCTGGTTCGAACGCCGGCTCGACGCGCGGGCCCGGCTGGAAGAGGGACTGGCCCAGGAAACCACGCCGAGCGAGATGGCACGCGCTGGCCTGGCGGTTCGCGCCGATGGTGCGCGGCGCAGCCTGATGGAGTGGTTGCGCTTCCCCGAAGTGACGCTGGCCGGGCTGGCACCTTGGCTTGCCGAGGCCATGCCTGATGACGCCTTGCTGGTCGAGGAAGTGGAAGAAGACGCTGCCTATGCGCCCTATCTCGCGCGGCAGGAAGCGGAGCTGCGCGACCTGCGCGCCAACGAGACGGTGCCGCTGGGCGAGGATTTTCCCTATGACCGCGTGCCCGGGCTTTCCGCCGAAATGGTCGAACGCCTGAGCGCGGCCCGGCCGGAAACCTTGGCAGCCGCCGGCCGTCTGGCGGGAATCACCCCGGCCGCACTGGCCAGCCTGCTCGTCCATGCCCGTCGCCGCATGGTGGCAGCATGACCGCCATGATCGAGAGCGAGGCGCAGGCCCAGGACTGGCTGCGCCAGACGCTCGGCACCGATGACGCCACGATGGCGCGCCTGGACCGGTTGGTTGAACTACTGGTGGCGGAGAACGAGCGGCAGAACCTGATCGCGCGCGGCACCATTCCCATGGTGTGGCAGCGCCACATCGTCGACAGCGCCCAGTTGCTCACTGTTCCACGTGAAACATTGCCTGACGGCGCATGGCTCGATCTGGGCACCGGCGCTGGCTTTCCGGGCCTTGTGATCGCCGCCCTGCAACCGCAGCGGCCGGTGACGCTGGTCGATTCGCGACGGCTGCGTACCGAATGGCTGGCGCGCGCGGCGGCGGAGCTTGGGTTGTCGCACGTCAACGTCGTGCTTTCACGCGTCGAAGACTTGCCCGATCAGACCTATGCAGTGCTTTCCGCGCGCGCATTTGCGCCGCTCGACAAGTTGCTGAAGATTTCTTCGCGTTTTTCCACACCGGAAACGATGTGGTTGCTGCCAAAAGGGGCGAAGGCAGCGCAAGAAGTGGCTATACTGCCTGAAACCTGGCGCCACGTGTTTCACGTGGAACAATCGCTGACCGATCCCGCCGCTGGTGTGATCGCCGGTCGCTTGCTGGGTGGCCATCCCCCGAAGCCTGCCCGCCAGTCGGGCGCAGCTTCCCAACGAGGCTCCCGTCGATGATCACCATCGCCATTGCGAATCAGAAGGGCGGCGTGGGCAAGACCACCACCGCTATCAATATCGCGACTGCGCTTGCCGCTACCGGCTGGAAAGTGCTGCTGGTTGACCTTGACCCGCAAGGCAATGCCTCCACCGGGATCGGCCTCAACGCCGCCGATCGCGAGCGGTCTTCTTATGACATGCTGATCGACGGGGCAGGGGTGGCGGAATGCGCCGTTCCCACCCGCATTCCCGGCCTCGATATCATCCCCGCCACGGTGGACCTGTCCGGCGCCGAGGTGGAGCTGGTCAGCGTGGATGATCGCACCGGCCGTCTGCGTGCTGCACTGCACCGTGACACGACGCACGAAATCTGCCTGATCGATTGCCCGCCCAGCCTGGGCCTGCTGACCCTCAATGCCATGGCCGCAGCCGATAGCCTGATGGTTCCGCTGCAGTGCGAATTCTTTGCGCTGGAAGGGCTTAGCCAGCTTTTGCAGACGGTGGAGCGGGTGCAGGAACGCTTCAATCCCGATCTGGGCATCCTGGGCATCGTGCTGACCATGTACGATCGCCGCAACCGGCTTACCGACCAGGTGGCCGACGATGTGCGGTCGTGCCTGCGCGATCTGGTGTTCGAATCGGTAATCCCGCGCAATGTGCGCCTGTCCGAGGCGCCCAGCCACGGGCTGCCGGCGCTGATCTATGACCATGCCTGCTCGGGATCGCAGGCCTACATGAAACTGGCGCGCGAGCTGATCGGGCGCCTGCCGGAACGGAGGAAGGCGGCATGAGCGGCGAAGAAGGCGTCAAGGCACCGGTAAAGCGCGCCGCACTGGGCCGGGGGCTGGGCGCCTTGCTGGGCGAGACCCGGCGCGAGGAATCGCTGGTCCGCCCGGCGCCCGCCGCAGCCGGCGGTACGCCTGCGGCCGCAGCCCCGGCACGCGCCACCACCGGCGTGGCACTGCTGTCGGTGGCCGAGATCGAGCCGCACCCCGATCAGCCGCGCCGCCATTTCGATGAAGAGGCGCTGGACGAACTGGCCCAGTCGATCGCCGCGCGTGGCGTGATTCAGCCGGTGATCGTGCGTCCCATGGCCGGTGGCCGCTATCAGCTGGTGGCGGGCGAACGCCGCTGGCGTGCGGCGCAGCGTGCCCGCGTGCACGAAATCCCCGCGATCGTCCGCCAGCTTGACGAGCGCGAGGTGACTGCCCTGGCGCTGATCGAAAACCTGCAGCGCGAAGATCTCAACCCCGTGGAAGAGGCCCGCGCCTATCAGCGCCTGTCCGACAACGACGGGCTGACCCAGCAGGAAATTGCCCGCTTCGTCGACAAGTCGCGCAGCCATGTCGCCAATCTCATGCGGCTGCTCTCGCTGCCTGAGGAAGTGCTGGACATGGTCCAGCGCGATGACCTGTCGATGGGCCATGCCCGCGCTCTGGCGGTCGTGCCCGATTCGCTGCCGCTGGCGCAGGAAATCATCGCGAAGGGCCTTTCGGTGCGCGATGCCGAGCGCATGGCCAAGCGCGCGACCAAGCCGGAAAGTGGCCCGCGCCGTGCCCGTGCCGAACGCGATCCGTCAGACAGCGCCGATATCGCCGCCGTGCAGGCCCATGTGGAGGAATTCCTCGGCCTCAAGGTGACGATCAATGCCGATGCCGATCCACGCACCGGCAACGTCGTGATCCGCTACAAGACGCTCGACCAGCTCGACCTGATCTGCCAGCGGCTGACCGGCGGCGCGATTTAAAGCGCGCCGGCCAGCACGGCAGCCAAAGCCTCGATCCCACGCGCGTCTTCCTCGTCGAACCGCGCCACGGTCGGGCTGTCGAGGTCGATCACCGCGATCACCACGCCGTCGCGCTTGATCGGCACAACCAGTTCAGAGGCACTGGCCGCGTCGCAGGCGATATGGCCGGGGAAGGCGTGGACATCGCGCACCAGCTGCGTTTCGCCAGTAGCCGCAGCGGTGCCGCACACGCCCTGGCCCAGTGGAATGCGGATGCAGGCCGGCTTGCCGGCAAACGGACCGAGCACCAGGGTATCGCCGATCAGGCGATAGAAGCCGGTCCAGTTGCAATCGGGCAGGGCCAGCGCCAGCAGCGCGGCGACATTGGCCATGTTGGCCACGCCATCGCTTTCGCCATGGATCAGCCCGCGCGCGGCCGCGACGAGATCGGCATAGAGGGTAGGCTTATCAGCGCTATCGAATTGAAAATCGTACATGGCGGTGGGGCTTAGCGCATTTCCCGCAAGCTGTCATTGCAGCGAAGCCCTGCCCGCCCTAGTTTGCCCGGCATGAGCACCCTCAAGAAGTTCCTTATCGCCCTTGGCCTGCTGGTGATCGCGATTGGCGCGTTCCTGGTCTGGGCCATCCGTGGCCCGGCCGGCCAATACACCACCGACGAAACCTCGGGTCCCCATCCCAAGATGGCCGAGCCTTCGCCGCAGACCATTCCCGGCGTCGGCATTGCCAAGCCGATCGGGTGGCAGGCGGGCGAAGCGCCGGTGGCGGCGCAGGGGCTGGTCGTCACCCGCTTTGCCGATGGGCTCGATCATCCGCGCACGATGACCGTGCTGCCCAATGGCGACGTGCTGACTGCCGAAACCAACGCCCCGGCGGGTGATCATGGTGGTGGCGGCCTCACCGGGCTGGTGGCCGGCTTCCTGTTCAGCCAGGCCGGTGCGGGTGAACCCTCGCCCAACAAGATCGTGGTGCTGCGCGATACGGGCAGCGGCAAGGCGAGCCAGCGCTTTGTCATGGAAAACCCGGCGCTGGATTCGCCGTTCGGCCTGGTGTGGCGCGAGGGCCGGCTCTATGTCGCCAACCACAATGGCGTGGTGTCCTGGCCGTTCCAGCCGGGGCAGACCACCCTGCCGGGCAAGCCGGAAAAGCTCATGGACCTGCCGCCAGCCGGCATGCACTGGGCGCGCAACCTGGCGCTCAGCCCCGATGGCCAGCGGCTCTACATCTCGGTCGGTTCGGGCAGCAATATCGCTGAAAACGGCATCGATGCCGAGGCGCAGCGTGCCGCGATCTTCGAATATGATTTCGACAAGCACCGCGTGCGCCAGTTCGCCGGCGGGATGCGCAATCCCAACGGCATGGATTTCAATCCTTACACCGGCGAACTCTGGGCCGTGGTGAACGAGCGCGACATGCTCGGCCCCGATCTCGTGCCCGATTACCTCACCAACGTGCCGCTCGGCGCGCAGTATGGCTGGCCCTGGGTCTACTGGAAGAAGTACATCGATTGGCGCGTAAACGAGCCGATGCCCGAGTACCTGATGGAATACGTGCGCAAGCCAGAATATGGTCTGGGCGCCCATGTCGCGCCGCTCGGCCTGGCCTTTGCGCGCGGCGGCAATACCATGGGCGATCGCTTTGCCGGGGGCGCCTTCATCGCTCGTCACGGTTCGTGGAACCGCCGCCCGCTCGCTGGCTATGACGTGGTCTTCGTGCGGTTCGACAGCCACGGCAATGTGCTGCCGGCCCCGCCTGCGCCCGTGCTCACCGGCTTCCTCACCAAGGACAACAAGGCCCATGGCCGTCCCACCTGGGTGGCCTTTGCCAAGGACGGCGCTCTGCTGGTCAGCGACGATGTGGGCGGCGTGATCTGGCGCGTCACCGCGCCGGGCGCCAAGCCGGCCCCGGCGATTACCCAGATCGCCGATACCCCGCTGCCGCCCAAGCCGCCGATGGGTAAGATCCGCATCCAGGAAAACCCGGATTCGGTGCTCAACAAGCCGCAGCCGTAAGCCACGCTTCCCTCTATAGCCCCCCTCCCGCGAGCGGGAGGGGTTGGGGGAGGGCGTGTTGTTTTTTCAGAACGCGGGTTGGCAGGGCCAAACATTCCCTCCCCCGGCCCCTCCCGCACGCGGGAGGGGAGCAAGAAAAAAGGGGCTGTGCCGCATTGGCACCGCCCCCTTTTTCGTTCCGAAATCCGCGATCAGTGGCGGAAGTGGCGCATCCCGGTAAAGACCATGGCCAGGCCCGCTTCATCGGCGGCTTTGATCACGTCTTCGTCGCGGATCGAGCCGCCGGGCTGGATCACCATCGTGGCGCCGGCTTCCACCGCAGCCATCAGGCCATCGGCAAAGGGAAAGAACGCGTCAGAGGCAACGGCCGAGCCCACCGTGCGGGCTTCGCTCCAGCCATGGGTCTGGGCGGCTTCCTGGGCCTTGGCCGCGGCAATGCGGCTGCTGTCGCGGCGGTTCATCTGGCCCGCGCCGATGCCGGCGGTCACGCCATCCTTGGCATAGACGATGGCGTTGGACTTCACGTGCTTGGCCACGGTCCAGGCAAACAGCGCGTCCTTGAGTTCCTGCTCGGTCGGCGCGCGCTGCGTCACGACCTTGAGGTCGTCCGCCGTGATCGCGCCGTTGTCCCGGTCCTGCACCAGCAGGCCACCGGCGATCGGCACGGTGACGAGGCCGGCGCGGTGGGCGTCGGGCAGTTCGTTGACCAGCAGCAGGCGCAGGTTCTTCTTGCGGGCAAACGCCTCGCGCGCGGCGGCATCGGCACCGGGGGCCACGACCACTTCAGTGAAGATTTCGCAGATCGCGTTGGCGGTCGGGCCGTCGAGCGGCTGGTTGACCGCCACGATGCCACCAAAGGCCGAAACGCTGTCGCACGCCAGGGCAGCCTGCCAGGCGTCGAGCAGCGTATCCGCGCTGGCCACACCGCAGGGGTTGGCATGCTTGACGATCACCACCGTGGGCTTGTCGGTGGCAAATTCGGCCACCAGTTCCAGCGCGGCATTGGCATCGTTATAATTGTTGTACGACAGTTCCTTGCCCTGGATCTGCTCGGCCTGGGGCAGGCCGGCCACCGTGGCGCGGCGCGGTACGTAGAGCGCGGCGGACTGGTGCGGGTTTTCGCCATAGCGCAGCGTGGTCACCAGGCTGTGCGCGCTGGCCAGCGTGGCGGGGAAATGCTGCTGCTGGTCCACGGTGGCAAACCAGGTGGCAATCGCCGAATCATAGGCGGCCGTGGTGGCATAGGCCTTGGCCGCCATCGCGCGGCGGAAGGGCAGGGTGGTCTTGCCGCCGGTCTGCGCCAGTTCAGCGATCACCGTGGCATAGTCGGCCGGATCGGTGAGGATCGTGACGTAATCGTGGTTCTTGGCGGCCGAGCGCACCATCGAGGGGCCGCCGATGTCGATGTTCTCGATCACTTCGTCGCGGTCCGCGCCCTTGGCCACGGTCGCTTCGAACGGGTAGAGGTTGACCACGACAAGGTCGATCGCGCCGATTTCATGCTCGGCCATGCTGGCGGCATGCTCGGCATTGTCGCGCACGGCCAGAAGGCCGCCGTGCACCTTGGGGTGCAGCGTCTTGACGCGACCATCCATCATTTCGGGAAAGCCGGTCAGTTCCGAAATGTCCTTCACCGCCAGGCCCGCCTCGCGCAGCGCCTTGGCCGTGCCGCCGGTGGAAACCAGTTCCACGCCGTGTGCGGCCAGTGCCTGGCCCAGTTCAACCAGGCCGGTCTTGTCAGACACCGAAAGCAGCGCCCGCCGGATCGTCACATCGCTCACGTTGAAAATTCCTATCTCATCTTCTTGAGCAGCCAGGAGAAACTCTCTCCGCTGCGCGGGATCTTGGCCGTGATGACAAGCTGGCGCGTGCCCAGCGGGCGGCCCAACCCATCGGCCCAGAGCGATTCCTCGATCGTCACCGGCTCACGCCCCGAACGGAACTGCCACAGGCCGCCGTCGGGCAGGGCAAGGGTAACGCCAAGGCCGTCCTGGCCCTGCGCCAGCTCGATATGCGGGCCAAGGTGGAAGCGCAAGGCAACACCGATCATGCCGCGCTTGCCTTTCTTGCCGTGCGGCACCAGCAGGTCTTCACCGCGCAGTTCGGTGCCATCATCGCGCAGGATCAGGATGCGCTGGTGCATCAGGCCATAGCGGCTGACATAGCCGTTGTGGCTGGCCTCGATCCGCGTGGCGGACTGGCCCATCGGGCCGGGCGCCGTGGCGGCATAGCTGCCATCGGCCTGCAGCGTGCGGCGGTCCACTTCCACTTCGGAAACGCCGCTGCCCAGCTTGCCGTTGATCAGCACGGCAGTGGAATTGAAATCGTCGATCGTCAGCGTGGAATGGGCCGCCGTGGCGCGCAGGCCCTGCGCGAGGCGCAGCGGGATCAGCCCGCCGGCAAAGGCCGCGCCGCCGCAATTGACGATCAGTCGCTCGGCGCCATGGCTGAATTCGAACGCCAGGGTAGAGGCACAGCCTTCGCGCGCGTGGCGGGCGATCGGCGGCGGCGCGGCATCGAGCAGCAGGACCGACTTGCCCGCCGTAATGCGCTGGTAGCCCCATTGCCGGGCATCGCGCAGCGGCCGGGTGCGCACGCCACTGGCCTTGATCAGCGTGGCGATATGGTCGGCTTGTACCGCGCCCGCGCCCTGCCAGCTGCCCAGCGCGCCATCGCCGTGCAGCAGCGCGAGCAGCGGCGGGACCAGCAGCGACAGGATCGTTTCAATCTGCTGGGGCGGATCGCGGCGCACGGCGGCATAGCAGGCCTTGAGCCGCACCAGGATGGTAATCGCCTCGATCTGGCCCAGCGGGCTGCGCGACAGCACGCCGCCATCATCGCCCACCATGTCACCAAGTGCGCGGATCAGCCCGGCCTCGCCAAACAGGCGGCGCGGGCCACCATCGGCCATCAGCAGCCCGGCGGCGGTGATCGCCGCCCAGCCGGCCACTTCGCCCAGCTTGTCATCCGCACGGGTGACATGGCGATCGAGCCAGCGGGCGGTTTCGGCCATGGCGTGCAGCACACGGCTGCGAAACTTCTTGTCGTTGCCCGACAGCAGCAGCGGCGCGTGGATCAGCCAGGTGAGCAGGCGGTGGCCGGTATGCCCCACATCCCACGCCGGGCTGGCATTGGGCTGGGGATTGGCATTGAGCCACATGCCCAGCACGCGTTCGGCCACGGGGGTGCATTGCGCGCGTGGTCCACTGGCCTCCAGATCGGGCAGCCAGGCAAAGCCATGCACCATCCGCTCGAACGGCGGCGGCAGGCGTGGCCCGGTGAACTCAGTATCGGCAATCGGGGTCTTCATGCCGTGGACCAGGAAATGCCCCGCGCGCAATGCCTTGCCTGCGCCGGAATCGCCCGGAAGCGGGTTGCTGACCGTCGCCGTCAGGCGCGGGCGAGAACGCTTGCGAAAGGGTTGCAGCGCGGCGGCCGGCAGCCCCAGGCGATAGGCAAAACGCATGAAGCGTTCACCCGCGCTGACCGGGGGCGGCGAAAAATCCGCCAGCGCCAGGGCGCGGCCGGGCTCCACCACTTCGGGGCGCAGCGGCATGTCTTCGTCGGCGGGCATCGGCGGCAGGGGGCGGACCACAGCAGCGGCGGCGGCCGCATCGCGCCGCAAGGGTTCGTTTTCCAGCCCCAGGGGCAGGGCGGGGCTGGCTTCGTCCGCCGAAATGGCCTTGCCCTTGGCGGGCTGGCCGGGTGCGATGGAGAAGCCTGGTTCGCCCACGGGGTCAGTCGATCCTTTTCAGCGCGGCGATATTCGCGGCATAGTGATCGGGCCCACCCTTGAAGGTCGCGGTGCCGGCGACCAGGGCATCGGCGCCGGCGGCCACGCACAGCGGCGCGGTTTTGGCATCCACCCCGCCATCCACTTCCAGGTGGATCGGCCGGCCGGTCTTGTCGATCATCTTGCGCACCGCCTCGATCTTGCGCAGCTGGCTGGAAATAAAGCTTTGCCCACCAAACCCGGGGTTCACGCTCATGATCAGCACCAGGTCGATATCGTCGATCAGGTAATCGAGCATCTTGGCTGGCGTTGCGGGGTTGAGCGCGATCCCGGCCTTCTTGCCCAGCGCCTTGATCGCTTGCACGGTGCGGTGGATATGCGGCCCGGCTTCGGGATGCACGGTGATGATATCGGCCCCGGCGTTGGCAAACGCCTCAAGGTAGAGATCGACCGGGCTGATCATCAGGTGCACGTCGAACGGCTTGGTGGTGTGGGGGCGCAGCGCCTTGACCACGGCCGGCCCGATCGTGATGTTGGGCACGAAGTGGCCATCCATCACGTCCACATGGATCCAGTCAGCCCCGGCGGCATCGATCGCGCGGATTTCCTCGCCCAGTCGGGAAAAATCGGCGGATAGGATCGACGGGGAAATTATCGGCAAGGCAGTCATCGACAACGGGTCCGATCGCAATTCTGGGCAAGAAATAGCCCGGCCCGGCCAAATCGCCAAGCGGGCGCCGTTCGGCGCTTAACCGCGCCGAATCGGGGCCACAAGCGCTCTTTGCAGTATTTTCCACACGCGTTGTGCAGTTTCGGGCCGGTCTGGCGCGGGTTTGCTCCGAAAGCGCGCGGATTTGTCCAGGCCGGCGATCAACCCATGCAGCAATGCCACGGTCGCGCCGCGAACGCGCCCTGCGGCCTTGCGCCCCCTTGCCATTGGCGGCCGGGCTTGTCATCGAAGATGGGGTGAAGACGCTGATCGAATCCCTCAAGACCACGCTTGGCGCCTTGGCGCTGGGTGCAACGCTGGCCCTGCTGCCGGGCACCGCGATGGCGGCCAAGCATGGCGTGCATCTGCCGCCGCTCGGCTGCGCCGGCCCGCCCAGCGATACCTGGCTCAATGTCACGATCGACAAGGTGCGATCCGATCGCGGCGTGATTGCGCTCACCGTCTATCCCGATGACCAGCGCAAGTTCCTGATCGATGGTGGCTCGCTCTATGTTGCGCGAGTGCCGGCCCGTGCGGAAAAGACGCATATGTGCCTGTTCCTGCCGCAGCCTGGCATCTATGCTCTGGCCGTCTATCATGACGAGGACAATTCCGGCTCGCTCAACCGCATCGGGCCGATGGGCCTGCCGGCCGAAGGCTTTGGCTTTTCAGGCAATCCCGGCTCGATCGAAAGCCTGCTAGAATTCCGCGCGGTGCGCCTTGCCGTGCCGCGCACCAACCTGTCGACGCGCATTCGCCTGCGCTATCCTTGAGCGATTGCCGGGATGAAGGGCTGACTTTTCAACCGTTCGCGCGCTAACATGCGCGGCATGACCAAACCTGCCGTCCTCGCCGCCGCGCCCTTTCCGCCGTTCACCATGCAGCCGCTGGAAGCGGCCTTTGCCGTGCACCGCCTGTGGGACGGGCTGGACGATGCCGCCGCCGGATCGATCCGCGCCCTGGCCACCAACACCCTGTTCGGCCGCCTGGGCGCCGAGATGATGGATCGCCTGCCCGCGCTGGAAATCATCGCCAACTTCGGCGTGGGCTATGACAACATCGATGTCGCTGCCGCTGCCGCGCGCGGCGTGATGGTGACCAACACACCTGGCGTGCTCGACGAGGAAGTCGCCGATCTGACCCTCGGCCTGCTGCTATCCACGATCCGCCGCCTGCCCCAGGCCGAGCGGCACCTGCGCGCCGGGCTGTGGGAGCAGGGCGCCTTTCCGCTTTCGCCCACGCTGCGCGGGCGGCGTATTGGCATCCTGGGGCTGGGCGCGATCGGCAAGGCGGTGGCGCGCCGCCTGGAAGGCTTTGGCGTGGACATCGCCTATCATGGCCGCACGCGGCAGGAGGGCGTGGCCTATCCCTGGTATCCCACGGCGCTCGCCCTGGCCGAGGCGGTCGATGTGCTGGTGGTGGTGGTGCCTGGTGGCGCTGCCACGGCGGGGCTGGTCGATGCCGCGGTGCTGCGCGCGCTGGGGCCGCAGGGCGTGCTGATCAACGTATCGCGCGGCAGCGTGGTGGATGAAGTAGCGCTGATCGCGGCGCTCCAGCAAGGCACGATCCTGGCTGCCGGGCTCGATGTCTTTGCCCGTGAACCCCATGTGCCTGCCGACCTTGTCGCGCAGGACAACGCGGTGTTGCTGCCCCATGTCGGCTCTGGCTCGGTCGCCACGCGCACGGCCATGGGGCAACTGATGATCGACAACCTTTCCGCATGGTTTGCCACGGGCCGGGCGTTGACCCCGGTGGCCGAAACCCGCCATTTGCAACGGTAAACGCCTGGTTGCGCAGGGTGTCTGTCCGATAACGGTTCGTCGCATCGCGCTGGGCCTTGCGGCGAACGCTTGCAATAGTGCCACGGATTTGCAACTTGCGCGGTTCACGCACCAAGATAGGGATGCCTGTCCACAATGAATTCGACCCAGGCGGCGCGCGCTCCTTTGCATCAGCGGGTCCGGCGCAAGGCGGAACGGATGTTCGGTCCAGCAGGCATTTTCTTCAAGGGCTTCATCAAGCACCCGGTGATGGTCGGCGCGATCGTGCCGTCCTCGCGCCGCACGATCGCGCGCGTACTGTCCAAGGTGGATTGGGAAAACTGTGACCTGTTCGTGGAATATGGCCCCGGCGTGGGCACGTTCTGCCAGCCGGTGCTCGATCGCCTGCGCCGCGATGCGCGGCTGATCGTGATCGATACCAACCCCGATTTCATCAACTACTTGGCCCGCACCATCGGCGACAGCCGCTTCATCGCGGTGCACGGTTCTGCGGCGGAGGTGGAAAGCATCGTGCGCCAGCACGGTTTTGACCATGCCGACTATGTGCTGTCGGGCCTGCCGTTCACCACGCTGCCCGAAGGCGTAGGGCCGGCGATCATGGCCGCCACGCAGCGGGTGCTGCGTCCGGGTGGGGCTTTCCTGGTCTATCAATACACGGCCCGCGCGCGGGCACTGATGAGCCGCTATTTCCACCGCATCGACAAGGGTTTCGAGCCGATCAACGTGCCGCCCTGCGTGATCTCGTGGGGCTGGAAAGACTGATCGCCCGGCGCGCCCTTTCCACAATGGAACGGGCGCGTTTCATTTTCTGAGTTACAGAAACGGGCGGGGCAGATCGGCAGTCAGCTGCCCGTGAATGCCAGCCAGCATGGCCACGAAATAGGTATAGCCCACCGAATAGAGCAGCGCGGAGATCGCTTCGTTGATCAGGCGCGCGCTTTCGTTTTCGGCGCCGAGCAGCTGCGTGGTGATCAGGCCCACCACCATCATCACCACGCTCATCGCCACCAGGAACACCACCATGGCCAGGCCCAGAAACGCCAGGATGCGCGCAGTATTGCCCCGCGTCAGTGCCACGCTGGCGCGGATCGCCATGATCGGGTTGTGGGTGCGCCCCACGCCCAGCACCGGGCCGACCATGATCGTGCGCAGCAGCGGATAGACCACTGCCGCCAGCCCGGCGCCAGCCGCCAGCGGCGCCGGCACGCGCAGGCCCAACAGCACGCCGCTGACCACCATCATCAGCAAGAGCGCGAAGAGGCCGATCAGCACTTGCGCCAGAAAATAGGCCGGCACTCGCGCCGCGCAGTTGCGCAGCGCCTGGCCCACCGTGGGCCGCGAGCGATCGAGCACGCAGACCAGCATGGTGATGAAACCGACGATCTGGAACAGCGAGAGCGGCAGCAGGTAGGGCAGGTTGCGCGTGTAATAATCCTGCATCACCTGCGCGAGCTGCTGCTGCGTCACCTGCGGGGGAATCACCGGCGGCGCGATGAACACCGCGCCGACCAGCAGCGGCAGCAGGAAAAACACCCCGGCAATCGCGATCAGCAGATCGGCATTGGCCGAAACGATGCGCGTGGCGCCCTGCCAGGCGGCCATGCTGTCCAATGGGGCGATCAACGGTTTGGTCACGTAGTATCCTCGGGGCTCGTTTCGGTTTGGTCCTAGCAAAGCCTGCGGCTCGGCGCACCTCCCTTCCCGGTGTCTTGCCCCCTTGCTTCGGGCGGCATTCGGGGCCAAGTCGCAAGGCATCATGACTGCGCCCGATACCATCGAGATCGTCCGTGAAACCGCCCCGGTGCCCTATCGCCCCGCGTTGGAGGCGATGGCCGCCCGCAACGCCGCGATCGCCGATGGCACGGCGTCGGACATGCTGTGGCTGCTGGAACATCCGCCGGTCTATACCGCCGGCACCAGCGCCGATCGGTCCGAATTGCTCGATCCCCGGTTCGAAGTGGTCGAGGCCGGGCGCGGTGGGCGCTATACCTATCACGGGCCGGGCCAGCGCATCGGCTATGTCATGCTCGATCTGCGCAAGCGCGCGCGCGACGTGCGCGGGTTTGTCCATGCCGTGGAAGGCTGGGTGATCGATACGCTGGGCGATTTCGGCGTCGAGGCCTGGCGCGCGGAAGGGCGCATCGGCATCTGGTGCGCCGGGGCCGATGGGCGCGAGGCCAAGATCGGCGCGATCGGCGTGCGCATTCGCCGCTGGGTGACGATGCACGGCTTTTCGGTGAATCTCTCGCCCGATCTCTCGCATTTCGGCGGGATCGTGCCGTGCGGGATCGAGGAGTTCGGCGTGACCAGCCTGAAAGACCTCGGCCGTTCGGTCAGCAGCGCGCAATGGGACGATGCGTTGCTGGCGCGCCTGCCGGCGTTCCTGTCCAAGCTCGACGTGCCATGCCCTCCGGTGGAGATGGAGCCATGAAGACCCTGCTTTCCCTATCGGCGGTCGCCCTGCTGCTTGCCCTGGGCGGGTGCCAGAAGGGCAGCGAACCGGAAAAGGGCGCGGCCAAGGCCGCCGGTGGCGAGGTTCTGCCCGGCAGTGTCAGCGATGCGATGATCGATCTTGATGGCGCTACCGGCACTCCGCCGTTGCAACCTGCGCCCAAGGCCAAGGCCAGCGGCGCTGCGCCACAGGCAGCATCGAGCGATGCGGCCGAAAGCCCCACGCCCGATGCTGCAGGGGCTGCAGGCGGCACAGCCGCGCCCGCAGCACCTGCCCCCGCTGCCCAGAGCCAGGCACCGGCGCAATAACGCGCCGATCCTGGCCGCTGGGTGATTGGCGCGTCAGACGGTTTCTTCGGCCAGCGTGGGATAGTCGGCATAGCCTTCGGGCACGGGGAAGTACCACGATTCGGGCACGTTGCGGTTGGGCGCCAGCGGGGCGTCCTTGGCGATGCGCGCGGGCAGGTCCGGGTTGGAAATGAACGGGCGGCCAAAGCTGATCGCATCGGCGCGGCCCGAGGCAATGTCGGACGCGGCAGACTGCGGAGTGTAATCGCTGTTGAGCACCAGCGGGCCGGTATAGATCTTGCGGATCAGGCCATCCTGCTGCGGCACGTCGGTGGCGCCAAAGGTGCCGTTCGGGCCGGGCTGGCGCAGTTCGACGAAGGCCGGCTTGAGCGTTTCGAGAACCTGGGCGGCCAGGCCGAACACGGCCTCGGGGTTGCTGTCATCCACCCCTTGCGAATCGCCGTTGGGCGAAAGGCGCACGCCGACGCGCTCTGCCCCCCACACGCCGATCAGGCGTTCCATCACTTCGCGCAGCAGGCGCACGCGGTTTTCCGGGCTGCCGCCATATTCGTCGGTGCGCAGGTTGGCCGAATCGCGCAGGAACTGGTCGATCAGATAGCCATTGGCGGCGTGCAGCTGCACCCCGTCAAACCCGGCCTTCTTGGCGTTTTCGGCCGCGCGGGCATAGTCATCGAGCAGGCGCGGCATTTCATCGAGGCGCAGCGGGCGCGCTTCGACCGCGTCCTTGCGGCCTTCGAAGGTATGGACATGGCCCGGCACGCGCGTGGCCGAGGCAGAGACCGGCGGCTGCCCGTCGTTGAGATCGGGATGGCTGACGCGGCCCATGTGCCACAGCTGCGCGACGATGCGCCCGCCGGCTTCGTGCACGGCTTCGGTCACCGGCTTCCACGCTTCGACCTGGGCGTCGGTCCACAGGCCGGGGGCATAGGGCCAGCCCAGGCCTTCACGGCTGATGCCGGTGGCTTCGGAAATGATCAGGCCGGCGCTGGCGCGCTGGCGATAATACGTGGCCATGATCGGCGTGGGCACTCCATCGCGCCCGGCGCGGCCGCGGGTGAGCGGGGCCATGAGAATGCGGTTCGGCGCATGGATCGCGCCCAGATCGATCGGCTGGAACAGCGCGGCGTGGTGGGGCTGGCTGGAAGTCTCGGTCATGCAGGCCTCTTGCTGGAAATGCATTATGGGTTTTTCTTTGCAACGTATATTGGCCGCGACCGTTCCGCCGCGCAAGGGGGCACGGGCAGGGCGGCGGCAGGTTTTCTTGAAACCGGCAAAGAAAAAGCCCGGAAGGCCATAAAGGCTCCCGGGCTTTCGCGGATCAGCAGGTCAAGGCGTGCGCCACATCGGCTCAATGCGCAGTTTAGGGCCGGCCAAGATCGCCCTGGCCCACAGTGCCGCTGGCCATCGCCAGCATGGCATCCAGGCTCTTCTTGGCGTCAAGTCGCAGGGTTTCCTCGATTTCCACCCGTGGCGTCAGATCGCGCAGCGCCAGGTAGAGCTTTTCCAGCGTGTTGAGCGCCATGTAGGGGCAGATATTGCAGTTGCAGTTGCCATCGGCACCGGGCGCACCGATGAATGTCTTGCCGGGCATGGCCAGTTGCATCTGGTGGATGATGTGCGGCTCGGTCGCCACGATCAGCGTGTCGCCCGGCATCGCCTTGGCATAGTTGAGGATGCCACTGGTCGAACCGACATAATCGGCATGATCGACGATGTGCGCCGGGCATTCCGGGTGCGCGGCGATCGGCGCATCGGGATGCTGCGCCTTGAGCTTGAGCAGCTCGGTTTCGCTGAACGCTTCGTGCACGATGCACACGCCCGGCCACAGCAGCATGTCGCGTCCGAACTTGCGGTTGAGATAGCCGCCCAGGTGCCGGTCCGGGCCGAAGATGATCTTCTGTTCGGGCGGGATCTTGGCCAGGATCGTTTCGGCGCTCGATGACGTCACGATCACGTCCGACAGGGCTTTCACCTCGGTCGAGCAGTTGATGTAGGTCAGCGCGATATGATCGGGATGCTGCGCGCGGAATGCGGCAAACTGATCGGGCGGGCAGGAATCTTCAAGGCTGCACCCGGCGTCCATGTCGGGCAGCACCACGATCTTTTCGGGGCTGAGGATCTTGGCGGTTTCGGCCATGAAGCGCACGCCGCAAAAGGCGATGACTTCAGCGTCGGTGGCTGCTGCCTTGCGCGACAGTTCCAGCGAATCGCCCACGAAATCGGCCAGGTCCTGGATTTCCGGCTTCTGGTAATAGTGCGCCAGGATCACGGCCTTGCGTTCGATGCGCAGGCGATCGATTTCCGCGCGCAGGTCAAGGCCTGACAAGTTGGTGGGCTGGGCCGTCATGGGATGCTCCTGCTTCCAGGCGATGCGGCACGCCCGGATTCCTTGGGCTGCGACTTAGGGGCGCGGGCGCGTGTTGCCAAGCCGGGATTGGGGAAATGCCCCTCCGTCAGGCCTGCGGCCTGCCACCTCCCCATCGGGGATGGGGAGGATCTTGCCGAGGGGCCTTAGCGGGCATCCCCATCGATCGTCACGTTGACGGTGACTTTGCCATAGCCGGCAACCTGCAGCGGAATGGCGAGGTTCTGGCGCACGGCATCCTTGGCGGCACTGCGGGCCAGGCCCATCAGCACGGGATTGGCGGCCTGGTTGGTGGCAAGCTGTTCGGCGAGGCGGGTGTTGTCGCGCGTCAGCTTGTCTTGCGCGGCGCGGCTGATCCACACGCCTTCGCGCAAGTATTGGGCGCGCGCCTCGTCCAGGTTGGGGCGGCTCAGCCGCAGGGGCGGCAGGCGCACCGACAGCGTCTGGCTAGTGGCATCCCACGCCATGCGATCGCGGTTCATCTGCGAAAGATCGATGGTGTAATCCACGCGCGCCGGGATTACCGCCACCTGCTTTGACTGCACCAGGCCGAACAGGCGGCTGTCGTCGCTCGACACCACCGGGGCCAGTTCGGCGCTAAACACCGTCAGGCTGTTCTGCCGCTCGAACGCCACCAGGCTGGTGGCCAGCGGGTCGCCGATGTCCTGTGGTTTCCACAGGAGCCAGGCAAACAGCCCGGCCAGCGCCAGTGCCGCCACGAACAGCAGCCAAGGCAGAGCGCTGCGCCGCGCCACCACTACCGTGGGCGCGGGTTGGGGAGAGTTCCCTGACAGGGGCGGGCTATTCAGCGTGCTGTCGTCCATTGTTCCCCCGAACGAACAACCCGGCCCTGGCGTTCCAGATCGAGCAGATGCGCCAATACCGAGCGGCCCGCGGCACCGGTCAGCCGCGGGTCCAGTCCCTTGTACATCTGTGCCACCATGGCGGGAATATTGTGCAGCCCGCCTTCCAGCACGCGCAGCACCTGCCGCTCGCGCTGGCGGCGATGGCCCAGCATGCCACGCACGAACTGGTGCGGATTGTCGATCGGATCACCGTGCGCGGGATAATAGACGCGGTCCTGCGGCCGATCGTACAGCTTTTGCAGCGAGGCCATGTAGGCGGCCATGTCGCCATCAGGCGGCGAGACCACGCTGGTTGACCAGCCCATGACATGATCGCCGGTGAACAGCGCGCCGCTTTCCACCAAGGCCAGGCACAGGTGGTTGCTGGTGTGGCCGGGCGTGGCCACGGCCTGCAGGGTCCAGCCATCGCCGCGCAGTTCCTCGCCATCGGCCAGCACGCGGGCCGGGCGATAGTCGGGGTCGAACGCCGCATCGGCGCGCGGGCCATCGTCGTCCAGGGCTAGCGGCGCGCAGCCGATGATCGGTGCGCCGGTCAATGCCGCCAATGGGCGCGAGGCGGGGCTGTGGTCGCGGTGGGTGTGGGTGCACACGATCGCGGCGATGCGGGCGCTGCCCACAGCCGCCACGATTGCCGCGACATGGCCTTCGCCGTTGGTATCGGCATGGCCCGCTGCGCCGGTCCCATCAGGGCCGGGATCGATCACGGCCACATCCTGGCCTGCGCCGACGATATAGGTCTGCGTGCCGGTGTAGGTGTACGGCGATGGATTGGGTGCCAGCACCCGCCGCACCAGCGGCTCCAGCTGGGCAGCCATGCCGGTGTTCCACGTGGAACGATCGGGAAGGGAGGAACTGGCCATGCCCCGTGCTATGGGGACGGCCGCCCCCATGCGCAAGGCACGACGTGGCGCGTCTGTTCAGCCCGCCTCGGCCAGCGCCAGGCCCAACCGCTCGCGCAGGTGGATCAGGGCCATAGGCAGCGGGTTGGTCAGGGGATCGTGCGGTGCGGCGTTGGCCACGCCTTGGCGCTGCCAGGCCTGTTCCAGCCGGGTGATGCGCTGATAAAGCCGTTCGCTCTCGTGCACCACCGCCTGTGCTGCCAGGGTCAGGTGGATGATGCAGGCCGGGTCGCTTGCCGGGAAATGGGCGATCAGGCGGCCGTGGCGGCGCAGTTGCAGCTCGGTCAGTTCGCCGGCGAACCAGGCGCGGTGGTTGAGCAGCCAGGCCAGGCAATGCATGATCCGCGTGGTGGTACGCAGCGCCTCGCAGCTCGCCTGGACATGCGCCAGGTCTTCGTTTGCGTCGAGGCTGCCGCCGGCCGGCGGTGCCGCATCGTTGGCCGGCTGGCGGCGCAAGGCCTCGAACGCATCGCGCGCGCGATCGGCCAGGGCCAGCGCCTCTGCGTAGAGCGCTTCGATGATGCGCGGATTGGCGCTGGGCGTGACGGGCATGGTGGCGATCGGAATGGGCGGCCTGCTGGGTACGACATGCCCGAGCGGATGCGCCGGCCATGGATCAAAACCGGCTTTAAGGCCGATCGCCCCGCCGGCTCAATGCCCCGGCAGTGGCCAAGTGCCACCGCTTTGCCGCTGTCTCGATACGGAACGCTTTGTACGGCAGGCGGAATCGGTAAATACGGTATGCAATCGTTTGAAATCAGGCGATAATATCAGGGATAAGATAGTCTTCGAGCATGCTGATCTGATCGCGCAGCAGCAATTTGCGCTTTTTCAGGCGCGCCACCTGCAGCTGGTCGGCCACGCCATTGGCGCTCAGCGCATCGATCGCCACGTCAAGGTCGCGATGCTCGAGCCGCAGCGCTTCGAGCCGCTTGCGCATTTCCTCTTCGGTCACACCAACCACTCCCCGAAACCGACCTTGCTACCCCAAGCTGCCACATCGCCTCCCATCTGCACCTGGCGTTGTTCAGGTTGCCGACTCACGCTGGCGACCACGCACCGGCCAACGGCGCGCGGGGCCGCTGGAAAACCCGTTGACCGTTGATGGTGCACATTTCGTCATCGCCCTCTACACATGAACGCGATGCCGGTGCGACCCGGCGCGGTTCCACTTGCAAGATACGGCGAATGTGGGAGCATGACAACGCACCGACTGTCAGCGACTCGCAGAACAGAAGCATCGGAGCCGCAGACACCGGAGCCAGCCGCGCGGGAATGTCTCTCGCACGGGTTTTGACCGGGCAGCGGCCTATCCCGGCCCGCGCCCCTCAGGAGGTCAACGCATGGAAACGACGCACATCAACGCCTTGCAGACAAAGCACGCCGGCCTGGAACGCCGGATTTCCGAGGAAATGGCACGGCCAGCCCCCGACGTGGCCCTGCTCATGCAGCTCAAGCGGCGCAAGTTGCGCATCAAGGAAGAACTGGCGCTGATTCACTGATCCCTTTGCGCCGGAACCAACCAACCAAGCGAACATAACCTGAAAACGATCAATACCCCTGGATTGTAACAGGCGTGAGCGGCCGATTGCGGCGGCCACGCCTGACAAACACGGCCGGTTCCCCCACGGGGACCGGCCTTTTGCCCAGAGCGCCGCTGGCGGCCGCGGCACAGTTGCATACGAATATTTCCGCAATGGCGGCAGGCCCCGTTTGCAAACGGCATGGGCTGCGCTAGGCCTTTGGTCATGTTGACTGCCGTCGCCTCTGCCCGCGCGATCCTCACCTCGCTGCACGAGGTCATGGCCTCGCGATCCGGCGCGCAGGCCAAGCTCAACCGCATCGTCGATGTAATCGGCGAAAACCTCAACAGCGAGGTCTGCTCGATCTATTTGCTGCGCGAGGGGATGCTGGAACTGTTCGCCACGCGCGGGCTGGAACAGGCGGCGGTTCACGTCACGCGGCTGGCCGTGGGCGAGGGCCTGGTCGGCACGATCGCCCAGAACATCGAGACGCTCAACCTGGCCGAGGCAGCCGCGCATCCCGACTTTGCCTTCCGCCCGGAAACCGGGGAAGAACGCTTCCACTCGTTTGCCGGCGTGCCGATCGTGCGCCGCCAGCGCGCCGTGGGCGTGGTGGCCGTGCAGCATGTCGATCCCCGCCGCTATGAAGAGGTGGAGATCGAGGCGCTGCAGACCGTCGCGATGGTCCTGGCCGAGCTGATCGCCAATGCCGAACTGATCGACGATGAAGACGTGGCCGGCGTGCCCGACCACCTGACCGGGCCCGATCGCCTCAAGGGCCAGACCCTGGTGAAGGGCCTGGCGGTGGGCCAGGCCGTGTTCCACCAGCCACGCGTGACGATCGAGCATGTCGTGGCCGAAGATACCGAGGCCGAGCGCCAGCGGGTCTATCGCGCGTTCGACAAGATGCGCGAGCAGATCGACCGCATGGCCAGCCAGGCCGAATTCGGCGTGGGCGGAGAGCATGAGGAGGTGCTCGAGACCTATCGCATGTTCGCCTATGACGAAGGCTGGAGCCGCCGCATCAACGAGGCGATCGATTCCGGCCTGACCGCCGAAGCCGCGATCGAGCGCGTGCAGCAGCGCACCCGCATGCGCATGCGCCAGATCGACGATCCCCTGCTGGCCGACCGGATGCACGATCTGGAAGACCTGTCGAACCGCCTGTTGCGGATCGTATCGGGGCAACTGGGCACCGCCGCCAGCCTGGGGCTGAAAGGCGATGCGATCCTGATCGCGCGCAACTTGGGCCCGGCCGAACTGCTGGAATACGATCGCCGCCGCTTGAAGGGGGTGATCCTGGAAGAAGGCTCGCTCACCGCGCACGTGGTGATCGTGGCGCGGGCCATGGGCATTCCCGTGGTCGGCCGCGTGCGCGCGCTGCGCGGCAAGGTGCGCGACGGCGATACCCTGCTGGTCGATGGCGATCAGGGCGTGATCGACGTGCGCCCGGCGCCCAGCCTGGTCGAGGCGTTCGAGGCGCGTTTTGCCAAGAATCGCGAGCGGCAGGCCCACTATGCCACGATGCGCGACGTGGAGCCGATCACGCGCGACGGGCAGCGCATCACGGTGATGATCAACGCCGGCCTGCGCGATGACATGCCGATGCTGCCGCTGACCGGTGCCGATGGCATTGGCCTGTTCCGCACCGAGTTCCAGTTCCTGGTCTCGGCAACGATGCCCCAGCGCGAGCGGCAGCAGCGGCTCTATCGCGACGTGCTCGATGCCGCCGGCGATCGCCCGGTGGTGTTCCGCACGGTGGATATCGGCGGGGACAAGGTCCTGCCCTACCTGCGCCACAACGATGGCGAAACCGAGGAAAACCCGGCGATGGGCTGGCGCGCGCTGCGCGTGGCGTTGGAACGCGACGGGCTGCTCAAGGTGCAGGCGCGCGCGTTGATCGAGGCGGCGGCCGGGCGCACGCTCAACGTGATGTTCCCGATGGTGACCGAACCGTGGGAATTCGATGCGGCCAAGGCCGTGTTCGAAAGCCAGGTGGCGTTCCTGCGCAAGCAGAAGAAAGTGCTGCCCGAGGCGATCCGCTATGGCGCCATGCTGGAAGTGCCGGCGCTGGCCGAATGCCTCGATATGCTGGCGCCGCGCCTGTCGTTCCTGTCGATCGGCACCAACGATCTCACGCAGTTCCTGTTTGCCGCCGATCGTGCCCACCCCAAGCTGGCCGAACGCTATGACTGGCTCAGCCCCGCGATCCTGCGCTTCCTGGCGCGGGTGGTGCGCGATGTGGCGCCCCATGGCACGGCCTTGACGGTGTGCGGCGAAATGGGCGGCCGGCGGCTGGAAGCCCTGGCGCTGCTGGGCCTGGGCATCACCCGCCTGTCGATCACGCCGGCCGCAGTTGGCCCGATCAAGGAACTGATCCGCACGATCGACCTGGGCGAAATTCGCAATGCCATGGCTGGCTGGCTGCGTGAGCCGCATGCCGACATGCGCAGCGTGGTGGCGCAGTGGGCCAGCGCGCAGGGCATCGATTGCGACTGATCGGGTTCGCATGACCGTTTTGGCCGGTTGCGCGCCGCAAAACGGTTGACTTTCGCGCAATTGCAACGATCCCCTTTTACCGGCTTTTCACCAAGCCACCGGGTTGCAAAACAAGCAGAGAAGACGGGAGCCGCGCCTTGGCCGACTCGATCGGGTCAGATTTTCATTCCCCCCAGCCGGACGCCGCCGCCCCGGCGGGCGTGGGCCCCACCTTGCGCGCCGCGCGCGAGGCGCAGGGCCTTTCGCTGAAAGATATTGCCGCGCGCACCCGCATCACCGCCCGCCATGTCGAGGCGCTGGAGGCCGGCGATTATGACAGCCTGCCCGGCCGCCCCTATGCCCTGGGCTTTGCGCGCAGCTATGCCAAGGCCGTGGGCCTGGACGAGGCGGCGATCGCCGAAGCGGTGCGGCGCGAGCTGAATGCGCGTGCGCCGGCGCCCGAAACCCGCGTGATCCACCAGTTCGAAGCGGGCGATCCGGCCAAGACGCCTTCGCGCCTGATCAGCTGGCTGGCCGGGCTGCTGGTGGTGGCGGTGCTGGGCCTGGGGCTGGTGTTCTGGCGCAGCTATTACTGGCCCTCGGCCGAGCTGCCGGCGCTGGTCGGCCCCGAACAGCCCAAGCCGGCCGTAGCCAAGCCGGCGTCGCAGCAGCCCAGCGCGCCAGCGCCGGCCACGCGGCCCAATGGCCCGGTGGTGTTCACCGCGCAGGAAGACCGCATCTGGGTCAAGTTCTATGACGGCAGCGGCAAGCAGCTGGTGCAAAAGCTGATGGCCAAGGGCGAAACCTATACCGTGCCCGATGGCGTGACCGATCCCAAGCTGTGGACCGGCCGGCCCGATGCGCTGACGATCACCATCGGCGGCCAGGCCGTGCCGCGCATTGCCGACAAGCAGGGCATCGTCAAGGACGTGGCGGTCAGCGGTCCGGCGCTGTGGGCGCGGGCCGATCATGCCGCCGCCCCGCCGCCAAGTGATCAGGCAGCCGATCAGGCCAGCGCCACGCCTGCTGCCGGCCCGGCCCACCGCCTGGTGCGGCGCACGGCGGCGCGCTCTGCCCCGGCGGGCGCGCCCGATGGCGGTGACGCTGCGGTGCAGCCGGCCGCGGCGCCAACGGTGGCCGCTACGGCGCCTGCCGTGGTGAACTGAGCGCGCGATTGGCGAAAGGCTTGGCGGGCAAAGGCGTGGGCGGGGCAAAGTCCTTGCAACAAGGCTCGACTTCGCGCGCGCGGTGCGGCACTTTGCGGCCATTGCACCACACGCCCTGAGACCGGACCCGAAACGCGCCGAACGGGCCGATGCATATAGCTTTTCAGGAACGGACATGCGCTGGGGGGCGGATGTTGCCGTGGGGCGGCAGATGATCGAGACGGGAGTTACCATGAAGACCTTGTTCCGCCGGGCCAGCCCCGCGTTGTTTTCCGCCCTGGGCATGGCCCTGGCCGTGGCGCCGGTGGTGCCACAGGTAGCGCATGCCCAGGCCGCTGGCGAAACCACCGAAGCCCGGCTGCGCCGGCTGGAGGCAGAAATCCGCGCCTTGCAGCGCAAGGTGTTTCCCGATGGCGCCGGCCGCGCCTTTGGTCCGGAAATCACGCCCACGGCGCCGGCCCCCACGCCGGCTGTGCCCACGGTGGCGACGACCCCGCTCACCGATGTGCTGTCCCGCCTCGATGCGGTGGAAGCGCAGCTGCGCCAGGTGACCGCCGCGACCGAGGAAAACCAGAACCACCTGAGCAAGCTGGACACCCGCGTGTCTGCCCTGGAAACCGCCGCGGCCCCGCCGGCGGCGGCAACCGATCCGGCTGGCGCCAATCCTTCGGGTATCACGCCCGCACCGGCTGCCGGCAGCGGCCTGGCGCCGCGCCCGGCCGCTGGCCCGGCACAGCCGCCGGCCAAGGCACCGGCCGCCACGCCCGCATCGGCCAAGGCCTCTGCCGACCGGGTGGCCGCCGTTGCCGCGATCGAGATGCCCTCGACCGGCGACAAGCAGGCCGATGAATATACTTATGGCTATCGGCTCTATGACGCCAAGTTCTATCCCGAGGCGCAGGTCCAGCTGAACAAGTTCGTGACGGCCTATCCCAAGGCCAAGCAGATCAGCCTGGCGCGCAACCTGCTGGGCCGCGCCTATCTCGAAGATGGCAAGCCCGGCACGGCGGCGCAGTGGTTCCTGCAGAACTACCTGGGCGACAAGAAGGGCGAACGTGCGCCCGACAGCCTGCTCTACCTGGGCGTGGCGATGACGCGCATCAACGATACCAAGCGGGCCTGCGGCGCCTTTGCCGAACTGCGCGATGCCTATCCCGACCAGATCGCCGGGCGCCTCAAGGGGCAATATGAAAACGCGATCAAAGGGGTGAAGTGCGATTGAGCCGGCGCCCGGCCCAATCCCCGAAGCCGCGCTGACCCGCTTTGCCGGGGACTGGGCCGCGCTGAACCTGCCGGAGACAGACCGGGTGGGCCTGGCGGTTTCCGGCGGGCCTGACAGCTGTGCCTTGCTGGTGTTGGCCGCTGCTCATGCGCCGGGGCAGATCGCCGTGGCCACCGTCGATCACGGCCTGCGCGCGCAGGCGGCGGATGAGGCGCGCGCGGTGGCGGCGCTGTGTGCTGATCTGTGCGTGCCGCATCACACCCTGCGCATCGATCTGGGCGGGGGCAGCGCGATCCAGGCCCGCGCCCGTGCCGCGCGCTACGCCGCGCTGGCCGGCTGGGCGCGGGGGCAGGGGCTCGCCGCGCTGGCCACTGCCCACCATATGGATGACCAGGCCGAAACGCTGACCATGCGCCTCAACCGTGGAGCGGGGGTGCGCGGGCTTGCCGGCATGCGCGCGCGGGCGGGCGTGGCGGGCGATCCCGCGCTGCCACTGCTGCGCCCGCTGCTTGGTTGGCGCCGGGCCGAACTGGCCGACGTGGTGGCAGCGGCGGGCGTTGTCGCGGCGGATGATCCCTCCAACCAGGACACCCGGTTTGAACGGGTGCGCGTGCGTTTTGGGTTGGCCGGCGCCGCGTGGCTGGACCCGGCTGGTTGGGCAGCCAGCGCGCAGCACCTGGCCCAAGCCGACGCCGCGCTGGACTGGGCGGCGCAGCGCCTGTTTGCACAGGGCTGGGATGATCAGCAGGGCCGCTTGGCCGTGCCGGATGGCATGCCGCAGGCACTGGCCCTGCGCGTGCTGGAGCTGGTGCTGCAGGCGATGGGGGCCACGCCTGTGCCGCGCGGCGCCGAACTGGCGCGCTGGCATGCCGCGCTAGCGGCGGGCCAAGTGGCCACGCTGGCCGGCTTGCGCGGGGAGGGCAAAGGGGCAACGTGGCACTTTTTGCGGGTGCCACCCCATCGCGCGGGGTGAAAAGCGCCGCTTTTGTGCCGTTATTGCCACCTTGGACAGCATGGGCACGATTCGGCAACTTGCCATTCAGCGGATCGCACCTACCTTCGCTGTCTGAAAGGATTGCGTGACGCCCATGAACGATGACCAGCCGCAGGGTAATCCCTGGATCAAGAGTCTACTGGTGTGGGGAGGGATCTTCCTTGCGCTATTGCTGGTGGTCTCGATGTTCGGGGCGCGCGGCGATGCTTCGGGCACGCAGATCGGCTACTCCGATTTCCGCGCCCGCGTGGCTGAAGGCGCCGTTCGCGACGTGCAGATCGGCGCGGACAAGATCACCGGCACCCTGAAGAACGACCAGACCTTCACCACCACCCCGGTGGATGGTGACAAGGATCTGCTGCCCAAGTTGTTGCAGGACAACAACGTGCCCTACACCGGCAAGGCGCAGGAAGAACCCAACATGCTGGTCTGGGTGCTGGCGCAGTCGCTGCCGTTCCTGCTGATCCTGGGCGTGGCGTTCTTCGCCCTGCGCCAGGTGCAGAAGGGTGGCGGTTCGGGCGCGATGGGCTTTGGCAAATCCAAGGCCAAGCTTTTGACCGAGCGTTCGGGCCGGGTGACGTTCGATGACGTTGCCGGCATCGACGAAGCGCGCGAGGAACTGCAGGAAATCGTGGAATTCCTGCGCGATCCCAGCCGCTTTTCCAAGCTCGGCGGGCAGATTCCCAAGGGCGCGCTGCTGGTCGGTTCGCCCGGCACCGGCAAGACCCTGCTGGCCCGCGCCATCGCGGGTGAAGCAGGCGTGCCGTTCTTCACCATTTCCGGTTCGGACTTTGTCGAAATGTTCGTGGGCGTCGGCGCCAGCCGCGTGCGCGACATGTTCGAGCAGGCCAAGAAGAATGCGCCGTGCATCGTCTTCATCGACGAAATCGACGCGGTCGGCCGCCATCGTGGCCACGGCCTGGGCAATTCCAATGACGAGCGCGAGCAGACGCTGAACCAGCTGCTGGTGGAAATGGATGGTTTCGAGGCCAACGAAGGCATCATCATCATCGCTGCCACCAACCGCCCCGACGTGCTCGATCCCGCGCTGCTGCGTCCCGGCCGGTTTGACCGACAGGTGGTGGTGCCGGTGCCCGATATCGAGGGCCGCGAAAAGATCCTGGGCGTGCACATGAAGAAGGTGCCGCTGGCACCCGACGTGAACCCCCGCGTGATCGCACGCGGCACCCCCGGCTTTTCGGGTGCGGACCTGGCCAACCTGGTCAACGAAGCCGCCCTGCTGGCCGCGCGCCGCAACAAGCGCCTGGTCGCCATGCAGGAATTCGAAGACGCCAAGGACAAGGTGATGATGGGCGCGGAACGCCGCTCCATGGTCATGACCGAAGACGAAAAGAAGATGACCGCCTATCACGAGGCCGGCCATGCCATCGTCTCGGTGTTCGAACCGGCGTCTGACCCGATCCACAAGGCGACGATCATCCCGCGCGGCCGCGCGCTGGGCATGGTCATGCGCCTGCCCGAGCGGGACAGCTATTCCTATCACCGCGACAAGATGCACGCGAACCTGTCGGTTTCGATGGGCGGGCGCGTGGCCGAAGAAATCATCTTTGGCCATGACAAGGTGTCGTCGGGCGCATCGGGCGACATCCAGTATGCCACGGGCCTGGCGCGTTCGATGGTGACCAAGTGGGGCATGTCGGAAAAGCTTGGGCCGCTGCAGTATGAAGACCAGCAGGAAGGCTATCTCGGCATGGGCGGTTCGGCCCGCATGATGGCCTCGGAAGAGACCAACAAGCTGATCGACAGCGAAATCCGTGCGCTGGTCGACCAGGGCTATGCCCGCGCGGTCGACATCCTGCGCGCCAATGAAGACAAGCTGCACGTGCTGGCCCAGGCGCTGCTGGAATATGAAACGCTGACCGGTGACGAGATCAAGATCCTCGTCGATGGCGGCCAGCTGGAACGCCCGGAAACCTTTGGTGGTCCGGCCCGGCCGATTGCAGCGCCCGGTGCCACGGTGCCGCGCGCCGGCCGCCGCTTCCTGGGCGGTGGCAGCAATGGCGGGCTGCAGCCGCAGGGCGCCTGACAGTCCGCTCCTTCGGCCTGGCGGGGCGTTGCGCTCCGCCAGCCCCTCCACCACCCGCTGCGCGGGCGGTCCCCCTCCCCATCAGTGATGGGGAGGATTTTTTTGGTCCTCTCCGCTTTGCGGGGAGGTGGCAGGCCGAAGGCCTGACGGAGGGGCCTGAACCTCGCCCCAACGCTCATCTGGAACCCAACCGGCGCGCGGGCCATTGTCACCTCGCATGCCCATCGATCTAGCCTGGATTCGCCCCGAGCCGCAGGGCATCTATCTGCCCCCCGCTGATGCGTGGATCGATCCAGCCCATGCGGTGCCGCAGGCCTTGGTCACCCATGGCCATTCTGACCACGCGCGGGGTGGCCATGGCCAGACCGTGGCCACGGCGGCGACACTGGCGATCATGGGCCTGCGCTATGGCGTGATGCCCGAAGGCGCGCAGAGTGTGGACTATGGCGAGACCATCGCGCTGCCCGGCGGCATCCGTGCCACGTTCGTGCCGGCAGGCCATGTGCTGGGATCGGCGCAGATCCTGCTGGAGCGCGACGGGCAGCGCGTGGTGGTGACCGGCGATTACAAGCGCAGCCCCGATCCAACGTGCGCCCCGTTCGAGCCGGTGCCGTGCGACGTGTTCATTACCGAGGCGACCTTTGGCCTGCCGGTGTTTCGCCACCCGCCGATCGCCGAGGAAATCGCGCGGCTGCGCGAAACGCAGGCGGCCCATCCGCAGCGCTGCGTGCTGGTGGGTGCCTATGCCCTGGGCAAGGCGCAGCGCCTGATCGCCGAACTGCGGCGCGCCGGGCACGATGCGCCAATCTTTCTGCATGGCGCGATGGAGCGGATGTGCGCGCTCTATCGCGAATGGGGCATCGATCTGGGCGAACTGCGCCCGGCCGCTGGCGTGGCCAAGGCGGAACTGGCCGGGCACATCGTGGTCTGCCCGCCATCGGCGCTCAACGACCGCTGGAGCCGGCGCCTGCCCGATCCGATCACCGCGATGGCCTCGGGCTGGATGCGGGTGCGGCAACGGGCGCGGCAGCGCAATGTCGAACTGCCGCTGGTGATTTCCGACCATGCCGATTGGGACGAACTGACCACGACGATTGCTGAGGTAAATCCGGCCGAAACCTGGATCACCCATGGCCGCGAGGAAGCGCTGCTGCGCTGGTGCGCGCTGCACCAGCGCAAGGCCCGCGCGCTGGCCATGGTCGGCTATGAAGATGAGGACGATTGAGCGATGGAACGCTTTGCCGCCCTGGTCGATGGCCTGGTCTATACCCGATCGCGCAATGGCAAGCTGGCGCTGTTGGCGCAGTATCTGCGCGACACGCCCGATCCCGATCGCGGCTGGGCCCTGGCGGCGCTGACCGATGGGCTGAATTTTCCAGCGGTGAAGGGTGGCACAATACGCGCGCTGCTCGATGCGCGGGTGGACGAGGTGCTGTGGCGCCTGTCGCGCGATTATGTGGGCGATACGGCGGAAACCGCCAGCCTGCTGTGGCCCGAACCGCAGACACCGCAGCTGCCCCCGCCCAGCGTGAGCGAAGCGGTGGAAGTTCTGGCCGGCGCCACCCGCGCCACGGCGGCGGAGCGGCTGGCCGGATTGCTCGACCGGCTCGATGCCAATGGCCGCTATGCCCTGCTCAAGCTGGCGACCGGGGCGATGCGCATCGGCCTGTCGACGCGGCTGGCCAAGGTGGCGTTTGCCCAGGCGTTTGGCGTGGATGTGGAGCAGGTGGAAGAGCTGTGGCACGGCCAGGCGCCGCCCTATGCCGATCTGTTTGCCTGGGCCGCCGATGGCGCGCCGCCGCCCGATGCGCAAAGCCTGCCGCTGTTCCGCCCGTTCATGCTGGCCCAACCGCTGGAAGATACGGTGGTGGACCTGGGCGCGTTTGCCGCCGAATGGAAATGGGACGGCATACGCGTGCAACTGGTGCATGTGGCTGGGCAAACCCGGCTCTATTCGCGCGGTGGCGATGATATTTCCGCCAGCTTCCCCGAATTGATCGGGGCCTTGCAGGTGCCGGCGGTGCTGGATGGGGAACTGCTGGTGCGCGGCAGCCACCAGGGCGGCGAAGCGGGCGGGGCGGCCAGCTTCAACGCGTTGCAACAGCGGCTGGGGCGCAAGAGCGTGAGCAAGGCCATGCTCGCCGATTATCCCGCGTTCGTGCGATTGTATGACGTGTTGCAGCTGCAGGGCGAAGACCTGCGGCCACTGGGCTGGGCCGCGCGGCGTGCCCGGCTGGAGGCGCTGATGCCGCAGCTCGATCCGCAGCGCTTTGATATTTCGGCGGTGATCGAGGCCGACAACCTGGACCAGCTGGCCGAAATTCGCGCCCGTGCACGCGATGACGCGATCGAGGGGGTGATGCTCAAGCGGCGCGACGCGCCCTATGTTTCCGGGCGCCGCGCCGGGCTGTGGTACAAGTGGAAGCGCGATCCGCTGCTGATCGATTGCGTGCTGATGTATGCCCAGCGCGGCAGCGGCAAGCGATCGTCTTTCTATTCCGATTTCACGTTCGGTTGCTGGGATGGCGATCCCGATGCGGGGGCCGATCTGCTGCCAGTGGGCAAGGCCTATTTCGGCTTTACCGACGAGGAACTGAAGTGGCTCGATCGCCATGTGCGGCAGCACACGGTCAACCGCTTTGGCCCGGTGCGCGAGGTTGATCGCCAGCTGGTGCTGGAGGTGGCGTTCGATTCGGTCCATGCCAGCAAGCGGCACAAATCGGGCCTGGCCATGCGTTTCCCGCGCATCCACCGCATCCGCAGCGACAAGCCCGCGCACGAGGCCGACCGGCTGGAAACCTTGCGGGCGATGGTGGTGGATTGATGCCGGTCAAGGTGGCTGGGGGCAGGGGCGGTTAGGGGCAAGCATCCCCTCCCTTGCGCGAAAGGCCTGCCATGGCAGCGACTGCCGAATCCGTTGAAACGCCATTTGCCCGCATCGGCGGCCACGCCACGCTGCGCGCGATCACCGAGCGGTTCTATGACCTCATGGAAAGCGACCCGACCTATGCCGCGCTGCGGGCGATGCATGCGCCTGATCTGGCACCGATGCGCGCATCCCTGCCCAGCTTCCTGGCAGGCTGGTGCGGTGGCCCGCGTGACTGGTGGAACGATAATCCCGGCAAGTGCATGATGTCGATGCACAAGCCGTTTCCGATCGACGCCACAACCGCCGGTCAGTGGGCCCAGGCGATGCGCCGCGCGATTGCCGAAGTGGCGCCGGCCGATGCCGAAGTGGCGCAGGCCATGGGCGATGTGCTGGAGCGCATGGCGCTGGGTATGGCGCGCGCATAAATTGGGCCACACGAAGCCACGAAGGCACGAAGAGAGCGGGTCTGTCCTTCTTCGTGCCTTCGTGGCTTCGTGTGAAAACAAAAAGGGCTACCGCGCGTCAGTCGCCCGCGACGCTCATGCCGTCGATGCGCAGGGTGGGCACGTCGATTCCGCGTTCGATCTTGAGATCGCTGGCCGGGATCATCGCGGCAAACATGGCCAACAGGTTGCCGGCTACGGTAAACTCCGCAATCGGGCCGACGATTTCGCCGTTGACGATGCGAAAGCCGGCAGCGCCGCGACTGTAATCGCCGGTCACGCCGTTGACGCCGCTGCCGATCAGTTCGGTGACATAGACGCCATCGGCAATATCGGCGATCAGTTGCGCGCGGGTGAGCGTGCCCGGCTCGATCACCACGTTGCCGGCGGTGACATGCGGCGCGCCCGATCCCCCGCGTGAGGCATGGCCGGTGGGCATGGCGCCCAGCTGGCGCGCGGCGGCACTGTCCATCAGCCAGCCGGTCAGGCGCCCGGCATCGACCAGCTTGCGCGGGGCGGTGGGCAGCCCTTCGCCATCGAACGGGCGCGAGCGCAGGCCACGGCGGCGCAGCGGATCGTCCGTGATGGTCACGCTGCTGTCAAAGATCTGGGCGCCGTCGTGGTCGAGCAGGAAGCTGGAACGGCGGGCGATCGACGAACCCGAGATGGCGCCGAGCAGATGGCCCACCAGCGAGCCACCCACCCGCGGATCGAACACCACCGGCATTGCGCCGCTTTTCACCCGGCCAGGGTTGAGCCGCGCCACGGCGCGTTCGCCCGCCTCGCGCCCGATCTGGCCGGGCGGGGGCAGGTCTGCGGCAAAGCGGGTGCTGGCCCAGGCATAGTCGCGCTGCAACGCGCCGCCTTCGCCGGCGATCACGCTGGCCGAAACCGAATGGCTGCTGGCGGCATAGGCACCGGCAAAGCCGTGGCTGGTGGCCAGTGCCACCACGCCGCGCCCGGTGCTGGCGCTGCCGCCCTCGCTGTTGGTCACGCCTTGGACGGCGCGCGCGGCGTCCTCGGCTTCCTCGGCCAGGCGGCGCAGCTCTTGCGGGGCGGGTTCGGCCGGATCGTCGAGGTCGAGATCGGGGAAGGGGCCGCGCGCGAGAAGATGTTCGTCGGCCAGGCCGGCCAAGCGATCGGCCGGTGCGGCGCGCGCCATGGCCACGGCGCGGCTGGCCAGTTCATCGAGCGCGGCATCGGCAAGGTCGGTCGATCCGATCGAGGCCGATGCGCCGCCGACGAACACGCGCAGGCCGATATGCTCGGATTCGGAGCGTTCCACGTCTTCCAGCGCGCCCAGGCGCACGCTCACGCTTTCCGCGCCGCTGGCGAGATAGACCGCATCGCCCGCCTCTGCGCCGGCGCGCCGGGCGCGTTCGATCAGGGCGTGGCAGCGTTCCTGGGCCTGGGTGGGGGTCAACATCGGGGGCGCACTCCAAACCTGAAACACCGGGGCCAGCCACACCGGGCTGGCGTGCGCTGCTCCTAGCCGCTGGGACGCGCAGCGGCAATCAGGGGGGCAATCAGGCGGCCATCAGTGGGCGAACAGCGCGATCAGCCCTTCGATCAGCACGGTCACCAGCAGCGGCAGCCCGATCGATACCGCCCACACCGTCAGCCGCGCGCGGTTGAGCGCGGTGGCGAGGGCCGGCGGATCATCGGCCAGGCGGGCGGCGGTGGCGTCCCAGCGCTTTTCCATGCGGCGATAGAGCGGGATGATCGCACCGACCAGCACGACCAGCGCGATCATCGGCAGCAGCGTGTTGTCGGCCTCTTCCAAAGCGCGCATCGTCAGGAAGATCTGCAGCGCGGTATAGACCATCAGGCCATAGGCAACCGCATTGCTGACCCGCTTGTGCGCGCTTTCCAGCCGGGCGGCGCGATCGGCCAAGCTCGGCTCCATGGCCATGAATGGCCTGTTCGCTGTCATGATCACCTCTCCCCCGGCATAACGCCACCAGCATAACACCATGGCCGTGCGCGCGGTGCAAGCGTGTCCACGCGGCCGTGCCATGCACCAATCGCGCCAATCCTGCCGCGTTGGGGTTTGCCGTGGCGCCGGTACGGGCTATGAGCAGGGAATGACTGGCTCTTCCTCCGCGCTCGCGTCTGAACCCGCCACCGGTGCCGCCGTGCCGATTCCCCAAGGGGGATTGGAAGTGGTGTCCATCGCCAAGTCTTACGACAAGCGGGCAGTGCTGACCGATATCTCGCTGTCGGTGGGCAAGGGGGAAGTGCTGGGCCTGCTTGGCCCCAACGGCGCGGGCAAGACCACCTGCTTCTATTCGATCATGGGCCTGGTGCGGCCGGATTCGGGCCGCATCCTGCTCGATGGCGTGGATATCACCAAGCTGCCGATGTATCGCCGCTCCGTGCTGGGGCTGGGCTATCTGCCGCAGGAAACCTCGATCTTTCGCGGCATGACGGTGGAACAGAACATCGCCACGGTGCTGGAACTGGTGGAGCCCGACAAGGCCACGCGCGCGGCCGAACTGGATCGGCTGCTTGACGAGTTTGGCCTTACGCGGCTGCGCGCCAGCCCGGCCATGGCGCTTTCGGGTGGGGAGCGGCGGCGCTGCGAAATCGCCCGCGCCCTGGCCGCGCGCCCGTCGATCGTCCTGCTCGACGAGCCGTTCGCCGGGATCGATCCGCTGTCGATCAGCGACATCCGCGATCTGGTCAAGGATCTCAAGAAGCGCGGCATCGGCGTGCTGATTACCGACCACAACGTGCGCGAAACGCTCGATATCGTCGATCGCGCCTGCATCATCTATGGCGGCCAGGTGCTGTTTGCCGGCAGCCCCGAGGCGCTGGTGGCTGATCCCAACGTGCGGCGGCTCTATCTGGGCGAGGGCTTTACGTTGTGAAGCCGCACGGCTTTCGCATTCTGTTTACCATGGGCGGCTGATACCCGCCGCCATGGCTCTTGGTCCACGCCTCGATATCCGCCAGTCGCAATCGCTGGTGATGACGCCGCAGCTGCAGCAGGCGATCAAGCTGCTGGCGCTGTCCAACCTTGAGGTGGAAACCTTTATCGGCGAGGCGCTGGACGCCAATCCCCTGCTGGAAATGGGCGATGCCGCGCCAGCAGCGGGCGGCGAGGAAGCACCGGGCGAAGACCTGCGGCGCACCCATCTCGAATCGAGCCCGGTGGACCAGCTGGTGGGCGAGGGTCGCGCTGCGGAGGACCGCCCGCTCGATATCGATTCGTCTGCGCTCGATCTTGATCGCGATACCGGCGATGGCGCCATGGCGCTGGCCGATCTGGCCAGCAGCGGGTTGCGCGAAGGGACGATCGGCGCCGACAGCGGCGGCAGTGGCAGCGGCGAAGGGCCGGATATCGACGAGCGCGGCGCGAGTGCTGCCTCGCTGGCCGAGCATCTCCATGGCCAGATCGGCGCCACGACATCGGATGCCCAGCTGCTGTTCGTGGGGCGCTGGCTGATCGATCAGCTGGACGAGACCGGCTACTTGCGCATGACTCTGCCCGAGGTGGCCGAGGCGCTGGGCCTGCCGCTGAGCCGGGTGGAAGCGGCACTGGCGCTGGTGCAGACGCTCGATCCGACCGGGGTGGGCGCGCGCACGCTGGGCGAATGCCTGGCGCTTCAGGCGCGCGAGGCCGATCGCTATGATCCCCTAATGGCGCGGCTGCTCGACAATCTCGATCTGCTGGGCCGGGGCGAACTGGCCCGGCTGCGCCGCCTGTGCGGCGTGGACGAGGAAGACTTTGCCGACATGCTGGCCGAATTGCGCGGTTATGATCCCAAGCCAGGCCTGCGCATCGGCAGTGGCCCGGCCGAGGCGATCAGCCCGGATATCCTGGTGCAGCCAGCGCGGGGCGAGGGCGATCCGGCCGACGATGCCGGAGCGGAGGTGCCCGGCTGGGCGATCAGCCTGAACCCTGCCACGCTGCCGCGCGTGCTGGTCAACCGCAGCTATTACGTGGAAATGCGCCGGTCTTGCGTGGACAAGACGGCCCGCGCCTGGCTGGGTGAGCGGCTGGCCGATGCCAACTGGCTGGTCAAGGCGCTGGACCAACGGCAGAAAACCATTCTCAAGGTAGCGGCCGAGATCGTGAAGCAGCAGGAAGGCTTCTTTCGCCACGGCGTGTCGCACCTGCGCCCGATGACGCTGCGCACCGTGGCCGAAGCGGTCAAGATGCACGAGAGCACGATCAGCCGCGTGACCTCGAACAAGTATCTGCACTGCCTGCGCGGCACGTTCGAACTGAAGTATTTCTTCACCTCGGGTGTGGCCGGCACCGATGGCGAGGGGGTTTCGGCCGAGGCGGTGAAAGCGGCGATCCGGCAGTTGATCGATGGCGAGGATCCCAAGGCGATCCTGTCGGACGATGCGCTGGTCGATCTGCTCAAAGCGCGCGGCTTTGACCTGGCGCGGCGCACGGTGGCCAAGTACCGCGAGGCGATCGGCCTGGGTAGCTCGGTCCAGCGGCGCCGGCAAAAGGCGCTGGCCGGGGTGCGTTGACCGCACCGGGCGGCGCGGGATAATGCGGCGCCGCACGGGTGCCGGGCCAAATCGGGCCGCCCTGGTGCGGCATGAGGGAAGATGTGATGAACGAAGCCGACCACAGTTCTGCCGCTGGCGGGCCTAAGCCCCCGGTATGGCGCGGTGTGGCGGTGGGCGTGCTGACGGTGGCGGCGATCATCGGCGGCGGCATCGGCATCTATCGCCTGGAGCGTCCGGCCGAACTGGCCGAGGCCGCCGGCCAGCCCGAGCGGCCGGAAGTGACCCCGGTGGTGCTAGACAGTGCAGTGCCCGCGCCGCTGCCCGATGCCAGTGCGCCTGCGGCCGACGCCTCGAACGCGGCGCCCGATGCCGAGCCGAGCCCGGAACCTTCGCCCGTGGTCGATGATACGATCACGCGGATGGAACAGCGCCTGAAGGACGAGCCCGAAGACGTGCAGGGCTGGCGCATGCTGGGCTGGGCCTATTTCCAGAACGCCCGCTACAAGGACGCGGCGCGTGCGCTGCGCAAGGCCACGGCGCTCGATCCTGATCATGCCGAAAGCTTTTCGTTCCTGGGCGAGGCGCTGGTCATGGCCTCGCGCCGCGAAGGGCAGATGCCGCGCGGGGCGCGAATCGCCTTTGACAAGGCCTTGGCGATCGATCCCAAGAATGCCCGCGCGCGCTATTTCAAGGCGCTGTCGCTCGATCTGGCCGGCCAGCACCGCCGTGCCCTGCGCGCATGGTTTGCGCAGCTGAGCGAAACGGCGCCCGACGCGCCCTATGCCAGCGATATCCGCAGCGTGATCCGCAGCGTGGGCAAGCGCCACCACATCGAGGTGGAAAAGCGGCTGGCGATTGCCGATGCCCAGGCCCGCCTGCCCAAGGTGGACAAGGACAAGACCAAGGAAAAGGGCAAGGCCAAGGATGCCGAGCGCCGCAAAGGCGCGCTGCCGGGGCCGGCCCATGCCGAGCTGAAAACCGCGTCGGGCGCGCAGACCGGCGGCGTGGACAGCGGCACGCGTGCGGCGATGGAGCGCGGCATGGTCGACGGGCTGGAAGCGCGGCTGGCGCGCAACCCCGGCAACGTGGATGGCTGGATCCTGTTGATTCGCAGCCGTGTGCAGCAGGACCGGCGCGATGACGCGGCCAAGGCGCTGGCCAAGGGGCTGGCGGCGTTCAAGACCCAGCCAGCCAATGCGCAAAAGCTGCGGGATGCCGCCGCGCGCCTGGGCATTGCCGCCGATTGAGCGCTTTCGCGCCGCGATCCTTGCCTGCCATTGCTGTTCTTCCCGATGGCGCATGGAAAAGCACGTTAACCGTGTGGGCTTACGATTGGTCTTCGCAAGCCTTGCCGTTGTCGCTTTGGGGGAAGCGGCGCGGTAAGGATTTGCGGGAATGCGACGAGGGCGGGGTTTGCAGCGATGATTGCTGGCAAATGGCTGCCGACACCGGACCTGTGCTTACGTTAAATTAACCTTTCATGTTCATAGGTCATATGGTTAATGATGGGCATGCGCCTCAGTAGGGGGCTGTGCCGGGGAATGGCAAGAAGGGGCTGATCCATGCGCGTGCTGCTGATCGAGGACGAGCCGGCAACGGCCAAGGCTATCGAATTGATGCTGACGGCCGAAGGGTTCAACGTCTATTCCACCGACCTGGGGGAAGAAGGCCTCGATCTCGGCAAGCTGTATGATTACGATATCATCCTGCTCGACCTGAACCTGCCCGACATGCACGGGTATGACGTGCTGAAAAAGCTGCGCGTCGCCAAGGTGCAGACGCCGGTGCTGATCCTTTCAGGCATTTCCGAAATGGATTCCAAGGTCCGCTCGTTCGGCTTCGGTGCCGATGACTATGTGACCAAGCCGTTCCATCGCGAAGAGCTGATCGCCCGCATCCACGCCGTGGTGCGCCGGTCCAAGGGCCATTCACAATCGGTCATCCGCACCGGCAAGCTTTCGGTCAATCTCGACGCCAAGACCGTGGAAGTGGACGCCGCGCGCGTGCATCTGACCGGCAAGGAATACGCGATGCTGGAACTGCTTTCGCTGCGCAAGGGCACCACGCTGACCAAGGAAATGTTCCTCAACCATCTCTATGGCGGGATGGACGAGCCGGAACTCAAGATCATCGACGTGTTCATCTGCAAGCTGCGCAAGAAGCTGGCCCATGCCTGCGGCGGCGAGAACTACATCGAAACCGTGTGGGGCCGCGGCTATGTGCTGCGCGATCCCGACGACATGACGGCCATCGAAGCGGCCTGATCCTCTTTTCCTGCGCACAATCCCGAAGCGGCCCGTTCCCACGACGGGCCGTTTTCGTTTGGTGTTTCACGTGTAACATTGGGTGTGCGGGCGAGCGTCGAGCGGATGAATTTACGGCCGTGCTGCCGGGCGGATGTGTCGTGTTTTGGTGGGAAGCGGACGTTAGCGATTTCAAGCTATGGCCTGTGGAATGAATGAAGCTGCTTCTTCTTCGTTTGCGTGGTCTCCGGGAGTGGGACCAGATCGAACAGCGCTTGATCGCATGGCCCAAGCCTTCCCAAAGCCTACAAAACCGATGGGTGAGGCATGGTTCATGGCACCCGAGCGGGAGATGTATCCGCAGTTGTTTGGCGACATAACTAAGCTGCAGGATGACGCGGTTACGAAGCCGCTTGAGGAGATTGCGTCTGGTTTGAGCAGTTTCGGCCTGCTCGCTGAGTGGGTCGAATGGTATCACTACCTCCTTCCACAACTTATTGTGCGTCGATGGAAAACGACCTTCTACCAGCCAGCTGAGACCCTGTTCACAGCCTTCATGATCCAGCATCCCTTTGTTGGGGGCACACCACCCTATCCAGACTTCTATGTCGACGCGCTCCACACCCTCGGCCGGTATGTCATGTCGCCGATCTTCTGGCCGGCAGGGAAGCTTGATGCGGTCAACTGCCTTTCCAAATGGACCGGTCCGAATGGGGTAGCGGGTTGGTCTTGGGCCGGCAGCTTGTTGTCTGCCTCACTGTTTTTCTCTGCAAGGTATCTGCCGGCGAGCGATGTAGAGAGCTGGTTTCAGTCTGCTGTAAGTATCTCCGACCGGTTATGGCAGCTTCAGATCATGACGTGGTTGAACGGAGCCTATCCAATCCTGACTGGTGAAATCGATCAACCTAGCGATTTCCCTGAGTTTGGCCCGTTGGGCGGCGGATGGGATTGGTCGCACGCCATAAATGGCGGTTCCGCAGGCGTCCCCTTCCTTCCACCAGAAAACTGCAAGGCTATCGTGGAGGTGGCGCGCGACCTGAAGGTTGAAGCACTGATCGAGGAGATCTGGACCGATCCGACGATGAGCGGCATTGCAGCCGAAGCAGCGGGAATACCGGCATACTTTCTAGAACTCTATCGGACCTAAAGCGTCTTTTGACATGGTCCGCAGGTGGTGAATGCCCACGATGCCCACTGGCATTTCAGGTTCAGCTATCAAATCCACTGGGGCAGGCACCTCCACGAACTGTCATACTATCTCTATGCGAAGATCAGCCGGGATCTTTCTGCGGAGTGGTAATGTCCACAAGTGGGCGCTTTCGGACATGCACACTATATCGCAATATTTGAGTTTGACCCAATCTGATTCGCGCAGAGGCGCGGAGGTTCCATTTTCTCTGCGCCTCCGCGCCTCTGCGCGAAATACTATTCTTCTTCTTGAATTCTGAAAATCTGCGATCAGTCCGCGGTCAAACCCCTAGCGGAACTTCTCCAGCAGCAGATACCAGCGCATGCCCAGCATCAGCAGCGGGTTGCCCAGCCAGTCGCCCAGCGGCACGCGCACCGGCTTGAGCGCGGCGAAAATGTCGAAGCGTTCCAGGGTGCCGGCGATGGCCTCGGCCATGACTTCGGCCACGACGTGGCTGGTGGCGACGCCGTGGCCGGAATAGCCTTGGGCATACCACACGTTATTGGCCAGCTTGCCCAGTTGCGGCGCGCGGTTGATGACGATGCCCATGGCGCAGGACCAGGCATGCTCGATCTTCACGCCCTTCAGCCGTGGAAACGTTGCCTCGATCGCCGGGCGCAATTCATCGGCGAACGAACGCGATTCGCGGCCGGAATAGTTGGCGCCGCCGCCAAACAGCAGGCGCCCATCGGCGGTGAGGCGATAGTAATCGAGCACGAAGCGGCAATCATAGACCGCCAGGTCGTGTGGATTGATCGCGCGCGCCGCATCGCCCAGCGGTTCGGTGGTGACGATCCCGCCCACCGCCGGAAAGATCAGCCCGCCCAGGCGCTTGCGTTCCAGCTTGTGATAGACATCGCCAGCGATCATCACCTGCGCGGCGCTGATGCTGCCCTGGGCGGTGACCACGCGGGGGCGCGGCCCGTGGACGATGTCGACAACCGGCGAGCCCTCGAACAGGCGCACGCCGAGCTGTGCAGCGGCCTTGGCCTCTCCCAGGCACAGCTTGAGCGGATGCAGGTGCATGTTGCGGCTGTTGAGCAGGCCGCCGCAATAGAGCGGGCTTTCGAGGTGGTCTCGCATGCCGGCCGCATCGAGCAGCACGACATCATCGCCCATGCCGCGCGCGCAGGCCTGGGCAAAGGTTTCTTCCAACTCGGCCATGTGCGAGTGCTTCATCGCGGCGTGGATGTGCCCGTTCTTGAGGTCACACGCGATGCCATAGCGGGCAACGCGCGCGGCGATCACGTCTTGCCCGTGCCAGCGCAGCCACCAGAGAAAATCGTCAAGTTCTGCGCCCAGGCGGCGTTTCCACTGCTTGCGCAGTTCGCCTTCGCCCGAAAGGCTGCCGGTTACCTGGCCGCCGTTGCGCCCGCTTTGGCCCCAGCCGATGCGGTTGGCTTCGACCAGGATCACCGACAGCCCGCGTTCGGCCAGTTCCAAGGCGGTGTTGACGCCGGTAAAGCCGCCACCGATCACCACGACATCGGCACTGTGATCACCTTGCAGCACCGGCCAGGCAGTATCGTCGCCCAGGCTGGCGGAATAGTAAGTGTGGGGGCGATCGATCAGCGGTGCGGTGGCCATGGCCGATCATTGCCAAGATCGATCACAGATCAAGCGAAACCGTGCGGTATGTGCGCCGGGCATTGACCGCAACGCGCGCCCCTGCCATCGGCTGCGCCCCATGACGGCACACAAATCCGGCGATCCGACCACGCTCAACCGCCTCTACGGCCGCGCCAAGGGCAAGCCCCTGCGCCAGGGCCAGCAGGCCCTGGTCGATACCCTGCTGCCCCGCATCGCGGTGCCGGCGCAAGGCCCGGTCACGGCCCAGGCGCTGTTCGGGCACGATTGCCCGCTGCATTTCGAGATCGGCTTTGGCGGCGGCGAGCACATGGCCTATCGCGCCGACCTGCTGCCCGACCACGGCTTTATCGGCGCCGAGCCGTTCCTGAACGGTGTGGCGCAGGCGCTGACCCATGTGGATGGCGACAATGGCGCCCATCCGCCGCTGGGCAATGTGCGCATCCACCACGGCGATGCGCTGGAAGTGCTGGAACGCGTGCCCGATGGCACGCTGTCGTTCCTCTATCTGCTGCATCCCGATCCCTGGCCCAAGGCGCGCCACGCCAAGCGGCGCATGATGAACGATGGCCCGGTCGATCTGTTCGCGCGCAAGCTCAAGCCGGGCGGCGAATTCCGCTTTGGCACCGACCATCCGATCTATCTGCGCCACGCGCTGATGGTGATGCGCCGCCACACCGACCAGTTCCGCTGGCAGGCGCAAACCGCGCAGGATTTCCAGCAGCGCCCCAGCGGCTGGCCCGAAACCCGCTATGCCGCCAAGGCCCGCGCCCAAGGCCATGAAATCTGGTATTTCCGGTACACCCGCAGCTGAGCCAGGGCGCTGCGGGCTTTGGTGCAGTTTGCCATAACCGGTGGGCGGGGCCCGTGCGCATGGGCTGATTAATGGCGCGCTAACTATCGAGGCGTAGCGTTTGCCCTATCGGCGGGACAGGGTGCGAACGGCACGGACCGCCGCATCGGAGCGCGCCATGTCTCACCACCAGACTGCCACCCAGCTGCTGAACGAACTGCGCGAATTTGCCAGTTTTCCGGCCGCGACCCAGCGCTATATCCGGCGCAGCCTGGATATCGGGCTGGGCCGGCGCGATGCTTTCCAGATCTGGGCGCGCACGGCGGCCGAGACCGCGGCGATCCGCACGCAATACGTGGTCTACCAGGATCTCAAGCCGCTGCGCACGATGCTGCCCGAAGGCCCGGCGGCCGAGGGCATCGAGCGGTTCATGGGGGCGCTGATCCGCCTGAGCGCGTTCGATCTGGGCCAGGACCGGCTCGACGGGTTTTCCGCCTATCGCTTTCTCTATGAGCGCCTGCTCGGCGCAGAGGTGCGGCCCTGGCTGCCGGCGGCGTTTTGCGGGGCGGCGGCGCTGCCGCAGATTCGCCCGCTGCGGCGCAAGGACCTGCTGCAATCGATCAGCGAGGCAGCGGCGACGGCGCCAGGCTGGTCCACCCGCGCCCCGACGTTCTATCCCGATTTCGTGCCGCTGGAAGAAGCGGCCTGAGCCACGGCCCGCGCGCGCTGCGCACTGGTGGCGGCGGTACCGGCCGAGGCCAGCACGATCAGGCCGATCGCCAACCATTGATCGGGGGTGAGCCGTTCGCCCAGCAAGGCCCAGCCGGTGAGCGCGGCAACCGCCGGCGCGGCGCTGAGCAGCATGCCAAAGACACCTGCGGGCAAGCGGCGCATTGCCTCGATCTCAAGCCCGTAAGGCAGCGCGCTGGACAAGATGGCGATGGCCAGGCCCATGGCCAGGGCATGGGGCATGAGCAGCGCCGGGCTGCCGCTCAGCAGCGCCAATATCGGCACGACGACCACGGCGGCCATGGCCATGCCCCAGGCCACCGCATCGGTGCCCAGTGCCGCCGCCACGTGCCGCCCGGTGACGATATAGCTGGCCCAGCACACCGCCGCGCCACCCGCCAACAGCAGCCCGCGCGGGTCCAGCGTCTGGCCAGGATGCCAGGGCAGCAACAGCGACAGGCCAGCTACCGCGCAGGCCAGCCACAGGAAGTCATGCGGGCGGCGCGAGGCAGCCAGCACGATGGCGAGCGGCCCCATGACCTCTACCCCCACGGCAATGCCGATCGGGATGTGCGAAAACGCCTGGTAGATCAGGACGTTCATGATCCCCAGGATCGCGCCATAGGCGGCCAGGCCCGGCCACAACGCGCGCGACACCGGGCGCCGCCACGGCCGCCGCCAGGCCAGCAGCACCAAGGCCGCCAGCGCCACGCGCAGCAGCGTGGCGCCACCCGCGCCGACCAGGGGAAACAGCTGCTTGGCAAAACCGGCGCCAAGGTTGCCCGAAACCTGCGCGGCCAGCGTGGCACAGGCACCGGCCAGCGTGGCACGGGAAGTGGTGCGAGACATCGGCTTCCCTTAGCGCCTGCGCGCCGGTCTGCCAGTCTTATCCTTTGTACAGCGCGTCCATCCGCGCGCCATAGCGTTCGCGAATCTTGTGGCGGCGGATCTTGAGCGAGGGGGTGAGTTCCTCGTTGGCGATGGCAAAGGGTTCGTCGGCCAGCGTGAACTGGCGCACCTTTTCGATCACCGACAGGTCGCGGTTCACCCGGTCCACCGCCTCGCGCATTGCGCTGCGGAAGGCGGGCAGATCGGCCAGCCGCGCCAGATCGTGGGGGGCATCGTTTTCCACCGACCACTGCATCGCCCATTCGGCATCGGGCACGATCAGGCCAACCACGTAGGGGCGCTTATCGCCCGATACCATGGCCTGGGCGATTTCGGGCTGCAGAGTGAGCATGCCCTCGATCTTTTGCGGAGAAACATTGTCGCCCTTGTCGTTGACGATCATGTCTTTCTTGCGATCGGTGATCTTGATGCGGCCCTGGGCATCGATGTGGCCGATATCGCCGGTGTGCAGCCAGCCATCCTGGATGGCGCGCGCGGTTTCGGCATCGTTGTGCCAATAGCCGTGCATCACCAGTTCGCCGCGCACCAGGATTTCACCATCGGGCGCGATGGCCACTTCCACGCCAGCGAGCGGCGGGCCGACGGTATCCATGCGAATGCCGGCGGCCGGGCGGTTGCAGGCGATCACCGGACCAGCCTCGGTCTGGCCATAGCCTTGCAGCATGGTCAGCCCCATGGCCTCGAAGAACAGCCCGACTTCAGGGTTGAGCGGCGCGCCGCCCGATACCAGCGCCTTGATCCGCCCGCCAAAGCGCGCCCGCACCTTGGGGCGCAAGGTGCGTTCGATCAGCAGGTTGAGCGGCCGATCGATCAGCCGCAGATGCCCGGTCTCTTCCTGGTGGGCAGCGATCGCCAGGGCGCGGTCCATCAGCCATGTCGCCACACGCCCCTGCTTTTCGATCTGCTTGATGATCCGGGCACGCAGCACTTCGAACAGGCGCGGCACCACCACCATGATCGTGGGGCGCACTTCCTCGATGTTGCTTGCGAGCTTTTCCAGGCTTTCGGCATAGGCAATGCGCGCGCCCACGCCGATCGGCAGCCATTGCCCGCCGGTGTGTTCATAGGCGTGGCTCAGGGGCAGGAACGAGAGGAACTGGTCATCGCCCAGGTGGAAATCCTCGGCCAGGACTTGGGCTGCGCCGGCCACGTTGGCGAGGATCGCACCATGGTGCTGGCGCACCCCGCGCGGGGCGCCGCCGGTTCCGCTGGTGTAGATGATGCAGGCCAGATCCTCGCGCCGGATCGCGGCAATCCGCTGGCTCACGGCCGCGCGGGCGGCGGCGGCATCGCCCTGCAGCAGGGTTTCCCAATCATGGAAATGCAGCGTGCCGGCCTGCTGCTGGCGCAGCGGTTCGATGCCGATCACATGCTCGGCGCAAGGCGCGTTGAGCGCGGCGGCAAGCAGCGGCTGGGCCAGCTTGGCATTCGATACGATGATCGCGCGCGCCCCGGAATTTTCCAGGATATGGAGGTGATCGCGCGCGGTATTGGTGGTGTAGGTGGGCACGGTGACCAGCCCGGCGGCCATGATCGCGATATCGGCAATGCACCATTCGGGGCGGTTTTCCGACACCAGCATGACCCGGTCACCGGGATTGAGGCCGAGGGCGCGCAGGGCCTGCGCCAGAAGGCAGACCTGATCGGCCACGCTGCGCCACGATTGCGCCACCCAGGTGCCCTGGCGTTTGGCCGAAAGGAACGGCGCATCGCCATGCTGCGCCGCGCGGGCCAGAAACAGGCTGACCAGGTTCGGCATTTCAGCCAGCTGTGCCACTTGCACGGCAGCTTGGTTTTCACCCACGGACACGCACACTCTCCCTGCTGGCCCGTATTCGGACCAGTTCCCAAAACGGATAGCTAGGCCGCGCGTTCCGTTACGGCAAGCGGGGTTTGCGGGCAGTCACCCGGCTGCCATGGGGCAGCTGGATGACCGCGGACTCACTGGGCGATGGCGGCGCCTTCGCTGCGCGGATCGGCCGCGCCCTGCCAGCGATCGCCCACGCGTTCGATCGCATTGGCCTTGAGCGGCATCTTGCATGCCTGGGTCTGGGCATGGCCCATCGCCACCAGCGTGGGGATCATCGCCTCAAGCCGGGTGCCCTGTTCGACGCAGACGCGGTCACCAGGCGCAAACAGCACGGGCAGGGCCAGCGCCTGCTGCGCGGTAAGGTGCCAATCGAGCACGCCGATCAGCGCGCGGATCACCTGGGCGGGGATCGTGGCGCCGCCTGCGGCCCCCACCACCAGGCGGATCTGGCCGTCAGGGCCGAACACCACGGTGGGCGACATCGAGCTGCGCGGCCGCTTGCCGCCTTCCACCCGGTTGGCGGTAGGCTGGCCATCGCGCAGCGGATCGAGGTTGAAATCGGTGAGTTCGTTGTTGAGGAAATAGCCACCGGCCATCAGCCCCGAACCAAACGCGCTTTCCACCGTGGAGGTATAGCTGGCGGCATTGCCCCAGCGATCCACCGTGACGAAATGCGAGGTGCCGAATTCGGGCTGCGGCTTGGCCGGAGCGAGCCGCGCAGTAACCCCGGCCGGAATCCCGGCGGAAACGTGGGGCAGTGCGGTCTGCGCCGAAATCAGCTGCGATCGCTGCGCCAGATAGGCCGGATCGACCAGGCCGGCCACCGGCACTTTGACGAAGTCGGGATCGGCCAGGTACTGATCACGGTCGGCATAGGCAAGGCGCTCGCTTTCTGCCAGCAGGTGCCAGGCCACCGGGCTGTCGGGCCCGAGCGCGGAAAGATCGAAGCGTTCGAGCTGGCCCAGCGTGGCCAGCACCGTGGTGGCGCCCGACGAGGGCGGCCCCATTGAGCAGATGCGATACTGGCGATAGCGGCCGCAGACCGCCGGGCGCGGCACGGCCTTGAACGCGGCGAGGTCTGCCGTGGTCATTGGCGCCGGGTTGACCGGGGCGGTGCCCACCTTGGTGGCGATAGCCTGGGCATTGCTGCCGGAATAGAACCAGTCGGCGCCATGGAGTGCCACCGCTTCCAGCGTATCGGCCAGCGCCGGGTTGCGCACGATCGCGCCCACCGGCAGCGGCTGGCCATCGGCGCCATAGAACAGCGCCTTTCCGGCGGGATCGAGGCCGGCGATATCGGGATTGTCGGCCAGGGCATGATAGAGGCGCGGGGTAATGGCAAAGCCATCGCGCGCGAGGCGGATCGCCGGGGCGAACAGCATGTGCCAGGCGAGCTTGCCATGTTCGGCATGGGCCAGCGCGGCCAGGCGCAGCGAGCCAGGCACACCCACGCTGCGCCCGCCGGGGCGCGCCTGGGGAAAGGCCATGGCCTGGCCATTCTTGAAGAACCACTGCGGCGTGGCGGCGGCAGGTGCCTTTTCCCGCCCGTCGACCGTATCGACCTGGCCGGCGGCATCGGCCATGATCAGGAAACCACCACCGCCGATGCCGGAACTTTGCGGTTCCACCACGGTCAGCGCCAGCATGGTGGCGAGCGCGGCATCGGTGGCCGAGCCACCCTGGCGCAGCATCTGCGCCCCGGCATCGGCCGCGCGCGGATCGGCCGCAGAAACCAGGCCCTGGCGGCCGACATCGGCCCCATCGGTGCGGCCCGGGGTGAGGGCGAGCGCGGGGGCCGGCGTGGTTGCCGTACCCGGTGTGGCGCCGGGCATGGTCTGGCAGGCGGCCAGGGCCAGCGTGGAAATAACCGCGAGGGAAGCGGTGGCAAGCGGGGAGAGGCTGCGCAAGGTCATGGCAGCAATGGCTATTGCGTCCCGACCGCCTCTGCAATGCTTGTCATGCCTTCGGCACGCACGCGGCGGGCCAGGCCGGTGATGATGTGCTGCGCCAGCCGGGGGCCATGATAGACCATGCCGCTGTAGATCTGGATCAGGCTGGCCCCGGCGCGGATGCGTTGCCAGGCATCTTCGGCACTGGCGATGCCGCCCACACCGATCAGCGGGATAGCCCCGCCAGTGGCGCTGCGGAACGCACGCAGCATTTCCAGCGCCAGCGGCGCGAGCGGCTTGCCGGATAGGCCGCCGGTTTCGCCGGCATGGGCCGAACGCAGGCTGGCCGGGCGAGTGATCGTGGTGTTGCTCACGATCAGGGCGTCGAGCCGCTTGTCCATCGCGATGCGGCAGATCGCATCGATATCGGACCGTTGCAGATCGGGCGCCAGCTTGAGGAAGATCGGCGTCTTGTGCGGCGCGCGCGCGGCGATCACCGCATCGAGCAGATCGCCCAGCGCACTTTCATCCTGCAACGCACGCAGGCCCGGCGTGTTGGGCGAGCTGATATTGACCGTGAGATAGGTGGCCAGTGGCGCCATGATCCGCGTCATTTCCGCGTAATCGGCCACGCGATCGACCGAATCCTTGTTGGCGCCGATATTGGCGCCCAGGATGCCGGGCTTGCCCAGGCGCTGGGTCAGGCGCCGGCTGACCACTTCGGCGCCGTGGTTGTTGAAGCCCATGCGGTTGATCACCGCTTCGTCCTCGACCAGGCGGAACAGGCGCGGGCGCGGGTTGCCGGCCTGGGGCCGCGGGGTGACCGTGCCGATTTCGACAAAGCCGAAATCCAGCCCGAACAGCGCGTCGGCCACTTCTGCGTTCTTGTCGAACCCTGGGGCCAGGCCGACCGGATTGGGGAACACGATCCCTGCCACGCGCTGCGCCAGCGCAGGCTCCGGCGCGGCGCGGCCGCCGGCCGGCGCCATGGCCAGGGCGCGCAGCGTCAGCGTGTGTGCGGTTTCTGCCGGCAAACGAAAAAGCAAAGGACGTGCAAGACGATAGAGCATTAACGGGCCATGCGTTGGGTGCGGTCGGGGAAGGGCTTCCTATTGCGGGCCGCGCGCGCGCCGCCAAGCCGCAAAACACGCTTGGCATGGTTTAGTGTCGTGAGGTGGGGCGAAAACTTTTCCGCTGTGGCGCGGATGCCACCGATTTTGTCGAATCCATACAATCAGGGAATCGACCTATCGCTTAGGTCCGCTTTGCGACCCGAAGGGCTCGGTGCAGTGATGTATCGGGTTCTCCACTTTACGGCGGCTTGGCCCTTGGCCCAGCCGCCGTTTTTTCATCCATTATCGAAGTATCGCTTTGTATTGCTTGACATGACAGTGGCTTGGATGGTCGCTGGCAGCCATGGGGCAATACGAAAGATCACAGTATCGGCAGCCGTTCCGGGTGCAGCGATGAACCATGCCACGGCGCCGCGGCACCCTGCGGGTATCGGCTTGCGTTCCTGGGGACGCACCGACACTGGCGGGGATAGCCTGACTCTTGATCACTGGCCCGCGCCGCCTGCCCTGGCGCCTTATATCGGCAGCTTTTTCCAGATATGCGGCGCCGATCCGCTGCAGGAAGACATGCTGCCGGCCGGCCCAGCCATGCTGGCGATATTCCTGCGCGGGGAAGGGCTGCTGCGGCTGCCCGGCGGCCTGGCCGATGCGAGCGCGCCGGCCAGCGTTATCACGCCACTGCGGGCCGCAGCGCGGATCGAGATTGCCGGGCCCTGGCACGTGTTCGGCGCGCTGCTGTCGCCGCTGGGCTGGGCGGCGCTGACTGGCGGCCTTTCCGCCTCGGAGCACGGCAACCGGCTGCGCGATGCGGGCGAACTGTTGGGCGGCGGGGTGCGCCGGCTGGCGGCAGACCTGTCCCAGGGGCACGGCGTTCGGCCCTTTACCCTGGTCGAACTGGTGGCACGCAGCGTGCCGGTACTGCAGGCGCGGCTGCATGCCCTGTCTGACGCGCACGTGCGCCTGGTGGAGGAGGTGCAGGCCTGGCTGGCCCGCGCGATGTCACCGGTGGTGGACGATCTCTATCGCGATGCGTGCTATTCCCCGCGCCAGCTGCAGCGCCTGGTCGATCGCTATTTCGGCCTGCCACCCAAGCAGCTGGCGCGGCAGCATCGCGCCCTGCGCGCCGCCGCGCTGCTGGCCGATCCCGCCACCACGCCGCAGCAGGCTGCCAGCGTGGCCGATCATTTCTATGACCAGTCGCACCTGATCCGCGAAGTGCGCCTGGTGACCGGGCGTACCCCGGCCCGCTTGGTCGAGCAGCGACTGCCCCTGCTGGATGCCATGCTGGGCCTGCATGCGCCGGCGGTGCGGCGGATCGGCGCGCTGGCGGGCGCTGCACCACCCACTACGCCGCCGTCCGCCACCCCGGCGTGATCCGGGCCAATTGGGCTGGGCGGGATCAGCCGGCCAGCGTGTGCGCGCCGATATCGGCCACGGTGCGTGCGCCGGTCAGCGCCATGGTCACGCGCATGTCACGCGCGATGAGATCGAGCAACTGGCCCACCCCCGCGCCACCGCGCGCCGCCAGGGCATAGATGAACGCGCGGCCCAGCATCACGGCATCGGCGCCGCTGGCCAGCATGCGCACCACGTCGAGCCCGGTGCGCACGCCCGAATCCGCCAGGATGCGCAGATCACCCTGCACCGCATCGGCAATGCGCGGCAGCGCCGCGACGGAAGACAGCGTGCCATCGAGCTGGCGCCCGCCATGGTTCGACACGACCAGGCCATCGGCACCAAACCGCACCGCATCGCGCGCGTCTTCCGGTTCGAGGATGCCTTTGACCACCATCGGCCCGTCCCAGAAGGCGCGGATCCATTCGAGATCCTTCCAGCCGATGCCGGGATCGAAATTGTTGCCGAGCCAGCCGATATAATCGCCCAGCGCCATGGGCTTGCCCATATAGGCCGAGACATTGCCGAGGTCGTGCGGCTTGCCGCGCAGGCCCACGTCCCAGGCCCAGGCGGGGTGGGTCATCGCCTGGATCATGCGCCGCAGCCCGGCGTAGGGGCCCGACATGCCCGAATGTGCATCGCGATAGCGCGAGCCGGGCAGCGGCATGTCGACCGTGAATACCAGGGTCTTGATGCCGGCGGCCTTGGCGCGTTCCAGCACGTTGCGCATGAAGCCGCGATCCTTGAGCACATAGAGCTGGAACCAGATCGGGCGCGGGCACTGGGCCTGTACTTCTTCGAGCGGGCAGACCGACACGGTGGAAAGCGTGAACGGCACGCCATGGGCAGCCGCGGCGCGCGCCGCCTGCACTTCACCGCGGCGGGCATACATGCCGGTCAATCCGACCGGCGCGAGCACGACCGGCAGGGCCATGTCCTCGCCAAACAGGGTGGTGGCAGTGGACAGCCCGCCCACGTCGCGCAGCACGTTCTGGCGGATGCTCAGCGCCTGGAGATCGGCCTCGTTCCGGCGCAGCGTGGTTTCCGCACCCGATCCGCCGTCGATATAATGAAACAGAAACGGCGGCAGGCGCCGCGCGGCCGCGCCACGGAAATCGGTGGGTGCGGAAATGATCATCTGCCTTGCTTCCTGCTGTGCCGTGTGCGGCGCGGCCGTTGCCGGCGGCCGTTCCTGGCGGCAGGCACTATCACGGCAGCGCCGCAATGGGGAGGGGGAGAACCTGCGGCGATGATCGATTGTGATTGCATGCAATCAAAAAGGGGCGCCGATGGCACCCCTTTCCGAAACCGCCCTTGCAGCCACGATCAAAGTTGAAAATCAGTGGCTTGCAGGTTGACGACACCATCCAGCCGGATCCAGAAATCCGACAGGCCATCGCCATTGGTATCACCCTGGACATAGGTGTTGCCGGCGGTCTGGATATAGCGCAACTCGCCCGCCACGTGATGGAATGCGCTGTTGCCGATCCAGGCAAAGGCATCATCGCCCACGGTATGGGTATTGGCATCCACCCCGATCAGCGAGATCAGGTCTTTCGAGCCGCGCGAGAAATCGGTGATGCGGTCGGCGGTGGAGGCCGTGTTGCCACCGAAATCGCCATCGCGGAAGATGAACTTGTCAGCCCCCGCGCCGCCGGTCAGCACATCGCGCCCGGCACCGCCGATGAGGCGATCGTTGCCCGCGCCGCCATCCAGCGTGTTGCGCCCGGCATTGCCGGTGATCACGTTGGCGCCGCTATTGCCGGTTACCACCAGGTTCTTGGTGCCGGTCAGCGTCACGTTGTCGACATCGGCGCCCATGGCGAAGCTGTGGTTGGAAGCCACGGTCACCACGTCGGCCAGGGCAAAGCCGATGCCGCCCAAGGCTTCATACTTGCTGGCATTGATGGTGATGCCGGTAGTGGCGTCAATCGCGGTGATGCCCGAACCGGCCAGCCCGGCCAGGGTATCAGCACTGAGCGCGGCGATCGCGGCGCCGGTGTCGACCAGCGTGATCGGGCCAGAGCCGATCAGCTGGATATTGCCGAGTTGCCCCGCCTGGGCTGCCGTGAGGCTGAAGCCGCCGCCCGAGACTTCCACGCTGTCGACCCCGTTGGCATCCATGGCCGCGAACACGGCCGGAGACAGCGTGGCGAGATCGGCGGCGCTGGCCGTGATCGTCACGTCGTCGGCCGCGGCAAGGTGCATCGTGCCCAGCGCGGTAAACTGGGCCAGCGACAGCACCAGCGCATCATCGCTGGCATCGATCGCGGTAATCCCCCGCCCGGCGAGCCAGGCCAGATCATAGGGCGAAAGGTTGGCGAGCGTCGCCCCGCTTTCGGCCAGGACCACGTCGCCGCCGGCAAAGGTGTAGTCGGCATAGCGATAGAGATCGGCCAGGCCGAGCGTGAGCGTGCCCTGGGTCACGGCGATGGCATCGATGCCATGCTGGCCCAGGATGGCGCGCGTTTCGGTGTCGAGGGCAAAGGCCTGCTGGGCAGTGAGATCGACCACGGCCAGGTCTTCACCCGCAACATACATGCCGCCCATGGCGCTCACTTGCGCCAGCGAGAGATGCACGCTGCCGTCAGTGGCATCGATCACGCCAACCCCGCGCGCGGCCAGTGCGGCCAGCCCTTCCGGCGAAAGCGCGGCGATATGCGCGCCGCTGTCCACCAGGCTGCGGACATCATAGCCCGCCAGAACCATCGACCCGAGCGCATCGTATTGCGCCACCGACAGGGCAAGCGGGCCGTTGACCTGGATGACATCCACGCCTTGCGTCGCCAGGGCGATCAGTTCCTGCGCGTCGTGTGCCGCCAGGGCGCTGCCGCTGACCGTGAGGCGCACGGTGACATCGGGATCGATCGCCAGGCCGCCCTGCGCCAGATGGTGCAGCGTGGCCAGATCGACATAGAGCGGCTCGCCCAGCGTGCCCACCATATCGACCCCGGCGGCAACCAGCGCGGCGATATCCTGGGCGCTGAGCGTGGCCAGGCTATCGCCGTTGAACCACAGCCTGACGGTGTCTGCGCCGGTCAATGCCACGGTGCCCAGTGCCAGGAATTGGCCATAGGACAAGGTGATCTGATCGTCGCTGGCATCGATCCGGGTGACCCCGCTATCGGCAAACGTGGCCAGCGTTTCTTCGCCCAGGTTGGCGATCGCCGTGCTGCTGTCGCGCACCACGACCGCGTCGCCATGGGCAAAGCCGATGCCGTCCTGCACCAGGCGCGACCAGCTATCGACGCCCACGGTGATCGCACCATCGGTGGCGTGGATCGTGGTGACGCCGCGCGCTGCCAGGTCATCGATCTGGGTGCGCGACAGGGCGGCCAGCGTTTCCGCGCTATCGGCCAGGGTCAGCACGTCGTCTGGTGCGATGCCCAGCGGGGCGATGGCGTGGAACTGCGCCAGCGACAGCGCCAGCACGTTGTCGGTGGCATCGATGCGGTCGAACCCGGCATCGGCCAAGGCCGCCAGTGCTTGCGGCGAGAGTGCCGCCAACGCGCTGCCGCTATCGGTGATCGTGGCGGTGCTGGCGGGGTTTATCGTCATGCCGGCGATGGCCTGGGCCTGGCTGACCGTGACGGCAAAGCCATGACCAGTGGCGGCAATGGCCGTAACGCCGGCGGCGCGCAGGGCGGCAATATCGCCCACCGACAGCGTGGCGAGATGCGCCCCGCTATCGACCAGGGTGGCGGGCAGATCGGCGGCAAAGACCATGCTGCCCAGCGCCAGGGCCTGTGCCACGGTCAACGCGGCACTCGCATCGGGCGTGCGCAGGATATCGATGCCCTGGCTGACGAGGTCGTGCAGTTGCGTGGGCGTCAGGGCCGAAAGCTGTCCCGCCGCGATGGCCAGCGTGACGCTGTCGCCCTGGGTCAGGGTGGCTGTGCCCAGCGCATCGAACTGCGCCTTGCTCAGCACCAGGGCATCGTTGGTGGCATCGATCCGGTCCACCCCGGCGGCGGCCAGGCCAGCCAGCGCCGTGGCGGAAAGGTTGGCCAGTGCATCGCCGGTATCGGCAAGGATCACCGTATCCCCGTCGGCAAAAGTGACGCTGCCGAGGGCCAGAGCCTGCGCCACGCTCACCGTCAGCGGGCCATCGCTCGCGTGGACCTGGTCAACGCCGATGGCAGCGAGCCACGACAGGGTTTCGGGGCTGAGCGCGGCAAGTGCCGTGGCGCTGTCGGCCAGGGTCACCGGCTGCCTGCCACCGACGGCGATCTCGGCCAGATGCAGGGCCTGCGTCTGCGCCAGATCGAGCACCAGCGCGCCGCTGCTGGCGCTGAGCGCGACTGCGCCAGTGGCATCGAGCAGCGCGATCGCGGTGGGCGACAGTGTGGCCAGGTGGTCTGCGCTGTCTTCAATGATGATCCCGCCGGACGACGTGGGGTAAGCGGACAGGGCAAGCGCCTGCGCCACGCTCAACGTGGGCATGGCCATACCCAGGTCGATCGCATCGATGCCATGGTCGGCCAAGGCGGCAATCTGCGCGGGCGAAAGGCTTTCCAGCGCGGACCCGGCAAGCGCCAGCGTCACTGTAGCGGCCGGGGCCATGACCATGCTGCCCAAGGCATCGAATTGTGCCTGGGTCGGCGTCAGCGTGCCGCCGGTGCTGGCCAGGATATCGACATGCATGCCGGCGAGGTGGGCTATGGCGGCGGCGTCGAGCGAGGCCAGCACGGCCGGGCTGAGAGTCAGCGTCACGCTGTCGCTGGCCGTCAGCGCCACGGTGCCATCGAGTGCCAGGAACTGGTCATAGCTGAGCGTCAGCGCATCGTCGGTGGCGTCGATCTGCCGCAGGCCGGCAATGCCCGCCTGGACCAGATAGGCCGGATCGAGTGCCGCCAGCGCCGCGCCGCTATCGGCCAGGACGATGCTGGCCGCGTCCACATCCACGCCATGGAGCGCATCGAACTGCGCCAGCGAAAAGGTGACTGCGCCCGGATCGGTGGCGGCGATATAGGCCACGCCCAGATCCTGCAGCCGGGCAATGTCAGCCAGCGAGAGGCTGGACAGGGCGGTGGCGCTGTCTTCCAGCACGATCTGGTCACCCGGCGTGAACGCGAGCGGCGCCAGCGCGCGGAACGTGCCGAGGCCAAGCACGATCTGATCATCGCTGGAATCGATCGCATCGACGCCTTGCGCCACCAGGGCGGCAACTCCGGCGGTATCGAGCGCGGCCAGGTGGACGCCGCTATCGACCAGGACCAGCGTGGCGGCCGGACCGACCGTGACCTGGCCCAGCGCGGCGAGTTGGGCCGGCGAAAGTGCCAGGACGTGGTCGGTCACGGCGATGGTATCGATGCCGTGCCCGGCGAGCGTGGCGAGCGCCGTGGCATCCAGCGCGGCCAGCGCGGCGCCGCTATCGGCCAGGGTCACGCTGTCACCCTCTGCCAGCACGACCTGGCCCAGCGCGGCCAGCTGATCGGTCGTGACGGTAAGCGTGCCCGTGGCCGATGCCAGGGTATCGATGCCCTGGCCGGCAAGGCTGGCCAGCATCGGCAGGCCGGCATCGTCCAGTTCGGCCTGCGTGGTCACCAGCGTTGCACTGGTGGCGCTGGCAATGTGCCCGCCATCGAGCGCGTTGAACTGCGCCCACGTCCATTCCAGCGCCCCTTGCGTGGCGCTGACCACACTCACGCCCTGGCCGGCCGCCTGCGCGATCTGGGTGGGGGAAAGCGCGTTGAGCACGCTGGCGTCATCGGCCAGGGTGAAGCCATGCTGCGTGGCAAAGGCCAGTCCCGCCGCAGCATCGAGCCGCGCCACGTCGAGCACCAGGGCATCGTCACTGACCATGACGATGACGCCATCCTTGGCCGAAAGCGTGGCCAGCTGCGCTGCCGTGAGAGCGGAAAGGGCCGCACCGTTGTCGTCGACGGTCAGCACTTCGTTGGCGGCCAGGCCGATCCCGGCCATGGCCACGGCGCTTGCCGCGTCGAGCGTGAAATGCCCTTCGACGCTGCCGACCGTGGTGACGCCCAGCGCGGCGAGGGTGGCCCATTGCGTGGGGCTCAACGCTTCCAGCGTGCTTTGCGCATCGTGCACGATCAGCGTGCTGTCCGGCGCCACCAAGGCGCCAGCGAGAGCCAACGCTTGCGTCGCATCCAGCTGCATCGCGCCGTCGCTGATAGCGATGCGGTCGACGCCCAGCGCCACCAGATCAGCGAGGGCCGTGGGCGAAAGGCCGCCAAGCGTTGCGCTGCTATCGCGCAGGGTGACGGTATCGGCGGCGGCCAGCGTCAGCCCGCCCAGCGCCTGCGCCTGGGCCACGCTCAGGGTCAGCTCATGATCGGTGGTGGCCAGGGCATCGACCCCGGCTGCGGCCAGATCGGCAAAGTCCTGCGCCGTAAGGGCGGCCAATTCGCTGCCGGTGGCCACCACGGTGACCAGGTCTGCAGCGGCGAGCGTGACGCCATGCAGCACCTGCGCCTGGGCCAGCGACAGGGTGAGCGCGTTGTCGGTGGTATCGATCGTGTCGATCCCTTGGGCCACCAGAGCGGCCAGCGCGGCGGCTGACAGGGCGGCAACATGGGTGCCGCTGTCGGCCAGGGTGAGCGTGTCAGTGGCAGAAATGGCCACGCTGGCCAGCGCGCCAAGCTGCGCCACGTTGAGATGCAGGGCATTGTCGGTGGCATCGATCGCGTCGATCCCGGCGGCGGCCAGCCCGGCCAGCGCCGTAGCAGACAGCGCAGCAATCGCCGCGCCGCCATCGGCCAGGGTGATGCTGTCGCTGCCGGTCAGCGCGATGGAGCCCAGCGCCTGCGCCTGGGCCACGGTCAGCGCCAGGGCATCGTCGGTGGCATCGATCACATCGATTCCGGTGGCGGCCAGCGCGGCGATCTCGCTTGCGGTGAGGGCGGCAAGGTTGGCCGCGCTATCGGCCAGCGTGATCGTATCGGCGGCGGCCAGAGTTACCACGCCCAGCGCCAGGGCCTGGTCGGCAGACAGGGTAAGCGCGCCATCGGTGGCGTGGACCGTATCGATGCCCAGCGCGGCCAGACCGGCAAGGTCAGCCGGGGTCAGTGCCGCGATATGGGCGGCCGTGTCGGCCAGGGTGATCGCGTCATCGGCGGCGAGTGCCAGGCTGCCCAGCGCCTGGACCTGCGCCACGCTCAGCGCCAGGGCATGGTCGGTGGTTGCCAGGGCATCCACCCCGGCGGCAGCGAGGGCGGTAAAATCCTGTGTGGTCAACGCCGCGAATTCGGCGCCGGTGGCCAGCACGGTGACCATGTCGGCGCCGGTAAGGGCCAGGTTGCCCAGTCCTTGGACCTGGGCCAGCGACAGGGTGAGCAAGTCATCGCGCGCGTCGATGGCGGTGAACCCGCGCGCGCTCAGATCGGCCAGGTCGGCCAGCGACAGCGCGGCGATATGCGCGCCGGTATCGACCAGCGTCAGTATGTCGCTGCCCGACAGGGTCGCGCCGGCGAGCGCCTGGGCCTGTGCGACGGTGAGCGCGAGGGCATCGTCGCTGGCGTCGATCGTGTCGATGCCGGCTGCGACCAGCGCCGCCAGCGCCGTTGCCGAAAGCGCCGCGATGCTGGCGCCGGTATCGGCCAGCGTCACGCTGTCGGATGGGGTCAGGGCGATGGTGCCAAGGGCCCCGGCCTGCGCGACAGACAGCGTAAGGCTGCCGCCCGTCGTGGCGATGCGATCGATCCCGGCAGTGGCCAGGGCCGCAATGTCGGCGGCAGAGAGCGCCGCGATATGCGCGCCGCTGTCGGCCAGCACGATGGTATCGCCGCCGTGCAGCGCCACGGCGCCCAGCGCTTGGGCCTGTGCCACGCTCAGCGCCAGAGTGCCGTCGGTGGGGTGGATCGTGTCGATCCCCAGCGCCGCCAAGCCAGCGATGGTCGCGGCGGAAAGCGCGGCAAGATGAGCGCCGGTATCGGCCAGGGTGACACTGTCAGCCTGGGTCAGGGCGATGGTGTCGAGCGCGTCGAGCTGTGCCACGGTCAGCGCCAGGGCATTGTCGGTGGCATCGATGCGGTCGATCCCCAGCTGCGCCAGATCGCCGATCGTGCCGGCCGCCAGCGTGGCCAGCGTGGCGCCGGTATCGGCCAGGGTGATCACGTCTGCCCCGGTCAGGGCGGTGCCGGCCTGGTCAACCGCCAGCGCCTGGTCCACATGCAGCGTCAGGACATCGTCGATGGCGTCGATCCGCGTCACGCCATGGAGGTAAAGGTCTTCCAGGCTCGTGCCGGTCAGGGCCGCGATCGCGGCGCCACTGTCGGCCAGAACCGCGCTGTGCCCGGTGAACCACAGGTTGCCGGCGACCACGGCCTGGGCCTGCGCCACGGAGAGCATCGGCTCGCCATCGCTGGGGCCGAGCAGATCCACGCCGGCCTGCGCCAGGGCGGCGATGGCAACCGGTGACAGGGCCTCGATCTCGGCAGCCGTCGCCTGGGCGATCACGGTGTTGCCCGGCGTCAGCGCCATGGTGCCCAAGGCGCCGATCTGCGCGAGCGAAAGGGTAAGCGCCCCATCGCTGGCATCGATCGCGTCGAACCCGGCCGTGGCCAGTTGCGCCAGTTCGGCCGGGGTCAGCGCGGCCAGGTTGCTGCCGGTATCGGCCAGGGTAATGCTGTCGCTGCCGGTCAGCGCCACGCTGCCCAGCGCCAGCGCCTGCTGCACCGTCAGGCTCAACGCGTTGTCGGTGGCGTCGATGCGGTCAATGCCGATGGCGCCCAGATTGGCGATGTCGGCGGCAGAGAGCGCGGCCAGCGCCGCGCCGCTGTCGGCCAGGGTAATCACGTCGCCACGCGCCAGTTCCACCGTGCCCAGACCCTGGACCTGCGCCACGGACAGGGTGAGGGCATTGTCGGTCGCGTCGATCTTGTCGATGCCGGCGTCGGCCAGCGCGGCAAAAGCACCGGCCGAGAGCGCGGCCAGGTTGCTGCCGCTGTCGGCCAGGGTGATCACGTCGCCCGCAACCAGCTCCACCGTGCCCAGCGCCTGATACTGCGCGACCGAAAGGGTGAGCACGTTGTCGGTGGCGTTGATCTTGTCAAAGCCCGAGGCGGCCAGGCCGGCAATCTGCGCCACGCTGAGGGCGCCGATGCTGGCACCCGTGCCCGATAGCGTGAGGACGTCGTTGGCGGCCACGGTCACGCTGCCCAGCGCCTGGTATTGCGCCAGGGTCAGCGACAGGACGTTGTTGGTTGCGTCAAGCTGGTCCACCCCGGCATCGGCCAGCGCGGCGATATCGCTGGGGGTGAGGGCGGAAAGCGCAGTGCCCGTGCCGGTCAGCGTTACGGTGTCGCTGCTGGTCAGGGCCACGGTGCCGAGCGCCTGGTACTGGGCGACGCTGAGGTTGAGCACGTTGTCGGTGGCGTCGATCCGGTCGATCCCGGCATCGGCCAGCGCGGCGATATCGCTGGCAGAAAGCGCGGCGATATTGGCGCCACTGTCAGCCAGGGTGATCACGTCGCCCGCGGCTAGCGTCACCACGCCCAGAGCCTGGTACTGGTCCACGGTCAGGCTCAGCACGTTGTCGGTGGCATTGATCTTGTCGATGCCGTTTGCCGCGAGGTTGCCAAAAGCGCTTGCCGACAGCGCCGCGATGGCAGCGCCGGTATCGGCCAGAGTGACGGTATCGGCCGCGGAATAGGGCGCATTGGCGTTGTAGGCCGACACGGTGACGTTGATATTCGCCATTTTCTTGACACCTCAAGGCGTTGAAAAGAACATGGCGTACCGCTGCCGCTTGCGCAAAAAGTGGCCGCCAGCTGTGTTGATCCGCCCGGCCAGGGCCAGGCGGCGCATATTCACGAGGTTCGGCGGCGGTTATGCAGAATCGGCTGAATCAACACAATATTGGCTGAAATCTGCTGATTGCTAAGTATATATACCAATACTGTGCGTCTTGTTCCGCTGAACGTCATGCGCGGAACGATATGCCGTGTTCACGGTGAATTTATTGTCGGAACAGCTTACGCACAATTACGCGGTAATGCCGTGAGCGGCGTCGGCGCAGCGCTGGCGCCACGCGCAGCGCGGGCCAAGAGGGCGATCAAGCATCAGATGTTGAGGGAAGTGGCGCACCCGACAGGATTCGAACCTGTGACCCCTGCCTTCGGAGGGCAGTACTCTATCCAGCTGAGCTACGGGTGCGTGAAGTGGCGCCCTAGCAGTGGCGGGCAGGGCATGCCAGCGGTTTTTGCCCAGCGGTTTTTGTAAGGCCCCTGGCCACGGCATCGGCACGGCGGAAAATTAGGAATCGGTTAACAATCCCGGCCTAGCCTTTCCGCCATGGAACACCCCCCATTCCAGTCCTTCCGCGCTGGCCAAAGCCTTGATTCAGCGCCGCGCGATCCCTTGCGCGAGCAGGCGCGGCAAACGGTGCAGGGCGGCCCGCCGCCGCTGTTGCCCGGCGGCGCATCGGATGTGCTGGGGGCCGATCGGCTGGCGGCGCGGGCACGGCTGGCGGGCATGTCGCCGCTCGATACGGTGTGGATGGCGCTGCACGAGGCGGCGCGGTCGGTGGCGGTGCTGGCGGGGCGTCCCCCTGAACCGCTGCGGCCCGACGTGCGCAACTTTCCCGCGATCATGCGGGCCACCGGCGGCTGGCGGGCCGACCAGGCGCGCGACGGAATCGAAGACCTGGCTGCCGTGCTGCAACCGGGCTTGCGCGCCCTGATCGCCGCCCAGGGCCGTGCGACGCCCGAGGCGCTGCGCCAGGCCGCCCAGGCGCTGTGGCAGGAATTCGAGGCCGCGCGTGCTGCGCTGCTCGATCTGATCCCCCCGCTCAATCTTCGGCCGCAACGCTAGGGTGTGTGGGGATTCAGCCCATGGCGGGCTGCGAACGGCCGCTTTTCGCGCTTCCGGTGCTCACGTACCGAAAGTACGCTGCGCTCCGGGTCGCGAAAATCAGCCATTCTCGCTCCACCCTGACCTGAATCCCCACACACCCTAGGTTGGATCACAGCGAACCTGGCGGGCTGCGGCTTTACCTGTTCGCATTATGTTCCTAATCTGGCGGCATGTCCGATTCGATTCTCGTTCCGCCCACCGCCCCCTCGCTGTCGCCCGATGCCTTGGCCGTGGCACGCGGCGTGGCGCGGCTGTTTGCCCGCAACGATATCTGGTGTCTGGCGGAAATGCCGCTGCGCAATGGCCGGCGGGCCGATCTGATGGGGATCGATGGCAAGGGGCGGGTGGTGATCGTGGAAATCAAGGTCAGCCGCGCCGATCTGCTGGGCGATAGCAAGTGGCCGGAATACCTCGATCATTGCGACCGGTTCTATTGGGGGCTGGCACCGCATCTTGATCGCGCCGTGCTCAACGATGCGGCGTTTCTGCCGCAGGCCTGCGGCATCATCGTGGCCGATGGCTATGATGCGGAAATCGTGCGGCCGGCGCCCAGCCTGCCGCTGGCCGCCGCGCGTCGCAAGGTAGAGGTGGAGCGCCTGGCCCGCACCGCCTTGCGCCGGCAGGTGGTGGCGGCCGATCCGACCTGCGCCACCTGGGGCATCGACCATTGAGCGGGGTTTAGCCGGCCGCGGCGGCGCGCAGCACTTTGGATACCAGCGCCTGGGAGACTGACAGCACCCGTGCGGTTTCGGTCTGGGTAAGGCCGCGTGCGGCGAGCGCCACGATCTGCGCATCGCGGGCGGCACGGGCCTGGGCACCGCTGCGCCCGCTGGTTGCTGGCAATGCGCTGGGCAATTGATCCGGTTGTTCGTCTGGCGCGTTGGTCAGCGTATCGAGCGCGAGGCCAGGGCCGACGATCTCGCGCGTGGCGGTGCGGCCGTCCGCGCCGCTCGTGGCCAGGCGGGCAAGGCCGGTGGTCTTGTCGATCGACAGGGTGCAGCGCGCCACGTCCGGCTCGGCCATGGCTTGGGCCAGCAGTGCCATGACGGCCCGCGTCAGGCCTTGATCAGCCGCCGCCTTTTCCGCGTTGCGCTTGCGCTTCTTGCCCATGCTCCATCCCCGTTGCCTGCGCTTGCCGTGATCGATGGTGTATTCGTGATATGAAAAATATCACAAACTGCCGCGACGGCAAGGTTCAGATGGTGAAATCCGCCGGCACGCTTTCGTCGCCCAGGCACAGATCATCAGCGTTGAGGGTAAGCGTCAGGCAGGCGCGCGTGCCGGGCATAGCCTCGCCGGGATGCACCGCCTCGTGTGCCAAGCGTGCCCCGCGCGAGCGGGTGAGCGCATCGATCAGCCGCGTGCCAAGGCCGGTGCCATGCACGGTGCCGTCGGGCGGCATGCCCCAGCCATCGTCTTCCACGCACAGCATCAGGCGCGCCTCGGCATCAGCCTGCTGCGTCAGGCGCAGGGTGACGCGCACCTCGCCTTCGGCATCGGCCGGATAAGCATATTTGCAGGCATTGCCGACCAGTTCGTTGGCGGCAAGGCCAATGGTGACGGCAAGGTCGGTTTTCAGCCGCGCGGGATCGGCATCGACCGTCACCGTGCGCGGCCGCTGGGCCGACCAGGCATCGCCCATGTCGCTGGCCAGAGCGGCGAGATAATCGTCGATCGCCACGAATTCGACGTCATTGGTCGTGTAAAGCCGCCGGTTGACCTGGGCGATCGTGGCAATGCGCTGGTGCGCGCGATAGAGCGCATCGCGCGCGGCCTCGTTGTCCACGCTGCGCGCCTGCATCGAGACGAACGCCATGACCATCTGGAGGTTGTTGGCAACGCGGTGGTTGACCTCGCGCAGCAGGGTTTCCAGCCGGGCGTTGCTGGCGCGCAGATCCTGTTCGGCGCGGTCGCGGGCCTGGCGCAGGGCGGTGGCTTCCAGCACCTGGGCAAAGCTTTGCGCCAGAAGATCGAAGAAATCGTCGCCCACTGCCTTGACGACATAGTCCTGCGCCCCGGCTTTCAGCGCGGCCACGGCGATGCGGCTCTCTTCCGAGCCGGTGACATAGACGATCGGCGGGCAATCGGGCAGGGCGCGCAGCCCTTCGAGCGTGGAGAGGCCGTCGCGACCCGGCATGTAATGGTCCACGGCTACCAGGTCGAAAGCCTGGCTTGCGGTCATGGCGATGCCTTCATCGCCGCTGGCCGCGGTGGTTACGTCATATCCCTTGCGCGCCAGCACACGTGCGACGAGGCGCCGCAGCCCCTCGTCGTCGTCGATATAGAGAATGCGCGCGGCGGGACGGATCAGACCTCCTCCGCACTCGGGATCTGGATCACCGACAGGAACAGGCCCAACTGACGGATCGCGTCGGCAAAGCTTTCATAGTTCACGGGCTTGGTGATGTAGACGTTGCAGCCCAGGTCATAGCAGCGCTGGATTTCCACCTTGTCATCGGTAGTGGTCAGCACGACCACCGGGGTGCGGCGCAGCGGGCCATCATCGCTCTTGATCCGGGCGAGGATGTCGATCCCGCTCATGTCCGGCAGGTTGAGATCGAGCAGGACCAGCGCCGGCCCGTTGTGGCTGGGGCCGTGCTCGCTATCGAGCAGGAACGACAGCGCCGAGGTGCCATCGACGAAGTGATGGATCGTGTTGGAAATGCCGGCGCGGCGGATGTTCTTCTCGATGAGACGGGCATGACCCTCGTCGTCCTCGATCATCACGATGTTGACGGGACGTTGATTAACCATTGGCTTCTGCGCCTTTCCATTCGATCGGCAGGTTGACGCGGAACGTGGCGCCCTTGCCCAGTTCCGAAACCACTTCGATCACGCCGCCAAGGCGATAGGCAAGCGCACGAACATGCGCAAGACCGATGCCTTCGCCCGGCTGGTCCTGCACGCCAGAGCGGCGGAAAAGGTCGAAAATGCGTTCATGATCACGCGGATCGATGCCGCGACCGTTGTCCGTCACCTCGATGATGGCGCGGCCGCGCACGGCCTTGCCGCTGATGTGGATTTCACCGGCGCGGCCGGGCTGAAGGTACTTCAGCGCGTTTTCCATCAGGTTGGACAGAATCTGTTCCAGCGCGGTGCGATCGCTGGTGAGCGCGGGCAGCGGCGCGATGGTCAGCGTGGTGCCGGTTTCGGTCAGGCGGTGCTGCATCGTATCGGCAATCGAGCGGACCAGCGCGGTGAGATCGAGCGTCTCGGGCGCCAGGGTGCGGCGCCCTTCGCGCGAGAGGCGCAGGATGGCATTGATCAGCCGGTCCATCTTCTGGGTGGAACTGCGGATGAAGCCGATCGCCTCGGGCAGGTCTTCCTCTACCGCGCGCAGCACATCGGCGGGCGAGGGCACCGCAGCGCCCGCCTGCGCCGGATCGTGCAGCGAGCGGGCGATCACGTCGGTCGCCGCTTCCAGTTCGGCGGTAAAGCCCATGACGTTGACCAGCGGAGAGCGCAGATCATGACTGACAATATAGGCAAAGCGCTGGATTTCGGCGTTGGCGCGCTGCAGCTCGGTGGTGCGCGAATCGACCAGGCGTTCCAGGTCGGTATTGAGCGCGCTCAGTTCCAGGCGCGAGGCGCGCAGATCGCGCAAGGTGCGGCGCACCAGCAGGATCGTGGCACTGGCCACTGTCAGGATCAGCAGCGCGATCGCCACCAGCACCATGTTGAACGTGCGCAGGCTTTGCGCCTGCAGCGATTCGCGCTGGCGCAGCAGGGCGCGCTCTTCATCGGCCATGGCGTCGGCCACCTGGCGGATTTCGCGAATATGGACGACGACGGGATCGTGGAAGAAATCGCTGCGCAGGGCGGCCTGCGCGCTTTGGCCCTTGCTGCGCTCCGTCCTTTCGGCCTTGACGTAATCGCTCAGCAATTGCCGCATCCGGCGGATGTTGGCGGCCTGCTCGGGATTGTCTGCGGTCTTGCTCTGGACCATGTCGAGATCGGCGAGCGCGCTGGCCAATGCCTCGTCGAACAGGCCATTGAACGCGGGGTCATCGCTCAGCAGGCGGCCGCGCCGGGCGGTTTCCATGCGCTCGGCCTTGCTGGCAAAGGCGCCGATGCGCGCTTGCACTTCCAGCGTATGAGCAACCCAGCGCTCGCTGTCGGTATTGCGTTGCTGCGTCCACAACGCCGCACCGAGCCCGGCGAGCAGGGCGGCAAAGCCGATGGTCAACAGTGTCAGGATGAAGCGGTTGACCCGGGTATCCCTGCCCAGCGCGGTCAGATTCGTCGATTGCATTGAAACCCTTCCCGCGCGGCACGATCGCAAATGGCGCCGCGCGCCCGCGGTTCAAATGCCAAGCGGGCCCGTTGGTTCCACCCGCATCCCCCGACAATGGCATTTTTGCGCCGGGGCGAGCGCGGCAAGGCTGTGGCGATGCGCGGGTTGGGCATGAAAAAGGGTGCAGGCCGCGTGGCCCACACCCCTTTTTCAAGCCATCGGCGCTGCCGCTGGATCAGACCACGCGGCGCACCTTGTTGCGGTGCTGGCCGGTCGTGGCCGGGCCGCGCGGGCGGAACCGGCGCTTGGCAGCCGCTTCGCCACCGGCGTCGTGCCGGGCGGCATCGCTGCGCGGGGCATCGCTGCGACGGCGATCCTGGCCCGTGCGGTCTGCGCTGCGCGGCGCGTCGCTGCGGGGTGCGTCGCTGCGGCGCGTGTCGTCACGGCGGGGCTCGCCGCGATTGTCGGCGCGAGGGGCGTCCTGGCGCGGGCCACCATCACGGCGACCATCGCGGCGTCCGCCGTCCTGGCGGCCACCGTCGCTGCGCCCGCCATCGCGACGACCACCACCGGCGCGGCCGCGCGGCTGGTCGCGGCGCATGTCGGTGTCTTCGGCCGCGCGACGCACGGGTGCGGGCAGGCGTGCCGCATCGGCCAGGAAGTTTTCCGGCAGCGGCATGACATCGGGCTTCACCTTGGTGAGGCGTTCGATATCGCGCAGGTAGGGCTTTTCATCAGGCGCGCAGAAGCTGATCGCCACGCCATCGGCGCCGGCGCGCGCGGTGCGGCCAATGCGGTGCACGTATTGTTCGGGCACGTTGGGCAGTTCGAAGTTGAACACGTGGCTCACCCCCGAAACGTCGATCCCGCGTGCGGCAATGTCGGTTGCCACCAGCACCGGGCACGAACCCTGGCGGAACGCTTCCAGCGCGGCTGTGCGCTGCGCCTGGCTCTTGTTGCCATGGATGGCGCGGGCATCGATGCCGGCGGCCGAAAGATTGCGCGCCACGCGATCGGCACCATGCTTGGTGCGGGTGAACACGATGCCGCGATCGAGCTGCTTTTCCGCCAGCAGGCGGCGGATCGTCAGCGACAGCAGCGCCTGCTTTTCCGGCTGGTTGAGGAAGCTGACGAACTGTTCGACGCGTTCGGCCGTGGTCGATTGCGGGGCCACTTCCACGCGCACCGGGTTCTTGATGAACTGCTTGCCCAGGTCTTCGATCGACTTGGGCATGGTGGCGGAAAAGAACAGGCTCTGGCGCTTGGCCGGCAGCAGGTTGGCGACGCGCTTGAGCGCATGGATGAAGCCCAGGTCCATCATCTGGTCGGCTTCGTCGAGCACGAAGATTTCAGTGCGGCCGATGGTCAGCGCGCGGTTGTCGATCAGGTCGAGCAGGCGGCCTGGCGTGGCCACCAGGATATCGACGCCCGGCACCAGGCGGCGGGCCTGCTTGCCGATGGGAATGCCACCGAACACGCAATCGACCGTCAGGCGCAGGTTCTTGGCATAGCCCTTCATGTTGTCGGCGATCTGGGCGGCCAGTTCGCGGGTCGGCGAAAGCACCAGCATGCGGCACGACGCCGGCTTGCGCGGCTGCGGATCGGCGGCCAGGCGGTGCAGCGAGGGCAGCGCGAACGCGGCGGTCTTGCCGGTGCCGGTCTGCGCGATGCCGAGAAGATCGCGCCCTTCGAGCAGCGCGGGAATCGACTGGCGCTGGATCGGGGTGGGATCGGTGTAGCCCTTGGTTTCAAGCGCGCGGAGAATCGGCTCGGCAAGGCCAAGGTCAGAAAAATAGGACATGGAGTTCCAATGCTTTGCAATGCCTCCCATGGCCGGCCACGACAATGCGCGACAGGCCCGATGGGTGCAGGGTCGAACGTGCGACCCCTTGCGTGATAAAGGGAGGCGGGTGGGGCACGATGCGCGCAGCCGGGGCGGATCGTTTCCGTAGGGACGGTCGATCTCACGCTTGCCCGGGCCTCTGTCACCTACCGCGGGATCGCGGCGGGCGCATCGCACCTGCTGGCGCCTCCCTTAGGGGCAATGGCCCCGATACGCAAGGAAATTGCGCTGCGCTGCACCCGGGCCTAGGGCGTGGCATGGATTCTTCCGGCCCATCCGCCATGCCCGCCAGCCCCTGCACGGGGGTGTGCAGCATCGCGCCCGATAGCGGCCTGTGCCGTGGCTGTGCCCGCACCATGGCCGAAATCACCGCATGGTACCGCGCGGGAGCGGAAGAAAAGCATGCAATCCTGGCACGTTGTGAAAAACGCCTTGCCACCGGCCACGTGGCACCCTAACCGATCGGCCACGTCACTTGGGGAGTAGCCACCGCGCGTCGCGCGCGGCGCCCAGCGTCAACATGCTTGGTCGAGAGATCATGGCGCGGGCAGAGGCAGGCCGGACACGGCCCGCTGCGGGCAAGACCAAATGGCAGCTGTGTGATTCGCTCGGCCGGGCGGAAGCACGCGCTGTCGTTTGTCTTCGTCTCGCCCGGCCCGGAACGTATCACCCATGGCACCCTTGTTCGAAGCCTTCAGCACCTCCGCCGCCGTGGTCGCGCTGGCCGAAATCGGCGACAAGACCCAGCTTCTCGCCATTGTCCTGGCCACGCGGTTCAAGCGGCCAGTGCCGATCGTGCTGGGCATCCTCGCTGCCACGCTGGTCAACCATTTCCTCGCCGCCCTGGTCGGCATGGTCGCGGCCGACCTGCTCGATGGCCTGTGGTTCCGCTATGCCATTGCGGGCGGCTTCATCGCCATGGGCCTGTGGACCCTGGTGCCCGACAAGCTCGATGACGAGGACGACGCGGCGCGGCCGGCGCGCTTTGGCGCGTTCCTGACCACGGTGGTGGCGTTCTTCCTGGTGGAAATGGGCGACAAGACCCAGGTGGCGACCATCGCGCTGGGCGCGCGGTTCCACGATGCCGTGGCGGTCACGGCCGGCACGACGCTGGGCATGATGCTGGCCAATGTGCCGGCGGTGTTCCTGGGCAATGCCCTGATCGCGCGCGTGCCGATGAACCTGGTGCGCATGGTTGCCGCCGCGCTGTTCATCGTGATCGGCAGCTGGCTGCTGGCGCAGACGGCTGGTCTGGTTTGAGGGTTGGGGCGCTGCGTTGGCGCCCTTCGACAGGCTCAGGGCGAACGGGGGGGGGGCATTACCCCCCGGAACCGTTCGGGCTGAGCTTGTCGAAGCCCTTGTCGCGCGCAGCCGTTAAAACTGCGTGCGCAGCCCGTCGATCACGAATTGCGCCGCAAGCGCGGCGAGCAGCACGCCGAGCAGGCGGGTAACCACCGCCTCTACCTGTTCGCCCAGCACGCGGATGATCGGGCGGGCGGCCACCAGCGCAACAAAGCTGAGCACCATGACGACGCCCAGCGCGGCGAGCACCACTGCGGTTTCCTCGGTGCCGTGGGCGCGCGCGGTCAGCAGCATGATCGAGGCGATCGAGCCCGGCCCGGCCAGCATCGGCATGGCCATGGGAAAGACCGAGACGTCTTCCACGTGGGGCTGGGCATTGCGCACCTTTTCCGCGCGTTCCTCGCGCCGTTCGGTGCGCTTTTCGAACACCATGTCGAGTGCGATCAGGAACAGCATGATGCCGCCGGCGATGCGAAAGCTGGCGAGTTCGATGTGCAGCGCGCCGAGCAGGGCTTCGCCGAACAGGGCAAAGACCACCAGGATGCCGGTGGCGATCACGCAGGCGCGCAGCGCCATCTGCGTGGCTTGGCGCGCGCTGGCATGGGTGGTCAGCCCGGCATAGATCGGCGCGCAGCCGGGCGGATCGATCACCAGAAACAGCGTGGTGAAGGCGGACAGGAACAGTTGCAGCATGTCAGCCACCTTGGCGCTGGTCGGGGGCGGCGTCCAGATGGACAATGTCGGCCATCACGCCGTCTTTCCACTGCCAGGCGCGAAACGCGCGGCTGCCATCGGGCCGCACGGTGGATCGCCAGGCCAGGGTGCCATCGTTGGATTGCGCGGTCTGACTGTCGGACCCGGCGGGCGCGTCGTCAGCGGGAATCGCGCCAGCCAGGGGGCGCTGCACGATGGGCGCGTTCTTGGCGGGCTTGGGCGCAGGGCGATCGTCTGCGCCGGCTGGCATCGGCCGGGCCGGGCAATCGGCCACCAGGCCGATCAGGAATTCGGGCGCATCGGGCAGGCTGGCGGCCGTGCCCTCCAGCGACAGGCGCCATTGGTAGTTGCCCTTCTTGGCGTGGCGCTGCCACACCGTGGCATACCAGCCGCCGGTTCCGGTGGCGGTTTTCCAGCGGCCACGGGTGATGCCAAAGCTGCCGTCGCAGGCGATCCACGCGGCATCGGGCTGATGCGGGTGGCCCGGCATGGCATCCTTGCGGCGCAGCAGGGGATCGGCTGCCTGGCGTGGCGGCAGGATAAGCTCGGCCCCTTCGGCCATGCTGGTGGCCAGTCCCTCGCGCGGGCCCTTGGCCTGCATGGCCTGGGCCGTAGCGATATCGGCGCCGATCAGCGCGCTGGGATTGGCGATCATCCGCACGCGTCCGCCGGCCGGCTGGGCCAGGGCGGGGGCGGCAAGGCAGAAGGCAAGCGCAAGGGCGATGCCGGGGGCACGAAACAGCATGCCCCCGGTTCTATCGGATGCCGGCCCGGGGGCCAAGCAAGCACTTGGCAATGAAACGTTCCGCCAAGAACCGTGATCAGATCGCGTCAGGCGCCAGGGCCAGGCCGGCGTGGCGATAGGCCGCCACCAGCGTGTTGCGCAGCAGCACGGCAATGGTCATCGGGCCGACGCCGCCGGGCACCGGCGTGATCGCGCCCGCCACCGCAGCGGCTTCGTCATAGGCAACATCGCCGACCAGGCGCGTCTTGCCTTCCACGGCACCGGCCACGCGGTTGATGCCCACGTCGATCACCGTGGCGCCAGGCTTGATCCAGTCACCCCGGATCATTTCCGGGCGGCCAACGGCGGCCACGACGATATCGGCGCGGCGCACCACATCGGGCAGATTGCGGGTGCGGCTGTGCGCCACGGTCACCGTGCAGCTTTGCGCCAGCAGCAGCTGGGCCATCGGCTTGCCCACAATGTTGGAGCGGCCAATGACCACGGCATCGAGCCCGGACAGATCGCCCAACCGGTCTTGCAGCAGCATCAGGCAGCCCAGCGGCGTGCACGGCACGAAGCCGGCCTGGCCCACCGCCAGCCGCCCGGCATTGGTGACGTGAAAGCCATCCACGTCCTTGTCGGGGTTGATCGTGGCGATCACCTTCTGCTCGTCAAGATGGCGGGGCAGCGGCAACTGCACCAGGATGCCATCGACGGCGGGATCGGCGTTGAGCTGTTCGACCAGGGCCAGCAGCGTGGCTTCGTCGGTATCGGCGGGCAGCTTGTGTTCGAAGCTGGCCATGCCGGCTTCCACCGTGCTCTTGCCCTTGGAGCGGACATAGACCTGGCTGGCCGGGTCTTCGCCCACCAGCACCACGGCGAGGCCCGCCTGGCGCCCGGTGGCCTGCGTGAATTCGGCCGCCAGCGTGGCGATGCGCGCGCGCAGGTCGGCCGCAAAGGCCTTTCCGTCGATAACGTTGGCAGTCATGAAATCAGTACCCCGAGGCGGCCAGGCCATTGAGCAGGATCGACAGCAGGCGCAGCAGCACGATCAGCACCATTGGCGAAAAATCGATGCCACCGGTGTTCGGCATGAAGCGGCGGATCGGCGCCAGCAGCGGATCGAGAATGGCATTGAGCGCGCGCCAGATCGCGACGACCGCGTTGTTGCTGGTGTTGATCACGTTGAAGCTGATCAGCAGGCTCATCACGAACTGCACGATCACGACCATGCTGACAACGCTGATCAGGTAATCGATCATCTGGACAAGGGTATAGAGCAGCACGGGCGGCGTTCCTTATGGCGGCAGCGGTGCTGCGCTTTAGCCCAGGCTTGGCCCCAAGGGCAATCGGGTGAACGCCGCCCTTTTGCGCAAGATTTCGTTGGGTCTTGGCCCGCTCAGGGCGTCAAGGTGGTGCTGTCGATGTGCCAGCGCAGCTGCTCGGCGGTGGCGCCCGGCACATCGTTGACCCGGCGCAGCACCACTTCGCCGGTCAGGCGGCGGGCGCCGTCGATGATCGTGACCGGGGCGGTGTAATAGATTGATCCGGCCGCGCCTTCGGACTGACCGGGATCGATCGTCACGCGCGGTTGCACCAGCTTGCCCCAGCGGGCGGTGAATGCCTTGGTGTCGAGCCCGCTGCTCTTGCCGTGATCGCCCCAGAACGCGCGAACCGAGGCCCAGTCGCGCGCTTCCACCGCCGTGCCCCAGGCGGCCAGTACCTTGCCGGGATCACGCCGGGCGTTGAGCGCTGCTGCATAGGCCGGATTGGGGGCGGGATCGGCTGCGGCTGCGTCAGTCGCGGCAGGCTTTGACGCGGCATCGGGCGCGCTGTCTTCGCTCGGCAGGTCAGAAGGCGCCACGATCCAGGCCGGCGGCGTGGTCTCGGCGCTGTCGGGCGTGCTGGCAGAGGCTTGCGGTGCGGGATCAGGCCGCCGGTCACATCCCGCAAGGTTGATGACGATGGCAGAGGCGAGGGCGGTGGCCATGCAGGAACGGATCATGCCCCTAACCACGCTTGGCATCGGCTTTCGTTCCATTGGCCGTCAGTCGCGCTCGCTGCTGCCCACGCTGTGTCAGCGGTGGATCAGGGTGCCAGCGCCGCGCGCGGTGAAGATTTCGAGCAGCATGGCATGGGGCACCCGGCCATCGAGCACCACCGCTGCCTCGCACCCGGCCTCCACCGCGTGGACGCAGGTTTCCAGCTTGGGAATCATGCCGCCGCTGATCGTGCCATCGCGCGTCAGCCCGGCAATGTCGTGCGGGGTCAGGTCGGTCAGCAGGCGCTTGTCCTTATCGAGCACACCCGGCACGTCGGTCAGCAGGAACAACCGCGAGGCGCCGAGCTTGGCCGCGATCGCGCCAGCCATGGTATCGGCGTTGATGTTGTAGGTGTGCCCGTCCTTGCCCACGCCGATCGGCGCGATGACCGGGATGAAGCCGGCCGCGCTGGCGGTGTGGATGATGGTGGGATCGATCTCGGTCGGTTCGCCGACAAAGCCCAGATCGACCACGCGCTCGATATTGCTTTCCGGATCCTTGGTCGTGCGTTCCACCTTGGTGGCGGTGACCAGGCCGGCGTCCTTGCCGGAAATCCCCAGCGCCTTGCCCCCGGCTGCCGCGATCCAGCTGACCAGTTCCTTGTTGATCTTGCCCGACAAGACCATCTCGGCCACTTCGGCCGTGGCGGCATCGGTCACGCGCAGGCCATCGATGAAGTGCGATTCCACGCCCAGCTTCTTGAGCATCGCGCCGATCTGCGGGCCGCCGCCATGCACCACCACCGGATTCACGCCCACGGCCTTGAGCAGCACGATGTCCTCGGCAAAATCGCGCGCGGCATCGGGATCGCCCATGGCGTGGCCGCCATACTTCACCACAAAGGTCTTGCCGGCATAACGCTGCAGATAGGGCAGCGCCTCGGTCAGCGTTTCCGCCTTGGCGAGCATGCTGGTGCGATAGGAGTCGGTCTGATCGATGTTCGTGGCCATGATGGCGGCGCCTTAGCCGTCTTCGACCGAATTTGCAGTGGTTATTTGCGCCGTGAAGATTTGTGTCAGGCGCGATCGAGCCGGCGGCCCAGCCGCACCGCCAGCCAGATCAGCGGCGGCACCATCAGCGTGGACAGCAGCAGCTTGGCGCCCAGCTGCCCGGTCATCAGCGCGCCGATCGGCAGCTGGTGTCCATCAGCGCCCTTTTCGCCCCAGAACGACAGCGTGATGAACAGCACGGTATCGGCCACCTGGCTGAGCAGGCTGGCGAGCCAGGCGCGCAGCAGCAGCCGCTGCCCCTGGCCGCCGCCGATGCGGGCAAAGACATGCACGTTGAGTGTTTGCGACACGCCATAGGAAATCAGCCCCGCCAGCTGCATCCGCGCGCCCTGGCCCAGCACCGTGGCAAAGGCTTCCTGTCCCTGCCAGAACGGCGCGGGCGGCACGGCGTGGATCACCAGGGTCAGCAGCACCATCGAGACGATCAGCGGGATGAAACCCAGCCGCACCAGCGTGGTCGCGGCCTTCTGGCCATAGAGTTCGGCCGTGGTGCTGGACAACACAACCAGCAGCAGAAAGCAGAAAATGCCCGATTCCACCGCCAGATTGCCCACCACGGGCCAGGTGCCCAGGCTTGCGATCTTGGCCCCCAGCACGCCGGCAAGAACCACTAACCCGCCGTAAAGCAGGGAAAATACGAACAGTGCGCGGGGCAGGGAGACGGTCTGCGGCGCGGATGAAGGCATCTTTTCCATCGGTGGCCTCTATCCTGATTTTGACGCGGCGCCAAATATGGTTAGGAACGAAACCGTCTAAATCCCCCGTACGTGGAGTTGGCGATCCCGCCATGCGCATTCTTTCCAGTCTTGGCGGCATGGCGCTGCTGTTTGCCATCGCATTCCTGCTCTCCTCCAACCGCCGCGCCATTCGCTGGCGGGTGGTGCTGCCAGCCTTTGCCCTGCAGGCGGGCCTGGCCGCGCTGGTCCTGAGCTTTCCGCCGGGCAAGGCGGCGTTGCAGGGGGCGGCCAGCGCAGTGCAGCAGTTGCTGTCCTATTCGCGCGCCGGGGTGGAATTCGTGTTCGGCGATCTCGCCCGGCCCGAACTGGGCGGCAAGAGCGTGGCGATCGCCGTGCTGCCGCCAATCGTGTTCTTCGCCGCGCTGATCTCCATCCTCTATTACCTGGGCATCATGCCGCTGGTGATCCGCTGGATCGGTGGCGCACTGGAAAAGGTGACCGGCATCAGCCGCGTGGAATCGCTGTGCGCGGCGGCCAACATCTTTGTCGGACAAAGCGAATCGCCCTTGGTGATCCGCCCTTATCTCGCTGCGCTCTCGCCCAGCCAGGTGTTCACGGTGATGAGCGTGGGCATGGCCGGCGTGGCCGGCACGATCCTGGCCGCCTATGCCGGGCTGGGCGTGCGGGTGGATTACCTGGTCGCGGCGGCGTTCATGTCGGCACCGGGTGGGGTGTTCATGGGCAAGCTGATCATGCCCGACGTGCCCCCGCTGCACGATGCCGTTGATGCCGACGCCAACGCCGCGCTGACCAATCCGCACATCAAGCCTTCGCTGGAAGAGGCGCCGGAAGAGCAGCGCCCGGCCAACCTGATCATGGCCGCCGCGCAAGGCGCGCAGACCGGGGTGAAGCTGGCCGTGGCGGTGGGCGCGATGCTGCTGGCGTTCGTGGCGCTGATCGCGCTGGCCAATGGCATGCTGGGCTGGGCCGGCGGCTTCTTCGGCCATCCCGGCCTGACCTTCCAGCAAATCCTCGCGCCGATCTTTGCGCCGGTGTTCCTGCTTTTGGGCGCGCCCAACTGGGCCGAGGCAATGCAGGCCGGCGGCCTGTTTGGCACCAAGATCGTGCTCAACGAATTCGTCGGCTTCATCGATCTGCAAGAGGCCAAGGGCCTTTCCGATCACACGATCGCGATCGTCACTTTCGCGCTGTGCGGCTTTGCCAATTTCTCCTCGATCGCCATCCAGATGGCGGTGACCGGCGGCCTGGCACCCAACCAGCGCCCGGTAATCGCGCGGCTGGGCATCAAGGCGCTGTGCGCCGGCGCGCTGTCCAACCTGATGAGCGCGGCACTGGCGGGGCTGTTTCTGTCGCTTTGACATCAAGCTCCTCCGTCGGCCTTGCGGCCGCCACCTCCCCATCGCTGATGGGGAGGACCTGAAGATCCTCCCTGCCGAAGGCGGGGAGGGGGACCGCCGCGCAAGCGGTGGTGGAGGGGCTATGCGTTTGCCTCGCGCTTGAGTTCATAAAGCAGATCGAGCGCGGCGCGGGGGGAGAGCGCATCGATATCCAGCGCGTTGAGCTTGTCGCGCAAGGCATCGACCTTGTCCTCGGCCGCCTCGATCGCCGCGGCAAACAGGGGCAGGTCGTCAAGGCCCGCAGCCAGGCCGCCGGTGGCGGCGCGGCCCTTTTCCAGCTTGTCGAGCACGCTGCGCGCGCGCTTGACCACGGGTTCGGGCACGCCGGCCAGGCGCGCGACGGCCAGGCCATAGGACTTGTCGGCCGGGCCTTGCGTCACTTCGTGCAGCAGGACCAGATCGCCTTTCCACTCGCGCGCGCGCACATGGTGCAGCGAGAGCGCCGGGCAGGTTTCCGCCAGGCGCTGCATCTCGTGGTAATGGGTGGCGAACAGGCAGCGGCTGCGGTTGGTTTCGTGCACCGCCTCGGCCACGGCCCAGGCCAGGGCCAGGCCATCATAGGTTGACGTGCCGCGCCCCACTTCATCGAGGATGACGAAGCTGCGCGGGCCGGCCTGTTGCAGGATCGCGGCGGTTTCGACCATTTCGACCATGAACGTGGAGCGCCCGCGCGCCAGGTTGTCGCTGGCGCCGACACGGCTGAACAGCCGGTCGACCAGGCCTACCGTGGCATCAAGCGCGGGGACATAGCTGCCGGCCTGGGCCAGCAGGACGATCAAGGCGTTCTGGCGCAGGAAGGTGGACTTGCCGCCCATGTTCGGCCCGCCGACCAGCCACAGCCGGTCCGCCTCGGCCAGTTGGCAATCGTTGGCCACGAACCGCTCGCCCGCCTTGGCCAGCGCGGCTTCCACCACCGGGTGGCGGCCGCCGGTGATTGCCAGCACCGGTTCTTCCACCACCTGCGGCAGGCACCAGCCGCCCTCGCCGGCGCGCTCGGCATGGCTGGCGGCCACGTCGATGCGGGCCAGCGCGGCGGCGGTGGCGGCAATGCCCTCGCGCGCGGCGACGGCCTGGGCGATCAGGTCTTCGAAATGGGCTTCCTCGGCGGCCAGGGCATGGCCGCCGGCCTCGGCGATGCGGCTGGCTTCCTCGTGCAGGGCCAGCGCATTGAAACGCACCGCGCCGGCCATGGTCTGGCGATGCGTAAAGCCGGAATCGGGCGCCATCAGCCGGTCGGCATGGCGCGCGGGCACTTCGATGAAATAGCCCAGCACGCCGTTGTGGCGGATCTTCAAGGCGGCAACGCCGGTCTCGTCGCGGTACTTGGCTTCCAGCGCGGCGATGGCGCGGCGCGAATTGCCGGCTGCGGCGCGCAGTTCGTCGAGCCCGGCATCATAGCCTTCGGCGATGAACCCACCCTGGCTGCGCTCGGTGGGCGGGGTGGGCACCAGGGCGCGGGTATAGAGATCGACCAGCGCGCCATGGCCGGCCAGATGCGGCAACAGCGCGGCGATCAGGGCCGGGCGATCGGCGCGCGCCGAAAGGCTGTCGTGCAGGTGCCGCGCCTGGGCCAGGCCATCGCGCAACTGGCCCAGATCGCGCGGCGAACCGCGCCCGGCGACGACGCGGCCCAGCGCGCGGCCGAGATCGGGCACAGTGCGCAAGGTGGCGCGCAGATCGGCCCGCAGCAGCGGATCATCGACCAGCCACTGCACCGTTTCCAGGCGGGCGCGGATCTGCGCCAGATCGAGCAGCGGCGCGGCGAGGTCTTCGGCGAGCAGGCGCGCGCCGGCACCGGTGACGCAGCGATCGATCGCCTCGGCCAGGCTGCCCTTGCGCGTGCCGCTGGCCGACACCAGCACTTCCAGACTGGCGCGCGTCGCCTCGTCCATCGCCATGTGCGCATCGGCCCCGCGCGCCACCGGCGGCAGCAGCAGCGGCAGGCGCCCGCGCCCGACATGGTCGAGATAGGCGATCAGCCCGCCCGCCGCCGCCAGCATGGCGCGGCCGAACATGCCAAAGCCATCGAGCGTGGCGACACCGTGCAGTTCTTTGAGGCGCGCTTCGCCCGCTGCGCTGTCAAACGTGCGGCCTTCGCGCGGCACGGCATCGAGCGGGGCATCGGCCCAGCCATCGGGGGCAACGATCTCGCGCGCACCGAGGCGGGCGAGCGCGGCGCCGAGCCGATCGGGCGTGCATTCCTCCAGCTCCATCCGCCCGGTGGAAATATCGCACGAGGCGAGGCCGACGCTGTCGCGCAGCGGGCAGAGCGCGGCCAGGACATTGGATTCGCGCGGGTTGAGCAGCGCTTCCTCGGTCAGGGTGCCGGCGGTGACGAAGCGCACGATGTCGCGCGCCACCAAGGCCTTGGAGCCACCGCGCTTCTTGGCCTCTTCCGGGCTTTCCACCTGCTCGGCAATGGCCACGCGGCAACCGGCGCGGATCAGCCGGGCAAGATAGCTTTCCGCCGAATGGACCGGCACGCCGCACATCGGGATCGGCGCGCCGCCATGCTCCCCCCGGCTGGTCAGCGCGATATCGAGGATCTGCGCGGCCTGGCGGGCATCATCGAAGAACAGCTCGAAGAAATCGCCCATGCGATAGAACAGCAGGCAATCGGGCGCCTGGTCCTTGAGCGCCAGATATTGCGCCATCATCGGGGTTGGGGCGGGGGTGGACATCGCGCTATCGCTAGCCCAGGCGGCGCGCATTCTCAAACCCGCAGGCGGGCCTTATGAACAGGCCGGATAGGCCGGCAGGGCGGCCTGCGGGTGTCACGGCTCCCCATGGCGGCATCGGCGTGATAAGGGCAGGCGCTCCACGCCCAGTATCCATCCCTGTTTCCACCCCAGCCCGACGCAGCGCAAAAGAGGCCTGATGCAAGTTTCCCCCAAGCGGTTCCGGTTTCTGCTCGATTGGCGCGGCGGGGGTCTGCCCTGGCTTTCAACGCCGGCGATCATCCTGGGCGTGCTGCTGATCTGCTTTCCGTTCGTGCTGGTCGATGTGCCGCCGCTGATCGACGTGCCGGGACACATGGGTGCCGCCGCGATCGAGGCGGCTGGGCCGGATAGCCCGCTGGGCAAGTATCTGGGCTGGAAGTGGGTGTTCACGCTCAACATCGGCGGCGACGTGCTGATGAAAGTGCTGGGCGGCTGGCTGGGGGTGCTGGCAGCCGGGTGGTGGAGCACGGTGCTGGCCACGGGCCTGTTTGCCGGCGGCTGCCTGGCCACGGTGCGGGTGGCCAATGCCCGCGGCGGCCATGGCGCGCCCTGGGCGCTGATGTGGGTGTTCAGCTTTCCGCTGCTGACCGGGTTCCTCAACTATATCCTGGGCACCGGCCTGTCGCTGTGCGCCTTTGCCGCGGCGATGGCGCTGGAGGACCGCCCGCGTGACCGCGCCGGCCTGCTCGTGGTGGCCCAGCCGCTGGCGATGCTGTGCCATGCCATCGGCGGGCTGCTGCTGGCGGTGATGGTGGGCGCCAATGCCTTTGGCCGCGAACTGGACAACCTGCCGGCCGGTTGGTGGCGCCCGTCGCGCTGGCGCACGGTGATCGCCACGCACGATTGGAAGGCCGCCGCCGGGCGCCTCATCGTGCTGTGCTGGCCGCTGCTCGCCACGGTGCTGACCATCGTCTTGTGGAAGCTGTTCTCGCCCGAACCAGCGCGCAGCCTCAATGCCTGGCGCTGGGAACAGAAGGGCGTGTTCCTGGGCATCACCTTGCGCGACCAGTCGTTTGCGCTCGACGTGATCACCACGGCCGCCGCCTATATCCTGCTGCTCGGCGGGTTCTGGCTGGGCGGGCGGTGGAACTGGCAGCGCGGCCTGCCGGGGCTGTGCGTGCTGATCCTCTATGTGATCATCCCGAGCGATATCAACGGCAGCGCCTTTGTCGACGTGCGCCTGCTGCCCCCGGCGATGATGCTGTTGCTGGGCCTGCAGGACTGGAGCGGCGCGCGCCCGCGCGTGGCCCGCGCCGTGGCCTATGCCGGGCTGGTTCTGCTTGGCCTGCGCACGGTGGTCACGGCGGCCAGCTTCGTCGATTATGCCGATGACTATCGCCAGCAGCTATCCGCGCTCGAACATATCGAGCCGGGCGCCCGCATCCTCACGTTCGTGGAACATTCCTGCCTGGAGGAAGCGTGGCGCAACACCCGGCGCGATCACCTCGCCAGCCTGGCTAGCGTCTATCGCCAGGCCTGGGTGAACGACAACTGGGCCGTACCCGGTCTGCACATGGTCGTGCCGCGGTTCCGCCCGGCGCGCAATTTCGCGGCCGATCCGTCGGAATTCGTGTGGTCGCGGCGCTGCGCCAGCGGGCGGCTGCGCTCGATCGACTCGGCCCTGCGCTTTGCCCCGGTGGAACGGGTCGATTACGTCTGGCTGATCGATACCGGCCTGCCGCGCAACCCCGATCCACGCCTGCGCCTGGTGTGGCAGCAGGGGCGCAGCCTGCTGTTTGCCGTGCGGCCGCTGGGCCTGCCCAAATGGCAGGCGCGCGATTTGTAAGGGATCATTTCGTGCGCGCTCAAGCCTTCCCTAGCGCATTCGAATGTGCAAGGGGGCAAGACGAGTTTCCAGTCTGCCGGGAGTGCGCGAATGTCCGAGGAAAGCAACGTCCGTTTCACCGAACGCGAAGCGCTTTTCTATCACAACACGATCCGGCCTGGCAAAATCGAGATCATCGCCTCCAAGCCGATGGCCACGCAGCGCGATCTCAGCCTGGCCTATTCGCCCGGCGTGGCCGTGCCGGTGCTGGCCATCGCGGACAATCCCGCCACGGCCTATGACTATACCGCCAAGGGCAACCTGGTGGCGGTGATTTCCAACGGCACCGCCATCCTGGGCTTGGGCAATCTGGGTGCCTTGGCGTCGAAGCCGGTGATGGAAGGCAAGGCGGTGCTGTTCAAGCGCTTTGCCGATGTCGACTCGATCGACATCGAACTCGCCACCGAAGACCCCGAAGCCTTTATCGAGGCCGTCGCCCTGATGGAGCCCAGCTTTGGCGGGATCAACCTGGAAGACATCAAGGCTCCGGAATGCTTCATCATCGAGCAGGCCCTGCGCGAGCGGCTGAAGATTCCGGTGATGCACGATGACCAGCACGGAACCGCGATCATCACCGCCGCCGGCCTGCTCAATGCCTGCCACCTGACCGGCCGCGCGATGTCCGAGGTCAAGGTCGTGGTCAACGGCGCGGGCGCGGCGGCGATTGCCTGCACCGAACTGATCAAGGCCATGGGCGTGCGCCACGACAACGTGATCATGTGCGACCGCACGGGCACGATCTATCGCGGCCGTACCGACAGCATGGACCAGTGGAAGAGCGCCCACGCGGTCGATACCCCGGCCCGCACGCTGGAAGAGGCGCTCGATGGCGCCGACATTTTCCTGGGCCTGTCGGCGGCCGATGCGCTCAAGCCCGAATGGGTCAAGAAGATGGCGCCGCAGCCGATCATCTTCGCGATGGCCAACCCCGATCCCGAAATCAATCCCGACGCGGCCAAGGCCGTGCGCCCGGATTGCGTGATCGCCACCGGCCGTTCCGACTATCCCAACCAGGTCAACAACGTCCTGGGTTTCCCGTACATTTTCCGCGGCGCGCTGGATGTGCAGGCTACCGCGATCAACGAGGAAATGAAGATCGCCGCGGCTTCTGCGATCGCCGAACTGGCGCGCGAGCCCGTGCCCGAGGAAGTGGCTGCCGCCTATGGCAAGAACCACCAGTTCGGTCTGGACTACATCATCCCCGCCCCGTTCGATCCGCGCCTGATGGAGCGGGTTTCCTCGGCCGTGGCCAAGGCGGCGATGGAAACCGGCGTGGCGCGCAAGGCGATCGAGGATTTCGAAGCCTATCGCGAAAGCCTCAAGGCGCGGCTCAACCCGACGACCTCGGTGCTCACCAACGTCTATGCCAGCGTCAAGCAGAACCCCAAGCGGGTGGTCTTTGCCGAGGCCGAGCAGGAAGTGGTGCTGCGCGCCGCGATCCAGTTCCGCGATTTCGGCTATGGCACGCCGGTGCTGGTCGGCCGCACCCAGGGCGTGCTCGACAAGCTGTCGGAACTGGGCGTGTCCAACCCGTCCAGCTTTGAAATCCACAACTCCAATGTCTCGCCGCTGGTGGAAGACATGGTGGCTTACCTCTATCCGCGCCTGCAGCGCCGGGGCTTCCTGGAACGCGACGTGCGCCGCATGGTCAACAACGATCGCAACGTGTTCGCCGCGCTGCTGCTGGCGCTGGGCCATGGCGATGCGATGATTTCGGGCACCACCCGCCCGTTTGCGCAGACCATGAAGGAAATTCGCCGCGTGCTGGGGCCCAAGCCCGGGCACCTGCCGTTCGGCGTGCACCTGATGGTGGGCAAGAACCGCACGGTGTTCCTGGCCGATACCACGGTCAACGAGCGCCCCAATGCCGAGGAACTGGCCGATATCGCCATCGAGACGGCCGCCGTTGCCCGCCGCATGGGCCACGAACCGCGCGTGGCGTTCCTTTCCTATTCCACGTTCGGCAATCCCTATGGCAAGTGGCTCGATGCACTGCGCGATGCGGTCGCGATCCTCGATGAACGCCAGCCGGGCTTTGAATACGAAGGCGAAATGGCGCCTGATGCCGCGCTCAACCCGCGCATCATGCAGACCTATCCGTTCTGCCGCCTGTCTGGCCCGGCCAACGTGCTGATCATGCCGGGTCTGCAATCGGCCAATATCTCGGCCAAGCTGCTGCGCGAGCTGGGCGGCAACGCCATGATCGGCCCGATGCTGCTCAACATGGAAAAGCCGGTGCAGATCGCCCCGATGACGGCAACCGCACCCGACCTGCTGACCCTGGCGGTGCTGGCTGCGGCAGGCATCACCGCCTGACAGGGCTGAAGACAAAAAAGGGGGCGCAGGCCATGCGGTCTGCGCCCCCTTTTTTGTGCAAGTTTGATCCGATCAGATCAGCCCGGCGAGCGGGCTCGACGGATCGGCATAGCGGCGCGTGGCCATGCGGCCGGCAAGATAGGCATCGCGCCCGGCCTCGACTGCGGCCTTCATCGCACGGGCCATGCGGATCGGGTCTTTGGCCTCGGCAATGGCGGTGTTCATCAGCACGCCGGTGCAGCCCAGTTCCATCGCCACGGCGGCATCGCTGGCCGTGCCCACGCCGGCATCGACCAGCACCGGCACCTTGGCCCCTTCCACGATCAGGCGGATCATCACCTTGTTCTGGATGCCCAGGCCCGAGCCGATCGGCGCGCCCAGCGGCATGATCGCCACCGCGCCGGCTTCTTCCAGCTGGCGCGCGGCGATCGGGTCATCGGCGCAATAGACCATCGGCAGGAAGCCTTCCCTGGCCAGCACTTCGGTGGCGCGCAGGGTTTCACGCATATCGGGATAGAGCGTGCGCGCCTCGCCCAGCACTTCCAGCTTGACCAAGTCCCAGCCGCCCGCCTCGCGCGCCAGGCGCAGGGTGCGGATGGCGTCTTCGGCGGTAAAGCAGCCGGCAGTGTTGGGCAGATAGGTGACCTGGCGCGGATCGATATAGTCGGTCAGCATCGGCGCCTTGGGGTCCGACACATTAACGCGGCGCACCGCGACGGTGACGATTTCCGCGCCCGAGGCCGCCAGCGCGGCCGCGTTCTGGGCAAAATCCTTGTACTTGCCGGTGCCCACGATCAGGCGCGAGCGGAACGTGCGGCCGGCCACGGTCCAGGTATCGTCTGAGGCCGCGCCATCGCCATCGCCGCCACCCACGAAATGCACGATCTCCAGCACGTCGCCATCGGCAAGCGGCACCTGCGTCAGGGTGGAGCGTGGCACGATATCGCCATTGCGCTCCACGGCCACCTTGGCCGGATCGAGGTCCAGGGTGCGCACCAGATCGGCAATCGTGCCGGGAGCAGCGCGGCGCGGTTCGCCGTTGAGCGTGAGCGACAGGGTCGAGCTTTGCGGGTTCGTGGCCATGGCTGCGTGCTTTAACGAGGGCACGGCATGGTGCAAGGCTTCAGCAGGCATTCCGCCGCATGTTGACCACATGGGCAGAGGCCACCAGCAGCACGCCGGCGATGGTCAGCACCGATTCCGCCGCGCCATGGCCGACCATCACCGCCGCCGTCATCAGCGCCAGCCCGGCCAGGCCCAGCGCCAACGGCAGGCGGTGGCCGTGGCGCAGCGCGCCCATGCCAATCGTGGCGGCACTGATCACGATCGCCAGGACCAGGCCGATGTGATGGATTTCGGGGTTGAGCAGCACTCCGCCGCCCAGGCCCAGCACGCCAACCAGGAACAGCCCGGCCAGGCAGTGAATCATGCACAGCCCCGAGAGGATCACGCCGAAACGGTCGAGCCGGCTGCGCAGGGTGAGGAGTGCCTGGTTCATGGCGCGCATATATGTAATGTTGTATCATGATTCAAGCGTTTTGACGGAAGGCCATTGGGGCCGCACGGGAAGGACCGTTGGCGACGGGGTGCAAAACCGCGCTTCCCCCAAATGCCACTTGCGCGGCCTGGCGCAAGGCGCGAGAGAACGGCCCATGATGGCTTCCCGCACTGCTTCGCCTGCATCGGCGCCCCATGCTTCTGCCACGCCGCGCGCGCCTGCCACTCAGGCGGTTCCGACGCAGGGCCTTGTGCGCTGGCTGGCCGTGGTGGCCGCGATGATCGTGGCGATCGTGGTGGTGGGCGGGATTACCCGGCTGACCGAATCGGGCGTGTCGATCACCGAATGGAACGTGGTGTCGGGCGCCTTGCCGCCTCTGACTCAGGCGCAGTGGCAGGCCGAATTCGATGCCTATCGCCAGACCCCGCAATATATCCTGGTCAATGGCCCGGCGGGCATGACGCTGGCGACCTACAAGTTCATCTTCTTCTGGGAATGGGTGCACCGCCTCTTGGCGCGCACCATCGGCCTGGCGTTTGCCGCGCCGCTCGCGTGGTTCTGGCTGCGCGGCAAGATTCCGGCCGGCTATGCGCCGCGGCTGCTTGCGCTGCTGGCGCTGGGCGCGTTGCAGGGCGCGGTGGGCTGGTGGATGGTCAAGTCCGGCATCGTCCACGATGTGAAGGTCAGCCACTATCGCCTGGCGACCCACCTGGGCGTGGCGCTGTTCACCCTGGCCGGGATCGTGTGGACCATGCTCGACCTGCGCGCTCTGGCGCGGGGAGAGGCGCGGGCGCGGTTGACGGGGCTGGGTACGCTCGCGCTGGGCATGCTGGCGCTGCAGCTGGTTTATGGCGCGTTCCTGGCGGGCTTGCGCGCGGGCGTCGTCGCGGGCGCAGGGTGGTTTTCGTGGGATGCCTGGCCATTGATGCAGGGCAGCTTCTTTCCTGCCGGCGTGGAATGGGCGCGCGGCGCCTGGGCCACGCTGACCGGCGATCCCTATCTCGTGCATTTCTTCCACCGCTGGTGGGCCTGGGCCGTGGTGGCCGTGCTGGTGGTCATGGCGCGCCGGCTGCGCCGGGCAGGGCAGCGCCGGGCTTCCATCGCCATTCACAGCGCCTTTGGCACGCAAGTGCTGCTGGGCATCGCCACGGTCTATAGCGGGGTTTCGCTGTGGTTGGCGGTGCTGCACCAGCTGTGCGGCGCGATCCTGCTGATCTGCACGGTGTGGGGAGCGCATGCCCTGGGCCGGGTCAAAAACGCGGCCTGATCAGCGCATTTTTGGGAGAGGTATTATTTTACCTCTCCGCAAAGGCCCGGTTTGCTTGACTCTTGGGGCGCTTTGCAACAAAGGCGCGGTTCTTCACCCCGTTTGTGCCAAGTCCGGCACGCGATGGGGTAACCCATCATCCAGGGAACCGAACAGCCATGAAGGCTCTCAGCAAGGTCACCCGGTCGATCAAGCCGGCCGAGGTGGAAAAGAACTGGCATCTTATTGATGCCGAAGGCCTGGTGGTCGGCCGCCTCGCCGTCATCATCGCCAACCGTTTGCGCGGCAAGCACAAGCCCAGCTTCACGCCCCACGTCGATTGCGGCGATCACGTTGTCGTGATCAACGCCGACAAGGTGCGCCTGACGGGCAACAAGCTCAAGGCCAAGACCTATTACAAGCACACCGGCTATGCCGGCGGCATCAAGGAAGTCACCGCGGACAAGGTCCTGGGTGGTCGCTTCCCCGAGCGCGTGCTGGAAAAGGCTGTTGAGCGCATGATCCCCCGTGGTCCGCTCGGCCGCGCCCAGATGCGTGCGCTGCACCTCTATGCCGGTACTGAACACCCGCATGGTGGCACCCAGCCGGTGGCGCTCGACGTCGCCTCGATGAACCGCAAGAACAAGGTGGGTGCCTGATCATGGCCGATAACGACACCGTCTCGAGCCTGGCCGACCTCAAGAACCTGACGTCTGCCGCTCCCGCTCCTGCTGCTGCCGAAGCGCCCGCCGCCGAAGGCGACGCGCCGGTTGCGCCTGCTGCTCCCACCGCCCCGCTGCGCGATCGCGAAGTCGACGCCTTCGGCCGTTCCTATGCCACCGGCCGCCGCAAGGATGCCGTGGCCCGCGTGTGGCTCAAGCCCGGCAGCGGCAAGATCGTGGTCAACGGCCGCGACCAGGAAGTGTACTTCGCCCGTCCGACCCTGCGCCTGGTGATCAACCAGCCGTTCCAGGTTTCTGACCGCGAAGGCCAGTACGACATCATCGCCACCGTCAAGGGCGGCGGTCTGTCGGGCCAGGCTGGCGCCGTGAAGCACGGCATCGCCCAGGCTCTCTCGAAGTTCGAACCCGCGCTGCGCGGCGCCGTCAAGGCCGCCGGCTTCCTCACCCGCGACAGCCGCGTGGTGGAGCGCAAGAAGTACGGCCGCGCCAAGGCACGCCGCAGCTTCCAGTTCTCGAAGCGCTAATCGCTTCGACAACGACTACATCAAGGGCTGGCCTTCGGGCCGGCCCTTTTTGTTTGCGAGTACCGCACAGGTCAGGATGCTGCCGCGTCCGCATCGGCCGGGCTGCGCAGCGAGGCGAGCAGGACGGCCAGTTCGCTCTGGCGGGTCACGCCGGTCTTGGCGAAGACGTGCTTGAGCTGGGTGCGCACGGTGGCGGGCGAGGCGGCGTGGCGCTGGGCGATATCTGTGGGGGACAGGCCCTGGGCCACCGCGCGGGCGACGCGGGCTTCGGCCGGGGTCAGGTCGAACAGCGCGCGGATTAGGTCGGCGCCGGGTACGCTGGGATTGCCGGCACTGGCCAGGATGATCACCGCGCCCGCGCTGTCAAAGGCATCGTGGCCAGCCCCGCGCAGCGGCACGAGGTGCAGGGCATGGCGGGCCAGGCCGGCCGCGTCGCGCAAGGGCAGCGAGGCACCGCCGGGGTTGCCGCTGCCGGCCTGCAATCCCATGATCGCGGCGCGCAATTGGCTGTCGCATGCAGGGTGCATGGCGCGCAGAGCGCCGGCGCGCTGGGTCAGCAGGTGGTCCATCGCCTGGGTGAAAAGGGCGTTCATCGCCTCGATCCGGCCAACCGGATCGATCACGGCTGCGGCCACGCTCACCAGTTCCAGCGCACCGACCGCGGCCGACAGGCGCTGCATCCGCAGTTGCGCGCTCAGCGCCAGGGCGCGGGCGAGGTGCGGCCGCAGGCTGTCGAGCTGGCGCGCCGCCGTGCGCGAGGCGGCATGGCTGGAAAAGCCTTCCACTGCCAGGATCAGGCCATCGTCCCCCGCGCCCTGAACCAGCGTTGCCGCGCCGGCGTCGGCACGGTGCGGCGTGAGGAATTGCGCATAGATTGGCAGCGTCGCCAGTTCTTGCGCGGTGTGCAGGTCGCTGTCGGTCAGGAAGCCGGGATGCGCGCCGCGTTCCATCAGGCGGCCCACGCGCGTGTTGTGGGCGTTGAAGCCCTGCTCCATGAACGCCTCGGTCATGGCGCGCACGCCATCGGTGGAGGTGATCGCCATGCCTTGCGGGCCGATGCGGATCAGGTTGCTGCCTTGTGCGCCCAATCGCTCGGCCAAGGACTGCAATACCGCCAGCCAGCGTTCGGGCACGGCCGCCGCTTCATAGATATCGCCGATCAGCCCCGCATCGAACATGCCCGCCAAATCACCTGCCCGCCGTTCCCCACGGTAAGGTTAGCGCAGATTGTGACAGGAAAACAGCCGGCCTGATCAGAGCTGCCGCTTTTCGAGATAGGCGCGGAAGGCCGCGATGCTGTCGGGCACGTTGGCCCGGCCAAAGCCGATACGGAACCGGTCGGTGGGGACGGGGCCCAGTTCGGAATGATAGATGCCCGAAGGCAGCAACAGCACGCCGGCCTGGGTCACCAGGTCTTCGCAGAACGCGTCCACCGTACCCGGTCCGCGCCAGCGCGGATAGCCCACGCAGCCGCCATCCGATCGCGTCCATTCGAACAGGTGCGGATAATCGGCAAAGAACGCATCGAGTAGTGCAAGGTTGGCGAGCACCAGGGCGTTGTTGCGCCCAACGATGCGCTCGCCTGCACGCAGGGCGATGATGCCCAGCGCTTCGCTCGGCGCAGAGTTGCAGATCGACAGGTAGTGCTTCATCCGCTCCATGCGCGAGAGCAGTTCCTGGTCCTGGCAGGCGATCCAGCCGATGCGCAGCCCCGGCAGGCCATAGGCCTTGGACAGCACATTGAGCGACAGGCCGCGCTCATAGATATCGGCCACTTGCGGCAGGTGCCGCGCCGGGTCGGGGCCGAGCAGGCGATAGACCTCGTCGCTGAAGAGCCAGATGCCGTGGCGGCGGCACAGCGCCACCAGCCCATCGAGCGTGGCGCGATCGGGGATGCAGCCGGTGGGATTGTGCGGAAAATTGATCGACACCAGCCGCGTATTGGGGCGGATGGCGGCGGCCACGCGATCGAGATCGAGCCGCCAGCCCTGGTCGGGATTGAGCGGGACCCCGGTGACGGCGCAAAGCGAGAGCGGCACGGTTTCGGCGGCCTGGTAATTGGGCGTGATGACGATGGCGTGATCGTCAGCCCCCAGCAGTACGTGGTTGGCCACATAGATGCCTTCTTCCGCGCCGGCAAAGCACAGCACGTTGTCGGGCGTCATGGTGTCATAGGTGCGGGCGATTTCCGCGCGCAGCACCGGTGCGCCGAACGTCTGGGTATAGCCCAGCCATTGCGCATCGAAGGCGGCGGCATCGGCCGGATCGGCCAGCGCCAGCAGCTCGCGCACCGTCATGCTTTGCGCATCGGATGCGGTCAGATGGTGGCGGGCGGCAAATTCCCAGTGCGAGAAATAGGCCTCTAGGCGGAAATCGGGCAGGTTCATGCGCGCGCTCAATTGCCCAGGGCCACAACGCCGCCGGTCGAGCCAAAGCCACCAGCCCCGCGCGCGGTATCGTCCAGTTCGCCCACCTCGAGCCAGGTGCCACGCACCACCGGCGCCAGCACCAGTTGCGCCACGCGATCGCCGCGCTGGATCGAAAAGCTTTCGCTGCCGTGGTTGATCAGGATGACCTTGAGTTCGCCGCGATAGTCGCTGTCGATGGTGCCGGGGGCATTGGGCACGGAAATGCCGTGCTTGAGCGCCAGCCCAGAACGCGGCCGCACCTGGATTTCAAACCCGTACGGGATCGCCAGGGCCAGGCCCGTGGCCACGGCATGGCGGGCGCCCGGCGCCAGGTCCAGATCCTCGGCCGCAACCACGTCCATCCCGGCAGCACCATCGGTGGCATAGGCAGGCAGGGGCAGCCCCTCGCCATGCGGCAGGCGCTTGAACATGATGGGGACCGGGCTTGAATGCGATGAGACGGTCATGCGGGTGTTCCGTTGGCAAGGGTGTGGGCGATGCGGGCGACGATGGCCTCGGCCACGGCGTCCTTGGGCATTTCGGGCAGGCTGTCCACGCCCTCGGCATCGATGATGTGGACGGTGTTGGCCGTCCCGCCCATGACGTCGCCCGAAACGTCGTTGGCCACGATCCAGTCTGCCCCCTTGCGCGCGCGCTTGGCCACGGCGTGGGCAATGACATCGTTGGTTTCGGCGGCAAAGCCCACCACCAGCGCGGGCCGGCGCGGATCGCGGCACAGCGTGGCGAGGATATCGGGGTTTTCCACCAGGGCGAGCGGCGGCGGGGTGCCGCTGCCATCCTTCTTGAGCTTGTGCGCCGGGGCATCGGCGGTGCGCCAATCGGCCACGGCCGCCACCATCACCGCCACGTCTGCAGGAAGGGCTGCGTTGACCGCCGCGGCCATCTCGCGCGCGGTTTCCACGTCCACGCGATCAACGCCCGCTGGCGTGGGCAGCGTGACCGGCCCGGCCACCAGCGTCACGCGCGCGCCGGCCTGCGCGGCGGCGGCGGCAATGGCAAAGCCCTGCCGCCCGCTCGATCGGTTGGCAATATAGCGCACCGGATCGATCGGTTCGTGGGTGGGGCCGGCGGTGACCAGAACATGGCGCCCGGCTAGCGGGCCAGGGGTGGGTGCGGCGCACGGGCTGGCGCTGTCGGACAACGCGCCTTGTATCGCCGCCCAGATCGCCTCGGGTTCGGGCAGGCGGCCGGGGCCGAATTCGCCGCAGGCCATCGCGCCGACATCGGGTTCCACCACGCTCACGCCCGCTGCGCGCAAGGTGGCGACATTGCGCACGGTGGCGGCATGCTGCCACATGCGCACGTTCATCGCCGGCACTGCCAGCACCGGCTTGTCGGTGGCGAGCAGCAGCGTGGTGGCAAGATCGTCGGCAATGCCGGCGGCCATGCGCGCCAGCAGATCGGCCGTGGCCGGGCACACCACCACCAGGTCTGCCTGCCGCGACAGCTGGATATGGCCCATTTCCACTTCGTTCTTCAGATCCCACAGCGTGGTGTGCACGGGGTTTTCGCTGAGCGCGGCCAGCGTCATCGCGGTCACGAAATGGGCGCCGCCCTCGGTCAGCACGCAGGTGACATCGCCCCCGCCCTTGCGGATCAGGCGGACGAGTTCGCAGGCCTTGTAGGCGGCAATGCCGCCTCCGACGATCAGCAGGATGCGGGGAGAGGGCGTGGGCGCGATCATGACGCGGCTTGTGCCGCCTTGGCGGTGCGGGCGCAAGGTTTCCTACCGTGATGGCTGGAAAACGGCGGATTTGCGTCGTTCATTTTCTTTGCAAGCTGTCCGAAAGTTTGTCAGACTTGCGACAAATAGAACAGGGCGTTGGAGAGACTCGATGCGTGTGGTGCTGACCGCGCTCGTGCTGCTGGCCGGGCTGGTGGATCTGATCATTGTCGGCTCTTCGCTGCTGACGCCGCATGATGGCGCCGAATTGGCGCGCGCGGCGCATGGTCTTTCGATCATCCGCGCGCATTGCACTTCGTTCTTCAGCGTGGCCGCCGTGGCGATGATCGCCGGCGCGCTGTGGCGCAACGGCGATCTGCTGCTGGTGCCCACGTTCATCTTCATCGGCGCCCTGGCCGAACGGCTGGTCAACCTCGTCGCCTTCGGCACCTATGCCAACTGGCTGCTGCCGATGGTGCTGGACGTGGCGCATATTGCCCTGCTGCTGGGCGCGCGGCACGCATTCCGCCAGGCTGATGAAGACGCGGTGCCTGCACCTGCCCCCGCGCCGCATCACGCCAACCTGGCCTGAACCGCGATGCCGATCCGCTTTGCCCTGACGGCGCTGGTATTCCTGCTCGGCCTGTTCGATGTCTTCATGGCCGCCTCGTTCCTGTTCACGCCCCACGCCGGTGCGGCGATCCTGGGTGTGAGCGCGGCGGTTCCGGCCGGCTGGGCCACGATCCGCGCCGATTTCACCGCGTTTTTCGGCGTGGCGGCGCTGTGCATGATGGTTGGCGCCTGGCGCCGCAACGGCGACCTGCTGCTGGTGCCGGGCCTGCTGTTTGGCGTGGCGCTGCTTGGCCGGGCGCTCGATCTGGCGCTGGTTGGCGCCTATCCGGGATGGGCCCAGCCGATGGCGGTGGAAGCCTTGCACGTCATCGTGCTGGGCGCGGCCTGGCGCATCCTGCCGCACCACCGCGTGGGGGAATTGGCAGGGTAGGGCGCTTTTCGCCCTTCGACAGGCTCAGGGCGAACGAAGCCAGAGTGCAAGGAACTGTCTCCGATCCCCGTTCGGGCTGAGCTTGTCGAAGCCCGCCAGCGCTACGCCCGAGCCGCCTTGCCACTCCATCGCCCCGCCCAGCGCAGCACCGCCTTTTGCGCCGGTCGTTCGATCCAGCGGTGCGAGGCAAAACCGGCGGCGACCGCGGCCACCAGGAAGAAGATCAGGAATGCCGGTTGCTGCGCGATCGCGCGGCTGCCCAGCGTGGCATCGATCAGCAGTACCAGCGCCACCTGCATCGGGAAATGCCACAGGTAGATGCCATAGGACGCCTCGCCCCACTGCCGGCCAAAGGCGAGCAGGTCGCGCTTGTCGGCCAGGTCGATCGCCAGCGTGGCAAACAGCACGGCAAACGTGCCCGCCAGGATCGTGGCGTCTTCGGCGTGGTAGCGGGTGGTGGCGATCCAGGCGGCGGCAACGCAGGCCACTGCGCTGCCCAGCAGCACCGGCACCGGCAGCCACCCCCTGAGCGCGGCAGCATAGACCGCCACGCCCATGAAGAAATAGCCGATGCAGGTCAGCACCGGCTCGTCGGGCCAGCCCAGGAAGAACAGGCGCAGGACGATCACGGCCACCGGCAACGACACCAGCAAGGGCGCGCGGCGCATCGCCGGCAGCAGCACCCAGAACGCCGCATAAGCGAGGATTTCGGTGGAAAGCGACCAGCTTGGCCCGTTGAACGATTGGTTGTGCTGCCAACCCCAATAGTGCGCCAAGGGGATCGAGAGCAGGAAATGCTTCCAGTCCTGCTCGTGATAGATGAACGCCGTGCCGTTGATGTGGGTGTAGATCGCCTGCAACCCGGCCACGATCACCAGCGTCAAGAGGTGCAGCGGCCAGAGCCGCGCCACGCGAGCCAGCCAGAACCGCTGCATTGCCGTGCTGTCGGCAAAATAGACATGGGCAAAGACAAAGCCCGAGACCGCCCAGAAATACTGCACCGCCATGTGGCCATAATCGAACAGCCAGCGCAGCGGGTGATAGAGCGGGATCATCGCGGCGCGGTTGACGTGAAAGCCATAGCCGACCGGCGGCACGAAGAAATGCTGGTAATGCCAGAACAGCACGAAGAACGCGGCAATCACGCGTGACAGGTCAAGCGCGTTGAAATGGCGCTTGGCCAGCCGCAGCCCGGGCAACGGTGCCGGGCGCGGTGCAGGACCGGCAGCCGCGTTCACGGATGGCGATGCCAATCATCGGCCGGCGGTGGCGGCGGCATGTCGTGCGGATGGGGCGGATGCGGATGGTGCCAGGCCTGAAGCCCCAGCACTGCCGCTGCACCCAAGGCTGCGGCCAGGACCAGCCCGGCCCAGCCACCCGATCCGCCTTGCGCCTGGCCATCGCGGCGCTTGCGCTCCCACATCAGGTCGACATGGGGCAGGGGTGGGGCTTCGGGCGCACCGCCCTTGGGCGGGAAGCGTTCCTCGATGCGGCGGATCAGGGCGGGCACGCGCAGCAGCGTGGCGGCATCATCCTGCACGCGCTGGGCGATCGCGGCTTCCGGCCCCAGTTCGTCGCGGATCCAGTTGCGCACGAATGGCGCTGCCGTTTCCCACATATTGATATCGGGATCGAGCTGCTGCGCGATCCCTTCGACCATCACCATGGTCTTTTGCAGCAGCAGCAGGTGCGGCTGGGTCTGCATGTCGAAATCGCGGGTGATGGCAAACAGCCCGTCGAGCATCTGGCCAACCGAAAGGTCTTTCACCGGGCGGCCGCGCATCGGCTCGCCCACCGCGCGCAGCGCCGTGGCAAACTCGTCCACCGAGTGATAGCTCGGCACGTATTGCGCCTCGAAATGGATTTCGGCCACGCGCTTGTAGTCGCCCGTGGTCAGGCCATAGAGAATTTCGGCCAGCCATTGCCGCGCCTGGCGATCGATCCGGCCCATGATGCCGAAATCGATCGCGGTGATCGTGCCATCGGCCTCCACGAACAGGTTGCCCTGGTGCATGTCGGCATGGAAATAGCCGCCGCTGATTGCCTGGGTCAGGAAGGCCAGCACCAGGCGGCTGGCCATTTCCTTGCGATCGTGGCCGGCGGCATCGATGGCGTCGAGATTGCTGATCTTGACGCCATCGATCCAGTCCAGCGTCATCACGCGGCCATTGGTGCGGTCCCAATCGATGCCGGGCACACGATAGCCAGGAAAGGCGTGCATGGCATCGGCCAGTTCCGACGCGCTGGCCGCCTCGCGGCGCAAGTCCACCTCGCGCGCGGTCCAGCGCTTGAAATTGGCGATGATCAGGCGCGGGCGCAGGCGCCCGGCCTCGCCGCCCAGCGCTTCCAGATGCGCAGCGGCCCATTCATAGGTCTCGATATCGCGGGCCAGCTTTTCGCGCACGCCGGGGCGCAGCACCTTGACCGCCACCTTGCGCCCGTCGGCCGTCCACGCCTGGTGGACCTGCGCGATGGAGGCGGCGCCGACCGGTTCTTCGTCAAAGCGCGAAAACAGGCTTTCCAGCGGCCGCTCGAAACTCGTTTCGATCTCGCGCCGGATCAGCGCGAAATCGACCGGGGGCAGCTTGTCCTGCAGGGCGAGCAGGTTGCGCGCCGCTTCCTCGCCCACCAGGTCGGGCCGGGTGGCCAGCGTTTGCCCCAGCTTGATCGCCGCCGGGCCGATCGCGCGAAAGGCACCGGCATAATCGGGCACCACCGGCTGGAGCGTGCCGAACCGGGCGATGCGGCACAGCCGGCGCACCGGCGCCGGGGTGTTGGGGCTTTCTTCCAGCAGGCGCAACGCGCCGTGGCGCGCCAGGATGCGGCCCCAGCCCAGCAGGCGGCGGATGTGGGTGGCAGGACGGGTCACGGCAAAGGCGCTCGCTTAGACTTTCCAGCCAGAGTGGATTGCCACCAGGCCGCCCAGGATCGGCTCCACCTTGGTGTGGCGGAACCCGGCGGCTTTGATCATGCCCTCGAATTCACCCATCTTGGGAAAGCGGCGGATCGATTCGATCAGATAGCGATAGGATTCGGCGTCGCCGGCAATGGCCTGGCCGATCTTGGGCACCAGCTTGTGCGAATAGGCATCATAGACTTCGGCAAAGCCGGGCCACTGCGTGGTGGAAAATTCCAGGCAGAAGAACCGCCCGCCGAACTTGAGCACGCGGTGCGCCTCGGCCAGGGCCTGGTCGATGCGGGTGACGTTGCGGATGCCGAACGCGATCGTATAGGCATCGAAGAAACGATCGCCGAACGAGAGTTCCTCGGCATTCTGGCGCGACCATACCAGGCCGTCGATGCCGCGCTCCATCGCTCGCTCGATGCCTACGTCGAGCATGTCCTGGTTGATGTCGGAAACCGTGATCGCGGCGCCCTCGCGCGCCATGCGAAAGGCGATGTCGCCGGTGCCGCCGGCCATGTCGAGGATCTGCTCGCCTTCGCGCGGTTTCACGCGGGCCACGAAGCGGTCCTTCCACACGCGGTGCATGCCGACGGACATGGCATCGTTCATCACGTCGTACTTTTTGGCGACGCTGGAAAACACCGCACCGACGCGGGCGGTCTTTTCCTCAGGGGTGACGTCCTCGTAACCGAAGGACACGCTATCCGGGCTGGTCATGGTTCAGGGCCTTTAAAGGGGAATTGCCGCAGGCGCAAAGCATGATAGCAGGAGCGCACGATGCCCGAACTACCAGAGGTTGAAACCACCGTTCGCGGGCTGGCGAGCATTCTTGCCGGTGAGACGATTTCCCGCGTATCCGTGCGCCGCGCCGATCTGCGCCGTCCGTTTCCGCCAGACCTGGCGCAGGCGCTGACCGGTGCGCGCGTCAGCGGCCTGTCGCGGCGCGCCAAATATGGCCTGATCCACACCGACCGCGCGCGCACCATGGTGTTTCACCTCGGCATGTCGGGGCGGTGGCGAATCGACCCTGACGAGATCGGCAAGCACGATCACCTGGTGCTCGAAACCGGCAACGGGCATGTCCTCGCGCTCAACGATGCGCGGCGTTTCGGCTCGGTTGACCTGGTGGACGACGACGCGCTCGATGCCTGGGCGCCGTTTGCCGCGCTGGGCCCCGAGCCGCTAGGGCCGGGGCTCACGCCGCAGCACCTGGCCCGCGCCTTTGCCGGCCGCATCGCCGCGATCAAGCTCATGCTGCTTGACCAGCGGATCGTCGCCGGGCTCGGCAACATCTATGTGTGCGAGGCGCTGCATCGTGCGCGCATCCATCCCGAGCGCGAGGCCGGGACGGTCACGCTACCCGCGCTCAAGCGGCTGGTGCCGGAAATCCGCGCCGTGCTGGAAGAATCGATTGCGGCGGGCGGATCTACCCTGCGCGATTATGCCCGGCCCGATGGCGAACTGGGCTACTTCGCCAAGGATTTCCTCGTCTATGGCCGCGAGGGCGATCCATGCGGCTGTGGCCGGCCAGTGGCGCGCGTGGTGCAGGGCGGCCGATCGACGTTTTTTTGCAGCGTGTGTCAAAAGTAACATTGCCGAGGTCGATTTCTCTTTAGCGGCTCGTCTGTTACACCACGCCTTCGGGTCAAAACAGGTTGGGTTGCCTTGGTCGGATCGCTGTCTCATCGTATCCTTTTGCTGTGTGCGGCGCTGGCCGGGCTGATCATGATTCTGGCCGGCGCCCTGCTGGCCGTGACGGTGCAGATGCACAACAACCTGGGCTGGCTCGATCACTCGTCGCGCGTGCTGCGCACGGCCAACCATGCGCTGGGCAGCCTGCGCGTGGCCGAATCCGGCCAGCGCGGCTTTACCCTGACGCACAACCCCGATTTCGCCCGCGCGGTTGGCCCGGCCCTGGCGGCGGCAAGGCGCGACAGTGCGGAACTGGTCACCCTGACGACCGACAACGGCGAACAGAACGAGCGGGCGCGCCAGTTGCAGGTGCTGGTCAATGGCCGCGCCGATACGCTGGAGGCGACCGCCAACCTGGCGCGCCGCGGCGCGTTCGACCAGGCGCGCGCGGCGACAGCGGCCGGGCGCGGGCTGGAACTGATGCAACTGGTCGATGCCAAAGTGAACGACCTGCTGCTCGACGAGCGGGCGCTGGCGGGCGATCGCATGGCGGCGGTGGAACAATTGCTGCGCGTCACGCGCTGGCTGGTCATTCTCGGCACGCCGTTGACGCTGCTGATGCTGGCGCTGGTGGCGCGCTCGCTGATCCTGCGCATCCGCCGCCCGGTGGGCGCGATGCTGGCGGTGATGGGCGATCTTGGCGCCGGGCAGCGCCACGCGCGCATTTCCGGCGAAATGGGTTCGCGCGAGTTCGAGCGGCTGGCCAGTGGCTACAACGCTATGGCCGATGAACTGCAACGCGCGGTGGCCAACCAGGCCGAAGCGGCCGAAAACCTTCGGGCGGCCAATGCCGCGCTCAGCCACAATGCCGATACCCTGCGCGAACGGGGCGAGGTGATCGAGATCCTCGGCGGCATGGCGCATCGCATGCAGGCCGCGCGCACCGACGATGAACTCGCCGCGATCATCCGCGTGTTCGTGCCACGCGTGCTGCCGCAGATTCCCGGCGCGCTGTTCGTGCACAACAATTCGCGCAACTTGCTGGTGCCCACGGCCACCTGGGGCGGGCTGGAATCGGAGCAGACCGGCTTTGCCCCCGAAGAATGCTGGGCGCTGCGGCGCGGGCAAAGCCATTATGTGGACGAGCCCGGCTCTGACATCGTGTGCCCGCATGTCGGCGCCGGGGCCGATCACTACCACTGCGAACCGCTCCTGGCCGGTGGCGAGGTGATCGGGGTGCTCTATCTCAAAGGCACGATCGGCACCGAAAACCGCTTTCGCCTGGCAGTGTTGAGCGAGAACATCGCCTCGGCCCTGGTCAACCACCGCCTGCAGCGCGGGCTGCGCGAACAGACCATCCGCGATCCGCTGACCGGGCTGTTCAATCGCCGCTACCTGGAAGAAACGCTGGCCCTGGAAATGGCCCGCGCCTCCCGCTCGGGCGCGCCACTGACCGTGGTGATGTGCGATATCGACCACTTCAAGCGCTTCAACGACGAATTCGGCCACGATGCCGGTGACCAGGTGCTGCAGACCGTAGCCGCCGAACTGCGCCGCCGCTTCCGCGATGGCGACGTGGTCTGCCGCTTTGGCGGCGAGGAGTTTGTGGTGATCGCGCCGGCGACGGACGCCAACGTGCTGTCCGCCAGGGTGGAAGAAGTGCGCCAGGCGATCAGCCTGCTGACCGTGCGCCAGGGCGAACGTGCCCTCGGTTCGGTCACCATGTCGTTCGGCCTCGCCACCTGGGCGCCCGGCATGGACCGCGAAGGCGTGGCCCTGCTCAAGGCCGCCGATGCCGCACTCTACGCCGCCAAGCGCGACGGCCGCAACCGCCTGGTGATCGACCCGCAAGCCTTGGCGGCCTGAGGCATCGGCCTGCTGCACAGATGGCGCAGAGCCACGGCGTGGTGATTGGTTTTGGACTGATTTGGGAGGGTAGCGGGAATCCAACGGAAAGAAATTAAATGCTTATAATCAGCATTTTAGTGAAAACGGTATTTCGTGTAGTCCCCCAATTAGAACCCGGGAATCGTTGGCTGTGATTGGACTGCCATGGACTGGAATGGGTGGTGATTCGTTGTCCAGCGTTGCCGCAATGTTGATGACATCTAAGCGATGGCGGCACGCCGTCTGGCCCTTATCCGGTCTTCTGAGGGGATGCTGCGCCCTGCAAACTGTCCTGCCGGACAGACTATATGCCATTCCGAACGACGAGGTCTGGGACACTCCGGTCGTTCCAACGCGGTGACCTAAATATCCGCGGTTCTCAGAATGGTGCAAGCCGAACGCCAGTTCGCAAGGGGACTTAAGCGAGCAGAACTATCCAAGCCGTGGCCTTGGAGGCTCAGACTCTAGATCGGAACAATTCACCGTCGCAGCAAACGCTGTTTCTGGCAGGGACGGCTCGAAATTGTCATGACTATTTCAATAGATGGACCTCAATAGCTCGTACTATGCTCGAGAATCCCTTCCCTTGCGAGTACAGCAATGATCGGCCGCCACGATGCTCGCGAATGAAATCCGTAGCTGCGTGCTTTGCCGATAACCAGGTCATCACAAAGAGATCGGAATTCTCCGCAAGCGCGCGCAGCCGGGGGCTACCGCCGTGATCGGCATTTGTATCGACCGTTACTGACGGCGAGATCTCCTCCAGCACAGCCTTGGCTTGCCGGCTTGAGGATTCCGTCAGCGAATAGATGGCGATGCGCAAGCCATCCAGGCGGCTAGCCAAGCCATCATCCACGGGCTCAACATCGGTTGCCGGTGTTACCGGTAGCGACCAGCCGAGTTCGCTCGACAACAATCTGACCGCGATCCGCTGAATGCGGGTAAGGCGGCCAAAGATTGGAACGATGCGCGCAAGAATGCGATGTAGGAACGTCTCGCGGGCACTCGCATCGGGCGTGGCGGCGTTCATGAAACCCTCGACGAACTCCAGAACCCAATAGATCATATCGACGCCAAAGCCGTCACCTGCGATCTCGTCGATATCTGCAATCAGGTCGCGATAGGTCTTTGGGTCAACACCCGAGGCCAGAAGCCCATTAACCAACACTTGGCTCGACTCGTAAATGGTTGTTCCGCGCGCACTTCCGAGCGCAAAGAGAGTCAATATCCCACTATAGACCGGCGACAGAGCAGGTCTTGGGAATTCGTGGTCCCTCTGCAGCCAGGCGACCAAATAGGGCAAGGCCTGAGTAGTTCGACTAGCGGCAAGCTCATCGCCTTGTACCTTTTCGAGTGCCGCGACAAGGGCACGCACCGCGACTGGATCACCCGTCGATGCGCCGATCTCCCACTCATCCTTGCCGCGCCGCGCAATATCGAGTGCGTTGGCGAAGGCTGGATCCCCGGCGCGATCAAGCCAGGCCGTCCATGATGTCGGCGGCGCGATATTCGCCAACTCATCGGTCGCCTGCACGATCGGTCGGAACGGCATCGTCTCACGCAGCAACGCCAATTCCTCAGGACTGAGCCGTGACATTGCTGCCATTGCATCGGCAAGGAGGTCTATGCTGTCGACCGCATCAGCTTGTACCAGCGCTTCACGCGCGGCATCGATCGGGGTAACAACCTCGCCCCCTTGAGGCGCGAGCGGCGGTTGGGCCGGCAACAGGTCTGCGATCCAGCCCAAGTCCCGCACCCGGTCGGCAAGGATGGCGAGCAGGTCTATGCGATCGGGATCTGAGAGTGTTTGCAGACCGAGGAGCCGCCATCCACCTACCCGCAACCCTACCGTTGCAGCGGCGAGACTCATCGACTGGACAAAGGACTGGACCGAACTCTCGAACGCAGCACGCGTTTCAGCCACATTCCCAGCGTCGAATGGTCCAGCAATATGGGTTTGATACAGTGCTTCCAGGAGGATCGCGGAGATCGCCGGCGTCCTGCGGGCGGCGCAGAGGCTCGGGAATTGGGGGAGGTCAACGATTGTCGCCCAGTCCTCAAAGACGGCGAGCAGTTGTACTTCGAGAAACTTGACGTTGAGTGCGTCGAGACGGAGTTCGCTGCGAAGGCGGTCAAGAATGCCGGTGGCCGCATCGCGGCCCCCGACATTGAGATAATCCTGGAACCGCGCAAGCAGCCAAGAGGTCGGGACCGGGGCCGAGCGCTGCAAGTCGGGCGCGCGCGCTAGCGTTTCGCGCGCGCGAGCGAGCGCGCGCAAGGCCGCAACGCGTGCGCGATTGTCGGCCGGCAAGCGCATGATCGCGGTGACAGCGGGCGCGGCAAGTTGAAGTCGGGCGCCAATCGGATCGACAGCCGCGAACGGCTCTGGCACGCCTTCAAACCCGGTGAGCGTCGGTCCGGCGAACGCCAGCAGGACGGGCTTGAGCCGCCGCCAGTCGGACATGGTCGGCGCCGCAACATCAATCTGCATCGATCCGGCACTGTCGATTACAGGAACGAGCGCACCGGGAAATGTCTCCGAGATCACCGATTGGGTCACGTCCGCGCATAATGCCGCGAGTTCATTGCTCGCGCTCGCGCATGGTTGGAGCGCGACGAGATCTGCCAGCACGGCCCGCGCCGCGTCAAGGTTCGGGCCGATCATGCCATCTGGCTTTCCCAGCGCGATTCAAGCTCGATCGATTGCTCGGCGACCGCCGCCGGGTCGGTCCGAAGTACGAGATGTTCGCCGTTAATCGAAACGCCGTTGAGCGTGAGATTCATTGAGCCGCTCAAGAAGTAGTCGGCACCGAGCAGGCCCTTGGCGTGGAAACTCTTCTCCACGGTCCATTTGATCTGATCGCCGTAGCGCGCCTTGAGCGTCTGAAGGCGAGCGATGAAATAATCATTGTGGCCGTCGACGCGGATCACCAGCCGAAGTTCGACGCCGCGGGCGAGTAGAGCACGGAGCACCTGCGACAAGCGGATCGGCGCCGCCGGCCAATCCGGCTCGAGCGCTGCGAACTCGCGCGCAGAATTGTCGATGATCTCGACATCGCTGATCCAGGCGAAGAACAGCCACAGCTTCGGGCTGGGATGGATGAGTTCGGCGACGAACAGGCTTTGAAACAGGTCGCGGACTGCCCGCGACTGTGTCGGGCCATGGAGGTCGCGTGACGGATAGAGCATCAGACCTGCTCCCTCAGGGTCAGCGTCGCGAGAATCCGGCCATCGGCGCGTTCGACCCGCTCGATGGCGGGGAAGAACTGAAGCACACCGACGCTGACAGGGGTCGCCGAGAGGCGAACGAGGACGGCGCGGAACAGCCGGGCCTCGCCCGCATCCGCAATGAGCCGTGCCGTACCCTGGGCCTCAAACGCGGATGCTAGCAGGATCTCCCAATTGGGATTGTTGAAGGCGATCGTCGCGATCGCCCGGCTTAGCAGCAGATTGCGGACGACAGCGGGGTCGGTCGAACGCGTCTGCCGGAACGGATGGTAGGACTGTAGAACGCGCTGACGCACTTCATTCGCGCGCGGCCAGAGCAAGCTCGTGATTGCCGACAGGACCGTAACATGCGCGACGGCGGCCGCCGGTAGTGTCGCCGCGAGGAATGCCCGAACGGCGCTCGAAAGTGGGGCGTCGCGGCTCGCGATATAGGCATATTCGCGTAGGCCGATGGCAATGCCGAAACGGTCCTGCGTCGCATCCCAATGCGTTTGCAGGTCGAGCAGCAATCGATCGAGTTGGGGACCCGAGCCGGCGCGCAGCAGGCGATTGTTGAGCGAAACCGACAGCGCATGGCTCAGATCGATCCCACCGCGCTGCGCGAGCGTGTGTGAGAGCGTCCGCCACAGGATCGCTCGCTCACCATGCGAGTTCGTCGCACGCAGTTGCGTAACCTGTTCCCTGACCTCGGCATGGTCGATGGCGAGGGTTAGGATCTCACGCAAACTGCCATCGACCAACTCCAAGTCGCTGGGCGCAAGCGCCGCGTCGAGCGCGGAGAAGAATAGGCGCGGTTCGGAGGCAAAACGGTCGGCAAAGGCTTCGAGGACACCGCCGCCGCCAAGTGTCGTCTCGCTGATCCAGATACTTGCGACATCGGACGTTGCATCATCGCGGATATCGACGAGGAGGGTGTCAACGGTGGCCTGTCGCGGTGCCGCCGCGATGCACGCTTGGAGCATCGCCTCGCCGAGTGTTTCGAGGATCAGGCGACGAAGCCAAGTGCCGAACATCGCGGGATCGACCGCGACTAGTTGCGCGGCAAGCGCGCGCAACCTGTCCCGGACGACCGGACGACCGAGTTGCTGGAGCAGCGCCTGCTGCAAGCGCCCTCCTCCGCCTGCCGCACCGGCGCCAGCAGGTCCGCCGGCGGGATGCCCGCCATTTCCATCCGCATCATCGGCGGTATCGGCATCTTCGGTATCGTCGCTGTCGGGCAGCGTCGGCGCCATCGCGCCGAACACATCGTCCATGACAGCACCGAACACGCTCTCGATCCGGTTTTTGTCAAACAGGTCAGCGATCGTCTCGGCAAGTGGGCGATCGTTGGTCGCGGCATCGGCAAGCAATGCCGACAATAGGAACTGGACCAGCCATTCGCGCTGAAATTGGTTTAAGTCGTCCGGCAGTTCCGGGTCCAACCGGATCAGGTCACGAACGTAAGCGAGTTTGCTCGCCGCGAGGACATCGGGGGGCAAGCGATCACCGCTCAGCATGTCGGCATGCGGCAACGCGAGATCGAGGCGGAACCCGTCGACCTCGAGTTCGAAGCCGACCGCAGCGGGTCGATTATCATCGCTGGTGAAGGTCAGCGTGACGGGAAAATCGGCCTGTAACGTTCGGACATTCGCCTGCGCCGTCCCGGCGAAGCGCCGGACACTCACACTCGAGTGGAACCGGTGCAGATGGAAGTCGATGGCGCGGACATATTGGCGCCATTCCGACCGCGTGGGGACCGGCACGCCGAGAGCATCACCATTGGCGACGATGTCGGATTGCCAGACGAGTTGTGCGTTGCTGCTCGGCAGCGCCTCGGTGCGAGCGGCACGTTCGAGGCGTACGGTCCACGGTCGGAAGACGAGGAGCGGCGTTCCGCCGACATGATCATTGAGGCTGCCGGTAAAGCTGCCGACGAACTCATGTTCGGGCGCGTAGTCGCTGATCCGACGATCCTGCTCGGGAAACGCTGGATCGACCGGAATCCAGTGCGACAGTGCGCCGCGCTCATAGGCGAAGCGGCGGGTCACGCGACCTGGCACGAATTGATTGAGCGCCTGGAGGATCGGCATCTGTTCGACTCGCTCCTCGTGATTGACCGTCGCGGGCGGGATGATGACCCGCACTTCCGGCAAGCTCAGGTCGCTGAACAGGTTGCGCGGGACGAAATCGGGCAGTGGATGGTGATCGATCTGCAGATCAAGCGTCGCACCGGCATGTGGGGTCGCGAGTTGCCAGCCGCGGAACAGCCGCCGGACCAACGTGGGCACCGCCTCGAGCAGAAGCGAGCGCGGCGCTTCCCAGAGCAATGTTTCGGCCGCCGGTCGATCGATCCCGAGCGCTCCCATCAGATAGCTGCGCAGATCGTCGATGGTGGCGGCGTCGCCTTGCACCAACTGGGTCAGCTTAGCGCGGGTCCGATCGAGAACGGCACGCTCAGCGGGACTCGCCTGCGGCAGCGGGCGGCTGAGGAGGTTCCATTGCCAGGCCTTCTCATAGCCCACGGTGGTCGTTGCCAGCCAATCGAACAACGCGAAGACAGCCTGAATCTTCATCACATATGGATTGCGGATCGGGAGATATTGCGGCTCGAGCGAGGGATCGAACAGATGCTCGAACGCCTGGTAGAAAGCGCGGTCCCGGCCATAGTCGGACAGGACAGTGAGCGTGATCGGGCGCATCGCGCGATCGCGGCCGGCGCGTCCCTTGCGCTGCAGGAACGACGCCATACTGCGCGGCGCCTTGTGCTGGATGACCGCGCCGACGAGCGGGTCGTTGAACCCGACCTCAAGCGCAGCAGTCGCAACCACAATATTGGCCGATTGATTGACTCCGGCGTCCTGTGAGGTGGTCCGCCCGACGACCAGGCGGTGATCGAGCGGATGGCCGATGTCCTCGCAGATCCGCCAGCGCTGGCCCTCGACATCGCGAACCGCGGCATCGGGCCCGGCCCGGCGGATGTTCGCAAGGGGCATGCGCGCCGCGTCGGGTCGACCGAAAATCGTGAATGCCTCGGCGTCGCGCAGATCGTCGTAGAGGCGGTTGGTGACGTCGAGGTCATCGGTGAAAAGAAAGGCGCGCCGGCCAAAGGCGCCTGATACGTTGGTCGCGCCGGGCGGATCGAGCAACCGAGGCAGCAGCATCGAGGTCTGGATCGTCGTAGAGAGCAGCGACGTGCGTGAGGCCGGGTCGCCACGTAGCAGGATTTGGTATTCGGCGCCCTGTTCCTCGTACTCCTCGAGCGTCGGCGTGATTTCGACGACGTCATCCAGGGCCGCGCCGGTCAGATCAGAAAAGAAGCGCGCCGCATCGCCGAGCGTGGCGGAGAGACCGACCCAAGAGATCGGTGCCGCCAGTAAATGCCGCCATCGCCGCAAGGTCAGCGCGGCTTGCGCGCCGGTTCCACCCTCATAAGTGTGCACTTCGTCGAGCAGCGCCAGCAATGGCTTGCGCCCAAGCGGGAGACCGATGCCGAACAGGCCGCGCATCCAGTGATCGGACAGGCGCTGGTTCAGAATCTCGGTCGTGGTGAACAGGATGTCGGGCGGAACGCGCTGCAACCGGGTCCGGGTCAGCACGATCTGCTCGTCGCCGATCATTTGGCCGCAGCCGGGTTGAACACAGGCCAGCCGCTCGGTGGTGGCGGCGATGTCAGCGCCGCGCCAGACAAGCTCGTCGTCGCAGCGCGGACAACGCATCCAGGGGCAAACAAAGTCCTCGCCGCGCCGAACCCAACTCTTATCGATCAATTCCTGCCGGGTTGCACGGGTCGGTGTTTTGCCGAACAAGGCACCGATGATCAGCGGTCGGCGCCCGTGCGCGGCAAGCGTCTGATCAATCGTCCGCGCCATGCGGAACGCTTCGGCGAACTGGTCCTTGAGCAGCTCAATTCGCGGGTAGATCGCGATCGCTTTAACCCAATGATCGGCGTCGATCGATTCACCAATGCGGATCATTCCGGGCAGGTAGAAAGCGATGGTCTTGCCACTTCCGGTGCCAGCGGTGACGATCGTGCCGCCATCGTCGGTCGCGGCTGACAGACGCAGCGCCGCGCGCTCCTGAAAGCCGGCAAGCTTCATTCCGTCGCGCGAGGTCAGCGTCCGCCAGAGGTCCTCACGCAGTTGTGACCCGCCCAGCACCGACGCATGCTCGATGAGGATATCGGCGGGCAAACGCCGTCGCTCGGGAAAGCGCCGCGGCCGGCAGTCCACCCGAAAGTCGGCGACGAGCGACGGAGCACCCTGCCAGGGCTTGTTGGGGAAGAGTTGCCGGTTGGCAGCCAGCAGCCGCATCATCTCGGCAAAGCGCGACCGGATACGAACGTCGCCGCCGACGCTCGCCATCTCAAAGATCAGCTTGGCATCGATCAGTTCCTCGACGAGATCCTGCCCGTCAGCGCCATTTACTCCTGCCGCCGCGCAAACCTGATCGCCGAGATCGAAGGCTTCATCCTCGCTCAGAGCGCCATCGGTGAACCCCCATTCGAGGGAGCGCATCTCAATCGCCTCGATGCGGTCGAGCACCGCGAGGGCATGGTTAGACACGGGCATGATCGTGCCTACCTCAGCTTGATGCGGAACGCGCCGAGCAAGTTGCGGCTTTCGAGCCACGTCTGCACTTCGGACGTATAAGCGCTTAAAAGGGCCTCGCTATTCGCTGCGGCGCGAATGAAGGCGACAGCGTTTGACGGGATATCGGACGCCGCAAGTGTATTCCATGCCGACTCGTGCTGGCAGACAAGCGTGTCGAGACTGGCGATCGCCGCCTTGGGGTCCGCAGGCAAGCTGGCCCCAAAGGTCACTACCTCGCTTCGGATCTGCCGTATCTTTGCGACGCTCACCCGAAACTGCGGCACCTGCCCGAGCGCACTCAAGACGTCATCGGCGCCAAAGGCGGCGCGCTTATCGACATAGGTTTTCCACGCAGCGGTCGCCGCCTTATGCCCCGCGCTGGCGATACTGTTGAGGCGGTCAGTAAAGGCGTGCTTGATGTCGAACGGCGGGTCGTTGATCTTAGCTGGATCCTCCTTGATCGCTTCGCGCAACGTGCGTGCCTTGTCGGCATAGCCGAGGCCGTTGCTTGGCTCGAAATCGACCCGAACACCGGCATCCGCAAGGGCGGTCAGCGTCTCGCGAAGCCTCGCCATAAGCAGCGAAGCGTTCTCGAACTGCTTCGCGCGCGTACCGAATTGTTCGGCTTCGGCGGCGCTATTCCTGAGCTTCTGGTAGTTGTTGATCTTGGTTGCCAGCGTGGCGGCGCGGTCAAGCAGCATCGGCTTGCTCCCCGTCAATCGTCGCCATCGCGATCAAATCGGCTTCGATCGCGGTAAGCGCTGTATCGATCTGATCGAGACTGGCCGCCACTGCGCCGTGCTTGGCGTCGAGACTCTGAATGGTCGCTCCGATATTGTCATCAACGGTATCGAGAAAGGCCTGCGCCGCGGCGACTAGAGCGGTCCCCGCATCGACCGCGCCGCGCCGGCCTCGACCAAAATGAGGAAGCGCGGCAACCGCATCGCGTTCGCTGCCAAGCGCCCGTGCGGCTGCCAGTGCGTCATCGAAATATACGGTCCTGAAGCGGTCGAGCGCGTCGGTCAAAACGCGTCCCGTGGTGCTGGTGCCGATACCGGCGTCAGCCACGGCCTGCTGCGCTGCATCGAGCGTCGTTACGATAGATGCGCGCGTAGCAGTCGCGCCGAACGCGTCTCGCATCGAATTGAGCCAGGATTTGCGGACCGCCATCTCGGAGTTCGCTGCCGTGGGGAGCGCGTCCCTCGTCTCGCGATAGAGTTTGGCGGGCTCTTGTGTCTCACCATCGGGGGGCTGAAGACGCAACTGCCATTTGGCCTGACGAAATTCACGGATGGGCCCGAGGATACGGCCCGGATTGAGCATTGCACCGGCTCGGCCGCCCTTCATGCTCGACATTTGGGATTGCGCGATTCCCACCAGCTTTTCGCGTTGTCTTGTCAGCTTGTCGTACAGTGACTTCATTTCGGGTGCCGTGCTCGCGCACTCGCTTGCCCATTGTGCGCTGAATGCTGCGTCGATCATGTCGGCAATCTTCGCGTCGGGCTTGATCTTGCCGCCGATCGCCGCGCCGATGCAGAGGAGTTCGACCGCTGCCGCCGCCTGGTTCCACTGCGGCGTAGGCTGGCAGATGTCGCGCAATTGCGCCTCGACATCCTTCGCCCAGATCTCGACGCAATCGAGGAACGCGGCGAGCATCTTTTCGCCGTTGGGGAATTCCCAGCGGAACTGATCCTTGCTGGCGCGCAACAACCCTTGAAGAGCCGCTGCCGCCGTTTCGGGCTGCACAAGAGTGCCCGGGATAACTAGCTTGACCTGCAGGTCGGTGCGCACCTGCGTCGTTTGGCGATCGAAGCTGATGCTCGCTGTTTGGAACGCCTTACCGGTTCGACCGACGAAACTCGCCTTGGCCAGCCCGACCATGTCCCAATCGATGGCATTGGAGACGGCCGAATAGACCAGCAATCTGAGATTGTTTGCAATGGATTGGTCCAGCCCCTGCCCGCCGATCCATTGTTCGATAAGCAGGTCTTCCTTGCTGGCAACGTTACGCTGCGGGGCTTCAAGCGTCGGCGTGTCGGCCGTTGGCCGGTTCGGCTTCGCCGCGTCGGCGCCCGGAATCTCGGGAACCTCGAATGCTGCGCGAACGCGCTCGTCGAGATTGGCGATCGTGCCGGTGCCATCATAGAGTTCGAGAAAGGATGCCCAGCGCTGGTAATTCTGCGGATTGCGATTGCGCAGTTCGGCTTGAGCGACGGCAGGGAGGGCTGTGATGCCGCCGAGCTTTTCGAGAAGCTTGAACGGCGGAAATGTGCCGGTCGCAATTTCGGGGCCGAAATTGTCGAGCACCTCGACGAGCAGGTCGTTCTGAAGGACGCGGGGGTTGAGCCGTTCCGGCATCGAAGTATCGGCACGCGACGCGGCGTTCCACAAGGCGTCGGAGGTAAATGGATAGAGGCCATAGCCGTCGACCTCACCGAACACGGCGTGGCATTCGGTTTGATGGATGCACATGTCGCACTTGGAGCGCGGGCTTTCGCCCGGTGCCGCAGTGTCGCTCCACTGGGCGATGCCGTCCCGACCAAGCCGTACGGCGTTGAGATAGCGCGCGGTGAACTGGCTGAGCGAAGCCTTAGTGATCGATCGGCCCTCGGCCCGGCCAGCGGACCGATCCATATCGACTATATGGGTCGTACGCATATAGGCAGTCTCGGCCACGCTCTGGAAAAAGCCAGTGGTGACCGCGATCGCCGTTCGCATCTTGCACTGGCGCTCGTCGCCCTGCGAGGTGATTGTCTGCAGTAGCGCGCGGTCGATGCCTTGAAGGCGCGCGAATTCCTCCACGAGAAGGACGAGTTCCTGGCCCCGCGATTTGAGGTAGGTGCGCAAACGGGTCATCAACTCTTCGACCCGGTCGCCAGAGAAACTCAAGGTTCGCGCTACGGCGCGATCAAGATTGCGGTTGATGATCCGGATCGCGAGCGGAAGGTGTACTGCGGGGTCGAGTTCGATGAGGTCGATGGCGTCTCGTGCGAGGCGCGAGGCATGTGCGAAGTCCATGCCGCCAAGCGGCAAGTCACTCTCGACGAAGACGCGGCGTTGATCGGGACGATCCTTCGCGTTGGACGGCGCAAAGATGTGGTCGACGATTTCGGCGATGACGGTGTTGTCGCCGAGGAAATGCGCTTTGCGCATATGCGGATCTTGGAACAGATCGGGCAGGCTGCTCGCAAGCCCCTCCTCGATCTCTTCGGCGTCCGTCGGCAGGACCTCCTCGCGGATCACCTGCGCGAGATCGTTGAGCAATTGCTGCTTCTGGTCTGCCCGGCTTTGCGTTCCGTCGCCCGCCGATTGCAGCGTTTCGAGGAAACTCGCCTGCTGCTCGGCAGGCAATTCGGCGATGATCATCTTGACGATGTTGCGCAGCGACGTGCCCGACTTGCGCACTACCAGGACGACCCTCTCCTTGGTCGGCTTGATGTTGAGCCGCATCCAGTGAACGAGATGCGACTTACCCGAGCCCGTTTCGCCAAGGATGGCCGCCAGTGCATGCGGCCGGTCCTCACGCAGAAAATCTGCGAGAAAGGCCAGCGGCGTCATGTCCGCCCACGAGGCCTCACCGATATCTTGGAACGACTTGCCAACCTGCGGGCTGACCTTGAGGTCCCAGTCGCTGTGCACCGCGCGGAAAAGGCTATCGCTGATATGCTCGGCGAATGGATTGATCACCTGGCGAACGGCACCGGGATCCCAGCAGAGAAAATTGCGCATCATGCCGCCTCTCGCAGCGCGATACGGCTCACGCGACCTTCGCGCGAGCCGAAATCGAGAATACGGCCGGGTGCGTCGGCGACGGTCGTCATAGTCAGGCGCTGGCGGTCGGCAAGCCGCTGCAGCGCAAGACTAGTGGTGATCGAGAGACGCTTGTCGCCGTTCGCCACCGGTGTGAGCCGCATGGCTTCATAGTCTTGACGAACACTGCCGGTCTCAAAGACCGGAAAGATCGCTGCCAACCGCGTCATGAATTGCTCAATCGGTAGGTCGTTGCCCTCGGAGAAGATGGCGGGGAGCGCGCTTTCGATTGCCTTGACCGGATCGGGGATCACCCGGCGCGAGGTGACGTCCTCGGCATCGCTGCCACCCCCGACGATGGTGGCGAAGCCGAGATAACGCGCCCAATACAGGAAGTTCTGGTAGCGATTGAGCGAGGTCAATTCGGTCTTCGATGCCTGATCCCCGATCTGCGCTTTTAGATTGTTTTGCGGCGCCTCGGAAAAATTCATCGGCCGCAGCGGGCTGGAACTCAGAAACCAGGACAAGGCGACCATGAAGCCGGCTTGCTGTGTTTCGGCTGCGCGCGTCGGATCGAACAAGGTGCGTCGCATGAAAGCCAAGAAGAACGTCTCGCTGCCCTTGCCCTTTTTTCCGCCGCCGCGCGCGTCGGCGGTCAGCCGCACCTTGTCCTCAACCTCTTCGACCAGACCAATGCGCCTTGCTTCGGCAAGCGTGTTGCTGAATAGCGTCGTGGTCGGCTCGCCATCATCGTCGCCGCCACGTCCACTGAGTGACGGCGGCGTGGCCCAGGCCTCGATCCTATCTTTGACTTCACCATTCTCGCTATCGAACAAGGCGGCATAGATCGCGAACAATCGACTCGGAACGGCTTGGGCAGTTGTAACTATACTCATTGGGCTACTCTTGCATTAAACTCGTCGAGCGTCAGCGTCCGACCGCCAAACACGTCTTTCAATCTGTGTCCATCTGGGGCGAGCTGATCAATTGGGGCTAGGAAGATCCGAGGATTATCAGGCCGCGGCGCGAGGTTCTGCGGCTCAAGCGTTTGTCGGTCGCCGACCATGACAAGTTCGGGGCCACGCGGAAGGCGCGATGAAGCAAGCGAGGACAGGTCGCTGACGAAGAATGCCAACTTCTCCGCAAATTTCAGAACCCGGCCCATGTCGAACGGCTGCGGGCCGAGCATGATCAACTTTGCGAGACGGGCGTGCGCTAGGCGCTGCAGGGTGTCACCAAGCCGGCGCGACGCGTTGCGTGCGAGGTCATTGGGATCGTAGCTGACCAAAAGCCGAAGATCGCGGTCGAGAAGATTGGCGACCAGCGGATCGAGGGGCTCGGTCCACGGGCCGCGCGGTTCGCCAACTGCTACGCTGTTGAGACGACAAGCCTCGTCAGATCGGCACCGGCTGCAGCGACTGCAAGTCCGTCCAACCCGGTTCGCACCGTACAAATCTTCCAGGATCGCGGCTGGACAGCGATCGTCGCGTAGATATTCGCGCATAAGGTCGAGATTGCGTTTGGCGGCAATCCAACCGGCACGGCGCACGGGTTCGACGCGCGACTGCCATAGCGCCAGGTCGAGATGATGATCGTCAACGATCTCGATCTCGAGCCAGTCTCCCTCCAATTCGATCCGCGGGAAGGGTGTGCCGAGCAGCCGCAGAATGCCGGCACGCGCCATCAGGGCGACCGTGCGCAAGTTCCAGTCGGTATTGGCATCGCCGAACATGTCGATGTCGCGTTCGTCGGTTCCGGGTCGACCGTCGATCCGCACGGCGAAGCGTCCGTTTCCAAGGCTGGTCTTTCGCGCGAACATCGCAGACCAGCGATGATAGCCGCGATCAATGCTAATGACTTGTTGACCGTTAATGCGCTCAGCGATCCCCATGTCTTTGTCTGTCGGCACAATCAGCGAAAGCGCAGCTTTGCCGTCGCGTCCGCCGCGCCCGACCTCTTGGTAGAAGCGATCGAGCGTCTCTGGAACACAGGCATGGACAACGCTGCGGGCATGCCCGTAATCGATGCCAAGCCCGAACGCGGAAGTTCCGACGACGATATCGAGTGCGCCATCACGCCACTGGCCGACAATCTCCTCTCGCTCGCCGCGTCCGGTCTTGCCGTGGAGTTTGCGAACCCGGCGAAACCCCGCGTCGATCAGCCGCGCATACCAAGCGTTGGCGGCCGCAACCTCGGTAACATAAAGCACCGCCGGTCGAGGCACGTGGTGAAGCGCCTCCAGGACTTGGGCAGTTCGGCTGGCCTCGTCGGTTGATTGCGCAATCCAATAGTCCGGTTCGGGCCGCAACTGCACCGCCGCCAGGCTTTCGAAATTGCTTTCGGCGCCGAACAGAGAGCGCAAAGTTTCGAGTGAGGAGTCGGTGAGCGTCGCCGACAACATGATGGTGCGAAGCGCTTGGCCGGGCGGTGCCGCTGACAGCAGTTCGCGCCGCAAGCCGCTCAATTCCTGGAACTCGGTCCGAAAGCCCGTTCCCCATTGGTCGACGAGATGGGCTTCGTCGATCACCAGCGCGCGCAACAGACCTGCCTCGGCCGCGCGCCGCAACGGGTCGCGCAGACGGCTGCATGCGGCTTCAGGCGACGCGAAGCACAGGCCTTGGGTGCCGTCGGAGATCCGTTCGGCGATAATATTGTTCTGGGCGTCGTTGCCACCCTGGAAAGCGAGCGGGCGCGACAGGCCGCAAACATCGACCGCTTCCTGTTCGTGATTGACCCCAAGGGCGACGGTAGGGACGATCACCAGGGTTACGCCGCGGTTTTCCGCTTGGTCCGCGCCGACGAAGCCGACTGCCTGGGCCAGCTGGAAGATCATGCTCTTGCCCTCGCCGGTAGGCAGAGCAACGACGAGGCTTCCGCCGGCGGGGGTCGAGAGCGCTGCACGTACGGCAGCGCGCTGTCCGCGGCTGCGATAGGAGGTTCGACCGACAGCGGCGAGCAATGGATCGCCGTCACAACCCGCTCTGTTAAACTCACGGCGGATTGCCTCGGACGCAGCAAGGGTCTCGACGCCGTCGCCGGGAGCCACGAGCCATGCCGGCTTCCATGGCTGGAGCGTCACGAGTCGCGCTTCGCCAGCGGAAGTGTTGTGTAGCCCGACCGCATCCCATTTGGTGAACCCGTCGAAGCGTGGGTGCGACACAAGGACAGCTGGGGACACCATGGCGCCGCGGCGGACATGCTCATAGGTCATGGCTTGCCGGAGCAACACGGCCAGATCGAGTGCGCTCGCCTGGCGCCCCGGGTCGACCAGCGCTTTGCGCAAACGCTCGACCGCGGGTGACCGGGCTTGCCAGTCCGCCTCGCTATCAGTGCGGATGAGCAATTGGCTCAGGGCGGCAAAGGCGTCGTGGCCATCGAGGTCAATCATGAGCGGACCTCGTGAGCGGCCCACCCAGGATGAAACATCCCATGGCGTCGAGCCGGATGGCGGGTGATGCGATGCTGGGCAGGATTGACTCGATTAGAGCGATATCCTCGCGTGCCATCGAGTCGCCGGCCGATTGGCGGCGCTGCAGCCGATTTCGGCGCCGCTGTAGATCGCTTGCCGCCAGTGTCGTCGCCGCGGTGATCGCATCGAGCACGGCGGGCTGCTCAGACAAGGTTTGCCGCGCGCCGTTCCGCACGCGACGGCACACGGCCGGAAACACAGCGGGGTCGATATAGTCGGCGAGGATATGCGGCCGGCTTCCAAGATTGATGTCAGCGCTCAGGCCTTTGCCATGCCCGTTATACGGCTTGGACAGGACGCCGAGTAGCGCAGGATCGAGGACCATCTCACCATTGATGTCGATAAACAGGGCCTGCTCGATTTGCGCAAAATAGCGCTGTGCGCGGCGTAACGCGGCAAGTTCGGCGCGCGAGGGCGCGAGCAGATCGGCGATGTCGAGACCGGGCTCGATCGTGAAGCAGAGCTTGAATCCGATCCAGGCGTCGCCAAGCCAGTCCGCGACCGGCCGATAAGTGACGAACGCGGTTCCGCGATCGTCCCAGCGCGTGAAGCGCGCCAGCACGTCGACGAGCGGCGTACCCGGGCGCAGCAAGGTCACGGCGGTCCGGCGTGTCGCGATCCGGCGCTTCCAGCTCAGCGGCTGGCTGTCGTCGAGTTCCAATTGCTGTTGCCACGGCAAGCGCGGGATCAAGGTCTGCTTGGTTATTCCGAGCTTGAACGGATCTCCCTCGGGCCAGGCGTAGGGCTGCTTCTGGAGTTGCAGTGTGTCGATCAGCCATTGATCGACGCCAGCCTCAAGCGCCGCCTCATCAGCTTCGGCGTCATCCAGAGTCTGGATGAACGCCTCGACCGGTTCCTCTGCAAGCGCGATCCGATCGAGGGCATATTGTTCGTCCTGAGACTTTCGTTCGTCGGCGATCTGGCATTTGATTTCCTCGGCCAGCGCGATTAGCGCATTCGGCCCGCTCATCAGCAGGGTGTCGAGCGCGCGGGTCTCGAAATCATCTAGCAGAAATTGCACATCGCTGATCGAGCGGTGGAAAATCGACAGGCCGTCGGCGAGCAAGACCTGCCAGGCTGCAAAGGGGCTTTCGTCTTCGTCCGAAGGCAAGAGGATCCGGTGACGGATGATCCCCTGTCGCCGGCCATAGCGGTCGAGGCGGCCAATGCGCTGCTCGATCCGGGCAGCGCTCAGCGGCAGGTCGAGATGCACGATGGCATCGGAGAAGCTGAGATTGAGACCTTCTTCGGCCGTCCGGTCGCCTATGAGAACCGCAGCATCGGGCGCTTGTGCGAACGCTGTGACGCTGCCCTCCTTGTCATCGCCCGCGTCACCTGCCGAGACAAGTAGAAAGCATTGTGTGTCGCCGAGCGCTTCCTCCAGCGCTCGATGAAACGCGGTTGCCAGAGCCTCAGCCGTCGCGAACACAACGATCTTGGGCTGATCGACGTCGGCCTGCAGCGTCTTGATCAGCCTCCGCACGCTTTCGACCATTGTTTTGATGCGGTCGGCATCGTCGTAGTCCTGGGCTTGCTCGCGCAGCGCGTCGAGGATTTCCGCCTCTCCAGCGAAGATCGGCATGACACCAGCCAGCCAAGCGCGAAGGGCGTCGGCGCCTTCTGACACCGCGCCGAGAAGGTCGCGGTAGCGTGCTGCGAGACGCGGGACCCCTGGATCGCCATCGACTAGCGAGTCGACCGCAGCCGCCCGCCAGTCTTCAAGCGTACCAAGCAGCACCGCCAGGTTGTCGCTCGGATCGCCTTCGATGCGCACATGGGCCATGGCGCCGCCATCAGGTCCGCGAGGTCGAAACTCCCATCCCTGAGCATCAGCGCGACGCGAGCGGATCAGGCGCTGGTGAATGCGGTAGCTGTCGGCGATATGCTCTTTGAGCGCGCCGCACAGGTTGAAGAGGCGCTCGGGCGCCTTGCGCGTTGCCTCAATCAACTGAGGCGCCAGATCTTGCACTACGGGATCGTCAGGAAAGCTACGGATTAGTTCAGCGCCGCGCTGGCGCAGCACAATGCCTGATGCGTCCGGGGCGAGACTGAGGAGCAAGCGGCCGATCGTCCGGCGCTGTTCGAGCTTCAGGCGAAACCCGTCAAGATCGTCGAGCGGATGGGTCAGCGGATCGAGCAAGTTGAGCAGTGCCAGGAACCGAGCCTCTTCGCCAAGAGGCGGCGTGGCGGACAGCAGCAACAATACGGGCACGTCTCGGGCTAACTCGCACAACCGAGCCGCCGATGCTGAAAGTGGGCCGTCCTGGAGTCCAACCAAATGATGCGCTTCGTCGACCACCAGAACATCGGGTGTTCGCGCGACCCGCGCGAGGTCGGCATGCGAGCAACATTCGAAGGGCTCGTCGAACTGGTCGAGGCGGAGTTTTTCGGAAAGTTCGCGTCGCCACTGCCCACACAACGCCGACGGGGTCGCGATCAGCACCTCGGTGTCGGGATTGTCAATCAGATGCTGGCGGATGATCAGCCCGGCCTCGATGGTCTTGCCCAGCCCGACCTCGTCGGCGAGGAGATAGCGCTGGATCGGATCGCTGAGCACGCGGCGCACCGCTGCGACCTGGTGCGGCACGAAGTCGATCCCGGCCGAGAGCAGCGACGTCAGACCTTGAGCCGCACTGGTCAGCGACCGCAGCGGCGTTAGCGCGGCTTGCCGGCGGTCGTGCAGATACTGGCTTTCGGCGGCGCTGGCCGCGAGCATTTCGGCTGGATCCTCGGGCATATTCCACGGCCGGACGAATAGGTCGATCTCGCTGAAATCCTTTTGCTGCCCGTTAGGGAATCGGACCTCATAAGTGACGAGGCCATTTTCCTGCTGGAGATAGTCGCTAATGCGCCCAACTCGCGTGCGCTCTTCGTCGACGACATAGGCCCGGGTTTGCGGGCTCAGATAGGCGCGAGCGACCGTGCCGACCTCGCACTCAATTTCTTCGCTGCGTTGGATCGAGTGAAAGATCGATATGACACAGCGGCCATCGGCCGCAGATTGCAGCTTTCCGACGCCCTTCTGTCCGGGCAATTCGACGAGCATTCCCTTGAACAGACCCGCATCCCCTTGGGCGATTCCCCTCAATCGCACCATGTGGGTCATCTTACTGACAAAGATTTGAGGACCAACCAAAAACGGAAAGCGTTATTCGGCCAAATTGGCGGGATGTTCTTGCCGGCCCTCTACGCGCATCTCGCAGGCAGGACATCGTCAGAGCCCGCGAAAGGCGCGCAAGCCGAAAGCCAACTAGTTTAGAGCGAATACAACTCGAATCCCATTTGGCGGGCAGGCGTGTGCCATCCGACATCAACTACCGGTGATCGCCCTCCGCTCGGCAAGCACGATATCTGGCACTTCTGCGAAGCTGGCTATGGTATAATCGGGACCAACCTTTCCCACCGCGGGCAGCCAGCGCGGCTGAAAGCCACCCGGGAAATAAATCGTCTCAAGCCCGGCAGCCTTCGCGGGTGCGATGTCTCGGTCGAGTTGATCGCCAACCATGAATGCCTCGCGCGTGCCGGTGAGGCGGAGAATGCGGCGATAAAGATCCGGTCGTTTTGCACCTTCGACGATTCGTGTGAAGTGCGTGTCGAGACCAAGACGCTTCGCAGTGCGCTCGACCTTCGCTCGCGCGGCCTCGGTTATGATCAAGACGTTGCACCCGGCCGCCTCGAGCGCAAGCAGGCCAGCTTCCACCCCAGGCCGTATGGCCGGAGCGTGCCCGAGATCGCTGAAATAGGCAGCTTCAATCACGCCCATCACGTCCTCGGCGATCCGCTCCTTTCCCGATCCGACCAAGGCAAGACGCGCTGCGCGCGCGACATCTTCACCGTGCAGTGCGTCGGCGAGGGCGGCGATGAGCAGCCGTGGCGGATAGCGAAGGCCAGCATGATGATGCTCGGCGATCCGCTGGTCCGCTGCACGCACGAACGCGAGCCTGTCCTCTGCTACTGATTGCCGACCGGCTGCTGATTCGACGGCTGCGAGCAAATGCAACTGCGCCGCCGCGAAGACACCGTCGGTGTCCCAAAGCGTGTTGTCGGCGTCGAGAAAGACGGTGGCAGGAGCTTGGCGGCGGGTTTCCATCACCTGCTTCCCTGCACGTGTACACGAACATGGGTCGAGGTCGGGTGCCCTGTGGCCTTACTGTCTGAGCCGTCAGTGCGGGCCGGCAGTTGGATCAGGTCAACATCGGCTGCGACTGGCTTTTCCGGCCACAGCAGTTTGACTTGGGTCGGAACGGCTGGCTGCTTGGCAACATAGGCCTGAATGAGCGTGATAAGAATCACGAACAGTAGCAAGCATCGCAATGCCCATGCGAGCAGACTTTGAGCGGGGCCGAGATAGCGTAATTTGTCGGCGGTCTTGGCAGCGACCAAATAGGACTCCATCACGTAATTTTTGAAATATTCTTCTTTTAGTTGGGGGCGTATAACGGGGCCGCCCTGTCCGACCTCAACGAACGACTTGGCCCAACCCTCGGGCGACACGCCGATCATCTCGCGAAAGAACAAAAAGGAGCGGGTCTGCCCCGCCTGGCGCTTGGCGGTCGCTTCCTTCGAATACTTGAACCGGGTGCGCGTCGCGTGGAATGTGACCAACGCGCCGGCGACTGCGGCAAGCACGAACAATACGAAGGTAAGGTAGGCCCCGATCAGCACCAACCGCCAGCCAGTAGCGAGGCGGTCGATAAGCTCGAGCGGATAGCTGGCGCTGAAGCTCGCGAACAAAGCGCCCGACAAGGCGCTGAGAAAGGTCGTAACGGTGAGCAGGCGGGTCGCCTTCTGGTCCTGATATTCGGTCTGCGCCTTCACTTCGGTAAGCGAGGCCTTAGCTAGGTTGATCGCGTCGTCGAGCGACAGTTCGGGTGCGGTCATCTTCTGCAGAGCAGCCTTGGCGTCGGCCTGAATCTTGGCAAGCTGCTCCTTGCTGGGTTCGTCTTGCGCAACGATCTGTTCCAGTACTGCCTTGGCGGCATCGATCTCGGCGACATCGCCAGCCTTAATCGGACCAGTCCAATCCTTCATCGCCGTGGCCATGTCGGCAAGGATGTCATCAGACTTGAGACTGGCAATGATGCGCTTGTCGGGCTCTGGTAATTGCCAGTTGGCCGCCCAGTCTCGCACAGCCGCGGGCAGTCGTGGAAAGGTGAGGAGATCGCGAAGTGCTGCCTTGGTATTTGTCGGGAAGCTGTGATGTTTGGTGTTTAGGCGAGGATAGAAGTCGACGCTCGCGTTGAAAAGCGATTGCAGCACTGCACGCGGCCACCACAGCCCCGCGTTTGTCTTGAGCTTTACACTGTCCTGTCGTGATTGCTCCGCATCCGAAGTCAGCGTTACCGTCGCGTTGGGGGTGGGCGCTGCGGTCTCGTTCATGCCGGTTCCCCCTGACGATAGGCGTGGAACCCGCGGGCGCGAAGCTCGCAGGCAGGACAGGTTCCGCAGCCGTAACCCCAGTCACGACGTGTGCCCCGCTCGCCGCGGTAGCAGGTGTGGCTGTGCTCGACGATGAGATCGACCAACGTGTCTCCGCCCAATTGATGGGCCAGCGCCCAGGTCGCTGCCTTGTCCAGCCACATGAGCGGAGTATGCAGCACGAAATTCTGCGCCATGCCGAGATTGAGCGCGACCTGGAGCGCCTTAATCGCGTCGTCGCGGCAATCAGGATAGCCGGAGAAATCGGTCTCACACATGCCGCCGACGATGTGCCGGAGTCCGCGCCGATAGGCGAGCGTCGCCGCGAAAGTGAGGAACAGGATGTTCCGTCCGGGCACGAAGGTGTTTGGAATTCCGTTCGCGTTCATTTCGATCGCGACATCGCGGGTTAGCGCCGTATCGGAGACTTCACCGAGCGTCGCCAAGCCAAGGCTGTGGTCCGCGCCGAGACGTCCGGCCCATCCCGGCTTAATCTCGCCGATGAGTTTTAGGATTGCACCGCGGCTTTCGAGTTCGACTGCATGGCGTTGGCCGTAATTGAACGCCAATGTCTCGACCGTATCGAAACGATCGAGAGCCCAGGCGAGACACGTTGCCGAATCCTGTCCTCCGGAGAGGAGGACAAGTGCGCGGGTTTCGTTCATGCGTCGACTTCTTTGGGGCCATAGTAGAAGCAGGCGTCGCCGCTGCTGTCACGGTAGACGCTGACCCTGAACAGATTATCGACCGCGGGCGAGAGCCGGTTCCAGATCCAGCGGCTGAGATTCTCCATGGTCGCGGCCCCCAGATCGTTGATCTCGTCGAGGAAGCGGTGGTCGAGCGCGTCACGCGCATCGTCGATGGTCCGTTCGAGGAACCCCAGGTCGATCACCATGCCGCTGACCGGATCGGGGCGGCCGCGCACGGTCACCTCGGCGCGATAACTATGGCCATGGATGCGCCGGCTCGACTCCGTGCCGATCAACCGGTCCAGAGTGTGGGCGGCGTCGAAGCGAAACTGCTTGCTGAGCTCGAACATCAGCGCATTCCGATCATCTTGTGCGACTGGTGCGACAGGCGCCAGCGCGGGTTGTCGGTGCAATATGTAATCGCCGCCTCGAGATTGGCGGCAGCGGTCGGCAAGTCCATCTGCTGCAGGAAGAAATGGTTAAACGCGAGATGTCGGAACCCGGCGGGCGCGACTTGCGTGCCGTTGGTATCGACCCCGATCTCGAAGTCGCGGGCGTGGAGCACGGCGACCAGCGCATCATCGACCTGTAGCAGAGGCTCGCCTTCGGTTAGCACGACATAGCGATTGGCGGAGGATCCTCGCCACTCGGCGGCGATCGCATCCGCCAGGGCATCAGCATCGGCGCAACGCCCGCCCCCGGTGCCGTCCATGCTGACGAAATCGGAACCGCAGAAGGTGCTCGCCGAGGTCGCGCGATCGCCCTCGCGGCCCGACCAAAGGTTGCAGTCCGCATAACGGCAGAAGACGGCGGCGGGGCCCATTTGCGCGCCTTCCCCATGCAGGGTCTTGAAGATATCCTTGATCGCGTAGCTCATGCCGTCCCCGCTTGGGGTTCGAGGGGGTGTTTGGGCGCGGCCTTGCGGCGCTTGCGCTGGTCGGCCTTCACAATGGCGATCAGATAGTGTTTGAGCAGGGCGATATCGCGATTGACGTTCTGGAGGCTGTTCCAGCGGCGGATTTCACCCGACAATTCCCATTCCCCACTAGTCCAGGCGGTCTTGTGCTTCAAACATTCGAGTCCTTCGCGGAAATCCTCGACGCTGCGCGCTTCGGAGCGTTGGGCGAGAACTTCCATGACATCGCCCATCGCCTGGATGCCGGCGCCATGCAGCAGCCGCGAGGTGGCGGGCTTCTGGCCGTGCCAAGCTTCGGGCCAGACCTTCTTCACCGCCTCGAAAAAATTGGAGACGAGCCGAACGCAGCGCTCCACGCCCTTGGGTGAGCGGATCATCTCACGCATGACGCCATTGGTAAGCGATTCCATGATGATCCGCTGCATCACCGTATCGGCGATGATCCCCTCGGGGCAGGTGTGTTGCTTGATATAGCCCTTGAGCGCGGTGTTCTCAAAATTGAGGCGCGCGGTGAGATCGGATGCCACCGAGCGGCGACTGAGGCGTGGCGGCAGATTGTCGACCGTCGGTAGCAGTTCGTAGATCATCGATTTGGGCAGCGGCTTGGTGTTGTTGATCAGCACGAACTGTCGGCGAAGTTCGGCTTCGTCGCGACAGATCAGCGCGGACACGAAAATTTGGAAGTCGCGGTCGACCTCCGCCAAAGCCGACAGGCGCTGCTGCCCATCAACGACCAGGCCGGGGATCCCGCTGCTAATGTCGATCGACAGCCGAATGACACCGCCGCCAGCATCTTCAACGGTGACGTGATCTGTGAACGCGACGACGATCGGATTGGGAAGCACCGAATTGGGATGTTCGAGATAGTCGCGGATCTCGCGGATGTGGGCTGCGACCTGTGGCCGCTGGAACCCCCTGAGTTCGCCTTGCGCGTCGCGTCCGATCCGCTCGATTGAGGCGAACCGGAGGACGTCGGCAGCCGTTGCCGCGAAGCTGAGCACCTGGTGCTCACTGCTCTGCTGCGCACAGACGGCGAGGTAGGTCATTGGGGTTGACGGCACGCTTCAAATCCAGTCGTTCTATATGGTCGTGGTAGACCGCAAGATTGTGCATCCCGCGGCGTTTATTGCGGTTGCTGCCGCGAAAGATAATCACGTCGATCGCGGCGTCCTGGCAAATCTTGCAGGGACATTGTTTCCAGGGACGCTCGGCCAATGTGACCCGGTAGCGCTGAGCGAGTCGGGCCAGCGCGGTGCTGTTCCTGCAGTCTTCGTAGGGCTTTTCCTCGACCAGCGGCGCGCTGTAGACGAGGACATTGTGTAGGGTTTCTTCCAGGTCGGCCGCGCCGCGATCGAACGCGCGCAATGAATTCAGCGCGAGCGCTTCCAGCCGAACCAGTTCCTCGGCCCGGAACATTCCTTTTTTGACGCCGCGCTGGAGCTTGGGATTCTCGATAGCCTGCGGCACCCGGATCGAGGTAAAATAGCGTAGCCCCAGGCCCTCGCCGGGAAGATAATAGTTCTGCTTGGCGTCCTTAAACGCGCGGATCAGTGGCGAGGTGGTGTCGAAGCTGGCGATGTCATAGCCGTGAAAGCTGTCGATATCGTCGGCCTTGGCGAAGCCCAGAATATGCAAGCGCGTCGAGGCCGGCACCACGTCGCGGATCGCCTCAAGCACCAGCTTGATCTCGGGAGACTTTAAGGGAACCATGCCGCCGATTGCGAGATAGTCATAGCCCATCGTCACGAGTCGCCGCGCAGCCTCGGCCATGCTGCCCGGCGACCAGCCTTGAACGACGCCCAAAGGCGTAAAGCTCGCATCAATCGACTGCGCTTCGCGGCGGAAGGCGTTGGCGTTCTCAAGCGTGATCTCGAAGCGAACCTTAGCGTCGTCGGTGCCGCCGCTCATCCCTTGTCCGGTCGGGTCGAAATCGAAGATAATGTGATCGACTGAGCAGCCATGGGTGAAGCCGCATTCGTCGTAGAACTCGGCCATTTCCCCTGCCGAATAAGGCGGACGCTCTTCCTGAACATAGGTGAACGCGCCGCAATCACCGAAGATATCGAGATGCGCAAACTCGGGTTTGTCCAGCCGCAAGAACTTGCGCGCGCCGACCAGATGAAACCGACGCGCCTGGCTGGCGGTATATTTGCCCTTCACGCGGTGGTCGCCGACGATGCCGCGCGACACTAGCACGCCGTCATAGGGCGCGTAGCCCAGGATTTCGTGCGGATAGGCGTCGTCCCAATAGGGCTGACGCTCAGCCGGACTGCGGTCGCCAATGAAATCAAAGGCCGGATCAACATAGTCGAGGCTATCCGCGAAAATGAACTTCATGGGGCAGCACGCGCCAAGTCGCGCTCGACATGCATCAGATGGTCGCTGAGCTTGTTGATGTGCTGCGAGGTTGACTGGATCTCGTTCCAGACTAGCCCCAAGCCCTCCCAGGTGCCGCTCGTCCAGCAGCAATGCGGGGCCAAGCGCTGTAGGGTCGCGCGCACGGCGGCAGCCTTGTCAGCGGCTGCATCGGCGCGGAGCATCACCGTATCCATCAGCGCGCCCATCGCGCGAATGCCAGCCGAATGCATGAGCCTGCTTTCGGTCGGAGGCCTGCCCCAGGCATCGGGGAAAGTGTCGCGTACCGCTGTCCAGTAAAGCAGCATCACGCCATACATGGCTTCGGTGTTGTTGCCGTCACCGTTATGCTTATATTGACCGAGCGCGCCCGCAGGCGTCTTCAAGCTCGCCTTCATCGTCTCGATTAGCGCGCTGTCGGTGACGATGCCGGCGCGGTCCTTAGCATCGGACTCGCGCTTAATCAGATTGAAAAAGGGCGACTTCGGGTCGGTGTTGAGTGCTTCGCATAAGGTGCTCGGCAATTGTTTGGCTGCAAGGTTGCGCGGCAGCAGCACGCTCACTTCGGGCAGCAGTTCATTGATCAGGCCGGTCGGCAGCTTGCGTGCTTTATTGACGAGGATGAACTGCTCCCGCTGGATTGCGAGTTCGTCGGAAACAAACCCGATCACTGGCACAGCGATGGAGGGATCCTTGGCCGCACCCAGGGCCAATGAACGCTGCTGACCGTCGACGATCCACGCTGCTCGATGGCCTTCGGGATAAAGTGGGATCTTGAGCGTACCGGTTTCACCGACCTCACAGGCCCGGTCGGGCGAGCGGCCTCGTGAACGGGCAAACTCGACCTCGGGCGACATGGCGAGGATGATTGCGTTAGGGAATAGCACGGGGCCGCTGTCAAGAAATGCTGTGATGTCCTTGACATGGTCGCGGATTTCGCGACGCTGGAAGCCCTTGAGTTCGTGTTCGTCGCGACGGATACGGCTGATATCGGCGATGCGATTGATATCGGACCCGTATAGGAAGAAGGCGAACACGCCGGTCCCATCTCCCTGTTCCGAGCGAACCGCGCGGACTTTGAGATGCTCCCGCGCGGTCATGCCCGCTCCTTGCGCACCTGGCGCGCAAGATTGGCGAGGCGCCCCTGCTCGCAAGCTACACCCAGATCGTCGCGCAAACGCCGCAATAGACGCGCAGTGCTGCCGCGCTCGACGTCCCAATGCTTCCGGACCAAGGCAAGCACGGCGTCATCATCGAGCCGTTGGCGGTCGAACCGCGCCGCAAACCGCCAGCCGGTCAGCGCGGAACCGACCGCAGCGCAATGATCGCCGACAGAGCGACGGTCTCCCGCAACGTGTATATACTTGGCGAAATGATGCAGTGCCCTCCCGGCAAAGTCGCCGCGTGTCCCGCGCACGGGGCTGTCGGGACCATCGAGTCGGTCGTCATAGGGCATAACCAACGGCCGCAACGCCGGCGCCACACGGTCGAGCGGTGCACGTGTAAACAACCGCACCCTTGCCAGTATGGCCGCCGGTAATGCGCACAAATCGTCCGTAACCATCTCAATATAGGTGTCGGACAGCGCCGCGCAGATCAGGCCGTTGGTCACCGACACGGCCTTCTGAAACGACTGAGAAAAAGGCGAAGCGGCTCCCAGCGCTTGCCACCAATCAGTGATCGAAAAGTCGCCAGTGACGCGCGACGCGATGCTATCAGGCGCATTGATCAGCACAGTGCAGGAATAGGGCGGCACCCGCGCATCGGCGGAAACAAGGCCGAGCCCGGCTGAGACTACCATCAGTCGCGCGTCGAGCAGCTCGGCAGCAAGCGCCGCTTCCCGAAAGGATCGGCCACCGTAGATCGTTCGCGCCGGAAACACATCGTCGGCCGCAGCTAGCCGGCACACCCAATCGACCGCAAGATCGTCGATTGGTGCCTGTGGAAGCGCGGACACATGGAGATTGTCGCTGACCGGTTTGCGCTTGCGATTCGTACAGGTGGTGATCACGAGTGTCACAAACTACAAGCTCCTCATCGGCGTTCACACCTGCATTAATCCATAACGACAGCCCGAGGATTTTGCTACATTTAATGTAAAAAATTGTATCGACCTTCTCGCCAGTAATGGCGTTCTTCGGCTTCACGCAGCGCGATGTATAGCGCAGCACGCGCTAGATGATCGGCGAACTGCTGTTTGCGCTGCCCAAGCTTGATGCGCGTTTTGGAAAGTGCGAACCGGCGACGCGAAATGGCAATGTTGGGTCCCCACAGGGCGCGGCATAGACTGAATCCGGGCAGCATTCCCTTGGTTATGAGTAATAGCATAGACGATTACGTTCGGTCATATCCGGCAAGGGGGCAGCACTTCAAAGATCGAGATTAGGGCGCGAAGCTGGCACACCGGTTCAGCGTCGGTGGAGTCAGCTATATCGACATGTGCCCCTGGAATGAGACATTCCGGTTCGTCCGCAATCTCGCGCGTTCCGGGACAAACTTCTCCAATGGCGACGAAGGTGTGCTCAGGCTGATTGGCCATCCTGAGCCGACGAGTTAGCGGTCAGTCCACCGCATCCACCTTGAGGACTTACCTCCGGACGGGCTTCCGTAAGGGCAATCAAGGGGCGATATCCCCGTCCCAAGCGCAAACCAGCCCTGGCCAGTCGCTATGAAGCGGAACGAAGGTGAAGCGTGGCGGACGCGACGCCCGTCTGCCCCCCCGCCGCGATCTGCGGTTGCTATCGCGGCCATTAGGTCATCTACAAGGCGATCTTCCGCCGCAATCCTGGCAGTCGTTGTGCCGGAGGTGAGCGTCTCGCGCTGCTCATCCCCGATTTCGGCCACGACTGCCGTCAGCAAAGCCCGCAGCAGGATAGGATGGATTGTCATAGCCCCCGCCCTTCGCGACCAGCGGCAATCAGCCGCTTCAGGCTCTCGAAGGGAATAAGCGTCATGCCCCCGACCTTGACGATCTCGATGCTGCCTTCGGCAATAAGCTCGTAGAGCTTCGAACGGCCGATGCCGGTGAGGCGGCACGCCTCGGGAATTCGGACCGTCAGCGGCTCGGCTCGGGAATTCGGACCGTCAGCGGCTCGGCTCTGTAGGGCTCGGGCTTGGCCTGCCCGAAGGGAATGCTCATGGCTCGTTCTCCTGGCTGCTGGATGGGGCAGCATTGGCCTTCGGCCTGGTCCTTCGTGCAGCCAGTTCGCCTGCCGTCCGGACGAACTGGTCGTAGCGGCGCTGGCCCAAACGCTGCGTCTCGGCATCGAAGGCGGGATGATGCGCGGTCAGCGTCAACTGGTGCCGCACTAACAGACCCAGCACTTCGGTCAGGTAATCGAGCCGCGGCTCGAGCCGCTCGACGGCCCGCACTTGCCGGGAAAGCGCCTTGCCAAACTGCGCGCCTGCCTGCTGGTCATCCTGGCGCTCAAACCATGCGCCGAGCGCCTCGCTCAGGATCGTCGTCTTCGACACCCCTGGCTCTGCTGCCATAGCGTCGAGCCGCGCCGAGAGATGGTCGGGCAGGTAGAACTGGTGGCGGGTCTTGCGCGTCTGCATGCCGGCGATGATGCGCGGCGCATGGACTTGGCAACAGAGCCTCTCCGGTATCCTGAGGGTGCTGTGGCAGCTCAGCCGATCTGCGGTCCCGAACGCTGCCGTCCGAAGGTCCAATCGATGCCGCCGCCGCGCTCGATGGTCCCGGTGACTTGACGGCCCAGTTGCTTCTCCAGAACCGGCCGCCACGGGACCAGCGTGAACTCGCGTGACTTGGCGATCACGGCGAACTTCTCGCCGCCCACGTTGACAGCGTGGCGGTAAGTGCCCTCGACATGGTAGCCCTGCTGCGGCGTGAACTGCAGTCCAAGCTCCTGCGAGAGCTGGGCACCGACACGGTTCACTTCGCGCTGGCGAAGCATCGCCAGCAAGTTGGCCCGGTAGCGGATCGTATCCCCCTCCTGCACCGCCAGGCCCTGCTCAATCAGCCATTGCCGCCGCTGCTGCAGCGATTGGCCGATCGTGGCGCCGACGCGGCCCTGCAGCCGCTCAGGGTTGGTCGCAACGCACTGGCGGTCGAGCCAGGTCTCGCCATCGTGATGAACCAGCTGTTCGAGCGGCCGGTCGGTCAGCACTGCGATGGTGACTGGCCGCCGCAGGGCTTGCCGCTCTTCATGGCGCAGCGCTTCGCCGAGGTAATCGGGGCCGACCGTCCATGTGCCGTTGGGATCACGCTGTATTGCCGCGCCATCACGGCGCAGCGCCTCGAGGCGGCGTACGTGGGCCTGGGCAAAGCGATCGGTAGCCGAAGGGTCATGCGCCAGATGAAGGTCCACGCTGTAACGCCCGCTGTTCGCACCGGCGACTTCGGTGATGGCCCTGTCGGCCGTCCGCACCTCCACCGGTGTCGGCGACACCCGGACCAGCCGATCCTTCATCGCCCCATCCGCCAGGTCCTGGCCGAGATCGACGAAGTGCGCGCGCCCGTCGGTTGCTTCGACGATCAGGTAATGACGATCGCCATGCTCGTCGGCGAGGCCACGGTCGAGCACGCGACCAACGATGGCTTCGCGCTCGGCGGGGACATAGACTGCGTAGTCCTGCGGCAGCACCTCGGGATGGCTGCGCAGCCGCTCGTGCATGGTGGCGATAATGTCGCCCCGCTTGCCCATGGCCCGCAGCGTCGCCTCCAGGTCGTCATTAAGGCGGTAGAGGCCTTTGCCTTCCTTCTTGGCAAGGCCCATCGCCTGCAGCGTGCCCAGACGTGCGGCGCGCAAGGCTTGCTCGGCTGGATCGGCATGCCAGGCCGAAGCCAGCCCCTGTCCGTCGAGATCGCGCAGCAGGCGTCGGTCGATCCGGGTGAAGCGCTCCTGTGTGACCTCGCGCGCGTTGGCGGTGGCGATCTCCTGCTCAGTCCGGGGACCAAGATCGCGGCTGACGATTTCCGCAGCGCGCCCGGCCAAGCCATGGCTGATGTAGTCGCGGGCGATGACGAGGTTGTTGCCCTGATCGTCGACGCCACGCACGACAATATGGGTGTGGGGATGGCCGGTATTGAAGTGATCGACCGCTACCCATTCGAGGCGGGTGCCAAGGTCCTTTTCCATCTGTTCCATCAGCCGCCGGGTCACCGGCTTCAGGTCGGCATATTGCTCGCCGTCCTCAGGGGCGACAATAAAGCGGAACTGGTGGCGATCCCCCGCCCCGCGTTCGAGGAAGGCCTTGCCGTCGGCGTGGTCGCTGTCACGGCCGTACAGAGTGCCGCGTTCGCCTTCGCGCGTCGTGCCATCGCGCTGCAGGTAGGCCAGGTGGGCGCTTGCCGCTTTCATCCCCTTGCCGGCCAACTTCACGTAGCGGGCTTTCACCACCACCCGGCGGGCACTCGCGCCGCCGTGGCGCGGTGCACCGGCAAGCATCCGTCCGGCAGCGACGCCGCGCCCGGTCCGGGTGCCAGTGAAGCGGGGCTTGGCCTGACCCTTCGCCAGGCGTGAGCCACCGGCCTGGTTGACCGCCCGGCGCAGGTCATGGCGCATGGGGCGTTCTTTGCCGATATGACCCAGCCACACCTCGAACCCGTCGTCCATTGCCGCTTCCTCGATGGTGGAAATTCCTGGCGGAACCAGCAATCAGGGGTGACGCGCGCGAGGCTGCAAGGGCCTCCACCTTTGTCTCGCGGCAAGTGCCTGCAACAACACGCTTTCTTGGCCCTGCATCTCGCAATCGGAGGCAATCCCATGGCGCAAGTCCAGCCTATCTCCAGTAAAAATGACGTGCAGACAACAGCTTAGCCCCCACCGCGAGATGGGGGCCTTTATCTTGCGTCGGTTCCTTTTCCTGCCGATCTGCCCCCAGGACCCCTTCCTCCATCATCGCCGACATTCGCGATATTCGCCATATGTTCCATTTGGGCCTGAAGGCATAAGCTGCGATGAACGGCCGGTCTATGGCCATCCGGATCGAAGCCAAGGCAGGGTATCACCTGTAATTGTCGGGGGCATCGAGACGGTCCCCGGCGTCCCGGCATGCAGAATTGCCAACGGGTTTTCGCTGGCCTTTTCCGGTGGAATGTAGGTCCAGGGCAGCTAGATTCCGGGAGGACTACCTGCCGTTTTGGCGTCGTGAGCGAGGGTGCGGCGATGGCCAAGATCACCCGCCATGCGCTGGGCGAAGCACTCGATTTGAAAGGGAAATTTGGCCGGATCACGGTGGCTTGCGACGCGCAGACGCTGCAGTCGCAAGCCCGTGCAGAGGAAGCCGACGTGCAGCAGATGACGCTCGATATCGACGTGCGTGCGAGACTTTAGTGCGTGATTTTGGGGTAGCTGTCGCTGAGCCAATCGAGGAAGCGCGGGGGCCACCGCTTCCTACTAGACGCGGGTCAGCCTGCTTCGCGGACTTCCGAGGCGAGCAGCGCCAGTCGCTCCTGGCAGACGTCCTGGACGAGTTGGCCGAGCTTCTCGACCCGCTCCGCAAGCCACAGCAAATCCTCTTTCGAGATGCGGTAGTGCTTGGAGTAGCGCGCCTTCACGTAAGCGTCTTTCAGCTTCTCGAACAATGCCCGTTCGCGGCGGGTATCGCGAGGCCAAGCATCGACCAGACGCATGTCCAAACCCTCGGCTTGCGTGCGCAGAAAGGCGAGATTGTGGTTGTGTGGCGTTTATGCCGAGCGTCA
>NZ_LJHO01000039.1:0-2897 GCF_001295765.1 Novosphingobium sp. AAP1 | reverse complement strand
ACCATTGGCATTATACGTGTATTTCACCGCCACCGGTTGGCGCGTACCAGAGCCATCGGGATCAGGACCAATCACACCAGTCACACGGCGATCAGCATCGTAGAATGCATAGGAGATCTGACCTGCAAGCGGGCCTGTTGCTGAAATGACGTTGCCGACGTTGTCATAGGCAAAGGTCGTGGTAGCGCTGATCGACCCGTCCCCGGTCGCGACGGTTCGCGAGATCGGCAATAGGTTGTTAGCCACACCAGTGGTCTGGGGGCCGTAGTTGATCGTCGTCCGAATCTCGTCGGCGCTATTGGCGCAAGTGGCGCTTCCCGAAAGCGAGAAAGGTCCCACCCCCGCTGTCCCGGTCAATGCTGTCCCAGCTTGCGTACGGCACGAAGAAATAGACGTCAGCATGTAGACATTCTGTCCGGACGCCACAATCGAGCCGGAGCTGTTCTTGAAATAGGCCTGCATCGTCGTATAATTATAGCGCGTCTGTGGACGCACACCATTAGCATCAGCCGGCCCCGTAACCGATGTCACCAATCCTGTCGAACTATCGTAAGTATAATCGGTTTCGTTTCCTTTGGCGTCCTTCGTCCAATTTGGCTTATCGCACAGCACTCTTGAAGAACAGCTCGACAGATATCCAGATGATTGCACGATGTCCGACAGACCCGATGCCACCTTTGCAACACTCCGCTGCTCGGTCACATTCCCGTTGGCGTCATAAGAATATTTCGTATACCCCGACGTTGGCGAACCAGATGTGATCACGCCTTCGGGAGGAACAACATAAGCCAACAACCCGGAAGAATTGTATTGGTAGGTATTTTTCTGATTCAGTGCATTCTGGAATGTCTGCAATGCGCCCGACGGAATGTCGGCCGTAGCTGTATATTGCGTTGCCCCAGATGCAGATCGCACGCTTGAAAGTGTCGATCCACTAGCGGAAAAAGCGTACGTATAGTTTACGCCATTTTTTGAAAGTCCAGTAACTCTACCGCTAGAGTCATAAGACAATGCAACGGTGTTTGTTGCGTTTGAGCCAATTTGTATAGACGCAACTTTCTGACCAGATGCGTCGCTCTTAATTGTTTCTACACGCCCGGACGGGGTGGTTAAAATCTCTGTATAGACACCAGATGACTGAGTAACATTGTAACTAGCGTAAGGCCAATTTTGCGTAAAAGCAACACAAGATCCACTGGATGAACATGAATCAATTGTATTATTTACGCCATATACTGACGATATGGAAGACCATGATATTTGGCTAGCCCCAGACACTGACAGAGTATTAGTTTCGTATCCAAATTTTAAAGAATAACCTGTAGACTTTGCAACAAGTGACAACCTGATAAAGTTATAGCTATTCGTCACAGTTCCAGCCGCAGACCTGACTGACTGCGTCGTGTAATATAGCGCTTCCGTCGTACCGTCAGCACGAGTAACCTTAGTGCAATATGCAACGTAAGGCCCAACTGGATCATAAAGATTGCGCTGAACCACACTTGTTGTCGGTGGAATTGGAATATCAACGCCAGTAAAAGCTTGGCTAAAGTTGTATATATCACCGTTATCATCGGTATATACAAGTGCAGTTGTGAAAATCCCGCCGCCACCGTCAACATTTACATATTTACCCGTAGAACTATTATATGAAAAATTTATAGTTCTACTGCCAATAATTACCTGGACATTCCCGCCAAGTGTGCCGGTAACAGCGATTGTATAGTTATGAATCCAATATCGATTTCCAGTAATAGTCCTTATATGCTCAAGGCCATTTTGGGAGCCGCCGATAGACAGGACTTTCTCCGAAATTACCGGCAAGCCACTTGAGTAGCTTATACTATTATCATCTGAGTCTAGATTTTTTGGCAAGCCAACAGCAACTTGTGCAAGTGCAGATGGCACGTAGAAGCCTATTGCCGTCGTTATCAGAAGCGTTTTATGAACTGCCTTGACCGCAGATCTACCTTTTCCCGAAAAATTGCGCACGTTTACCAAATTATTCATACCACGCCACCCTCATAAATTTACTAATGGCTTCATACTTATGCGAATAAGCCATTAGCTACCGGTAGTGGTGACGTTTACGCGGTTGTCGGCCTTGTCAGGATTGTAAGATGTATTGAGGCCGTTATTGACTGAGCCAGCGTGGGTAACTTGGACCAACCGGCCGAGAGCATCATACGTGTAGGCGACGGTCTCCGTGGCATGCGCCGGTTTGGCCACAACCAATGCGAAAGCTGCAGCATGCAAAAACGACTTCATCGCCCCACCCCTCCAGTTCGCCGGAAATGTTTCCGGATGATTGCTGTTGGTTTCCATGTTTTGACATGGGAGTCAATCTGGAGTCTTCAAAACTATCCTGTAATCAGCACGTTGAGGGTGATGGCCAGCTGCTTGAAAGATTGCTGGGCGCGGGACTTCCGCATCCAGCAGAGGCGCTGCCTCTACAGTTCGTAAAAGCCTTCAATGGAAACCTGCTGCCGCCAATTGCCGTAACGCCGACGACTTTGTCGACATCGTCAAGGGCGTCAAGCGGCACCCAAAACTGGTTTTATATCAGGGCGCATTGATCAGAACCCGTGGGTCCTTTGACGCAATCTGAGGGGCACGATGCGCCGCAGGTGCTCGAAGAGCTTGTTCCAGGCGAAGCGACTGTAGACGACGATGTCATCGTATAATTTGAAATTTTGGTTCGACAGCCAGTTGTTGCGCACGAACTGCCAGACAATCTCCACTGGATTGAGGTAGGGGCACTTCGGTTGCAGCAGCATCAGCCTAATCTTAGGCGCACGACATGGAAAGCGATTCCGGCAAGATGCATGTTCATCGCGCCGTGCCCAGCAATATGTTGCTGTTCTGTGGCTGAGCATGTGGGTGTAAGCGATGATGGC
>NZ_LJHO01000038.1:0-3059 GCF_001295765.1 Novosphingobium sp. AAP1 | reverse complement strand
CAGTTCCGGCCATGCGCAAGCATGGTCTGGTATTGGCGTATTGTACGCCTCTTTGACATTGTGAATGGGTTTTTTAGATCGATGCCGTGGCGCATGGATCGACGATTACGGTCGTCGTTCAATTGCGTTCACACATTATGGGCAACGGTCGTGTGGCGAGAGCCATATGATGCGTTGTTCGATCTGGCTGAGATATCGTCCGCACCTGGCACACCGCAAGCGTTATGCAGGCTTGTTGGTGATGGTGTGGATTCTCAAGCGTGAGGTAAGAGCATCTGGTGGATGCCTTGGCATGTACAGGCGAAGAAGGACGTGGCACGCTGCGATAAGCGTCGGGGAGCTGTGAGCGAGCTTTGATCCGGCGATTTCCGAATGGGGAAACCCACCTTCACCATTTCTTCTGTCACCCTGGCAACAGGGTGGTTGGAGAGGTGGATAAGGTATCACCTTAGTGAATATATAGCTTTGGTGAAGCGAACCCGGGGAACTGAAACATCTCAGTACCTGGAGGAAAAGACATCAACCGAGATTCCGTTAGTAGTGGCGAGCGAACGCGGACCAGGCCAGTGCCTCATCTTCAACTAGCAGAACTGTCTGGAAAGGCAGGCCATAGCGGGTGATAGCCCCGTATGCGAAAGTGATGGATGAGGCCTCGAGTAGGGCGGGACACGTGAAATCCTGTCTGAACATGGGGGGACCACCCTCCAAGCCTAAATACTCGTACATGACCGATAGCGAACTAGTACCGTGAGGGAAAGGTGAAAAGCACCCCGATGAGGGGAGTGAAACAGTACCTGAAACCGGATGCTTACAAGCAGTAGGAGCCCCATAGGGGGTGACTGCGTACCTCTTGCATAATGGGTCAGTGACTTAGTTTATCGAGCAAGCTTAAGCCGTTAGGTGTAGGCGTAGCGAAAGCGAGTCTGAATAGGGCGCTGGAGTTCGATGAATTAGACCCGAAACCCGGTGATCTAGGCATGACCAGGCTGAAGGTGCGGTAACACGCACTGGAGGGCCGAACCGTTCAATGTTGAAAAATTGTCGGATGAGTTGTGTTTAGGGGTGAAAGGCCAATCAAACCGGGAAATAGCTGGTTCTCCGCGAAATCTATTGAGGTAGAGCGTCGGACGTATACCGTTGGGGGTAGAGCACTGGATGGATGCGGGGGTCGCGAGATCTACCAACTCTAACCAAACTCCGAATACCAACGAGATTTATCCGGCAGACAGACGGCGGGTGCTAAGGTCCGTCGTCAAAAGGGAAACAGCCCTAACCTACAGCTAAGGTCCCCAAGTCACGTCTAAGTGGGAAAGCATGTGGGAATCCCAAAACAACCAGGATGTTGGCTTAGAAGCAGCCATCATTTAAAGAAAGCGTAACAGCTCACTGGTCTAACTAAGGGTTCCTGCGGCGAAGATGTAACGGGGCTCAAGACGTGCACCGAAGCTTAGGGTTCAGATCTTTGATCTGAGCGGTAGCGGAGCGTTCCGTAGGCCTGCGAAGCGGAAGGGTAACCGACCGTGGAGGTATCGGAAGTGCGAATGCTGACATGAGTAGCGATAAAGAGGGTGAGATGCCCTCTCGCCGAAAGACCAAGGGTTCCTGCTTAAAGCTAATCTGAGCAGGGTGAGCCGGCCCCTAAGACGAGCCCGAAGGGGGTAGTCGATGGGAACCACGTTAATATTCGTGGGCCTGGAGATGAGTGACGGATCTCTTAAGTTGTCAGTTCTTATTGGATTGAACTGGCTGCGACGAGGTTCCAGGAAATAGCCTCTCCATATAGACCGTACCCGAAACCGACACAGGTGGTCAGGTAGAGTATACCAAGGCGCTTGAGAGAAGTATCCTGAAGGAACTCGGCAAATTGCCTCCGTACCTTCGGAAGAAGGAGGCCCCACATATGCGCAAGCACTTGTGGGGGGCACAGGCCAGGGGGTAGCGACTGTTTAGCAAAAACACAGGACTCTGCTAAGTCGGCTTCAAGACGACGTATAGGGTCTGACGCCTGCCCGGTGCCGGAAGGTTAAGAGGAGGAGTGCAAGCTCCGAATTGAAGCCCCGGTAAACGGCGGCCGTAACTATAACGGTCCTAAGGTAGCGAAATTCCTTGTCGGGTAAGTTCCGACCTGCACGAATGGCGTAACGACTTCCCCACTGTCTCCAGGATATGCTCAGCGAAATTGAATTCTCCGTGAAGATGCGGAGTACCCGCGGTTAGACGGAAAGACCCCGTGCACCTTTACTGCAGCTTCAGAGTGGCATTAGGAAAGAATTGTGTAGCATAGGTGGGAGGCTTTGAAGCACTGGCGCCAGCCGGTGTGGAGCCATAGGTGAAATACCACCCTGTTGTTTTCTGATGTCTAACCCAGCACCGTCATCCGGTGCGGGGACCCTCTGTGGCGGGTAGTTTGACTGGGGCGGTCGCCTCCTAAAGAGTAACGGAGGCGCGCGATGGTAGGCTCAGGACGGTTGGAAACCGTCTGTTCAGAGTGCAATGGCATAAGCCTGCCTGACTGCGAGACTGACGAGTCGAGCAGAGACGAAAGTCGGTCATAGTGATCCGGTGGTCCCTCGTGGAAGGGCCATCGCTCAACGGATAAAAGGTACGCCGGGGATAACAGGCTGATGATTCCCAAGAGCTCATATCGACGGAATCGTTTGGCACCTCGATGTCGGCTCATCACATCCTGGGGCTGGAGCAGGTCCCAAGGGTTTGGCTGTTCGCCAATTAAAGTGGTACGTGAGCTGGGTTCAGAACGTCGCGAGACAGTTTGGTCCCTATCTGCCGTGGGCGTCGATACTTGAGAGGAGTTGCCCCTAGTACGAGAGGACCGGGGTGAACATGCCTCTGGTGTACCTGTCGTTCCGCCAGGAGCGCAGCAGGGTAGCTATGCATGGACGGGATAACCGCTGAAAGCATCTAAGCGGGAAGCCTCCCTCAAGATAAGGTATCATCGAGTCGTGGTAGACCACCACGTTGATAGGCCGGGTGTGGAAGTGCGGTAACGCATGAAGCTAACCGGTCCTAATCACTCTTATCATGCTTGTAGAATCCACACC
>NZ_LJHO01000037.1:0-3235 GCF_001295765.1 Novosphingobium sp. AAP1 | reverse complement strand
CGCAGTGTCCATTCGCACTGCGTAAGGAGAGTGCGTTGGGCAGGGTTGAGATCATCACCGGGGTGGAGCGGCGGCGCCGGTATTCGGATGAGGAGCGCGCGGCGGTTCTGGCGATGTGCGATGAGCCGAAGGCGACGATTGTGGGCGTGGCCAAGCGATTAGGGATGTCGCCGGGGTTGATCCATGGCTGGCGACGGATGCGCCGGGAGGCGGAGAAGCTTTCGAGCGAACCGTTGCAATTCATTGCCTATGGCTCGGTTGGCGAACCGTCAGGTCAAGTGCCTGCCCCCACGCCGATAACACCACCACCTGCCCCTGTCCCGCACACCGCCGCCGAAGAACTGACCTGCCCGCATCCCGGCACCCGGCCGGGTGCGATTGACGTCGATCTGCCCAATGGCATCCGGCTTTCGGTGGACAGCTACGTCAATGAGAAAGCGCTGGCTCGGGTGCTACGCGCCTTGCGGGATGTGGCATGATTTCGTTGGCGCCGGGCACCAAGGTCTATCTGGCGAGCAAGCCGGTCAGCATGCGGCTCGGGTTCGATGGGTTGGCTGCATTGGTGCGTCCCTTGTTCGCGGTCGAGCCCTATGGCGGCCATGTCTTCCTGTTTCGCAGCAAGAGCGGCAATTACCTGAAGGCGCTGCACTGGGATGGCAGCGGGCTTTGTCTGTTCGCCAAGCGTCTGGAGCGCAGCCGTTTCGTGTGGCCGCCACTGATTGAAGGCGGGGTTTTGCTGACACCGGCGCAGTTCGCCTTGCTGATCGAGGCGATGGATTGGCGCCGCACGGTGGCGCCCGAGCCACCACGCACACCGGCTCAACTTTGATGGCATAATTGGCGTAATTCCGGGCTTTTTACTTGGTCGGCAAGGCAGATTCTGCTAGCGGGAAGCGTGTTCCCCGATGACCTCGAACTGCCTGCTGACCCTGCAGAATTGCGCGCTTTTGCCGCTGCCATGCTGGCGCGCGCGGTAGCATCAGAGCAGGCGCTGGCCGCCGAGCGGACCGCCCATAACGACACCCGCGAGAAGCTGGAGGCGGTGCAAAGCTCGATTAAACTGACCGCGCTGCAGATCGAGAAGCTCAAGGTGCAACTGGCCCGGCTTCGGCACATGAAGTTTGGCCAGTCCTCCGAACGCTTGGCCGCACAGGCCGATCAGCTTGAACTGACGTTGGAAGACCTCGAGGCCGAGCATGCCCATGCCGAGTGCGTGGTCGAAGGCCACGTTTCCGATGACGCGCCCACCAAGACAGCCCCACGCAAGCCCCGCCGTGCGTCGCTGCCCGACCATCTCCCCCGCGATGAGGTTATGCACGCTGCCCCGGATGCCGAGGGCTGCTCGGCCTGCGGCGGCACGATGGCCAAGCTGGGCGAGGATGTGACCGAGGTGCTGGAATATGTCCCGGGCCGCTTTCGCGTCACCCGCCATGTGCGCCCCAAGCTGTCCTGCAATCGCTGCGATGCCATCAGCCAGGCACCGGCCCCGGGGCTTCCCGTGCCGCGTGGCCGCGCTGGCCCCGGCTTGCTGGCCCACGTCATCGTTTCGAAGTTTGCCGACCACCTCCCGCTCTACCGCCAGTCACAGATCTATGCCCGCGAAGGCTTAGAGATCAGCCGCTCGACGATGGCCGATTGGCTGGGGCAGACAAGCTGGCTACTGCAACCGCTGGTCGACAGGATTGCCGATCACGTCATAGCCAGCGTCAAACTCCACGCCGATGACACGCCTGTTCCCGTGCTGGCGCCGGGAACAGGGAAGACGGCCACCGGCAGGTTGTGGGTCTATCTGCGTGACAATCGACGATGGGACGCATCGGACAAGCCCGCAGCCCTGTTCCGCTACAGCCCGGATCGCAAGGGCGAGCGGCCACGCGAGCATCTCAAGACATTCGCGGGTTTCCTGCAGGCCGATGCCTATGCCGGTTTCGAGCGGCTTTACGCGCCTGACCGAGAGCCTGGGCTGATCACGCCTGTCGCCTGCTGGGCGCATGCACGGCGCAAGCTGCATGACGTCTTCAAGGCGGATGAGCATTCCGTGGCGCGCCATGGGCTGGATATGATTCGCGACCTTTACACCATCGAGCGCCAGATCGCCGATGTGTCGGCGGAGGAACGGGGGCAGGCGCGCACGGCATCGAAAGCCAAAGCACTGGAGTTCTTCGCCTGGGCCGATGATGTGCTGTCCAAGGCTTCGGCTCGTTCACCGCTGGCAGAAGCGCTGCGTTATGCCGTGAAGCTCAAGCCCCAACTGCTGACCTACACAGAGGACGGTAGGCTGGAGATCGACAACAATCCCGCGGAGAACGCGCTGCGCGGGATATGCCTGGGCCGCAAGAACTGGCTTTTTGCCGGTGCCGACTGCGGCGGCGAGCGGGCTGCCGCCATGTATTCTCTGCTGGAAACCGCCAAGCTCAATGGCATCAATCCGCAGGAATGGCTTGCTCACGTGCTCGACAGCATCAGCAAAGGGCATCCTATCAATCGAATTGGTGAGCTTTTGCCCTGGAATTGGGGTGCATCGATACCGTAAAACTCGGCTATGGTGGCTTTCTGCCCGTCCCGATTGTGAAATCGAGCGATTCTGCCATGATCGTTAGATGAAGCGCACATATGGACCCATACTTTTGGCTGCCCAATTGGCAGCGGTGCCCGTGCACGCGAGCGTTGCAGATTTGCCGCTTCCGCTCTCTGTCCGTTCGTTGCTCGACGACCTAGGCCTGGCGCGCGAGGAGTATGCTCAAGCCACTGAAAAATGCAGACGAAAGGCTACAAATATCAGCGGCATTGACGGCTTTATCGCCGTCGATGCTGGCTCCTATGATTGCCGAGGAGGCAGTCCCGATTTCAACTTCGCCCAGCGGAAGTCGATTTTGACAATTGATTTTCGGGCGAAAATACCGGTCACAAAATGTGTGTCCTTCGATCAGGCGGAACACTATCTAATCGACCATGGATGGCGTCGCGTTTCAAATCAACCGGCGCGCGATCTTCTGCCTATCAGCGTTGATTTTACCGATGAAGCAGGCTCAATCCTTACTTTGGCGCCATATCTTCAAAAGAATTGCCTGACGTCCGCGAGTCTTAAGATCAGCGCCGCTTCGATAGACCACTAAGTTCACCCCTCTTTTCTGGTTACCCGATAGCAACGGTAAAAAACCGGGAATGAGGGCAAGGCCGTCGGTATGGCTATGCTCTGCGGGCATTGCTTTTTGATAACGGTTCACGCCGGACG
>NZ_LJHO01000036.1:0-3743 GCF_001295765.1 Novosphingobium sp. AAP1 | reverse complement strand
CATCGCCCAGTTGCGGACATTAATGGCGCCAAGGCTCAATCGCAGCGATTAAAATTGCCATCATTCCAAAAGGCACTGATACCGCTGCAAACTTGAGGAGCCCAGCGTTCGCTGACTTGAACGAAACGTGCGTTCCGCGAAATGCCTTCTGAGTAAGCGTCCGGCCTCGGTCGTGTTGTCAGGTTGATGCGCCATCGCGATGAGCCGGCCTTACGCAGTGTCCATTCGCACTGCGTAAGGAGAGTGCGTTGGGCAGGGTTGAGATCATCACCGGGGTGGAGCGGCGGCGCCGGTATTCGGATGACGAGCGCGCGGCGGTTCTGGCGATGTGCGATGAGCCCAAGGCCACGATCGTGGGCGTGGCCAAGCGATTGGGAATGTCGCCGGGGCTGATCCATGGCTGGCGACGGATGCGCCGCGAGGCGGAGAAGCTTTCCAGCGAACCGCTGCAATTCATTGCTTATGGCTCGGTGGCGGAACCGACAGGCCAAGCGCTTACCCCCACCCCGGTGGCGGCACCGCCTGCGCCGGTACAGCACACCACCGCCGAAGAACTGACCCGCCCACATCCCGGCTCCCGACCCGGTGCGATTGACGTCGATTTGCCCGGCGGCATCCGCCTGTCGGTGGACAGCTACGTCAATGAGAAAGCACTGGCGCGGGTGCTGCGCGCCTTGCGTGATATGGCATGATCTCGCTGGCGCCGGGCACCAAGGTCTATCTGGCGAGCAAACCGGTCAGCATGCGGCTCGGATTCGATGGGCTTGCCGCGCTGGTCCGCCCTTTGTTCGCGGTCGAGCCCTATGGCGGCCATGTCTTTCTGTTTCGCAGCAAGAGCGGCAATTATCTGAAGGCGCTGCATTGGGATGGCAGCGGGCTTTGCCTGTTCTCCAAGCGTCTGGAACGCAGCCGTTTCGTATGGCCACCCTTGATCGAGGGCGGCGTTGTGCTGACCCCGGCGCAGTTCGCTTTGCTGATCGAGGCGATGGATTGGCGGCGCACGGTGGCGCCCGAACCACCCCGCACACCAGCTCAACTTTGATGTCACAACTGGCGCAAATCCGGGCTTTTTGCTTGGGCAAAGGGGCGGATCCTGCTAGCGGGAAGCGTGTCTCCCGACGATCTCGAACTGCCTGTTGATCCAGCAGAATTGCGCGCATTTGCCGCCGCTATGCTGGCGCGCGCGATGGCTTCGGAACAGGCGCTGGCTGCCGAGAGAACCGCCCATGACGAGACCCGCGAGAAGCTGGAGGTGGCGCAAAACTCGATTAAGCTGACGGCGCTGCAGATCGAGAAGTTCAAGGTTCAACTGGCCCGCCTGCGGCGCATGAAGTTCGGCCAATCCTCCGAGCGTCTGGCGGAGCAAGCCGATCAGCTTGAGCTGACGCTGGAAGACCTTGAGGCCGAGCATGCCCATGCCGAGTGCGTGGTCGAAGGCGGCGTGCCCGATGATGCGCCTACCAAGGCGGCGCTACGAAAGCCGCGCCGTGCGCCACTGCCCGACCATCTCCCCCGCGATGAGGTCATGCACCCCGCGCCGGATGCCGATGGCTGCTCGGCCTGTGGCGGCACGATGGGCAAGCTGGGCGAGGACGTGACCGAGGTGCTGGAATATGTCCCGGGGCGGTTTCGGGTCACTCGTCATGTTCGGCCCAGGCTTTCCTGCAATCGCTGTGACGCCATCAGCCAGGCCCCGGCTCCGGGGCTTCCCGTGCCGCGTGGTCGCGCCGGTCCGGGCTTGCTCGCCCACGTCATCGTCTCGAAGTTTGCCGATCACCTGCCGCTCTATCGCCAATCGCAGATCTATGCGCGCGAAGGCGTGGAGATCAGCCGCTCGACGATGGCCAACTGGCTGGGCCAGGCAAGCTGGCTGCTGCAACCGCTGGTCGACAAGATTGCCGATCACGTGATGGCCAGCGTCAAACTCCACGCCGACGACACGCCCGTTCCGGTGCTGGCGCCAGGGACCGGGAAGACCGCCACGGGCAGGCTGTGGGTCTATCTGCGCGACAACCGACGATGGGAGGTATCGGACAGACCGGCAGCGCTGTTTCGCTATAGCCCCGATCGCAAGGGTGAGCGACCACGCGAACACCTCAAATCATTCGCAGGATTTCTGCAAGCCGATGCCTATGCCGGTTTCGAGCGGCTTTACGCGCCTGACCGAGAGCCTGGGCTGATAACGCCTGTCGCCTGCTGGGCGCATGCACGGCGCAAGCTGTATGACGTCTTCAAGGCGGATGAGCATTCCGTGGCGCGCCATGGGCTGGATATGATCCGCGACCTTTACACCATCGAGCGCCAGATCGCCGATGTGTCGGCGGAGGAACGGCGGCAAGCCCGTGCGGTGTCAAAAGCCAAGGCGCTGGAGTTCTTCGTCTGGGCCGATGATGTGCTGTCCAGGGCTTCGGCCCGCTCACCGCTGGCAGAGGCGTTGCGCTATGCCGTGAAGCTCAAGCCCCAACTCCTGACCTACACCGAGGATGGCAGGCTGGAGATCGACAACAACCCGGCAGAAAATGCCCTGCGGGGGATATGTCTGGGCCGCAAAATTGGCTGTTCGCTGGTGCCGATTGCGGCGGTGAGCGCGCCGCCGCCATGTATTCGCTGCTGGAAACCGCCAAGCTCAATGGCGTCAACCCGCAGGAGTGGCTGGCCGACGTGCTCGATCGCATCGGCAAGGGCCATCCGATCAACCGGATCGATGAGCTGCTGCCGTGGAATTGGCGTCCATATTAATCCTCAGCCTCCAAGAGAAACAAACCGATGCGATCATCGTCCATGCTGACGTAAGCCGCTTCGACAGTTGAGGTCGTTATAGGATTCCACTCGTTTCCTACAACATTGGCCAGATTAGTCACCGCCGGGCCTTTGAATAGCGAATAGAAGCCCTCGGAACAGTTCCTAGCCTCGCCGTCAGGTAGCCAATCGATATTGTGACCGACAAGGTCTCTTTTAAGAATATTGGTTAGATAGCCTGCTGGATCAGATCCCTTCTCACCGAGATCGACCCAACCATCGCCAATTGGCGTAAAGCCGAGTTTTTTGACAAATAAGTCCGCTGCTTCACGCGGTGAACCGGGGTATTCGGCTCGCCTTCCTTGGCGAACTGTTACTTCTGCCTCACCACCCAGCAATGCAGTGGCAGCTCGAGCGAACCTATCGAAATCGTCCATAGCGACACATAAGCGCAATTCCGGAACACACACAACGGAACGCTATCGAAACCTGTCGCCCCTCCACGCGCAAAACCGGACGCTTACCCTTCTGATTGGCTTTCCGAAGGAAGGGAATGAACTCACTAACCGCATTTGCAGAGAGCATTGCAATCGGAATTACAATGAACGCGATGCCAATGATGACGTAAAAGGCTGCAGCCCCTACAAGAGGCATATCCCTCTCGGGCTGGCTCCCTCTAAGGAGAGCATAAAGCTTAAAGCTCACTGCAGCCCACAGGTATCCAAATGCGAGCATCAATAGCGTTTCGCAGTTCTTGACCCACCAAGGCAGCTGTGCCTTAACCGCTCTGCTTTCAGTATAGTCGAGCGTTCGTGCTCGTCTTCGCATAAACCCCAAAAGCACCAGCAGCGGAAGGGCAAGGAGGCCTGCGGTCCATACAGCTTGTATGACTGGCATAAATTAACCTCCCAGAACGTGCCGGCAATGACAAGGCCGGATGTCCCCCGCCCACCAGAATGAGCTTGGCGGCATGCGCTGGCAAGCTACCATTGCCTGAATGACTG
>NZ_LJHO01000035.1:0-4175 GCF_001295765.1 Novosphingobium sp. AAP1 | reverse complement strand
ATTCCGCATGGCCGTGGGAAGGCCAGGATATCTGCGGGATTTGGCGCAATCCGCTCGGCATAGTTTTACCGTTCTTCCCCGTGCGAAGCATCGGAGGAGGGCGTCATGATCTCCTCATCCGGCGACGCGATCGACCGTGTCCGGTGACATGCCTCACATGGTCCATGAGCGCGCGCTGCAGCGACCGAACCTGGTCGGGGGTGAAGCCGCCGTCCTTCGGGTGCGGGCGGTCGACCAGATGGCGGTGATTCCATTTCCAATAGGGTGAAAGCACTGCCGCCAACCGTGCGGTGTCGGGGCACTGGTAGCCGAAGCCGCTAGCATTGGCATAGGCAAGCGATCGGTCGATGTGGAGGCCGATATAACGAGCGCACCAGGCGTCGGGAAAGCCGATGTCGAGCAAATGCGATGACAGGGCGAGTTGAGCTACGATGCCGGTAGCGTAGAGAAAATCGGGCCAGTCGCCCGGCGCTTCGGGTGCGAGGGACAGCATGAACTCTTCCGCGCGCCGATAGCGTTCACGGCTCAGGTTACGCCCTTCGCGCGTTCGCTGAAGCTGGACTGGCTGAGCATCATAGGTTCTCCACAATGCCGCCAGCGTCGCGTTGCGGGAACCGGCAGCCGACCTGGCGGGCAGGCAGCGTTGCGTTGAGACAGGGGCAATGTTGTACATTGGTACCTCCGGTCCGCATCAGGGCGGTTACGCGGAAGAGATGAGACGGATGCGGAAACAGTCCCGAACTCCCGCACGCTAGGCGCGGGAGCCGCCGGAGCTGGTAACATGCCAGAGACATGCGCCGTCGCCTTTAACCCGAAGGTCTGGACATGCGCGACGACACCCCGGAAACCGAGGTGTCCGAGTTGCTTCTCTGGCGGGATTACCAGTCCCGGCGCTGCCCTTTGCACAGCGCCTCAAATAGATAGCAGAGGCGAGTCCGCACGCCAAGTTAGAGTGCCTCGAGGAAGGCTAGCAGTCGGTCCCCCGGCTGATAACGTCCGCCCTTCCGTCCGTTGAACGGCTTGACCTTGGCCAGTGCCGCTTCCTTCAAGGCGAGGTGGGCGTGCAAATAGACCTGCGTCGTCTTGATGGACTCATGCCCGAGCCACAGCGCGATAACCGAAATATCGACGCCCGCCTGGAGGAGTTCCATCGCGGCGGTGTGCCGGAGGACATGTGGCGTGACCCGCTTGCGCCGAAGTGACGGACAAGCTTGTGTCGCGGTCGCGACATGCCTGCGCAGCAAGCGCTGCACGGCATCGGCGCTCAGATCGCCGCCATGGAGGTTGGGGAACAGCCTCATCGAACCGAACCTCCCTGCCTCCTTGAGCCAGGCCTGGAGGGCATGGCGCGTCTGCGTGGTGAGTGGCGTGCAGCGCTCCTTGCGGCCCTTGCCGAGACATCGAACATGTGCGCCGGCGCCCAAAACGACAGCGGTGCGTTCGAGTTGGACGATCTCCGATAGCCGCAGGCCTGTCTGCGCGGCGAGATGGAGCAGCATATGGTCACGACGACCGATCCAACTGCTGCGATCGGGTGCCGCAAGGATCGCGTTGATCTCGTCGCGGGTGAGGAAATGCACCTCGCGCCTGTCGTGGAGCTTGCCGGGAATCGCGAGCACACGCTGGATCTGCCCGGCATAGGCAGGCTCCTCAAGCGCAACGAAGCGCAGGAATGCCCGAATGGCGGTCAGGCGCAAGTTGCGGGTCTTGATCCCGATCGACCTGCTCGCTTCCAGATCGTCGAGGAAGGCACCGACGAACGGGGCATTGAGATCGGCCAGGTCGAGCTTGGAGGGTGGCTTGCCCAACCTTGCCAGCGCGAAGGCGAACAGCAGCCGGAATGTATCGCGGTAAGATGCGATGGTGTGGGGGCTGGCGTTACGCTGCTGTATGAGACGCTGGGTGAAGAACCGCTCGATGAGACCTGGCAGGATCGACGCGACGCTCATGACGCCGTCTCCCAGCGGGCTTCGAGCCGGCTCGCGGCCTCCCCCATGAGCTCGGGGCAGGCCGAGAGGTACCAGTATGTGTCGCGAACCTTGCTGTGGCCGAGATAGGTGGTGAGCATCGGCAACAGGCGCTCGACATCTTCGCCGGCACGGTACCAGCGCAGAAGGGTGTTGACCGCGAAGGTGTGACGAAGGTCGTGGATGCGTGGGCCAGTGCTGCGCGGCTCGGTATCGCGCAGCCCGATCCGTCGCATCACCCCGATAAATATGCGTTCCGGGTACTGAAGCCGCAGCCGCTGGCCTCCACGCAGGACGAAAAACCAGGGGCTCTTGCGGCATATGCGGCAATCGTCGCGTCGCGCGGCGTAATCGGCGAGCGCTCGGGAGGTAGTCGGATGCAGTGGGACGAGGCGATCCTTGCCGCCTTTGGTCACGCGCAGCGTCAACAACCCGGCCTCAAGATCGACATCGGCGCGTTCGAGACCGATCGCTTCACCCAAGCGCATGCCCGTCGCGGCGAGCAGCCCGAACAAGCAATGATAAGTTCGCCGGTTGATGCCTTTGGCCAGACCCCAACTGAGCGTCGCGTCCAGCAGGCGCTCAATCTCTGCCTCGGTGTAGATATAGGGATGTCGCCGCTTCGGGGATGGAAAAATCCCAGCCGGTGGTATCTCGGTCTCCGGTTCCACGTTCGAGAGATGCCGGGCGAATCCGCGCACCGCCGACAACCGGTTCGGCCAGGAGGTGCGCTGGCTCTGGGTGATCCAGGCCATCGCCAGCGCGCGCGTGATGACCGTCGCCTGCGCCGCGTCCATGAACGCGATGAAATCCCCAAGACAGCGCTCTTCGTCCCGGTAGCGATAGCCGAACCCGCGCCGCATGCGGACATAGCGGGCCAGCGCCTGACACAGCGCGCTCATTGTTCACCTCCCAGCCACGGCTGGCCGAGGGGGCGCAGGCTATCGAGATCGACCTTGGCGTAGATCCGGGTCGTGTCCTGTTGTTCGTGGCGTAGGAGTTGGCCGATCTCGGTCAGGGTAGCGCCCGATCGCAACAGGTCCGTCGCGAGGCTGTGCCGGAAGATGTGCGAACCACGTCGACCGGGACCGGGGATGCCGGTGCGCTTGATCGCCGAGCGTGCGACGGTCTGTATGCCGGGCGCTCCCTTGAACCCGGAATATGGCGCAACGGCGAGCAGGAACAGCCGCCGGCTGTCAGAACGGGGGCGACCATGCTGTAGATAGGCGGCAATCGCGGCGCCGACATCGTGCGGCAGTGGCATGGTGGCGATCTTCCGTCCCTTGCCCCGAACGGTGAACTGACCTGCGTGCCAATCTATATCATCAAGGCTGAGCTTCGCCACTTCGCCCGCGCGCAAACCCAGCCGGGCGAGCAGCATCAGGATCGCATAGTTTCTTCGTCCCGCCGAGGTGCTCCGGTCGCAACCGTCGAGGATGCGCTGAACGTCCTCGATCGGCAGGAAACTCGGCAATCGCGCTTCGCCAGGCCGCCGGATAGAGGGGATAGCAGCCGTCAGATCTGCGGTGATGAAGCCTTCTGCGTGCAGATACCGCAGGAACACCCGCAAGCGCGAACACATGATCCGGGCGGTCGTCGCTCCGCCATCCGCGGCATGCCGCTCGACATAGAGCGACACCTCGCGCCCTGACAGGCGACCAAGGTCGGCGTTAGCGGTGATACCCAGTTCTTGCAGGAAGGGCCGAAGGAACCAAACGTGGCTCGCGATCGACGACGGTGCGAGGCCCCGCTGGCGCGCCATGTAGCGGCTATAGGCCTCACAAATATCCTCGTGCGGATCACGCGGCGGCACCGCGCGATGCGCGATGGCGTTCGCTTCGCGCAGGATCGAGAGCAGCCGAGCGAGTGCACGGGCGTCCCCTCCGAACTGCGGGCGGTGCCGCGACCGCTCGGCGAGATACTGCGTGACGGTCGCTTCGTCGATATCAGCAATACCCGCGCCTGTGGCGCCGAGCCAAAAACCAAAATCTCGTATAATGCTCAGCCGTCGATGGCCTGTCTCGAGACTGTAGCCGCCTTGCTGAAGCTGCGCGACGTAGAGATGGATGTGTTCACCAAGCGGACCTGCCCGCAGGCTCCGCATTACCCGGCTTCTGCTCACATAAACATCGGTGATCATGATCGCTCCTCCGCGCACGTGATGTGCGCGGGGAGCAGGAAACTATGCCGAGCCGATTACCCAAAATC
>NZ_LJHO01000034.1:0-7460 GCF_001295765.1 Novosphingobium sp. AAP1 | reverse complement strand
CAGATCGAAGGCGTCCAGAAATCTAGGGGCTACTCAGATCGACGCGCCGCGACAATCACATTCTCATCCTGATTGACGCGCAATCATCATCCAGTTTGTCGCGCTACAGGCGCCTGAACGGCCGCTATCGCGGCGACTATCGCCGGCTCTGCCAGGCCGCGAGCGAAAGGCAGCATTTCAAACTTTTAACCCTGAAGGCGACTATCCGGACACGCCGACTTTTTGGCCATAGAATGCACGATATGGTGCCTCTCAAAGCGGACGTGGAACACTGTAAACCATAAAAGTCGCTCCCCTTGGCGCACATGACATGTACACCAAGGGGAATGCCGTATTTATGAAGCCCTAATTGCCTCCCTCACAAGAAGCCGTTCAAGGACAGCTGCAAAATACGGTGGCGCCTCTTCCATCGGATAGTGGCCGCAGCCGGAAACCGTTTCCACAGAAAGATCCTCGTACCAACGTCGGAACATGGGAGACATGGTGGCCTCATCCAGTCCGGGATCGCGAGTCCCGAGGATCAGATTGGCTTTCATGCTCGAGCCTATGAGGCTCGAAGAAAAATCTGTCCGAAACAGTTCGAAATAGTTCATCTTCACCTCAGGCGAAGAAGCTATACGGCTGTTTTTCCGTTTCGCTTCGATCCATCCGTTCGAAAGCGAACCAGACAAAGACCGCATCAGCTTGCAAAAGGCATCGTCGTCGCGGGCTGTTGATGCGAAAAATGCCAGCGCGTCATCGCTCGCAGGTGACCCACTGGCCGGAAGCGGGCAGACGGCAGTCAGGCTGACAATGCGATCTGGTACAAGCATGGCAATAAATTGGGCGATCATTGCGGACAACGAGTGCCCGACAATATGGAAACGCCGCCAATCCAGCCTGTCAGCGAGAGCAATCACAACCAGTGCGAATTGGTCGATGCCTGCTAGCACCGGGCGATCACGAGACAATCCGTAACCTGGCAGGTCAGCAAAGGCATAATGGAATCTATCGCGGTCGAGATAGGGCAAAAGGGGATCATATATCGTGTGATCGCCATACCAGTCATGCAGCACAATGACCTTTTGCGGGCCATGGCCGACCGAAATGTGTCCGAGAAAGGGGGTGTTTGCGTCGGGGCTCATATGAAATCTCCTTGGCATTTTGCCAAAAAGATCTCAGCCGCTTTCCAAGAGCGCCGATATGCAGCTTGGTTCGCATGCTGGCTCAGGGAAGTCAATCTCCAGCATCTGGCTTCGGCATTCGATTGCGACGCAATGCCGTCCATACAGCGGTACCCTGCATCGTCAGTCCCATCGTTAGGCAAGCCGCGATGACGGCCGCTTTCACGATATGCCATCCAAAAGCTGCCTGATCCTTTCCCCCCAACCTTCCTGCCGATAACGGTGCCTGAGACGCGACCTGAAACCGGCCCTTCGTTGCCGGATCTGACTGCCTGAACGGACGACCGGTTTGGGGGAGCTGATTTGGACGGCCGAATGACCGCTATGAAGGCGGCAATTCCCGGGCCTCCGCTGGCGATCGAAGAGGAAATAGCTGACCAGAGCCGGTCGTCCCCCCGCTTAAGTTTTGAACGGCAGTTTCGGACGAGACTTGTCATTCGACCAACGAGACGCTGCCTCGCAGCAACACGCCCAAATAACAAGCGTTCGATACGCGATTGAAGCTTTCTAAAACCCGCCCTTCGTTACGGAGGCGATAACAGGATGGGATCGAGTAGGAAGCAGTCGTTGACGCGTTACTCTGAGGCGCGCTCTGTCAAATGGTGTAACGCCGGCCAGAGGTTTAACGTCCATGTCGGAGAGAATGGCCCAATAGCCTCTCAAGCTCTGCTGTGGGCCGCGCATATCAGCTGGAGTTACCACTAGGAAAACAGGCTCGATTGCGGTTCGTAACTGCGTTAGACCACTGTAAATGTTGAGGCGAGAAGACGGTCGGGGTCGTGGAACATGCTGCTCCGAGGAATGAGGCTACTTGATGACGTTCGACGAGGCTATCGGAGACAGCGAGCAGTTCAGCAAGCGGCACCTGCTGCTGGGCAATGGCTTTAGCATCGCGTGCCGGGCCGACATCTTCCACTACGGGTCACTATATGATCAGGCCGACTTCTCCGCGGCTCCCGAACTGGAGCAGGTGTTCGGAGCCTTGGGGACCAAAGACTTCGAGGCGGTGATCCGCACACTGGAGAGCGCGGCGACCATCCTGCCGGCGTACGTGGCGGACGGCGGAGCGGCCCCGCAGAAGATGCTCGACCATGCGGCCATGCTGAAGGAGATTTTGGTCCAGACGATCGCCGGCAACCACCCGCATGTTCCGTCCGAGATCCCCGACGACAAGTTCGACGCCTGCCGCCGTTTTCTGTCCCACTTCCTGGCGGGCGACAGGGCAGGCTGCGTCTTCACTCTGAACTACGACCTGCTGCTGTATTGGGCGCTGATGCACGACGATCCGTTCTTCGGAAACACCGCCGATCTCGCAAAGAACGACGGCTTCGGGAACGACGAGGGTGAGCCTGATGCTGAATATGTCGTATGGCAGGGCGAGACGAACGCGCACAGCGCCAGCGTCATGTTCCTCCACGGCGCGCTGCACCTGTTCGATTCCGGCAAGGATCTGCTCAAGTACACATGGGTGCGCAAAGGGGTGCCTCTGATCGACCAAGCCCGCGCTGCGCTGGCCGGAAACAAGTTTCCGTTGTTCGTGGCCGAGGGCACCAGCGCCCAAAAGAAGGCCAAGATCCGGCACAACGCCTATCTCTATCAGGGACTGAAGCAGTTCACCGCCAATGTGACCAAAGGAACGCATTGCTGGTTCATCTTCGGTCATTCGCTGGCGGCGAACGACGATCACATACTCACCCGCATTGGACGCGGCAGGTTCAAGAAGCTGTATGTGGGCCTCTACGGCGATCAGTTGGAGGCGTGGAACCAGGACATCATCGCGCGCGCGAACTGGCTAAAGGGCCTGCGCCACGACAAATGGCCGCTGGAGGTCGAGTTCTACGATGCCGAGACTGCGCACGTATGGGGCTGATCGGGCCGCATTTATGCAGAGCGCGGCGGCGGCCATACCGGGATCAGGTCCATCGCTAGCGCAGCAGGCAGGCCGAGCGCGGACGCTTGCCGGTTGTGGCACGATCTGTATGCCAATGTCGTCGACTACCCCATGCCGGAGTTTATTGGCGCGTGCAGGGCATGGGCGTTCAATATTGCGGCGGGGCGGCGCGAGGTTGCAGCCTGCGCTTAAACCTATCTGCTCCGGCAGCTAAAATATGACGACACGGACAAGGATGGCATTGTGGCGTCATTGGTCGAAGCCCGTGCCATGATGGCAACAACCTGACCAACGCTGCCGTCCATCGTCACGCGACTTCGCCTAGCTCTGCCTTGATCCTCTCAATATGATCGAGCGTCTCGTCCACTGCCAGGACGGCGCGGATTTTTGCTGCCTCCAGGCTGCTGCGCCAATGGGGAATGGAAGGGCTGTAGCCGTCCGGCCCCTCGGCCATATGGCGCGCGTGGATTGACCAGCGGCCACGAGACTGAGGGTGAAGCGTCAGTCGTACACCCTGAATTTCTGCGGTCAGGCCGCCATTGTCGCGTTCGGTCCATTGTGTCGCCTGGGCGATGCGGCGCGCACGCCACTTATCGCGCTGGAGCAGGGTCAGGATGACCTGCATCTCACCCGAGACCCGCGCATCGGCACTTGCCATCCGCTGGATGCTGCGCAGGATGGTCTTCAACTCACGCTTATCGCCCAGTTCGGACAACAAGCCTGCGAAACTGCTCTGATTGAGTTCAAGGCCCTCGATCGTGGAGCGCAGCGCTTCGGCCTCGAGACCTGTCGGGTCACAAGTTTCCATAGTTCATCCTTGAGATTTGTTACCCGTTGCATATACGACAAAACGTCGCAATTTTCAAGTCCCAAGAACTTGCGTTACGGCCAAGATGATCGGGCCGAGTTCGGATCGGTACGGGCAACTGCGCCTTGGTGGGCTCACAAACCTCCCAAACGAACATAAGATTTTCACATCCAGTCACTGAAGGCCTGCCTTTCGGCAATTGGCCCCGCTTGTGATGTTGCGAAAGGCGTTTCGGGCGGACGTCAAACCACGGCTTCTGACAAGAGCCGCCGTTTGAGTCCCAGACCAAGCCACTCAGCCGGATCCACCGATCAGTGAACGTAGGGCAAGTTCTGAACGCTCTACCTTGAGCACTGAACGTCGGGAATTGGGGCGGCAATCACCAAACATGTCAACGCGGAGATATTTGAGCAAGAACGGTCGAGCGGGAAGGATACATGCTTGGCTAAATGCTGGTGCCGCCAGCAAGGAAATTCCCGATGTCCGCCACCGACACAACCGAGGCCCGCTATCTGCTGCGCATGCAGCGGGTGGTTGATCATATTCACCGTCATCTCGATGGCGATCTGGGGCTTGACGTGTTGAGCGCAGTTGCGGCCTTTTCGCCCTATCATTTCCACCGGCAGTTCAGCGCCATGTTCGGAATGTCGCTCTACCGCTATGTGCAAATGGCGCGGATGAAACGGGCCGCTTCGCGATTGGCCTTTCGCGCGGATGCCGTGACCGACATCGCGTTCGACGCCGGTTATGAGGCGCCCGACAGTTTCGCCCGCGCCTTTCGGCAGTGTATGGGTCAGGCGCCATTGGCCTTTCGGGAACAGCCAGACTGGGTGGCATGGGAAGCGGCAATGGCGCCGCTATCCCGGGCAAGGAGCCAAATCATGACCCAGCAGTTCTCGAGCGAAGATGTCACCCTGCGCGAGGTCCTCGACACCAACATCGCGTTCATGAGTCACCATGGCGATCCCCAACGTCTTGGCGAAACGATCCGGCGCTTTATTGCCTGGCGCAAAGGGCATGGCGTGCGCGCCGCTGATCATGCCACCTACACCATCTTTCACACCGATCCCGAGATCAGCGGACCGGACGCCTATCATATTGACCTCGCCACCGAAATCCGCCGCCCGTTGGCCGCTGCCGATGCCGGCGTCGAGGCCGACACGATACCGGGCGGGCGCTGCGCGGTTCTACGTGTGATCGGCAGTAGCGACGATCTGCGCCCGGCGGCTGAATTCCTCTATCGCGACTGGCTACCTACCAGCGGAGAGGAACTGCGGGATTTTCCGCTCTATGCCCAGCGCGTCCTTTTCTTCCCGGACGTTCCCGAGCATGAAGCGATCACCGATCTGTTCCTGCCGCTCCAGTATAAGCTCGGCCTCCGGTCAGATGGCCGCATCTCGAATGGATAGCTTGATGAATGAATACCGTGTGAGGAGAAGACGACTAAAGGGAGTGTGTTAGAGCGGCTGTCGCGATCTCAATGAGAAAGCATCAGGACGAAAGGAATGCGGCGAGCGACGCGGCGTCAGCGGCACAGTGCCCGCCATAGAGCGGATGCCACTCCGTTTTCACGCCGTGCGCGCGGGCAATATCGACCAGCCGCTGAGAGCCTTCGAAATTGCCATAGGCATCGTACAGGCCGTTCGACAGATAAAGCGCTGGATAGTCGGGACGCGCCTGCTCGATCAGGGCAAGCGGTGAGATGCGCTGCCACTCCGCGTCGTTCGCCGCATATTTCCGCGCCAGCATCCACACGCCGAAGATCATCTTGGGGTCGGCACCCGTCCGCTTCGCTGCGGCCCGGATTTCAGCGAACGATGCGAAGGGCGAGACCGCATAGATGCCGGGGCAAAGCGCCGCGACCTTGGCGAAGCGCGATGGATGCGACAGGCCGGCGATCAGAACGTTGAGCCCGCCCATCGACTCTCCCATCAGCAGGCGACGGCGTGGCCTGCCGGCCTTCGCCTCGATGGCGGGCAGGCGGCGCATCATGTCGTCCAGCAGGCCGCTATCGGCCTTGTCGCCCTTGGGCGTTAGCAGCCAGGTGGGGCCATAGGACAGTTCGACGACGGTAGGTGGAAATGCGGCGCTGCGCTGCCATTCGGCTTGGACCATCGCGGTGAGATAGGTGTCGTCGTTCCAGATGCGCTCGTCGAGGTTGCGACCATGGAGATGGTAGAGGACATCGCCGTTCGTCCCGCGCTGGTCACGATAGATGCAGTAGCGTAGCGGCCCATCGGTGCCGCAGCTCTGCGTGGCGGGACGAAACGCCACCGCCTGATCGCCGCGTGGCTGCGTGATCTGACCCCATGCATAGTAGAGTGACGCTATGATCAATGCGCCGATCAGCCAGTATCTATTTGGGCGTCGAACCGCGAAGGCGGTCAAGCGGCGGAGCTTTTTGCTGTGGTTCGACATGGCAATCATGCCAGCGCGACGAGGAGGTCGCGGGCAGGCGGCGATCGATCCGTCGGATCATCTCCATGCCACGCCTTCCGAGCGGGCACACCAGTCAGCTTCGGCAGTGCGAAGAGGCTCACCACATAGCCGATGATCGCGCTGCCGCCGTAACCGACGACCGGCGTCGGATAATTGCCGAGAGCCGCAGCGGCTATCGCGGCAAACCAGACCGCACCGAAGACCGCGTACACCGTTCGATTATCAGGATCGCGAGTCAAACCGACGATTGCCGGCACGAGCATCAGTGCCGCACCGCCCCACACCGCTAAGACAGCACCCGCATGGATGTCGAAAGAAGAATAGAGGATCTGATCGACGTAAGGGGCGGCCGGCAGCGAGTCGGCACGCATCAGCGTGGCGGCAAACCCAGCGGCACCGGCGGCGCACGCTATGACAGTGCCTGGATCGCGGCGGATGACCGCGAGGATGGTCACGCAAAGCGCGAGCATCCCGGCCATCGCCCTGTCAGGCTGAAGCGCCATCGCGGCAGCGGAGATGACAAGGCCCGCCGCCGCTGTCGCGCTGCGTGTTTGCGCAAAGGCGACCAGCATCACCGGCAACAGGACCAGGCTCGGTTGGATTGCCAGGTCCGCCAGGTTTACCCAGCGCGCCGCACCGTCGACCTGGGCGCCGAAGAGGGCCGTGGCTAGCAACGCGCCGGCCATCGCGACGATGGCGGTATCGGCCCAGCGCCGGTCGGCCATCGCGATATTGCCGAGCATCCCCAGCATGGAGAGGCCGATCGCCAACGCACCGAGGTTGATCCCGAGGTAGCGGATCGGCGCACCAGCGAACGCCATATAGGCAATCCCCAGCAAGGCTGCGCTGATCGCGCACAGGATTCCGAGCGCGCGGGGACGACGCAGCATGGAGTCAAGGCGGTTCATGGCGGTCGATCCTTCGCCAAAGGGATGAAGCAGATGTACTGCGAGGGCGCGCGGCAGAAGACCGCTCAGGCTGTCGATGGCGAAAAGGAGTGCCTTGGTGTCGTCTGGAATACTGGCCGCCTCGTACCGCACCGCCCAACCCCACGACTGCATTGAGGGCGGTAGGACGGCTTGCAGAAGACGGCAGCAAAGGGCTGCGAGAGCACGGCGCAGACCGACGCTCATATCGTCGCCCGCCCGTGATGCGACGC
>NZ_LJHO01000033.1:0-7507 GCF_001295765.1 Novosphingobium sp. AAP1 | reverse complement strand
GGTTTTTACCCCTATATAATTTGCGTGAGTCGTACCAATGGTCTGATTTCCAAGCGGATCAGTAACCGTAAACGTATAATTACCCGCTGAATCCGGTCCGGCATATGCATAATGAACTGTCTGTGGCGCCGAATTGCAGGTATTGTCAGAAATTCCACATGAGTATGACCCAAGATTAACAGCTGATACGGAAGACAGAACCCCCCAATTTGCGTTAGTATCACTGTTAACATCAGAAACGTAACTGTATTTCAACATATATCCGCGACTATCGGTCACAGATTTTAGTCTATAGTAAAAATCATCTCTACCTGCAGCGCCCGACCCAGAGTGAACCCGAAAATTGTTGTAAGCCAAGTTGATAACTCTACCATCTGGATATGATATAGATCTTCCTATTAGAGCTGGCCAATACCCGAGCCCTAAATAGTGTGTGTATGACGGACTGGCTTGAAATACAGCGTAAAATTGGTACACTACGCCATCTCGGTCCACAAACTTACTTCCATCAAAAGATGAACCATCCGCGTATTGAGCGACCCAGACTCCATTTGTATAATTAAATGTATACGCCTTTTCATCAATCATAACTGTAACAGGGGAATTTAGTTGTCCCGTTGTGGCGCTATAAGTTCCAGCGACAGCAATAAGAAAATTTCTGGCATCGGCTGTATACGATGAACGAATAAGCTGGAGGGGAGCGTCACTCGGGCCTATGCTGAGATCGACAATATGCGGACGAACCTGCCCGTTGGAGAGATCGATTCCGTTGCTGTCCACCGTGGAATTATAAGTTGGTGCAGGAGCAGTGCTTTGCGCAACCGCAAGCGCGGGAAACACAATGCAGCTCGCGGCGGACCCCAGCAGCACGGCGTAAAGAGAATTTTCCCGCTTCATCATATAATTACCCCCCGGAAGACACGCCAAACTAAATCGAAAAAGTCGGAGGAAGTAATTAACTTTCTGTAATTTTTTACAGTATGTTACCAATACGTTTCTCGAGCGGGCGTCTGCCAAAATGGTGGTACCAACCCATGAGACCTAGCTGTCTAATTGTGAGCCCTTCTCGCCGACCTCCGCAGCTCACCCGACGTATGGGACGACTTCCTGCACGCCAATTTCGACGATCCCGAAACCATCGAAGACATCAAACGCCACAAGCCGCGGTAACAATCGGGCGGTTACGTAGAGTCACCGTAACCGTCCGGTGAGCCGCGCTTGCTGCTGCCGTCCGGTGTGCCAGGACGTCCTATAGGTCGTGCAATAGGGCGCGCTTAGGACAACCATGACACAGGTAACGGTGCTGACGGGGGTGCGACGCCGCCGGGATTGGACGGATCAGGATCGCCTGGAGATTTTGCGCGAGGCATTCTCACCGGGTGCCTGTGTGGCAGATGTTGCGCGCCGCCATGATGTTTCCCGAAGCTTGATCTACTTGTGGCGCCGGGCGGCCTTGCGGCAGGTCCAGGAGACATTTGTTCCGGCGGTGATCGAGGACGAGCCCGGGACCACGGCCAACGCTTCAGTGGAAGAGCCGGAAGCCGCGATTGTGCTGGACTTCGCCGATGGCCGACGATTGCGGATTTTCGCCTCGGCCTCGCCCGCGCTTGCTGTGGCTGCCTTGAAGGCGATGCGATGATTCCGGCGGGTGCGCGGGTGTGGATTGCGATGGGCCATACCGATATGCGGCGCGGGATGCAGAGCTTGGCCGCAATGGTCCAGCAGCACTTCACCAAGGATCCGTTCGGCGGTGACCTGTGGGTCTTCCGTGGCCGCTCCGGATCGCTGGTGAAGATCATCTGGCACGACGGGATCGGCATGTCGCTGTATGCCAAGCGGCTCGAGAAGGGTCGGTTTGTGTGGCCGTCGGCGAAGGACGGGACGGTCTCGCTGACGAGTGCGCAACTGGCTTGCCTGCTGGACGGGATCGACTGGCGCAACCCGCAGTATTCGTGGCGCCCGCAGAGCGCAGGATAGCCGATAATCCAAGCATTTCGGGCTTGCTTCGAGAGGTTGTCAGTGATTCACTCACGCCCATGGAAGCTGCTGTTTCGCCCCTTCCGGATGATGCCGAAGCGCTCAAGGCGCTGCTGACGCTGGCGCTGCAGAAGGCCGACGCGGCCGAGCAACGCGCCGCCGTGGTCGAGGCCGAGTTGGCCAACGCGCGAGCCCTGGCCAGCGCCACCGAAGCGATGATTGCGCATCTCAAGCTGCAGAACGCCAAGTTGCGCCGTGAGCAGTACGGGGCCAGTGCCGAGCGCACCGAGCGGCTGCTTGCCCAGTTCGAGCTTGGGTATGAGGATCTTGAAGTCGATGCGGCGGAAGACGAGTTCGCCGCAGCGAAGACGACGACCATTTCCGCGTTTGAGCGCAAGAAGCCGGTCCGCAAGCCGTTTCCCGAGCACTTGCCGCGCGAGCGCGTGGTTGTTTCCGCGCCATGCTCGTGCCCGGCCTGTGGCAGCGACCGCCTGTCCAGACTGGGCGAGGATGTGACCGAGACGCTCGAAGTGATCCCGCGCGCGTGGAAGGTCATTCAGACGGTGCGCGAGAAGTTCGCCTGCCGGGCCTGCGAGAAGATCACGCAGCCACCAGCACCGTTCCACGTCACCCCGCGCGGGTGGGCCGGCCCCAGCTTCCTCGCCATGCTGATGTTCAACAAGTACGGCCAGCATCAGCCGCTCCACCGCCAGGCCGAGCGTTTTGCCTGCGAAGGCGTCCCGCTCAGCGTGTCGACGCTGGCCGATCAGATCGGGGCTGCGTGCCACGCGCTCATGCCGATCTACCGGATGATCGAGGCCCACGTCCTTGCCGCCGAGCGCATCCATGGCGACGACACAACCGTGCCGGTCATGGCCAAGGGCAAGACCGATACCGGCCGACTATGGGACTATGTGCGCGATGATCGGCCGTTCGGCGGCTCTGATCCGCCGGCAGTCATCTTCCACTACTCGCGCGACCGACGCGGCGAGCATCCTCGATCACATCTCGCGTCCTGGTCAGGGATCCTGCAAGCGGATGCCTATGGCGGCTACGGAGATCTGTATGTTGCCGATCGTCAACCCGGGCCGATCCTGGAAGCAGGGTGCTTCGCGCACGCCCGCCGGAAGTTCTTCGAGCTTGCCGACGTCGAGGGCGCGGCACGCAAGAAGAGCCGCGGCGAGAAGGCGCCGGTCATCTACCCGATCGCGCTGGAGGCCGTGCAGAAGCTCGACGCCCTGTTCGCGATCGAGCGCGATATCAACGGCAAGAACCCCGCCGAGCGGCTCGCCAGCTGCCAGGAGTTGAGCGCGCCGCTGATGGCGGAACTGCACGAGTGGCTGAACGCGCAACTCGCCAAAATCTCCCGCAACCATGATGTCGCCAAAGCCATCAACTACATGCTGCGTCGCTGGGGCGCGTTCACCCGGTTCCTTGATGATGGCAGGGTCTGCCTCTCGAACAACGCCGCCGAACGGGCGCTGCGCTGTGTGCCTCTAGGACGCAAGTCGTGGCTGTTCTGCGGGTCGGATCGCGGCGGCCAGCGCGCCGCCATCGCTTATTCGCTGATCCAGACCTGCCGGCTCAATGACCTCGATCCGCAAGCCTGGCTCGCCGACACCCTAGCCCGCATCGCAGACCATCCGGTCAACCAACTCGAAGCGCTGCTGCCCTGGAACTGGTGCGCCAATCAGCGAGCAATCGCCGCCTGATCGAAACACGCTGCGGCCTTCGGCGTATGCTTACATGGCTTATCCATGCGAGGCGGTAGCAATCGGGCGGTTACTCAGAACCCCCACGCCGGGAATGGATGTGAGCCGACGTGCAGCCGCATCATTGCGAGCCAGTTCGACGAACTCGCCGTTCAGAGCTTCGATCCTGGTATCGAGGCCGCGCCATTCGGCACGTAGTTCGCCAACCAGCTGCCACAGGCGTGGTGACAAGGTCGTAGCCTCTTCTGCCAGCATGGCATCAATGCCGAGTTCTAGCTTACGCCGGCCGACCGGGAAAGTGGTGCCCCTCTCGAGCAGGATCGCCCGGAGTTGGTTGATCAGGCTCCTGCGCTCGGCCACCAATCGGGATCGGACACGGTGGAGGGTCTGGATATCCAGCTGCTCCTGGGTCTTGAGTTCGACGAAGCGCATGGTCGGACGCGAGGCTGCCTCGGCAATCCCCTCGGCATCGCGATCATCGTTCTTCTGCGCTTTGACATAGGGCCGCACGTACTCCGGTGACATCAGCCTGATCTCGTGCCCCTGCGCGGCGAAGATGCGCCCGAGGTTATGGGCACCACAGCACGCTTCCATCGCAACGACACACGCAGGAAGCTTCGCCACGTAGTCAATCAGCGTCTGGCGCCGCATCGACCTACGTATGACGACAGCGCCTGCCGCATCGACGCCGACCACGCTGCAGGCATTCTTGCCCAAATCAACGCCGAGGATCACAATAGACATCGGTCCGCTCCTTTCCTTCTCAAGCGCCGGCATCTTATCCGATGCCGGGGAAAAGGGGCGGGCCATCCCATTAAGACTGGCCATGCTGTCGAGCAGGACCGTCCCGACGTCCTGAAGCAGCGTCACCACTGGTTCGACGGCCAGATCGATCTGGAACCCGAGCGCCTGGTCTTTATCGACGAGACGTGGACCGCCACCAACATGACCCGCAGCCATGGCCGTTGCGCCAAGGGTGAGCGGCTGCGGATGGGCTACCCACATGGTCATCGCAAGACCACCACGCTGGTTGCAGGCCTGCGGATGACCGGCATGGTCGCGCCGATGGTGCTGGACGGGCCGATCAACGGTGACTGGTTCGAAGCCTACGTGGCGCAGGTTCTCGTGCCCGAACTGCGGCCCGGTGACGTCGTCATCATGGACAACCTGTCGAGCCACAAGCGCCCCGCAGTCCGCGACCGGATCGAGGCGGCAGGAGCAACACTGCGCTTCCTCCCGCCCTACAGCCCCGACTTCAACCCGATCGAGAAGGCCTTCTCCCGGCTCAAGGCCATGCTCCGAAAAGCAGGCGCACGAACCGTCAGCGGCCTGTGGGACCTCATCGGCAAGCTCGTCGACATCTTCCGGCCCGCCGAATGCGCCAACTACTTCAGTTCATGCGGATATGATCCAGACTGATCGAAAATCGCTCTAAGAGAGCCGCTCTCTTCTGACTTTGAGGTCAATCTGAAAAGATACGCAAAAGTAGATCATCCAGATAGCCACGCCCATCAAAGGAGATTTTGACATTAGCACACCAACTATAGCCAAAGTTATAGCAAAAACGTAACGCAATAATATATTTAAATTACAAATTTTTTTAACAAAAATTGGTTTAAAATTAAGAAAAACATGAAATATAAAGTAAATTTCAAGTAATTATCGCGCCAATGATTTTGAAATATGTGCTCCCCCGCCCCATAGAGCACGGCAAGGCCAAACGTTAAAAATATATAATTTTTAACCATATTAACAACCTTTTTTAATAACAGCACCTTTAAATTTCATTGTCGCCGCACCAAGTGGTGGCGCGATCTTTCCATCTAATGGAGAAATACCGTTATCGACTGATATTGTCCCGAACGAACCAGATGGGCCAAGATTTCCACGGGACAGCCGAGCACCGGAAACACCGATCCCTGCCCACTCGACATGGAAGAAGGAAATTTGGAAAGTGCTATCAAGCGAATTGAAGCCAGGGACTGTTCCCTTTACCTCGTAAGACCCTGCAGCTAGCCCGACAGCCACTCCTGTCGTCTCAAATGAGACGGTGGCTCCGCCCGGTCTAGTATCGGTAAGTGTCCCAGTTAACTTAAATCCACCAACAATGTCCGCAATTCCAACAAGGTGCCCAGAAAGAGCAACATTTCCTGGATTACTAGACGTCGCAGAACAGTCATTTTTTTTGAATTATCATCTACTGGGTCACCACTCCCCGCCGAGCTATCTTTCACATTTTTGTCTGGAATTCCGTACAATTGCCCAGTTGCGCTAAGATTTCCTAATGTAATTGCAACACTTTCCCTGGCGTGCCTTACTATAATATCCTCAATACGATAAGTTCCTTGTGGATCTGTACCATTAACCGGATCTCCGTCGACGTAGTTATACCAGTTGATCCCATCGTTATATCCGATGGGATCGGTTTGCATGAAGCGACCGAGGCTGGGGGAGTACCAGCGGGCCTTGTAGTAAGCGAGACCAACCTCAGGGAACCAAGCCTGGCCGGTATACTGGAAGCGGCCGATGTTGTTGGCACGCGGAATGCCGAACTCGTCATAGGCATTGGTGCCCAGGACGTTGCCCGAGCCATCGGTCACGGCAATGATCGAGCCGCGCTCGTCGGCCTGTAGGAAGCGCCGATCGGTCAGGCCCGAGCCTTCGTACCACACCACCGGCTCATCCGTGCCAGGGCCTGGCACATAGCGGCGCAGCGTCGCTCCTGAAGAACCCGATACTTCCGCCAGAATGGCTGTGCCATCATAGACAAACCGCGTCGAGGCGGGAGCGTTATATTCGATCAGGCGCCCCGCCCCGTCATAGCGCATCGTCGCGGAGGGACCGGAGGTCATCTCGTTGAGCTTATCGTAGCCGTAGCTTGAGTTGCCCGAAGAGGTCAGGTTCCCACGACCATCGTAGCCAAACGCGACCCCGCCCGCGGCAGTGTACTGGTTCAGCCCGTTGGTCGTATAGGCGCGACTGGTGTTCACGGCTCCGGTCCAAGCGTAGGCATCATTGCTGCGAACGAGGCTAGTAATTTGCGAAGCAGGATTGTAGCCGATCGCAGTCCCGGTCCCGCCCACAGCACCAATGAGATTATCGTAGGCCGTCCCGCCCAGGTCAAGCTTCAGGCCGGCAAGGCGGCTGACACTATCATAGGCATATGTGCGCGTCGTACCGTTGCCATAGGTGACGGAACTGCGGCGTCCCAATGTGTCGTAGCTATAGGACGCCAGGACGCCCACGCCCGAGGTGGCACCATTCTCGCGGATTGCGGTGACATTGCCGGCGAGATCGTAGTCGTATGTGACATAGTTGGTATCGCCCCAGGTCAGGCGAGTCCGGTTGCCGGCAACGTCATAGAGATAGCTGACCGACCCGAATGGCTGCGTCTCGCTGCTCAGGCGGCCCAGGCCATCGTAAGCATAGGACAAATTGACCCCGTCGCCAGGACGCTGCACATTTGTCACTTGGCCCAGCAGATTATAGCTGAAGTTTACCGCGTTTTCGCCGTTCGGCGTGCGCGAGGCCATGCGCCCGAGGTTGTCGTAGGTGAAGGTGATTGTATTGCCGTCGCGCAAGCGACGCTGGGTCACGTTGGAATTGGCATCGTAGGTCAACTGCTCGTAGTCGGTCGTCGAGCTTGAGGCAGCGCCCTGCGTCGGAGAAGGGTAGCGCGTCTGCGACAGGCGATCGAAGCCATCATACACGTAGGTCGTCAGATTGTTCTGACCATCCTTCACCGACGCCAGTTTGCCGTTAGCCGTGTAGGTATTGGTCTGGGTGGTGGATTGGGCAGAAGTGCCCACACCTTCCGT
>NZ_LJHO01000032.1:0-9742 GCF_001295765.1 Novosphingobium sp. AAP1 | reverse complement strand
CGGAGGCGCCGCCTGTTCGGGGGGATTGGCGCGGGCGAACTGCACGCCGCTCGCCGTCAAGCGATAGGCATGCCGAGGCGGCCGTCCGCCTTCCGTCGGCGGCTGCCATTCCGCTTCGAGATAGCCTTGCGCTTCCAGACGGATCAGCAGCGGATAGAGCGTGCCAGATTTCACACCGGCGAGCCGAACCAATTCATAGCCGTGCGACCATTGGCCACCGGCATCGAGGAGAACGGCAAGGACCGTCCGAGCATGGGAGGAGAGAGTCCGTGAACGAGGCATGGCATTAAATCTACCTAGATAGATTTAGCGTCAAGCCTGATTTTGATCGATCGTCGAACTACCCAGTACCCTGCAGGAACCTTAGGCTGCCGCGTTCTGCTAAAGCGCGACCGTTCAAATTTTCCCATCCTTTCCGGAACATTCACGAGTGGCAGATCGCGGTGGAACCCGCCATTTGGGGAAACCGCTACCAGTGGTAATGTTGTCCCAGGCCCGGGCATTCGAGTGCCGCCCGACCGCAGTGAACGACCGGCAGCTTTCGACGCTCCGGTTCTGGCTGCCGAACGTCTGGTATGGCGGCGGTTCGCGACACCGCTGAAACTTGAGCGCTCCGCCTAGCATTTATCGTTAGATACGTCATGCTTGGACTTGTGGCAGGATAGGAGCGACGCATGGACGAAGATGCATTGTTCGCGGTTGGCACGGTATTGGCGGCGCTGGGTGGGTTGCTCGAACGCAAGGGCATCTGCACTACGCAGGAGTTGGCCGAGACGCTGGGCGGCGTTGCCTGGATGACTCAGGAGGCAGGTGACGAGTACAAGGTTCGCGCTGCGTATATCGGGAGTTGGGCGCATATGGTGCGTGCGGCAGCACTTGAGGCCGGTAAGGCGGGCGCAAATTAGCGTCATCGCCGCTGATTGCCCGGGTTACTGTCGCTCCGCGGCAGCAAGCCAAATCAGGGCCGTAAACAGGGGACTATCAGGCATCCCGTGACCGTTTATGTCTCAGGGCATGTCCATCGCGCCACAGCTAACCTTAGGCAAGTCTCGGCACCAAGCTAACGGCAAAAAGCCTATCCGGAGACAAACGACTTTTGGCCGCCAAAGTTAGGCTTGAGCACTCTCGCGCCATCGCGCAAGCGGTCCAGCTCGTCCGACCAGAACTGCATCAACGCCACCCGCTCATTCCAGTATTCTCCCCGCGTATAGGCGCGGCGGACCCCGTTGTTTTCCATATGCGCCAATTGCCGTTCAATCGCATCCGGATTGAAACGTCCGGTCTCGTTGAGAAGAGTGGCCGCCATTGCCCGAAAGCCATGCGCGGTCATTTCCTCTTGTCCAAAGCCAAGGGCCCTCAAAGCGGCATTGACCGTGTTTTCCGACATGGGCCGCGTCGAGGTGCGGAATGATGGAAAGCAATAGCGGCCCTGACCCGTCAGGTCCCATAAGCCCTCAAACAGGCCTACAACCTGTGATGATAGAGGGACGCGGTGCGGGCGGCGCATCTTCATCTTCTCGGCAGGGATGTTCCACACGCTGCGATCGAAATCGAACTCTGCCCATTCCGCTTGGCGAAGTTCACCGGGGCGCACAAAGAGATGTGCTGACAGCTTCAAAGCGAACAGCGTGATGGCATGGCCGGAATAGCCTTCGATCGCGCGCATGAGATCTCCGGCCCGATCCTCGGTGGTAATTGCAGCAAGGTGCTTGGCTTTGGGAACTGTCAACGCGCCGCGCAAATCGCTTGCCGGGTCCCGCTCTGCCCTCGTTGTCGCGATAGCGTAGCGGAAGACTCGGCTAAGTACGCTCCGCATGCGCCGAGCGCTTTCGTGGCGACCTGTTGCCTCAACCGCGCGCAGTACGGCTAGAACCTCCTGCGCATTGATCTTGGCAACTGGGCGATTTCCGATGCTGGGATAAGCCTTGTCGAGGAGCCAACGCAGTTTGCTCAGCGTTATCTCGGCCATGCCCTCGCGCATGTTCTTGGCTACCCACTCCTCGGCAACGAGCTTGAAAGTGTCGTTCTCGGCGACGCGAGCGCGGGCAGCATCAACTTTCTGTTGGTGCGAAGGATCGGTGCCTGCAGCAAGCAAGCGCCGTGCGTCGTCGCGGCGCACGCGCGCATCTGCGAGGCTCACCTCGGGCCAGGCACCAAACGCAAGCGTGCGATGCTTTTCAAGATAGCGATAATTGAAACGCCAAAGCTTCGTGCCGGTGGGGCGGACCAGAAGATAGAGATCACCGCCGTCCGACAGCTTATAGTCGCGCTCGTGCGGTTTGGCGCTGGCGATGGTGGTGACAAACAGGGTTCCCATGAGGGTATCGTCCTAGCTAGGGACGAATATCGATACCCTCGAATATACCCGCATTGTTCCCGGTTGGTGCCGAATTCGCCCGTATTTGGATGGACGATCATAACACAAAATTTGGCTTATTTCAGCCACTTCACGGACGTCTACGGACGTCCGTGGAATGAGAAATGGTGCCCAGGAGAGGACTCGAACCTCCACGCCCTTTCGAGCGCCGCCACCTGAAGACGGTGCGTCTACCAATTCCGCCACCTGGGCACTTTCTCTTCGGTGCGTGCTGTCGGGCACTCGCCGTCGGTGGAGGGGCCAATACGGGTGAGGCCGGGGGGTGTCAACACGGGTTTTGTCATTTTCATGGCATCTTTTTTTCCACAGCCGGCAATTTTCCGCTTGGCCGGGCACTGTGGTTGATCCGGGGCATTGAACGGCTGGCCCTGGCTGTGCCAAGGCGCGATGAAACATGGTGTGGAGCGGCCGGCGCGCCGCTTCTTCTCGCAAACCGACCAAGGTGGAACAGGCAAGGCTATGGGCAACGTGCGCGATCTGGAAGACAAGCTGGTGGTGCTGGTGGGTGGCAGCGGCTTTTTCGGCAGCCATCTTGCGCAGGAATTGCTGGAGCGTGGCGCGCGTCTGCGCGTGTGCAGCCGGCATGTCGAACGCGGCTATGCGATCAAGGCGCTGGGCAATCTGGGCCAGGTGCAGTTCCTGCGCGTGAACGTGCAGAACGAACGCTCGCTGGCGGCCGCGTTCCTGGGCGCCGATGCGGTGGTCAACCTGGTCGGCGCGTTCAAGGGTGATCTCGATGCCGTGCAGGGCCGCGGCGCGGGCCGCGTGGCGGCGCTGGCCAAGGATGCCGGCGCGCAGGCGTTCGTGCATGTCTCGGCCATCGGCGCCGATGCCGGCTCGCCTGTCGCCTATGCCCGCACCAAGGCCGAAGGCGAAGCGGCCGTGGCGGCGGCGTTCCCCGGTGCAGTGGTGGTGCGCCCCTCGGTGATGTTCGGGGCCGATGACGCGTTCCTCAACCTGTTCGGCAAGGTGATCAGCCAGTTCCCGGTGGTGCCGGTGTTCGGCCCCGAAGGCCGCCTGCAGCCGGTGTTCGTCGATGATGCGGCCTGGGCCATCGCCACGATCCTGAGCGATTTCCCCGCCCAGGCCGGCAAGACGTTCGAACTGGCCGGCCCCGAAGTGCTGACGATGATGGATATCAACCAGCGCATCGCCAAGGCGCAGGGGCGCAACCCCGTGCTGGTGCCGGTGGGTGATGCCATGGCCGGCCTGTTTGCCAGCCTGCCGGGCACGCCGCTGTCGCGCGATCAACTGGCGCTGCTCAAGGCCGGTAGCGTGGCGAGCGGCACCCTGCCGGGCCTCGCCGAGCTTGGCCTGCGCGCGCGGCCGCTGGGCCTGTTCCTCGATCGCTGGATGCTGCGCTATCGCAAGGCGGGGCGGTTTGGCGTCAAGAGCCTGGGGTAATTGCCACGGGGGCGGCAGGCTCAGGACAGGCCCTTCGACAGGCTCAGGGCGAACGGGGGTGGAGGTCTTTCCGACCCGTTCGGGCTGAGCCTGTCGAAGCCCTCTACAGACCCTAGGCGTTCACGTCCGCATAGTGGGCCGGCGGCTGGATCACGTCCATCCGTTCGGACAGTAGTGGGCGAAAGCTGGGCCGGCTCTTGAACACGGCATACCAGTCGCGCGCCTGCTCGTGGCCGTTCCAGTCGATCCCGCCGAGGTAATCGGCCACGGAAAGCTGCGCCGCGGCGGCAAGGTCAGCCAGGCTCATGGTCGATCCGGCCAGCCAGGGGCGATTATCGATCAGGTGATCGATGTAATAGAGGTGATCGTGCGCCAGGCGCAGCGCCTCGCGCAGCATGCGCGAATCGGGTGACTGGCGATAGACCAGCCGCTTCTTCATCCGCTCTTCGAGCAAGGGCATGGTCACGTCGGCAAAGAAGTTCTCGTCGAACAGCGCCACCAGCCGGCGGATCTCGGCGCGGTTGGTGGCCGTGCCGTTGATCATCGGGTTCTTGTCGTTGGTCTCTTCCAGATATTCGCAGATCGCCCGGCTATCGACCAGGGTGATGCCGCGTCCTTCGTCGCGCAGCACCGGGGTGCGCACGGCGGGATTCAGCTTCTGGAATTCCTCGCGATAGTCCCAGGGATTTTCGCGAACCAATTCATAAGGGATGCCCTTTTCCGCCATGAGCAGCCGAACCTTGCGGCTGAACGGGCAAAGGGGAAACTGATAAAGCTGCCACATGCCATGCTCCATGGACGAGGGCCATGGCCCAAGTCCAGCACCGCCGTAATGCATGGGCGCAATTTTTGCTCCGCAGCCGTGCTAATGAAACATGCGCATGCGGTCGCGCAGCACGTCCAGCCCGATCTGCTCGATCGCCGTGATCGGGCAATCGGCCTCTAGCAGCCTGGCCAGCGAGCGCTGCTTCTGTGCGATCAGGTCGATCGCCTGGAGCACGTCCATGTGCCGCGCGGCCACGTCCATGTCGGTGCACAGGCGCCCGCCGAGGTCTTCCACTTCGAGCGCCAGTTCCTCCAGCACCACGGCGATGCGCTGGTGCGTGGCATCGCGCAGGCTGGCTGGGTCAGGCGCGGCGTGGGTCGGGCTGGCCACCGGCGACGATGTGGACATGGGGGTGGGCAGGGGCGGGGCATCGAAAGGCACGAAGCCTTCATTCTCGACCGTTTGCGTGGCCTCGGCGCGGGCCGTGGTGCCGGCCGCGCGGGGGGCGGGGTCGGGCTCGGGCCAAAGGTCGGTCGTGTCGATAGGCATCGCAAAGGCTCTCCGCAGCGTCGCGTCAGGTGGTCTTGGCTCAGGCCGCTTCGGCCATCGAATCGCTGTCGGCCAGCGCCGCCAGGTTCAGCACCATGACCATCTTGTCTTCGATCGCGGCCAGGCCATCGAGGAACGGCACCACCGTATCGCTGCCCGAGGCCGGCGGCGGGGGCTGCATCGCTTCATCGGGCACGGTCACGATGTCGCTGACCGAATCGACGATCCATCCGCCGATCTGGCTGCCCAGCTGGGTAACGATGATGGCATGGCGCGGGGTCGGCTCGGTGGCGCGCCAGCCCAGCCGCGCGGCCAGGTCCACCACCGGCAGCACGGTGCCGCGCAGGTTGACGACGCCGGCCACATAGTGCGGCACGCGCGGCAGCCGCGTGGTTGGCGTCCAGGCGCGGATTTCGCGGATGGCCATGATATCCAGGCCGAATACCTGGCCTTCCACTTCGAAGGTGATCAATTCGCGGATCATTGCTTGTCTCCCTTCAGGACTGCGATGGCCATGGCCTAGTGCGATACGCGGCGCACGGCCGCGACCAGCTTGGCCGGGTCAAACGGCTTGACGATCCAGCCGGTCGCTCCGGCGGCGCGGGCGCGGGCCTTCTTTTCTTCCGAGCTTTCGGTGGTGAGCACCAGGATCGGGCGATCGCGGTGGCGGCTGCCCTCGCGCAGGCGCTCGATCAGGCCAAAGCCATCCAGCCTTGGCATGTTGATATCGGTGATCACCACATCGACTTCGTTGAGGGCCAGCCAGTCGAGCGCGGCGATGCCGTCCTCGGCCTGCGAGACATCGAAGCCTTGCGAGGTGAGTGCGTGGTTGAGCAGGGCCCGCATCGACGGGCTGTCGTCTACGGTCAGGATCCGGGTGGTAGTGGTCATGCCTGGACTCGCTTTTCCATTCAGAACAGTTCGACATCGCCCAGCGATTTGGCCGGACGCGCAGTGGGTTGCACAGGTGGCGCAAGCCGGTCTTCCACCGTACGGAGGCGGACCTGGCCCGATGCCGGGCGGAAATCGACACGCCGCGCCTGGGTTCCGCCAAGGTCTTCGCGCAGCAGCGCGATGCCTTCGTTGGCGAGGAACTTGCGCGCGAACTCGGCATTGACCGAGCCGATCTTCATCATGTTACGGTTGACGTTGGCCCCGCCATAAAGGTGCGCCTTGAGCTTTGACTTGCGCGCGCCCTTGGCCAGCATCTCGTTGACCAGCAGTTCCATCAGATAGAGGCCGTAGTGTTCGTCCACTGCAGTGTCATAGCCGGCGGGCGGCTCTGCCAGCAGGAAGTGGTTCATGCCGCCCACGCGGGCATCGGGATCGAACAGGCAAGTGGCCACGCAACTGCCCAGCACGGTCGAATATTCCAGGCTCTTGTCGGCGCTGGCCAGGGCCTGGCCCTGCATCACGGTGATCCGCTCCAGGCCGCTGGGGTTGGGTAGGATGGGTTTGTGAAACATGGCTCAGGCCGCCTTGCTGAAAGCGTGGCGGGCGATGTGCCCGATCGGCGCCACCACCTTGGCCGCGCCCAGCGAGATGGCGGCGCGCGGCATGCCAAAGACGGTGCAGGTCGCCTCGTCCTGGGCAATGGTGCGCGCGCCCTTCTGGGCCATGGCGAGCAGGCCCTTGGCCCCGTCGGAGCCCATGCCCGTCAACAGGATGCCCACGGCCTGGGCGCCGACCACTTCGGCAACAGAGGAAAACAGCACGTCGACCGAAGGCAGGTGGCCCGACACCGCCTCGCCCCGGCGCAGCTTGGCGTGCAGGCTGGTGGTGCCGCCGATGCCCAGGTGGCGATCATCGCCCGGTGCCAGATAGACGTTGCCCTCGCGCAGCGGCATGTCGGACTCGGCCAACTGGATGCGCGGCGGGCAGTTCTGGTCGAGCGTGCGCGCCACGGCCGGGGCAAAGCGTTCGTTGATGTGCTGCACGATCAGTGTGGGCGGGCAATCGGCCGGGAAATCCGACAGCAGGATCTGCAGCGCCTCTACCCCGCCGGTGGACGAGCCGATGGCGATGAGGCGCGGGCGATCGGCGATCGATAGCCGCGCCTGGCTGGCGATGCGGCTGGTCGGCACGGCCGGGGCCGGCGCGCCGCGCGGGGCAAAGCGCACTTTGGACGCGCTGCGGATCATGTTCGCCAGGCGGCCGCTGTCTTCCAGCGTCATGCCTTGGCCCATCTCGCTCTTGGCGTAGCAATCGACCGCCCCCAGCGCGAGCGCGCGGGCCGTGGTATCGTTGCCCTGCTGGGTGGCGCCCGACACGATGATCACCGGCGTCGGGCGCAGCTGCATGATCTTTTCCAGGAAATCCAGGCCGTTCATGCCCGGCATTTCCACGTCGAGCGTGACCACGTCGGGGTCCAGCTCGCGGATCATCTGGCGCCCTTCGGCGGCATTGGCGGCGGCGGCCACCACTTCGATATCCGGCTCTTTCGACAGCCGGTTCATGAGGATGGCCCGCATCGTGGGCGAATCCTCGACAATCACCACGCGGATCGTCATGCCGCCCTCCTCGAATAGATCGTTGGTCCCATGTTCGCCAGTTCTTCCAGAGCCGGGCCGGTGACCCGCTCGCTGTGGCCGATATAGAGGTGGCCGCCGCGCACGAGCTTTTCGGCAAAGCGCGCCACGAGCCGTTCCTTGGTTGGATTGTCGAAATAGATCATCACGTTGCGGCAAAAGATCACGTCAAAGGCGCCGGCCATCGGCCAATCGCCCAAGAGGTTGAGGTGGCGGAAGCGCAGTAGCGCCTGCGCCTCGGGCGCGATCGTGGCATCCTGGCCATCGGGCACGGTCCAGGCACGGCGCAGCGCCTCGGGCACGGGCTTGAGGTCTTCCTGGCGATAGCGCGCGGCCTGGGCCTTGGTGATCGCATGAGTGGCAATGTCGCTGGCCAGGATGCGGATATCGCGCCGCGCCAGCTTGAGCCCTTCGCTGCGATCCGGGCCAAGCAGGGTCATCACCAGCGACCAGATTTCCTCGCCGCTGGAACAGCCGGCCGACCAGATGCGCACTTTGCCACCGCGATCGAGCTGCTCGATCAGGTGGGGCCGCACGACTTGGGCGAAATGCTCGAAATGGTGCGCCTCGCGATAGAAGAACGTGTGGTTGGTGGTCAGTGCGCAGATCGCCTTGGTGCGTTCGGCCGCATCCTCGCGAATGCGCAGGACATAGGCGCCGAATGTCTGGCAGCCCGAATCGCGCACCAGCGGCGCCAGGCGCGAATAGACCAGCATGGCCTTGCCCGGCGGCAGCACGATCCCGGCCTCGCGATGGGCGATCTCGCTCACCGCCTGGAAATCGGCGGCGTCATAAACCCCCGGGCTGACGCCGGGCAGGCTGACGTCGAAGGCGGCGTGAACGCTCATGCGGCTTCTGCCAGCCCGTGCGGGTGCGACAGGTCCATCTGGCCATGTTCGGCCATGCTGCGCGCGACCAGGCCGTCGACATCGACGATCAACGCCACGCGCCCATCGCCCAGGATGGTGGCGCCGGCCACGCCCTCTACCGAGCGGTAGTGGGTATCCAGGCTCTTGATCACCACCTGGCGCTGATCGACGATCGAATCCACCAGCAGCGCGGCGCGGCCGGCGCCTTCGGTTTCCACCACGATCAGCACACCATCCTGCGGCGCTTCGACCGCACCATAGGCGCCCACCGCCACGTGCAGCGGCACCACCGGGATGAAGCGGCCGCGCACGTTCATCATCGCGCGGTTGGAGCCCAGGCCTTTGACGTCTTCCACCGCCGGACGCAGCGATTCAACCACGTTGGCCAGCGGGACGACCAGCGTCTGGTCGCCGACATTGACCACCATGCCGTCGGAAATGGCGAGGGTGAGCGGCAGGGTAAGCGTGAACGTGGTGCCCACGCCCTGTTCGGATTCGATGGTGATGCGCCCGCCCAGGTCCTTCACGTTCTGGCGCACCACATCCATGCCCACGCCGCGCCCGGAAATATTGGACACGGTCTGCGCGGTGGAAAAGCCCGGCGCAAAGATCAGCAGGTCGATCTCTTCCTTCGAGAGCTGGGCATCGGGTGCAACCAGGCCCTTTTCGATGGCCTTGGCCAGCACGCGGTCGCGGTTGATGCCGCGTCCATCGTCGCCAATGCGGATCAGGATGCGACCCGAGCGGTGCTCGGCCGACAGGGTCAGCGTGCCTTCGGCGCTCTTGCCGGCGGCGAGCCGCTCCTCGGGCTTTTCGATGCCATGGTCCACCGCGTTGCGGATCAGGTGAGTCAGCGGTTCACCCAGCCGCTCGATCACGGTCTTGTCCAGTTCGGTGCTCTCGCCCGAAACTTCCAGGCGCACGTGCTTGCCGGTGCTGGCGGAAAGTTCGCGCATGATGCGCGGCACGCGGCTGAACACCGAGCCGATCGGCTGAGCACGGATCGCCATGGCGCTTTCCTGGATATCGCGCGTCAGGCCATCGAGCACGGCGATTTCCTCGCTCGCGGCCAGGCCTTCGCTTGACAGGCGCTGGGCCATCATCGCCTGGGCGATGACCAGCTCGCCCACGGCATCGATCAGCTTGTCGAGCTTGGACAGCTCGATACGGATCGATTGGCCGGGCGCGGGCGGGGCTGGCGGCGTGGCCGCTGCAGCCACGGCGGCCGGCGCGGCCGGCGGTGCAACCG
>NZ_LJHO01000031.1:0-11115 GCF_001295765.1 Novosphingobium sp. AAP1 | reverse complement strand
CACTTCAGGGGGGCAGAATTGTGTTTGCAGCCTTTCGGCATCACTTTGGTACGGGAATATGCTTCAGAAAAGCCGGGCGAAAATTCCGACAAAATGCTGCAGATGGAGTTAATAGATATAGTCGATTGGCTATGCATTGACTCCCGAAGGCCATCAGATAGGGTTCAACTCAAGGAGGCCCTTCCAGTTGACAGAGCCTGTTGCAGAAGACCCGTTCCACACTCCGACAGAGCAGATCATGGCCGAGCAATCGGCGCGTTTTCGTGAAGTGCTTGCTACTGACGGCCGAGCCATCAAGCTGATCCAACTGTTCGACTATCTCGTAGCTCGATCATCGGAATCGCGCGCGCCCAAGGAGGTCGAAATCGCGATGTCCGTGTTCGACAAGAGTGCGGATTTCGATACCTCTCAGGACTCCACAGTCCGCGCTTATGTCTATCGATTGCGCCAAAGGCTGGAGGCTTTCAACGCCGGTACCAGCGGGTCGCGGCTGCATATCCCCAAAGGCGAATACCGGCTCCTGCTGCTTCAGGCGGCCGACCACACAGAGCCCGGTGATACTCCGTCCCCCGCCGTCATGCCAACCTCAGCGGGCGGGCAGCGGGTCGGAATTGCGCTTGGTATGGCTTTTGTTGCAAGCGCCCTTCTGTGGCTGCTGCTATGGGGGGGGAGTGCCGGTCGTACACAGCATGCGGTGCCTCCCCTCGCTCAAAGTCAGCTTTGGAAGCCCATCGCGGCTCATCCGCATTCCCCCATCATTGCCGTCAGCGACTTCTATATGGTGGCCGAAGGCGGCGGCGATGGACAGATCGCTCGCCTTGTGATGCATTCGGGAATCCAGTCATCGCTCGATCTGGACGCCTATCTGGGGCAACGTCCACAGCTTTACTCCGCACTGCATGATCGCGACATCTATCGCATTCCATCAAGCATTGCGATGGCTGCGGTGACCACATTATCGTTGGCCGGCGAGGTGAGGCAGGATCATGCGATGGGTGACATCGTTCCCGTATCGAAAATCTCGCAAGACCTGATCGATACACGCAATGTCATCTATGTTGCGCCATTTTCGCAGTTAGGGAAACTTCGTTCACCAATTCTGCCCATCCTGGGTTACGCGCCGGGTTCAGACTTTGAAGAAATCAGGGATACGGCGACCGGACAGACATTTCGTGCAAAAACGGACTCTGCCACGACATCAAGCCAGAAACAGGCGGGCACCGCCATGGGCTACGATTATGGCTATGTCGCCAGTTTTCCAGGCCCTGCCGGCAACAGGACGATCGTGATCGCCGGCATCGAGGACGCTGCATTGGCGCAGATAGTGCGCATCGTTGCCGACAAGCAGCAACTCGATGCCATTTCCCGACATATCGGCCCAGCGGCAGCTTTCGAGGCGCTTTTCCAGTTCCGAACCGTTGGGGATCTGGTGTTCGAGACCCGCCTGATTAACTCACGGCTGCTGAAACTCGCACCGGGCGGCACAGTACATCGTTAAAACGATGCTATTCGTCGGGCTTTGTCTTATCCCACATGTGCCCTGAATTCAACGGGCGCGCCACGACCAGGGTGCTGCCATAGGTTTGATCGAACATGGTGCGCACCTGATACAGCGCCTCGAACGCAGACAGGTTGCCGCCCAGTTGGTGGCGGAGACGCTCGATCATGGTTACATCGGTAACAATCTCGGCCATCTGCCGTACCGCAGCATCACCAGTGCCGGAGACAATCACAACCGAATGGCCGGACGGCCCTGGAAAGCTCGCCAGATAGCCGTAGTCGCGTCGCGGAACGGTGCCATCGGTAAGCACATAAGGGCTGTCGGAAGCAAAGCGCCGAGAGGATGCCTTGTCGATAAGGTCAAAGCAATGCGAACCACAGCTAAATCCCGAAGCTTCCAGAAGCGGGGTGCGTAAGAGGTTCGACATTTCGTCCAATGTCCCAACATAGACAATATTCGAAGCCTGCATCATGGTGGGATCGAGCCTGAACGATGTCGTCGGCTGAATTGTTGATATATGCAAGTACGACGCTAAGATGCCAACAGAACCCATAACCTTATCACTGACCGTATAAAGACTCTGATCCCTAAGTTCTTTATAAACATACGGTCTGGAAGAGGTATATTTGTAGAATTGGTCTGTTGAATTGATATTAAGGTCGTGAACGATATCATCATCCTTCACGCCGCTTGAAACTTTGGCGAAGGCGAAGTGATCCCCTATTACCAGATAAGTCTTGCGCTTGCTTGCAGCGATAGCGCCCCATAGCGGCGAGCGGACCAGCGCCCGCTCAGGCGCCCATTCATGATCCATGTAAAGCCATGCGGCCACGCCATTAATAAGCACCAACGCAGCAATCGCCATCCACAAGAGCGGCACCCGCCGGAGCTGTGCGGCAGAGGCTTCCTGATGATCGACCACCTCGACCGGGTCGTCCGGCGCTGTCAACTGGAGCGCATATTCGCCGGGCGGTATGATAAGGCGCCGACCGATGCGCCCCTCATAAAACGCATCCAGTTTCTTGCGCAGGCGGTAGACGCCGACACGTACCCGAGATCCCTGATGGCCGGTTGCCATCAGGTCGTTGGGAAAGATCTCGGTGGCAATGTCGGTTTCGCGCGGTCGTTGGCCTTCTATCGAGCATTGCAGCAAGTAATCAAAAATGCGTAGCAGCGTGTCGGACCGATTTGACGCGATGGACTCTCGGACCTTTTGGCCTTCCGCGAACAGGGCCTGGGCATCTTCGTCGGAAGCGTTCATTGCCATCGGCGCCATTCGTCTTGCGCCAACTTTGTCCGCCTAGCCACGTTCATCAACTTCCAGAGACAGTCCGACGCATTGCCGAACTGCCGCCTCAATAGTACCGATGCGGGACAGATGTTTGATATTCCTTCATATGTTTCCATAAATTTGCCCATGCCGACAAACTACCCAGATATATGAGTTTATCAACCACTCGATCGGTTTCACGTGCAACCATTACAGCCATCGTCGTGATGCGGATCTGCGCCGAACGATCCAGTTCGCTGGTATGTCGACTGTGCGGCGAAAGCAGGATCGTTGCCATCCAACGGTGCGGACAGTAACGATGCTAGGAACAAATTACTTTGGCTCGAAGGACACCGTCCCGTCAGGATTTATCTTTTCCAGGCTGTGATCGCAGACATATTCGGGAATGCGGTACTTGTGGTTGCGCTTGTATCGCCACGTCCAGCGATAAGGCGATTTCAGATAGGCGGGATCTTCGATCGAGAAATCAATCCGCATCTTGTCAGGTCCAGTGATCTGGTATCGTTCGGTCACCACCATTTGGTCGCTGTGCGGGATTTCGAAAAACTGCATACTCTCTTGCAGTCCACGGGTGGTGACAACAAGCGTTTTGTTCTCCCAGCGGGCGGAGGAAAAGCCATAGAACGTCGGCTCCAGATCGCCCCGCTTGGGAAAGGGCGCGTTCATATAGATCCGCCGGGTCTGCATGTAGAGTTCTGCCAACACAGTGACCTGTCCCGGCGTCTGAAGAATCTGGATCGGGTAGATTGCCTGCATGATCGTTGGCGTGCCTTCCGGCAGGCACAGTGTGCTTGAATCCGCAAGCGGCTTGCCTGCATCCAGAGCCGCCTGCCGCTTGGCCCGCAGCGCCTTCCACTCGGCGGCAAAAGGCTCCTTGAGGTTTGGCCCCGGCCGTGGCGGAGGCATGTCCTCGGCCGCACCTGCACCGCCTTCCTCAAATGGGCTTGGGTCTCGCTCCCAGACGCCGGTCAGGTTATGTTCGGCGCTCATGATGGCGTTATCGGAAACACGCGCAAGGGCATGGGCAGGCTTAACCTCCGCGGCGATCGCGGTGGGAGCGGTGAGCAAAATCGACGCAGATACCACGAGCCCGGATACGTTCTGAATCCGCATGTAAGCGGTAGACCTTTCATTGAAGTGATTGTTTCGCCCTGAAGATTTTACCGGAGAGCGGTTACCATGCCTTCAGGACCTTGCCGCCCAGCAAGGTGACGGTCTTTAATGCGCCGCCCGGTCTACCATCACGCATAGGGAAAAACGCCACATCAACTTTATCGCCGGCCTTCAAGGTATCGAACTTCCATCCGTTGTCGCGCATTCCGGAAGGACTGCTGCATTCAAGAGTATAATTTGTGTTTCCGCTCTTGATCACCACGTAGACGTGCGGGTTTGACCACTGAAATTGGACCACGGTCGCGGCTTTGAACTCTACGGTCTTATTCTGATCGAACATGGCGAACGAATGGTGAGCCGATGCGGGCTGTACTGCCGCCAGCAAACCGGCAGCAATGACAGCAATACCGAATTTAACTTTCTTCATCTTGATCTCCATTGTCGCGGCGAGAATTGCGCGGCCGGATCGAACGCTCCGGCGCCTCGCGCCGGGCATCGCTCCGCAGCCGAGCCGTTTCCCCCACACATCCGCCGACCTGGCAGCCGATCTGCCTCGCAGGCTATGTCAGATGCGCACGTCGGAGAAAGCGCGAAGCCGTGGTGTAACCGTTTGACCGTTGCTTGCTGCTGCAAACTGACCGAAATATGGGCGTCTTTCTGGTTAACACCCTGTACGGCAGGTAACATTCAGCCGGCATGGGCAAACGTTTCCGAACGGGTTTCAATGCGATTTGACTATTTACAATCGCGCAACAAAATTCAGAAATTTTCGCTGCACGTTACTCATGGGTAACGATGTCCACCTGAGCCGAAACCAGTTGCGCAGCCTGATTGCAGGCGGCTCCCAACTCTCCCGCTTGCTCCGGCGAGCCAATTTTCAGGCGTTGGATGTCTGACCGCAGAGTCGGCCTGAGCCCATCAAAACCAAAACACTTATCACAGGGAGTAAAAAGAAATTGAGCAGCGATCTCATAGCAGCGACGACTTGTCGTCGATCCAAAGCCATTTTCGCAGCGATATCCACGAGCGGCATTAGGCCGTTCCGCCCGGTGCTGTTGGCGGGGGCAGCGCTTGCGCTGACCAGCGGCACAGCAGGCGCGCAAACTGCCGACCGGCAGGACACTTCCAATACCATTCTGTCGCAGACTTCGGACATTGTCGTTTCGGCCCGGCGCAAGGATGAAAAGCTGACCGACGTGCCCGCGTCAATCACGGCCCTCTCGTCCGACTACATCAAATCGCAAAACATCCAGAGCTTCTCTGATTACGCGACCCGCGTTCCGAATCTAAGCTTTCAGTATGGTCAGGGCGGCACGCTACAATGGGCAGGTGACCGCCAAACCACGATCCGCGGGGTCGCCGGAGCAGGCACGACATCCTATTATATCAACGACACGCCGGTCCCCTCGTCCGTCAGTCCTTTGACGCTCGACATTGACCGCATGGAGGTGCTGAAAGGGCCACAAGGTACCTTGTTTGGCGCCAGTTCGATGGGCGGCAATCTACGCTTCATCACCAAGAAACCCTCGTTTAGCGAGACCTCGGGTTCTGTCCAAGTCCAGGGCGGAGGCACCAAGGATGCCGGCTTTGATGGACAGGGTAATGCCCAAGCCAATTTCGTGCTGGTGCCCGGCAAACTCGCGTTGGACGTTGCAGCCGGTTACAGGCATGATTCAGGCTTCATTACGCGAACATTCCCCGATGCTTCCGGCCGACTGGTTTCGGTTGGCGGTCAAGGAGGCAATGACGTCTTGGCAGGATCGGCTACATTGCGAGCCAAGCTGACAAATCGCCTGGAGGTCACAGCATCAGTCATCGGCCAATCCGACATCCTGCACGGCTTCCCCGCTGCATATGTGCCGCTGCCCGGGTATCGCCCCCTCTCTTATATCTCGAACCGCGATGCCGACGTTCAGGAGTACTCGCACGACAGCTGGGGCCTTGGCTCCCTTGTCCTGAACTATGCTGGTCAGGGCTTCTCGGTGGTGTCCTCGACAAGCTTTTTTATGCGCAGGATCAGGCAGCTGGAAGATGATACCGAAGGCAGCAACCTGTGGCTTGAGCAAAATTTCGGATCGGATTTCGGGCATCCGGTGATCACCGCCTATTCTTTGAATAAGGAGCGGCGCTTTACGCATGAAGACCGCATTTCCTTCGACGAGGGCACATTGTTGCCGCACTTGTCAGGAATCGCGGGTGTTTATTACCAGCACCAGTATTCCAGTGCAGATGTTCCGGTAAACCATGTTCCGGCATTGGCAGCCGCTGGCTTCGAGCCGGATTGGTTTGGCGCTAACTTGGGCATCACCCGCTCCAATGACTATGCAATCTTTGGCGAAGTTTACTACGAAATAATTCCAAAGCTGACAGTTACATTGGGAATTCGCAAATATTGGAACAAAGCTAGCGGCGACGCATCAATGAATACCGGCATACTCTTTGACGTAAATGGTCAGTATAGCCCTGCCGTTAGCGACAAGCAAAGCGGTTGGGTTCCCAAGGCCGTGCTTTCGTACAAGGTCGGGGACCACGGAAATGTCTATGTTTCCGCATCAAAGGGGTTCCGTCCTGGTGGCAGCACGGCGCTGCTGCCCGATATTTGCAATGCAGACCTGGCCAATCTCGGACTCGATAGCGACAAGGTCAGGCAGTACCGGTCCGACACGCTCTGGAATTATGAGATTGGTGCGAAGAGTCGCTTTGCCGGAGGCCGGATCAATGCTTCCGCGGCGGCATTCCAGATCGACTGGAGCAATATCCAGCAATCCACGATCCTTCCGACCTGTTTGTTGTCCATCACCACGAACGCCGGTAAGGCACGAATACGAGGCGGTGAACTGGAGATTTCCGGCCGACCGATTGCCTCCATTCCATTCTCGATCCAGGCCGGCCTGGGGTACACCAATGGCGTCCTGCTCCAGCCCGGCGTGCTGCCGATGCCTGCGAACAGCCCGTTGCCGCAAATGCCAAAATGGAGCGCGACCGTATCTGGCTATTACGAAAACCAGATCGACAATACGTTCACGTTCTTTGCTGCTGCCGACTACAGTTACTCCGGCAGCACAAAGGTGCCCGACGGTGCCGGTGGCTTCTATACGCGTCAGCCGATCAGCATGATCAACGGCAATATGGGACTGAGCTTCGGCCGCTCGCAGGTGATGGTCTTCGTGAAGAACCTGATGGATAAGCGGCTCAACTACGGCGATCAGCCCGCCTCCAGCTTCGACCGGCAAGAGCTGCTTGCCGACGGAACATATCAACGCCTGCCGCGGGCGGTCGTCAGCCGCCCGCGGCAGATCGGCATCCAGTATCAACTTGATTTTTGAATTCATGGACAGCGGCGGGACATTTCCCGTCGCTGTCAAAACCGGTTGCTCCAGGAGACGCACATTATGTCGGCGCGACGATCTTTCATAAAGCAGGTGCTGGCAGCAGCGGTGACGGCAGGGCAAGCTATGTGGGCGGGCGGCGCACTTTCCCAAGGGCCTAACTCCGGTGAAGGCCGCATTTCCGGCCTCAATCTGCGCGATGCGACGATTTTTCGCCTGCCCGGCATGGGCGATGGCTATAAAATGACATGGGGAGCCGATGGCCAACAGTTCATCGTGCAGAACGATGGCATTGGTTTCACGACGAAACCCCGAAGGTTCTACAAACGCTCGCTTTGGAAACTGGATGGACACCCCCCTGCTCTCACGGTGGACGAAGTACCGGGCTACCCGGCTGTCGATCACGTGGCAGGGCCGGAGGATGTTCCTCATTATCATGGCCACGGTCTGCTGGCGGTGCATGGCCGGATCTATCAATCACTTGGCGCGCTGGACCGGGCACAGGGCCGGCTGCGTCACTGGAATGCGGCCAAGTTGATCTACTCCGATGACGGTGGCCGCATCTGGCGCAATCAGGATGGCAGCACGCCTGTTCGCGACGAGAACTGGGCAGAGCAATCGCGCTCCCGGCTTGCCTTCTATGACGAGCCGGACGGCTGTTTCTCTCTGTTGAGTTTTCTGCAAATGGGGCAGGACTATCGCGCCAACCGTGATGGCTACATATACGTATACAGCCCTAATGGAAACACCGAGGGGCTGATGAATCAACTGATGATGTTCCGCGTCCCGATCGCACAGATGCTGGAGCGCACCGCCTATGAATTCTACGCGGGTCGTACGGCTGAAGGCGCCCCGGTCTGGCGCCCAGAGATTGAGGCACGTCAGCCTGTCCACATCTTTCCCGAGGGCTGGGTCAATCGCACCAGTCTTTTCGAAGGCGACATCGTGGTTGAAACCTGGTTGCCAAGCGTTGTCTGGAACGAACCGCTTGGAGTTTACATGATGGTCAGCGCCGGTACCGGCTGTGCGTCCGATGGAACCGAGTTCGCACAGCCCGGCTATCTGGGCTTCTGGGTTTCAGACACCCCTTGGGGACCGTGGCGGCGTGTTCATGAGGATCGCGCGTGGGCTCCGGGCGGAAACACCGATGGGCGGCCCTATTCGCCCCAAATCGCGCCGCAATGGCTCGCGCCTGACGGCAAGTCGCTATGGCTGGTATGGGCCGATCTCCAAGGCATCAGGAGCCTCAGCGATCCTGCGCCAATCGGCTCGTCGGCACAGGAACCTGACCTTGAGCCGCAAGGCCCTTTGGCCGAAGCGGAAATGATGCGCCAGGCGATGCCGCTGCTCAGATTCAACGCGGAACGCATTGATTTGATTTTCAGTACATGCCGGATGCAATCAGAACAGGAGTGTATCGCGGCCAAATAGGAACATTTGACGGTTTGGTAAACGGAGCAAAGGTCTCGGATCTCCGGGCGTGATCCCACGTAAATTGCGATCAATCCTTAAACGATACCAGCGCCAAAATTCAAACGGGCAATACGCGACAGCCATCGCATGGACAGCAAGATCGCCACGAAAGCCAGCCCGGTTGCAAGCCCGATCCAAATGCCGGCACCTGCCAGCGGCGTGCGCGTAGAAAGCAAGTATCCGGTTCCCATCCCTACCAGCCAATAGCCCAACACCGGCACCGTCATGGAATAGCGCGTGTCATGCAGCCCTCTGAGCAAACCCGCATTTACCGCCTGCGTGGTGTCCATCAATTGGAACACCCCAGCAATGTAGATAAATTTGGTGGCCAGCAGCACGACCTCGCCGTTTCGCGGGTCATGCAGATCCAGGAAAAGCGCGATGCGGTTGCGCGGCAATGCCGCCAGCGTCAGCGCGGATGTCATCGCAAAGGCGAGGGCAAAACCAAGCGCGATCCATCCGGCCCTACTGATGGCCACCGCATCCTTGCGGCCATAGGCGATCCCGACCCTGACCGTTGACGCCTGGCTGATGCCCAGCGGAACCATGAAGCATAGCCCCGCAATCTGATTGGCAATAGCATGGGCCGCCAACGAGGAACGTCCAATTGTTCCCATGAGAAAGGCAGACGCGTTGAACACCGTCACTTCCATGGCAAATGTAACGGCGATAAGGCGCACCAAGGCGAAGCATGGTGAGGAGCCGGGGCCAATCCGCAGCCCAGAAGCGGCCAAAAACGTGAAAGCGTTGAAACTGGCGATCTCGCACAATGACCGTCACCAGAGTAAGCAACATGGTCAGTGATGTCAGGCTGCTAGCCAGTCCTGCGCCGAAAAGGCCAAGGCGGGGCAGACCCAGGTGCCCCAATATGAGGCACCAGCAGAAAATTGACGGGCAGCGCAGCGACAGTGATGATTACGCCCCAAAGCGGACGTTCCATCGCGCCCAGAAAATGCCGGAGCCCATAGAACCACATATAGGGCAACAGTGCCCATTGCAGGCCCCGCAGAAGCATCTGAGCCTGGCCTGCAAGGACCGCATCCTGCCCCAGTGCCAGAAGGATCGTGGCTGCGTGCCACAGGGCAATCCATATTGGCACGCAAAAACCGGCCGTGATCCACATTCCCTGACGGGACTGTGCGCCGTATTTCCCTCACCGAATACTTGTTCTGCCCTCGCTCGCGGGCAATCATCGGGGAAATCGCAGTCGCCAGCCCAATCCCGAAAATTTGAAAAGCATTATACAGATTCGTCGCCAGCGCACCCGCAGCAACCGCGTCAGAACCCAGATGGCCGATCAGAAAAAGATTGCCTGCCGCAATCAGAGGCCATGCCAGATTGCCAATGATGAATGGCGCCGCAAGGCTGAAAAGCGCCTTGGCCTCCGATATGACTGGTTCAGAACGCCAGACAATCAGCATACTTTCTGTCCCTCCGATTGCCCAACCAAACGCGATCAAGCCAAGGATTGAAGCGACGCGGGTTCAGTGAAGAAGCCGTATCGGCAAGGCGGAGCGCCTGGCGGGTGTGGGCAGCGCGATCGGAATGCATGGCGACCTGCCGGTCTGAATGGTTATCAGGTAGTGGCAACAGAATTACCGTGCGACGGCCATTCCTTGCGCAGCATCGCATATTGGAACGTATTTTCGAAAATTGGCTGACCATCAGCGTCGTCGATGAAGGATGCAAACTCCAGAAATAGGCCTTCGCGCCGCATCCCCAAACGCTCGCATAGCCGCTGCGATCGGACGTTGTCGTCTTCGACATAAGCGTAGATACGGCGAACACCTTGGCTTGAAAAAAGGTTGTCGATCAAAGCCCGGGATGCTTCGAAGGCGAACCCCGCGCCCGTATGATCGGGATTGAAGTGCCAACCTATCGAAACTGTATCGCCCTCCCGCTCCATAAACAGGTCCCCGATCAGTTGCCCAGTATCCTGACGGCAGACAGCGACATAATCCCCGGCCGCGGCACGATTGCGTGCTTCGGCTTCTGCGGCAATCTCGTCGGCCACCGCCATGGAAGCGAAACAGGAAACACGCGGCTTGTGCAGATAGGCAAAGAGTGCCGGACCATCGCCCTCGCGGAACTCACGAAGTGTTAGCCTGTCAGTTGTGGCAACAATCATTCGGTTTCCTCTTTTCCCCGTTGCCGTCGAGAATGGTCAAAGGCCGGCGTTTTGCTATGGGAACGCTTGCCAGAGAACAAAGCGCAGGCCACAAAGCCTGAGCAATGTTACCCTATTTGCTGCGGCTCGATCAGAATACGCGGGGAACCTAGCTCTGCCACTTGCCTTCGGTTGTCGAGCGCAAAAGCAAAATGCTCGACCGCCCGCAACAGCATATCCTCGGTTTTGTCGACCAGCGCAGGTCCGGCCTCGATGTAGATCTAGATGGGGTAACGGTCCG
>NZ_LJHO01000030.1:0-11731 GCF_001295765.1 Novosphingobium sp. AAP1 | reverse complement strand
CATGTTCGAGAAGTTGAAGGAAGCCTACGTCAAGGCACGCTATTCCAAGCACTACCGGATCACCGAAGAGGAACTGGCCTGGCTGGGCGAGCAGGTCGAGGAACTCGGCCGCGTGGTTCACGCCATCTGTTCGGAACGCATCGCCCAGCTGGAGGCGACGGCGCGGCAAGCGGGCTAGCGGCCGGGATTTGAAATCGGCGGCCATGTTCAGGCGCATCGAGCGAGCGGAGTGAACGATGGAACAGGCCCTTGTCGCGTCACTCGAAGCGGTGGCGGAGGTCATGGAGAACGCCCAGGATCCCTGGTGGATTATCGCGAGTGCGGCGGTCGCGTTGCATGGCGCCGATCCCGGGCCTGTCGGGGACGTCGATGTCCTTCTCAGTCTTCGCGATGCACGGCGGATAATACCCACGTTGGGACTTGCCCTGCATCAGGGCTCTCATCATGCCGAATTCCGCTCGACCATTTTTGCAACGTGGCGCGAGCCGCCACTGCCGGTCGAATTCATGGCCGGCTTCCATCACTGCCAGGGTGGTCGCTGGCGCGCCATCGTTCCAGCAACGCGCCAGCGAATCGCGTTGGGCGGCAAGACCTTGTTCGTTCCCGATCTCGCCGAGCTGGGGAATATCTTGCAGTCGTTCGGCCGCCCCAAGGACCTCGCACGGGCAGCCCGCCTCGCTGCGCTTTCTGCGTGATCCATGCCATTTGCAGTTGCACCGGCAGTCACAAGACGTGTCGCGTAACCTGTGACTGCCGGTACAGCACAAAGCTGTAGCAGATCGCGCGCGTCTGTGAATTGGTTTCCTCCGAAATGGCGATACCGGCAAGAGGCTTGCCGAGCTGTCTATGACAGCAATCCATTTAACGCCCAATCGAATGACGACGTCTCCATATGCCCGTCTTGTCCGTTGATCAGAATTGGTTCGACGCCCCTTTATAAGTCGGCGAAGAGTTACGGTACGTGATCGTGATTTGAGCGGCGAGATTCCGCCTGATGTCCGGCTGACATTCAGCCAGCCGTGCGGTCGTCAGCACTGCTATCCGCCGCCACCGTGTCGCTGCCTTATAGGATGTGCCGATGCGCAGTGGCTACTTGCTTGGCACTGCTATTCAGTCGTCCGCCGCCTGACTTACTCCGATCGCATCGACAAGCATAGCCGCCAGTGCCTCTTCCGCGCGGGCACGGGCCGCCGGATCCTTGGCGGCCAAATCGTTGCGAAGCCACTGCGGTGCGCGTTCGATGACCCCGAGAATGCGGTTCTTGGTGTTGTCGTCCATGCATGTCCCTATGGCGACGCGACTGGCGGGGGGCAACGTGTTGGCGACGGGTTGTGGAAGCGGTGTCGCCGGTTGCTCAGTCTTTGTCCTCGGTATCGGCAAACGCCCGCTTGCCGCGCCGCCGCCACAGCGCGAGTTGAGTGCCGGTCTCATCGGTGCGTAGCTTCGCTGCCGCCTCGACCAGCAGTCCGAGCATCACGGCGCGGTCATCATCGGTCAGTTCGACGATGCCGGCCTTGGCAACAAGTCCGCCCAGTTCGATCAACTGCCGCGTGCGCTCGCGCCGCTTCATCTGCGAGGCCCGCGTGTCATGCCGGGCCTGTTTCCGCGCCAGGCGATGGTGGGCGCTGGTCGTTCGGCGCTGCTGATTGCGCGTTGTCGCCAGTGCGCTGGCCAGGCGCCTGTTCGGCCCGCTCGCCAGAAAAGAACGCGGCGCCGCGTGTGCGCCATGCCTCCCTTCGTTGCGGATCGGTGATAGCGGCAATCGACAGCAGCGCGCCAGCCAGTTCCTCGATGGTGAGGTTGTCGGCGCCGGTGGCTGCGACCAGTTCGCCAAGCTGGCTCTGCTTGCGCGCCTTGAGTTGCTTCGCCTTGGCGGTAAGCGCCTTGAGGTCCTCGTCATAGTTGCGGGGCTTGCGCATGTCTTGTGTCCTGTGACGGCGGTCTGTTGCACCGCGAGGCCCTCCAGTTATCGGCCTTGACGATCAGTGCCAATTCCCTGAAACCTCATGGGATTCCGCCGTCCCGAGAATGATGAAATCTTTTGAGGGCGCGCTTATACGTCGTGCCGACGTGCGCTTTTAGGCGTATCTGGTGCGTCGCCATGGCGATCTACCACTTCTCGGCCAAAGTTGTTTCGCGCGGTGGCGGCTCGAGCGCCGTGGCCGCCGCTGCCTATCGCTCGGCCGATCGGCTCTATGATGCGCGGCTCGATCGGCACCACGATTTCTCCAACAAGACCGGCGTCGTGCACAGCGAAGTCATGCTGCCCGAAGGCGCGCCGGAAGAATGGCGCGATCGGGAGAAGCTGTGGAACGACGTCGAAGCAGTGGAAGTGCGCAAGGACGCGCAGCTCGCCCGCGAGATCGAGTTCGCCATTCCGCGTGAGATGACCCAGGCCGATGGCATCCAATTGGCGCGGGATTTTGTGCAAAGGGAGTTCGTCGATCGCGGCATGGTCGCCGATCTCAATGTGCATTGGGATGTGGGGCCTGACGGCCTCGCCAAGCCCCATGCCCACGTGATGCTGACCATGCGCGAAGTTGGATCGGATGGCTTTGGCGCCAAGGTGCGCGATTGGAACAAGACCGAGCTCTTGACCCACTGGCGCGAAGCTTGGGCGGAGCACGTCAACGGCCGGCTGGCGCAGCTCGATATCGACGCGCGGATCGATCACCGGAGTCTGGAGGCGCAGGGCATCGCTCTTGAGCCACAGAACAAGATCGGCCCGGCCGCCGCGCGCATGGCGCAGGAAGGCTTGGTGCGCGAGCGGCTGGAAGAGCATTTTGCCATCGCCCGGAGCAATGGCGAGAAGATCCTCGAAAACCCCGGCATTGCGCTCGATGCCATCACCCATCAGCAGGCCACCTTCACGAGCCGCGACCTTGCCACGTTCGTGCACCGGCACAGCGAAGGGAAGGACCAGTTCGACGCCGTGCTGGCGGCGGTGCGGGCCTCGCCGGATCTGGTGCGCTTGGGACCTGACGGACGCGGCGAAGAGCGCTTTACCTCGCGCGCCATGCTCGAGACCGAACAGCGGCTCGAGAAGGCCACGGCCAGGCTCGACGCGGAGCGCCATCATGGCGTGCCAGCGCGCCACCTGAATGCCGCGCTGGACCGCGCCGAAGCGCGCGGTTTGATACTGTCGGTCGAGCAGCGCCATGCGCTCGCGCATGTCGCCGGCGGTAGCGGTATTGCCAGCGTGATCGGCTATGCCGGGACCGGCAAGAGCGCGATGCTCGGTGTGGCCCGCGAAGCCTGGGAGAAAGCCGGCTACGACGTGCGCGGCATTGCGCTGTCCGGTATTGCCGCCGAGAACCTGGAAAACGGTTCGGGCATTGCCTCGCGCACGATTGCCAGTCTCGAGCACCAGTGGGCGCAGGGACGCGAGACCCTTGAACCCAATTCTATCCTGGTGATCGACGAAGCCGGGATGATCGGCACGCGCCAGATGGAACGTGTGGTCAGTGAAGCCGAGCGCCAAGGCGCCAAGGTCGTGCTGGTTGGCGATCCGCAGCAGCTCCAGGCGATCGAAGCCGGCGCCGCCTTCCGCAGCATGGCCGAGCGGCATGGTGCCGTCGAGATTACCGAAGTGCGGCGGCAGGCCGAGGAGTGGCAGCGCGATGCCACGCGGCAGCTCGCCACCGGCCGGACGGGCGAGGCCATCGAAGCTTATCACGCGGCCGGGCTGGTGGTCGAATCACGCACGCGCGAATCGGCGCGTGATACGCTGATCGAGCGCTGGGATGCCGATCGGCAGGCCCATCCCGATGCCAGCCGGCTTATTCTCACCCATACCAATGCAGAATGCGATGAACTGAATGCGCAGGCCCGGGATCGCCTGCGCGATCATGGCACGCTGGGTACCGATGTCGCGGTCGAGACCACCCGTGGCACGCGCTTGTTTGCCGAGCAGGACCGCATCATGTTCCTGCGCAACGAACGCGAACTGGGTGTGAAGAATGGCATGTTGGGCATCATCGAGCGGGTTGATCGCACCGGCATGGCGGTGCGGCTCGACGATGGCCGCGCCGTGGCGTTCGACCACAAGGACTATGCCGACCTCACCCACGGCTACGCCGCCACGGTGCACAAGGCGCAAGGAGCGACGCTCGACCGTGTCCATGTTCTGGCCACGCCAGGGCTGGATCGCCATGGCGCCTATGTCGCGCTGTCGCGGCATCGTGATCATGTCGAGCTGCATTACGCCAGGACAGACTTTGCCGATCGCGAGCGGCTGGCCGCGCTGCTGTCGCGCGACCGGTCCAAGGATATGGTACGCGACTATGCCGGCAAGGAGCACGAACAACGAGCACACAAAGCCGAGCCGGCGCTACAGCCCCCAGCCAGCGCAGAGCAAACCGAACGCAAGAGTCGCTTTGCCGGGCTGCGGCTCAGCGTGCCCAGCTTTGCCAGGCCGCCTGCCCAGGATCAGCAGGCACAGCGCGATCCAACCAATCCGGCCCTGGCAGCAGCGCAGCACATCCAGACCAGGCCCAGCCTTGACCAGGCAGTCGAGCGCTATGCCCGCGCCACGGCGGAGATCGACCGCATGAGCAGACAGCAGCTCCCCGCGCTCGAATACCAGAAGACCGCGCAGGCCCGCGCCGCCCAGGCGCTGGATGCGCTGCCCGGCGGCAGCGCGCGCGATCTCGATACGGCGTTCCAGCGCAATCCTAGCCTCATGGCCGAAGCCGCCACCGGCCGCACCACCACCGCCATCCGCGCCATGCGGCACGAAGCCGAGATCCGCGTGAATCCCGAACTGCGCGCCGACCGCTTCGTCGAGTCCTGGCAGCAGCTTCAGGACCAGCGCGGCCGTCTCACCGGCAGCAGCAACCGCGAAGCGCGCCGGCAGGTCGAAGGCCAGATGCGCGACATGGCCAAGGGACTGGAGAAGGACCACGAACTGGGCAATGCCCTCAGCAAGCGGGGGAACCAGCTGATCGGCAAACAGTGGTCGCGGGAATGGTCGCCGGGTGTCAGTGGCCATGACATCAGCGAAGCTGCCAGGACCAGGTCGATCGCCCAGCAACTGACCCACTCGCTCGACCGTGGGCGCGACCGGGGGTTGGGCCTGTGACCGACGCTGCCGCCCATCGCGCAAACTCCCAGGCCGACCTCGACCGCCCCGAAGTGGCGTTCGAGGCCATGACCCACAAGCTCGCCGCCCTTGTTGCGGCTGTCGAAGGCTTTGCCGCCCGGCAGCAGGAACTGCACAGCCGGGACTACACCGAGGACCTGGCCCGCATCCATGCCTGCCAGGACGATGCGGCGGCTGCGATCGAGACGCTGGCCAGCAGTCCCGCGCTTCAGCTAACGCCCGAGGCCATTGCCGGTCAGATCTATCATGCCACGGCCAGGGCCAGTGAGGTTGAACGACAGCACTTCGGCGCGGCCCGGATCGATCTGGATCGCACCGTCCTCACGATCAACGACATCGTGCAAACCATCCTGAGGATGCTTCAGCAACTGCGCTGGCTGGGTGTCGCAGCGGCCATTGGAGTGATGACGGGCTTCCTGCTGGGTTGGGCTGTTCCGGACGTCGTTGACCGGGCGGTGCCGGAAGGCTGGCATTGGCCGGAAGAGCGGGCGGGCAGCCTGCTCCAGCGCGATGGCTGGGCGGCTGGGGAGCGGATGCTCCAGGTGTCCGATCCGCAGCGGTGGCAGGCATTGCGGAAAGCCGCCAGCGTTTGGGCGAGCAACGCGAAGGCGCTGGAGGACTGCCAGCGGCGTGCGGCGAAGGCCGGAAAGGGCGCGAGCTGCTCGATCTCGGTGGGCGGGCCGCAAAAGTAGGGGCGGGTCCAGTTTCGTCTGGGATGGCGGACTGACCGGAACGGCATCTCTGGTTCTGGAATCGCCCCAAGATGCCTTTCGTTCACCCACTTAGCGCATCTGCTTTGGGAGCAGAGGGTCGGGGCGGCAAAGGCGGACATTCCGAAAGGGCAGCTTCCAATCAAGGGAGAGGGTTGGCTGCTCTTCAATTAGCTAGGTTTGAGGCTGCTCCTGCGGGCTGACCAGGACGGCATCCTCAGTGAAGGACTGGCCCGCACTGTCTTTCGTTCACCAAGTCCGGCATCGCGAAAGCGAATGAGTGTGTGAGCGATACTCCAGCACGGATCTTCAGGTCGACTAAAGGAGCCGGACTACTTTTGGTTCGTCTGGCGAGGATCGCTAAGCCGCTCATGATCGTCATGGAAAGCCTTTAGCAGCCAGTTAACGACAAGGTGGACCAGTCGGGGCGAACCGGCGTTTGGGCCAAGTCTGGCCACCTCGTCTTCGCCGCCGGTGATCGCGCCTTCCTGGAACCAATGGCTGAGCCCATCGAGAACGATCACTTGGCCTTGCGGGTTATTGGCCAGTGCCAGCCGGGCTTTCGGCGCCTCGTCCGAGGCGATCACCAGCGGATCTTTTATGCCGAAAACGGCAAGTACCGGCCCGTGGATCGCCCGTAGATCAGTAGCCGAGCGCAGATTGCCCGCCCCGCGTGCTTCTTCAGTGTCAATCATCGCCAAGGCGCCCTCGGCCTGCTGGCGGGGAAAGCCGGCCGCCTCGAACCGGTCCACCACGACGGCGCGCAGGCGCGCGACGGTGCCTGCGTCCTTGCCGTCAATCCGCGCTTGCAGCAGGGTGATCGCCGCGTCGATTGCCGGTGTTGCGACCGCCTCTGATCGGCCCGCTGCGATCATCTGGCGGATCAGTGCCCCGCGCAAATAGGGCAAACCATCGCCCACCGATCCCGCCAGCATCACCACGCCTGCGATCGTGGGATCGGCAGCGGCCACCGCCGGGGCAATCACGCCGCCTTGGCTGTGCCCAACCAAAGCAATGCGGCGGCCGTCTATATCAGGGCGGCGACGCATCGCGGCGACAGCGGCCGCGGCGTCGGCGGTCAGCCTTTCAAGATCCTCTTGGTATATGCCGCTCGATTGTCCGATGCCGCGCTTGTCATACTCCAGCGCGGCGATGCCCTGTTCTGTCAGAGCCTTGACGATTTGCGGGAAACCGCCCCGTCCGTTCGGACCATGCCCCTGGATCAGCACGACCAGCGGAAATGGCGCTTGGCCCGATTTGCTGGGCAGATGCAGGGTGCCAGCCAGCACCACGCCCGGTTCTGACGCGATGCGCACATCGGTGAGGATCTCGGCAGGGCGGAAGCCGGCAAAGGCCCGTGCGGCCGTGGCGGCGCTGGGGGCCCCGCGCAGAAATGCAACGGGGCCCAACTGCACTGCCACCTCAGCCTTGCCCAGCGGCACGGAGAGGGATTGCGGGTTTGTGCTGATGTCAGCCGGCGCAATACCGCTTATGGCCACACGCTTCCATTGGCGGGTCAGCGCCACTTCCTGCACGGCAAAGGGTGCATAGTGTGGCGCGCCCCCTTGCATGGCGATAATGAGTCGCAAAGGCCGTGCTGCGCGCGCCCATAGCTCGGCCGTAATTGGTTCTCCCGCAGCGATTCCACCCGGTAGCGGCATGGTTGCTCCGCTCGACCACGGTTCAACCGGGCGCGCGCCGGGCTGGATGACGACCACGCCTCCACCGGGCACATGCGCATCGCTGTCATGGGCATAGGCAGTGCCATAAACGGCCCAGCCCCCGACGCCGACAACAGGGGCCAGCGCGGCCTGCGCTTGTGCATCAAGGGCGGGCCTTGCGGGTGCGTCAACAGTCGAGAGCACGAGGCCCGTGAGCAGCAGGGCCACGCGTGGCCATCTCATCGCCGATGTGTTTGCCATCGCTTATCCTCTCTTGTTGGTTGCCCGCTCTGTGCGCGCGGCGCCTCTCATCTAGGCCATCCCATCTCCAAAACCCTGGGCGTGCCACAATGCCAGCGCGGACACGGCAGCACATTCTAGTGCCATCGCCGCGCAGGGCTGCGCCAACTTGGCCACACTCACCGCAGCGCAAGCCAACCCCAGCAGCAGCGTCACCATGCCCGCGGCACCCAAACGGGATAGCGCGGCAATGCGCGGCCAATCATGGTCGAGCACCCACCAAGCCAGCGGCACATGAGCAGCGGCCAGCATTATCGTTAGCGCCATCAGCAAGGGGGCCAGGCATTGCGTGCCCACGTTGAGTTGCGAGGTGAAGGTTCCTTGCCCCAGCAGAAAGCCAGCCCATCCCGCGCTGGCATCAACAAAGGGAAAGCCAGACAGCGCCGCCACGGCCAGCAGTGCGCCCATGGGCAACAGCAGCCCAAGGCAAAGCGCATAGCTAGCCAGCGCGAAACGCCCTTCGCTGTGATGGGGCAGCATGCGCCAGGCCGCCAGCAGACAGCCACTTGAGAAGCGCAGTGCTGTCCCGTCTGCCTGGGCCAGGGCGAACTCGGCGCACATCGCCTGCGCCCAAGGGCGATGACGCGTGCCGAGGCTCTGGACAGCCAGCGCAAGCACCAGTCGGGCGAGCTTTGCCCTCACGCTAAAGACGGCGCGCCGCACGGCGCATTCTCGCCCTTGGCATGTTCGTGCGCCAGGCGTAGCCCGGTAGCGGTCAAGCGATAGACGTGCCGCGGTGGGCGCCCAGGGGCTTCCGCCGCGCGCCACTCGGCCTCAACCAGGCCTTGGTCGGTCATCCGCATCAGCAAAGGGTAGATGGTCCCGGACGCCAAGCCGGTGGCCTTCATCAGTTCATATCCGTGCCACCAGTCGGGCGCCTGCGCCGCGAGTGATTGCAGCAACGTAAGCATTTGATGAGAGGGTCGGCGTGTTCGCTTCATTCCTTTTTGCAACATATGTAGACTTAAGAGTCAAGCGCCACTGTCGCGTTCAAGGTATTCAGACAGATTGAACCGAGCGCGTGGCGGGCCGAGGGTATATGGGCCGCAAAGCGGTGGGAAAAATCCTTCGTTCGGTATTTCCGCTGGAGCGGTATCAAAACCCCAGGATCCCCATTCACGTGCTAACTTTCTGGATAAATTAGCGGCGGGTTTTGACGGGCCTATTGATGGGGAGGGTCGTCAGTAATTGCGGCGGGCATCGCCAAGCCGATTGCGATAATCCACAAATGGCCACTAACTGGTTTTCGGCCGCCCTGCATCACGGTGTCGAACTCGCGCGAACCTGTCGCATGATAGGCTATATTTGTCATTCTAACGAATGCGCGCCAAAGTGGTTGCTGCTATGGGTAGAGCCTTCCACAAACGGAGGATCACCCGTGCCAGCCACCTTCCGCCATTTCGCCATCAACGCCGACGATGTTCAGCGTGCTCGACAATTTTACGAAGGGGTGTTCGGATGGAGTTTCAGCCCATGGGGACCGCCCGATTACTACCAGATCAGAAATGCCGGTAGCGGCCTGCTTGGTGCATTGCAGGAACGGCGCGATATCACCGCAGGACGCCCGGCGACGAGCTTCGAACCGAGTTTCGGCGTCGAGGATTTGAAGGCGACCATAACCGCCATCGAAGCAGGCGGTGGCAGGATATTGATGCAGCCCTACCGGATCGAAGGCGTCGGCGAACTCATTTATTTCGAGGACACTGAGGGCAACCTTGTCGGCGCGATGCAATATGATGCCGGAGTCTTCGATTGACCAGCGATGGTTTCGACGTCCGGTCGCTGGCAGCGACCTTTCGTACCGGCGCGCTGGTCGGCGTGCATCGACACCGTTGGGGCCAGCTCATCTTCGCCAGTTCCGGGTTGATGCACGTCACCACCGACGACATGCTGTGGATGGTGCCCCCGACACGGGCGGTCTGGCTACCCGCCGGCTTTCAGCATGGCATCGCAATCAGCGGTGAGGTGGCGATGCGCACGCTTTACATCGCGAACAGTCGCGCTGCGCACCTCCCTTCTGTGCCGGCGGTGCTCGAAGTGACGCCGCTGCTGCGCGAACTCATCCTCCACATTATCACGATCGGCATGCTAGCCTTTGAGCGTCCGGAGCATGACCGGATCGCGGGACTGCTCATCGACCTGCTGCTCAAGGCGAGACCGCAGGACCTCAACCTGCCAATGCCCAGGGATGCCCGCGCGCGTCGGCTGGCGGAACATGTGCGGAATATGCCTGCTGACGGGCGGGACATGAGTGAGCTTGCCGAAATGACGGGAGCCAGCCTACGCACACTGCAACGATTGTTCCCGCGCGAGACCGGGCTGACCATCGAGGCGTGGCGACAAAAAGCGCGTCTGTTGCATGCAATCGCCCGCATGTCGTCCGGCGCCAACGTCACCGAAGCAGCAATGGATTGCGGATACCAGAGCGTCGCCGCTTTCAGCACGGCTTTTACCAGGCAATTCAGGGTGACGCCTGGCCGATATCCCGTCCGCTGACCAGACGGCCGGCGGACGGCCAACAGGCCCTGCAACGTCCCCTTTTGAGGCGGCAATCGTCGACCCATGGAACCCGGCTGCCGGCGGAAGCGCTGACGTTCGCTCCCCCGCTTCCGTCGCTGATCACATGGTAGCGCGTGACAATGGGACCGGTCGTCCGTTGCTAATTTTCGCCGTGTGAACCTATGGCCGGTTCCGACGGCTCTGCCGGCGACTCTGAACGACCGGAATTAGGGCGGATCGCGCCGCGATGCGCAGATGGGCGGCCCGCGCCCACTTTCAGACCTTCGGCATAGGTCGTAGGGTTGGGTGATGAGTGACGACACCAGCCTACGAATTATCCAGATTGCCCTGCACTGGGCTTGGGACCCTATCGGAGTGCGGGGTATCGAAGAGGCTGCGGACGAGTACGACATGTACGCGTCTCGAGTGCTGAAAATGCTTAAAGCTGATGCACCGGTCGAGCAGATTGCCGACTATCTGACGAGCGTCGTTCGGGATCGAATGGAGCTTCCGGTGCGGACTGACCGGGATGAGGACGTGTCATCCATGCTGCGGCAGATGTTCGCCGTCACCCGATAAGCGGAATGGCAGCTAGCCACCAGCCTAGGACCGATCGACATTCAGGATTCCCAAAAGACGTAAGTGCTGATTCATAGGGTTCCGCGATTTCAGCGGAGACTACGGATGGGTGTGAAGCGATATGAGTTGAGCGAGGCGCAATGGATAAAGGTTGCGCCCTTGCTGCCTGGCAAGTTGGGCGATCCAGGCCGGACTGGCTCGGATAACCGATTGTTTGTGAATGGCTGTCTGTGGGTTCTGCGATCGGGTGCGCATTGGCGTGATCTGCCGGAACGCTATGGCAGATGGAAAACGGTGCATCGTCGCTTCAGTCGCTGGTGCCATGCCGGTGTGTGGGAAAGGGTTTTCGAGGCCCTGACCGTGGACCGAGATAACAAATATCTGATGCTCGACAGCACCATCGTCCGTGCGCACCAGCAGGCAGCGAGCGGAAAAGGGGGGCGAAAGATCAGGCGCTGGGGCGTTCCCGAGGTGGATTGACCACCAAGATCCACATGCTTACCGACGCGCTTGGCCGACCGCTACGCTTCATCGTCACTGCCGGCCAGGTAGGCGATGTCACGCAGGCGCACGCCCTGCTCGAAGGACAGGCGGGCGATGCCGTGCTGGCCGACAAAGCCTATGACAGCAATGCCTTGCGCACTATCATCGCCGGGATCGGCGCCGAAGCCGTCATCCCTTCAAACCGCACCCGCAAGATCGCAATCCCGCATGACGCTATCGTCTACAAGCAGCGCAACCGCATCGAACGATGCTTCAACCGCCTCAAACACTTCCGTCGGTTCGCCACCCGCTACGAGCGACGCACAATCCACTTCACCGGCTTCGCGTTCCTCGCCGCCGCAATGATCTGGCTACGCTGAATGTCGATCGGTCCTAGG